>DASWYI010000011.1:0-36410 GCA_036405055.1 Brevundimonas sp.
GACCGTGACCCCGAACCAGCAGATCGGCTCGATCTCGGCCTCGGGCGCCGCCGCTCCGGCTCCGGCCGCCGCCCCAGCCAACGCCGGTTCGGCCCAGATCGCGCCTTCGGGCGCCGCGCCGCACCTGTCGCCGGCCGTCCAGCGCGTGGCCGCCGAGAACAACCTGGACCCCGCCTCGATCCCCGGCAGCGGCAAGGACGGCCGCGTCACCAAGGGCGACGCCCTGGCCGCGCTGGAAGCCCGCGCCAAGGCCCCGGCCGCCGCACCGTCGGCGCCGGCCGCGCCGCGTGCGATCCACGAGCGCGAGGAGCGGGTGAAGATGACCCGCCTGCGCCAGACCATCGCGCGCCGGCTGAAGGAATCCCAGAACACCGCCGCCCAGCTGACGACCTTCAACGAGGTGGACATGACCAACGTCATGGCCCTGCGGACCCAGTACAAGGACGTGTTCGAGAAGCGCCACGGCGTGAAGCTCGGCTTCATGAGCTTCTTCACCAAGGCCGTCGTCGCGGCCCTGAAGGAGATCCCGGCGGTCAACGCCGAGATCGATGGCACCGACATCATCTACAAGAACCACTACGACATCGGCGTCGCCGTCGGCACCGACAAGGGGCTGGTCGTGCCGGTGCTGCGCGATGCGGACATGCTGTCGCTGGCGGGTATCGAGAAGGGCATCGCCGATCTGGGCAAGGCCGCGCGTGACGGATCGCTGACGCTGGACCAGCTTCAGGGCGGCACCTTCACCATCACCAACGGCGGCACCTACGGCTCGCTGATGTCGACGCCGATCCTGAACGCACCGCAGTCGGGCATCCTGGGGATGCACAACATCGTCCAGCGCCCGATGGCCGTGAACGGCGAGGTGAAGATCCGCCCGATGATGTACCTGGCCCTCAGCTACGACCACCGTATCGTCGATGGCAAGGAAGCCGTGACCTTCCTGGTGCGCGTCAAGGAGCTGCTGGAAGACCCGCAACGGGCGCTGCTAGACCTGTAAGCCGTCCTTTCATCCGCTCATCCCCGCGAAGGCGGGGACCCAGTTCTTTGGGCGATGCAGCGGCGCCAGTTACCGCCATCGCCTATCCAGAAACACGGGCGTCTCAATAACAGGACTGGGTCCCCGCCTTCGCGGGGATGAGCGGAGAATGTAGTCGCTAGGACTTCAGCCCGCCCAGCACATCATCCGTATCCGCCCCCAGAGCGGGCGGTGGCAGGTCGTAGGCGACGGGGGTTTTCGACATGCGGATGGGGGAAGCCACCGTGCGGACCGGGCCGGTCAGGTCGGGGCGGGTCTGTTCGACGACGAGGCTGCGATGGATGGCCTGGGGCTCATCGAAGACCTGATCCACGGTGTTGACGGGGCCGCAGGGGACGCCCGCCGCCTCCAGCAGACCCATCAGGGCCTTCATGGAATGGCCGGCGGTCAGGGCCGACAGCTCGGCGGACAGGGCCGCGCGATGCTCGATGCGGGCGGCGTTGGTGGCGAACCGGGCCTCGGTCCCCATGGCCGCGACGCCCAGCGCCTCACACAGCGCCCGGTATTGTCCGTCATTGCCGACGGCGATGACCACCATGCCGTCCGTACACGGAAAGGGCTGGTACGGCGCAAGGTTCGGGTGGGCGTTGCCCATGCGGGTCGGCGCCTTGCCGGATACGAAGAAGTTGGTCGCCTGATTGGCCAGCATGGCCGCCTGAACGTCGAACAGGGCGATGTCGATGGCCTGACCCTCGCCGGTCGCCCGCGCATGCAGCAGGGCGGCCATGATGGCGTTGGAGGCATAGAGGCCGGTGAACAGATCGACGACCGCCACCCCCACCTTCATCGGCTCGGCGCCGGGCGCGCCGTCGGGCTGGCCGGTGATGGACATCAGCCCGCCCATGGCCTGGATCATGTAGTCATAGCCGGCACGATGGGCGTCCGGCCCGTCCTGACCGAAGCCGGTGATCGAGCAATAGACCAGCCGGGGGTTGATCGCCGCCAGCGAGGCATGATCCAGCCCGTACTTCTTCAGGCCCCCGGTCTTGAAGTTCTCGACCACCACGTCGCAGGTTTTCGCCAGTTCGCGGACCATCGCGGCGCCCTCGGGCGTCGCCATGTCCAGCTCGACCGACTTCTTGCCCCGGTTGGCGCAGAGGAAATAGGCGGCGTCGCCGCGCGATCCGTCAGCCCTGGTCGTGAAGGGCGGCCCCCACAGGCGGGTGTCGTCGCCGACGCCCGGCCGCTCGACCTTGATGACCTCGGCCCCCAGATCGGCCAGCAGCTGCGTCGCCCACGGCCCGGCCAGCACGCGGGAGAGGTCGAGGACGCGAATGCCGGAAAGGGGGCCGGAAGAGGCGGCTGGTGGCTGGTGGCTGGTGGTTGGCAGGCCGTGCTTGTCGTCAGGCGTCATGGGTCAAGCCGCGCCGTTCACGGATCGCGCCGTCGCTCCAGCCACCAGCCGCCAGCCACCCGCCGCCATCAAAGCCCCGGGTCCCACACGCCCGCATCCCGCATGCGGCACTCGCGCGCTTCTTTCGCGCGGCCGTCCATTTCCTCGGCCATGCAGCAGACGGCTTTCGACACCGTCGCCTTGTGCACCCCCGGCACGAGCGCATGCAGGAAGGCGCAGCCGGCCAGCTTCAGCAGGCGGAAGCCGAACCGCGACGAAGCGGCCATGTGCTCGAAATAGGTTTCCTCGACCTGGCGCGGGTGTTCGACGAACAGGCGGTGCATCGTGCGGATCATGGGCCCCATCATAACCGGCGTCGGGCGCTCCCTCTACCCGACGCGGCCATTCTGGACTAAACCGCGCGCCAGAACAGGGGGCCGATCGCCGCGCCCGCAAAAGACCATCCGGGAATGACGCACATGGCCGACGGAACCACGCCTCAGAAGACCTTCCGCTGGGACGACCCGCTGGACCTGACCGGCCGTCTGACCGACGACGAGCGGATGATCCAGGAAGCGGCCCGCGCCTATGCCCGCGAACGCCTGCTGCCCCGCATCGTCGAGGCCTTCCGCGACGAGACGTTCGACCGCTCGATCATGACCGAGATGGGCGAGATGGGCTTCCTCGGCGCCACCCTGCCCGAACAATACGGCGGCGCGGGCGTCAGCCACGTGGCCTACGGCCTGATCGCGCGCGAGATCGAGGCGGTCGATTCGGGCTACCGCTCGGCCATGTCGGTGCAGTCGTCCCTGGCCATGTATCCGATCTACGCCTTCGGCTCGGAGGAGCAGAAGATGCGCTTCCTGCCGCGCATGGCGCGCGGCGAACTGGTCGGGTGCTTCGGCCTGACCGAGGCGGACGGCGGCTCCGACCCGGCCTCGATGAAGACGAAGGCCGTGGCGGTGGACGGCGGCTATCGCCTGAACGGCGCCAAATACTGGATCACCAACAGCCCGATTTCGGACCTCGCCATTGTCTGGGCCAAGCTGGATGACGTGATCCGGGGCTTCATCGTCGAACGCGGCATGGACGGCTTCACCACCGACAAGATCGGCGACAAGCTGAGTCTGCGGGCGTCGATCACCGGCGACATCGGCCTGAACGATGTCTTCGTGCCCGAGGCCAATCTGCTGCCGGGCGTGAAGGGTCTGCGCGGGCCGTTCTCCTGCCTGAACAAGGCGCGTTACGGCATTTCCTGGGGCGCCATGGGCGCGGCCGAGGCCTGCTTCCACCTGACCCGGGACTATGTGTCCGAGCGCATGCTGTTCGGCCGGCCCCTGTCGTCGCGCCAGCTGGTGCAGAAGAAACTGGCCGACATGCAGACCGAGATCTTCCTCGGCTTCGAGGGCGCGCTGGCCGTCGGCCGCCTGCTGGACCAGGGCGCCTGGGTGCCCGAGGCCATCTCGATGATGAAGCGCAACAACTGCGGCAAGGCCCTGGCTATCGCCCGGGAAGCCCGCGACATGCACGGCGGCGCCGGCATCACCGGCGAAATGCACGTCATGCGCCACGCCATGAACCTCGAGACGGTCAACACCTATGAGGGCGCGCACGACGTCCACGCGCTGATCCTCGGCCGCGCGATCACGGGTCAGTCTGCGTTCTGATCCCCCAGTCCTTCTCCCCTCCGGGGGAGAAGGTGGTCGCGTGAGCGACCGGATGAGGGGGATGCCTGATTCCAATCTGGCTTTCTGACGATGAGCGAGCTGGACCAGCCCCCTCATCCGTCAGGCTTCGCCTGCCACCTTCTCCCCCGAGGGGAGAAGGGCCCGCTACTGAGCCGCGATCCGCGCCGCGATCTCTTCACAGCCGGTCTGGCGCTGGGTCCAGGTCAGGTTGACGATCTTCCAGGCGCCGTCGCGGCGGACCAGGTCGAAGTGATCGACGCCGCAATGGCTGATCTCGCCGTCGATGCGGAAGATGTACTCGCCCCAGACCATGGCCACGTCGCCGTCGATGGCGATGACCGGATCGACCATGATCTCCTCCAGCCGTTCGGGGCCGGGCTGAAGCCCGCCGATGAACCGCTCCCAGCTGGGGCCGCCGATGCGCGAGGTTCCGTCCGGGTTCATGACCACGGCCGTGATCTTGCCGCTGGTGTCCACATGGGGCCGGATCAACGCGCCGTCGTTGGCGGCCAGGGCGGCGAACGTCGCATTGACCGGGACCAGCACGGCCTGCCCTTCGGGCGAGGCGGGATCGACGGCGCCCGCCGGATCGAGGACGAGGGCGAGGGTCATGGCGAGGGCGGCGACGGACATCGGGGTCTCCCGGCGGATTGAAGCCGTCACGCTAACACGCTGAACGCGGATCAGGAATCATCAGACCCTATCACTGGCGCAGCGCCCTAAACACGGCGCGACGACGGTCGTTGAGCATTGTCATTCCGCTTCAACGCCGTATCGTCCTGATTGAGGGAGCGAGGCTGGATGGCGAACGATGTGAAGGATGCGGGCGAGGATCCCTTCGCCCAGCTGACCGAGGTCTTCGCCGGACGCAGCGCCCTGTTGCTCGAGGACGAGCCGGCCCTTTCCGAACACGTCGCGGGACGCCTGCTGAAGGCCGGGTTCGAACGCGTCGACCGGGTCGAGACCGGGGAGGCGGCGCTGGAGGCGGCGTCGCGCGAACCCTATGACATCCTCATCCTCGACCGCCTGACCAAGGGTCTGGACGGGCTGGAGACGCTGAAACGCATCCGCGCCGCCGATGGTCCGTCCACGGATGCGCCCGTGCTGATGCTGACCGCGCTGGGCGGCGAGCGTCAGAAGGTCGAGGGGCTGATGGGCGGCGCCGACGACTATCTGTCCAAGCCGGTGGGCGACGAGGAGCTTCTGGCCCGGATCGCGGCCCAGCTGCGCCGCGCGGCCCGCCGCGCCCGCCCCGCCGGCGCCGATGTGCTGAACGGCCCGTTCCGCCTGTCGCCCGGGGCGCGGACGCTGAAGCTGGACACCGGCGAGGGTGGGTCGCGCACCATTGACCTGTCGCCGCTGGAGTTCGCCATCGTGGCCGAGCTGATGACCGCGCGCGGCCAGCCGGTTACCAAGACCATGCTGTGGGACAGGTGCTGGGTGGAGTGGAAATTCCTGCCCGACAATTTCGTCAACATCATCGACGCCCGCATCAGCGCCCTGCGCCGCCGCCTGAAGGAACAGTGCCCCGAGCTGCCGGACGACCTGCACCCCCTGATCGTCTCGGCTCGCAGCCAGAGCCTGATCTTCCGCGATCTGGCCAATTCTTCTGAGCCAAGAGGCGGCTGACGATGAGCGGCCCCTTCCGGTCCTTCCGCGCCTGGCTGGGGCGGCGCACCACCACCCAGGTTTCGGCCCTGATCGCCGTGCTGGCGGCGGCGGCCCTGACCGGCTCCCTGATCCTGACCGGTCAGGCCGTGCGCGAGGACCAGCAGGAAGAGGCCGCGATCGCCGCGCTCGGCGACTACACCGCCATGGTGGCCAAGCTGGGCGACGAGGCGGACCTGACCGCCGAGACCCTGACCGCCGCCGACGCCGCCTATCTGTCGGCCTGGCTGTCGGTGTTCCAGGCCGGGCCGACGCGCGAGGCGCGGACGCTTGAGGAGACATGCCGCACCGGCCGGGGCGGGGCCGGGGTCCGCTACATCCGCGCGCCCGTCGGCAAGCCCGCGGG
Source organism: Brevundimonas sp. (assembly GCA_036405055.1). GTDB lineage: Bacteria > Pseudomonadota > Alphaproteobacteria > Caulobacterales > Caulobacteraceae > Brevundimonas. Next base: position 6,072 of record DASWYI010000011.1, read on the forward strand.
CCTCGCGGCGCTGGAGACCGCCCGGGCCGAGCGCCTGCCGCGCCTCGGCGACGACGTTTATCGCGTGCATCTGGACAAGGGCGAGCTGTGCGCGGGCCGCGATGTCGAGGTCATCACCGTGCATCGCCGCACCGGCGCGCTCGACATCATCGTCGGCCGCATCGTGGACCGCTCGGGCGAGGCCATGGGCCGGGCCGTGCTGCTGACGGTCCTGATCGCGGCCCTGGTGCTGGCCAGCGGCCTGACCGCCGCGCTTCTGGCCCGCCGCCGCCTGACCACGGCCCTGCGCGAGGTCAGCCAGACCCTGGACCGCGCCGCCGTCGGCGACTTCTCGCGCCGCGCGCCGGAGGTCGGCGTGGCGCCCGAACTGACCGAACTGACCGTGCAGGTGAACCAGACCCTGGACCGGCTGCAGGAGCTGCTCAGCTGGCTGCGCGATTCCTCGGACCAGCTGGCGCACGACTTCCGCACCCCTCTGGCCCGGGCCACGGCGCGGATGGCGGGGCTGGCGGAGGCGTCCGACCCGGCGGAACAGGCGCGGCTGGCGGGCGAGGCCGAGGCCGACCTGCGCCAGCTGACCCGGGCCATGAACGAGGCCATGACGCTGCGCGACGGCGAGGCCTGGGCCTTCGAGACCGTGCGGCTGGACGAGCTGGCGGCGGCGGCTTGCGACCTCTACGAGCCCCTGGCCGAGGCGCGCGGCGTGGACATCCGCTGGGAGGGCGAGGCCGTCTCGGCGCTGGGCGTCCGTTCGCTGATGCAGCGGGCGGTGTCGAACCTGGTGGACAATGCGGTGAAATTCTCGCCGGGGGGCGGCCGCATCCTGATCCGGGCGGTCCCGGACGGGGACGGCGCGGTTCTGTCGGTGGCGGATCAGGGGCCGGGCATGGGCGCTGTGCCGGCGCCGGACGCGGAGGCCCCGGAAAGCCACGGCATGGGCCTGCCGTTCGTCCGCGCCATCATGCGCCGCCACGGGGGAAGCATGACGATTGATGACGCGAAGCCGGGGACTATCGTCAGCCTCCGTTTCTCGCGCTAGGGTCCGTATCTCTCAGGGGATCACGCGTATGAGCATTCGGTTCGGCAAGACGGCGCTGCTGGCGGCCGTGGCGGCTTCGGCCCTTCTCGGTCTGGCGGGACAGACCTCGGCCCAGACCCAGCCGCCCGTGCCCTATGACGCCCGGCGCGGCGTCTTCACCTTCGCCACGGGGCTGGAGCGGTCGCTGCCGGCGGTGGTGCAGGTGACCACGCTCGGCTCCTCGCGCGGCCCCTCGTCCGGCGATAACGAGCCCAAGCCCATGGCTTCCGGCTCGGGCGTCATCATCGACGCCCGCGAGGGCATCGTCGTCACCAACCACCACGTGGTTGAGAACGGCTCGAAATTCACCGTCGATATGACCGACGGCCGCCTGGTCGACGCCGTCCTGATCGGCGCCGACAAGGCCACCGACATCGCCGTCCTGCGCATCGAGGCCCCGCGCCTGTCGCAGGTCGAGGTGGTCGATTCCGACACCCTGCGCACCGGCGACCTGGCCTTCGCGGTCGGCTATCCGCTGGGCCTGGACCAGACCCTGACCATGGGCGTGATCTCGGGTCTCGGCCGGTCGGGCCTCGGCGACCGGGTCGAGGACTACATCCAGACCGACGCCGCGGTGAACTCGGGCAACTCTGGCGGACCTCTGCTGGACAGCCGGGGCCGGCTGATCGGCATCAACACCTCGATCCTGTCGGGCGGCGGCGGCGGCAACGACGGCATCGCCTTCGCCGTGCCGACCCGCATCATGATGTATGTCGTGGGCCAGCTGCGCGCCAACGGCGAGGTCCGGCGCGGCCGCAGCGGCGCCATCCTGGGTTCGCTGAATCCGGAGCGCGCCCGCGCCCTGGGGCTCGGCATCGTGCGCGGCGCCGTGGTCGACGACGTGGCCCCCGGCTCGCCCGCCGAGGCGGCCGGTCTGCAGCGCGAGGACGTCATCACCCGCATCGGCGGCCGCCCCGTTTCCAACGCCGGTTCGGTTCTGGCCAGCGTCGGCATCGCCCAGCCCGGCGCCCGGCTCGAGGTCGTCTATCTGCGCGGCGGCGAGGAACGCACCACCGCCTTCACCGTCGAGGCGCCCGGCCCCGCCGGCATCGACCTCGGCCCCGCCGCGCTCCAGGCCTTCGGCGCCGGCTTCCGCGACGGCATGCACGCCGAGAACGAGGGATCGACCACCGTCGTCGTCACGGCTGTCGAGGGCGGCTCGCTCGCCGCCTCGGCCGGTCTGGTCGCGGGCGACATCGTCACCGCCGTGGCCGGCGCGCCCGTCTCCGACATCCGGGCGCTCGCCGCCGCCCTTGAGGCCCGCACCGACCCGGTCGAGATCATCGTCACCCGCGGCGGCGAGACGGTCACGATCACCCTGTAGCGATTTTTCTGCCCGTCACCCCCGAGGGTGACGGGATGTATTGAATCCGCCCTGCTGACCCCCGGACAGCAAAACGCCCGCCTTGCCGGAGGGGGGAGGGGTGGCAGGACGGGCGTCTCGCTTTGGAGGAAGCATCGGCCCGCCGGAGCCCGAATGGAGAAATCCAGGGGGGCTGGGGGGGCTGTTCAGGATCCGGGATCGCTCCGAACTCCGACGAGCCGATGGGTCCCTTGTCCGTGCGCATACAGGCGGGCGATGGGCGGAAACGGGACCATTTCGTGTCGAGTTGTTTTTTCTGGCGGAGCGGCGTTCGGGCGACACGGTCGTGCACAGCGCCGCTGGCGTTTCGGCGCGACTGGCGTAACCTGACCGGACGATGAGCCTCGATCCCGGCGTCTCCGAACCTTCCTCCGGCCCGGTCTTCTTCGACCGGCGCGAGCTGGACCTGATCCTGCGCGTCTACGGGCGGATGGTGGCGGCGGGCGAATGGCGCGACTACGCCATGGTGGGCGGGAAGGACGTGGCCGAATTCGCCGTCTTCCGCCGCGCCGGCGACGCGCCCCTCTATCGCATCGAAAAACGCCCGGCGCTCCAGAACCGCCAGGGCCAGTGGGCCGTCGTCGGCGAGGGCGGCCAGATGCTGAAACGCGGCCGCGACCTGGCCCAGGTTCTGCGCGTCTTCGACAGCCGCCGCTTCACGGTGGTGGAGTGAAATCCTCCCCCGGAGCAAAGCGAACGGGGGAGGGGGACCGCGAAGCGGTGGAGGGGGCGGCCGCATCCGCCGGTGTTCGCCGTCGCCCTCTCCACCATCCTTTGGATGGTCCCCCTCCCCCGCTGCGCGGGTGAGGATCAAAAAAGGCCCCGGCGTCTCCACCGGGGCCTTCTTGTCAGTGCGCTATCGCTCGGCCCGCGGGGCCTCGCTGCTTGAGCCCTAGTTCCGGTTGCCGCCCATGAAGCGCAGCAGGAACAGGAACAGGTTCACGAAGTTGATGAACAGGTTCAGCGCGCCGTAGCTGGTGGCCACGCTCATGCCGGCCTGGTCGCCGCCCAGCGCATAGTAGGTCATCTTCAGCCGCTGGGTGTCGAAGGCGATCAGCCCCGAGAACAGCAGCACGCCGACGGCCGAGATGACGAGGTCGAGCGTGCCCGAGCCCAGGAACATGTTCACCACCGAGGCGATGACCAGACCGATCACGCCCATGATGAGGAAGCTGCCGATCGGCCCCAGATCCCGCTTGGTCGTGTAGCCGTAGAGGCTGAGGCCCCCGAAGGCGGCGGCGGTGACGAAGAAGGTCGCGTAGACATTGGGATAGACGATGAAAATCCAGCCCAGCGACGCGCCCATCGTGGCGACCACGGCCCAGTAGAGCAGGTTGGTCCCGACCGGGCTGGGCCGCTTCATGAAGAACATGGAGCCGAAGATCAGCACCAGCGGCGCCCACTGCACGGCCATGGCGACCGGCGACACAGTCAGGCGTCCGTCCGCTCCGGGCGCGTAGAAATACTGCTGCACCTCCGGCACGTTGCCGACCACCCAGGCCAGGGCGCCGGCCACGACGAGGCCCAGCGCCAGCTTGTTGTAGACGCCCAGCATGAAGGCCCGCAGGCCCGCATCGACCGCCATGTCGGCGGTCTGCGACATGGGCCGCGAATATCCGTTGTTGAAGTCGCTCATGGCGATTTCTTTCTCCCTTGGCCGGGGCGAACGCCCGGTCGTTGCGCAAATATCGTGCGGGGCTGCCCGCGCTGCAAGGGAAACCGGACTATCGAGGGCCGGTTGCCTCCGCTACCTTCGGTCGCATGCTGCGCCTGTTCACTGCCCTGTCAGTCCCTGACGACGTCGCCGAAACCCTGAAACGACGCCAGACCGGCCTGCCGGGGGCGAAGTGGCGCACGGCGGATCAGCTGCACGTCACCCTGGCCTTCTACGGCGAGGTCAACGAGCGCGCGGCCGATGATCTGGCCGCCGAGCTCAGCCGCGCCGGCGGCGGGCCGTTCGACATCACGCTCAGCGGCGTCGGCGCCTTCGGCGACGGCCACCGCACCCATGCCATCTGGGCCGGGGTCGAGCCGAACGAGCGGCTGAACGTCCTCGCCGGCCGCTGCAAGTCCGCCGCCGAGCGCGCCGGGATAACCGTTGAGCGCCGCGACTACCGTCCGCACCTGACCCTGGCCTATCTGAAGCCCCAGACCCATCCGGACCGGGTCGGCGCCTGGATCACCGGCCACAATCTGCTGCGCTCGCCGCCGATCCGCATCGACCGCTTCGGCCTCTATTCCAGTGTCCTGTCGGCCCACGGCAGCGACTATGTGCTTGAGCGGGAGTATCTGCTGTGACGGGACCGATCCTTGAAACCGCCCGCCTGATCCTGCGCCCGCCGGCCATGGCCGACTTTCCGCGCTGGGCCGAGATGATGGCCGACCCCGAGGCGTCGCGCTTCCTCGGCGGGGTCCAGCCGCCCGAGGCCGCCTGGCGCGGCTTCATGACCATGGCCGGGGCCTGGAGCCTGACGGGCATCGGCATGTTCTCGCTGATCGACAAGGACACCGGCCAGTGGCTGGGCAGGATCGGGCCGTGGCGGCCGCTGGGCTGGCCGGGCAATGAGGTGGGCTGGGGCCTGCATCCGGACGCGCAGGGCCGGGGGCTCGGCGTCGAGGCGGGGATCGCCACCATCGACTACGCCTTCGACGTTCTGGACTGGCCCGATGTCATCCACTGCATCGACCCGGACAACGGCCCGTCGCAAAGGCTGGCCGAACGCCTCGGCTCCACCAATCTCGGCCCCACCCGCCTGCCGCCACCCTTCCAGGATGCCCCGGTCGACAAATGGGGCCAGACGCGGGACCAGTGGCGGGCGCGCAACCGCTGACCCGCCCCAGACGTATCTGACGGACCTGACGGAGATTTCGATGAAGCGACTGATCCTGACGACCCTTGCGGCCCTCGCGGTCTCAACCCCGGCCTTCGCCCAGGCCGCGAACGTCGACCTCGACCGCTTCGACGGCCGCTGGTTCGAGATCGTGCGCAGTCCCAATGACGCGCAGAAGGACTGCAGCCGCGCCCAGATCGACTTCACCGGCCAGGGCCGCCCCAACCGCTACGGCATCGTCGTCACCTGCACCCGCCGCGCCGACGGGGTGGTCGAGACCCTGCGCGCCAACGCCCGCGTCACCGATCCGGGGACCAATGCGCGCCTGCGCTTCACCCTGACCGGCATCCTCTCCTTCGGCGGGCTGGCGGGTCAGAATTACTGGATCTGGGATCATGCCCCTGACTACAGCTGGGCCATCCTGGCCCTGCCGGACAAGTCCGACTGGTGGATCTGGCATCGCAGCCAGACGGCGTCCGAGGCCGAACGCACCCGCCTGATCGCCCGGGCCCGCGCCCTGGGCATGAGCACCGGCCGGGTGGTCCACACCGGTCGTTGACGCCGGAACAGAGGCGGAACATAAGGCCGCATGGCCGCAGCCGCGATCCAGATCGACCTCGTCTTCTCGCGGCCCGAGACCACGCTCGGCGTCACCCGCGGCGTGGCGCGGCTGCTGGTCGACATGGGCTATGCGCCCCTGCTTGAGGTCGGACTGCCCAACGGCCGCCGCGCCGACGTCATGGCCCTGGGCCCGCGCGGCGACATCGTCATCTGCGAGGTGAAGTCGGGGGTCGAGGACTACCGCTGCGACCAGAAATGGCGCGAATACGGCCCCTTCTGCGACGCCTTCTACTTCGCCGTCGCGCCCGAGTTTCCAGCTGAGCTGATCGGCGACGACTGCGGCCTGATCGTCGCGGATGCCTTCGGCGGCGCGGTGGTGCGGGACTCGACGACGATCCCTCTGGCCCCGGCCCGGCGCAAGGCCCTCACGCTGGCGTTCGCGCGGCTGGGGGCGATGCGGGCGCAGGGGTGATTGGTGGCTGGTGACTGGTGGTCGCGGGGGCCAGCAGGCGTGGCCGATTTCCAGCCACCAGCCACCAGCCACCAGCCACCAGTCACGTCTTCCCTACCGCGGCGCCCGCTTGGCCAGGATCCGTTGCAGCGTCCGCCGGTGCATGCCCAGCCGCCGCGCGGTTTCCGAGACATTGTGGTCGCACAGCTCATAGACCCGCTGGATATGCTCCCAGCGCACCCGGTCGGCGCTCATGGGGTTGTCCGGCGGCTCCGGCGCCTCGCCGGTCATCAGCAGGGCCTTGACCACGTCGTCGGCGTCGGCGGGTTTCTGCAGATAATCGACCGCCCCGGCCTTCACCGCCGCCACCGCCGTGGCGATGGCGCCGTAGCCGGTCAGCATGACGATGCGGGCGTCCTCTCGCTTCTCGCGGATGGCCTCGACCACCTTCAGGCCGTTGCCGTCCTCCAGCCGCATGTCCAGCACGGCGAAGGCGGGGGCCGAGGTCTTCAGCGCCTCGTCCGCCTCGGCCACGCTGGCGGCGGTCACGACCGTGAAGCCCCGGCTCTCCAGCGCCCGCCCCAGCCGGGTGCGCAGCGCATTGTCGTCGTCCACCAGAAGCAGGCTGCGGTCGGTCAGGGCCGCGATCCGGGATTCCACGTCGGTCATCAAGTGATCCTTGCTATTTCAGCGTCAAGTCGGCCCGCGCGCGGCCCCGGTCAAGGTCCGTCCGTCCCCTGCGACACTTCGAGCGCCGGACGGGCCCAGCGCACGATCACCCGGGCGCCGCGCGGCTGGCCCTTGCCGCCGTCGCCGGCGCCGACGATCACCTTGCCGCCGGTCCGTTCCAGCAGCGTCCGGGCGATGAAGAAGCCCAGCCCCATGCCGCCCTGGCTGGGGGCGATGGCCATCGGCTCGGGCGGCGGCGGCGCATCCTTGCTCTTCTTGCCGATGCGCGGCGGCCTTGCTGCGGCGGCGATCTGGGCCGCCAGCGCCAGCCGCGCCTTGCCCTGCGGCCGGCTGGTCACATAGGGCTCGCCCAGACGCGGCAGGATGTCGGGGGCGAAGCCCGGCCCGTCGTCCAGCACCTCGATCTCGATCCATCCGGCGTCCACCGTCGCCTGCACCCGCACGGCCGATCCGGCGAAGTCGGCGGCGTTCTCCACCAGGGTCGACAGGCCGTGGATCACCTCGGGCATGCGCTTGACCCGGGGCGGGGGGGCGCCGGACGCCGTCCTGACCACCACGTCGAACTTCAGGTCAAAGCCCCGGTGCGGCTCGACCACCTCCTCCAGCAGCGCCTTCAGCCCCACGTCGGCATAGAGGGCGTCGCCCCCCTCCGGCTGCTGCGACAGGCGCTTCAAAATCTCGCGGCACCGCTCGGCCTGCGACAGGATCAGGGCCGCGTCCTCGCCGGCCCCGCTGTCGGCGGGCGACGCGCGCAGCAGCTCCTTGGCCACCACCTGAATGGTCGCCAGCGGCGTGCCCAGCTCATGCGCCGCCGCCGCCGCCAGCCCGCCCAGCGCCGCCAGCCGCTGCTCGCGTTGCAGCACGTCCTGCGTCGTCGCCAGCGCCAGCTCCAGCTTCTCGGCGTCCTCGGCCACCCGCCAGGCGTAGCCTGCGGTGAACAGAACCCCCGTCACCAGCGCCAGCCCCATGCCGAAGCGATACAACGGCGGCAGGTCCAGCGTCTGGCCCAAGCTCCAGGGCAACGGCATGGACCAGTAGAACAGCGCCGCCACCGCCAGCATGGCGATGAAGCCAAGCGCGATCGCCTGCCTCAGCGGCAGGGCCGCCGCCGCGATCGTCACCGGCGCCACCAGCAGCAGGCTGAACGGATTCTCCAGCCCCCCGGTCAGGGACAGCAGCGCCGCCAGCTGCAGGATGTCGAACCCCAGATGCGTCGCGGTCTGCCGCCCGTCGGGCAACCGCGCGTCGGCGCGTCGTTGGCGTCCCATGACCATCAGATTGGTCACCACGCTGGTCATGATGACCAGCAGGCACGGCCACAGCGGCAGGTCGAAATGCAGGGCGAACCACGCCGTCAGGATCGCCGCCGTCTGGCCCAGCACCGCCAGCCAGCGGATCACGATCAGGGTCGACAGGCTCAGGCCCCGGCCCCGGCGCGGCAGATCGCGCCAGCCGTGCAGCGGGACTTCAGGACTCAGGTCGCGGTGCGACGACGGTTCAGCTTCATGCGCGCTCACAACGCCCTTATAGACCGCTCACACCAAGGCGTGATCCGGAAAAGTGTGAGCGGTTTTCCGATCAGATCACGCCCAGCAATGCCTGGAGTCGCCCCCATGCCCCGCCGTTCCGTCCTGCTTTTCGCCGGCGCCTGCGTCGTCATCGCCGCCGCACTCGTCATCACCACCCTGGTCATGGTCGGCCGCCGTGATCCCGTGGCCTCCAGCGGCGTCATCAGCGTCACCGACGACAAGGGCCGGCTGCCCGGCGGCCCCTTCCAGCTGACGGATCAGGACGGCCGCGCCGTCGACCAGACAATCCTGAACGGCAAGTGGACCCTGGTCTTCTTCGGCTTCACCTACTGCCCCGACTACTGCCCGACGACCCTGGCCGCCATCGACGCCACCAAGCGCGCCATGGGCGCTGACGGCGACCGGCTCCAGGTCCTGTTCGTCAGCGTCGATCCCGAACGCGACACCCCCCAGGCGCTGAAGGACTACCTGTCCACGGACGGCTTCCCCAAAGGCGTCATCGGCCTGACCGGCACGCCGGAACAGGTGCGCGCCGCCGCCACCGCCTACCGCGCCTATTACAAGAAGGTCGGCGAGGGTCCGGACTACACCATGAACCACTCGCTCACCGTCTATCTGATGGGCCCCGACGGCCAGTACCGCACCGCCATCGCCCACGATCTGGCGCCCGACGCCGCGGCCAGTGTTCTGGGCCGGGCGATGCGGCGGGGCTAGTTCCCTCTCGACAGGGCCGCCGGGGGCGTCATGATGCGCGTCCTCAAAGAAAACGCCCCAAGACAGCAGACCGGAGAGATGAAATGGCCCGCAACAATCGTCAGTGGGTGCTGCGCCAGCGGCCGCAGGGGCTGATCCAGGACGGCGATCTGGAGCTGGTCGAGACCGTCGTGCCGGAACTCAAGGACGGTCAGGTTCTGGTCCGCACCGTCTATCTGTCGCTGGATCCGACCAACCGCACCTGGATGAACGACGCGGTCGGCTATCTGCCGCCGGTGGGTCTGGGCGAGGTCATGCGCGGCCTGACGCTGGGCGTGGTCGAGGAATCGAAGTCGGAGAAGTTCGCCGTCGGCGACGTGGTCACCACCGCCATGGGCGGCTGGGCCGACTATGGCGTCGTGCCGGACACGGGCGTCAGCCGCGTGCACCGCGCCCCGGGCATGCCCCTGACGGCCAACATGTCCGTTCTGGGCATGACGGGCCTGACCGCCTGGGCCGGGGTCACCGACGTGCTGCGGCCCGAACCGGGTCAGGTCATGGTCGTCTCCGCCGCCGCCGGGGCCGTCGGCTCGATCGCCGGCCAGATCGCCAAGCAGAAGGGCGCCCATGTCATCGGCATCGCCGGCGGCCCGGACAAGTGCCGCTGGCTGACCCAGGAGCTCGGGTTCGACGCGGCAATCGACTACAAGAACGAGGATGTCGGCGAGGCGCTGGACCGTCTGGCGCCCAAGGGCATCGACCTGAATTTCGAAAACGTCGGCGGCGACATCATGGTGGCGGTGTGGAACCGCCTGAACATCCACGCCCGCATGGCCGTCTGCGGCATGGTCTCGGCCTACAACGCCACCAAACGCCCGCCCTCGCCGGACCTCAGCCGCCTCATCACCCACCGCATGACGGTGCAGGGCTTCCTGGTCATGGACTATTCTCCGCGCGCCAAGGAGTTCGTGGCCGAGGTCGGACCCTGGCTGGCGTCCGGCAAGGTCCAGTGGAAGGTCCACGTCGACAACGGCCTGGAAGGCGCCGTGACCTCGCTGAACCGCTTGTTCACCGGCGACCATGACGGCAAGCTGCTGGTCCGCGTCTCCGAAGAACCTTGAGGACATCGATTCGATGAGCGATCCGCTGCACGTCCATTTCGAGGATCTGGGCGTGGGCGAGGTCGTGCCCCTGGGCGCCTGCGCCGTCGATCAGGCGGCGATGGACGTCTTCGTCGAGCGCTTCGCCCCGGGCTGGGACGTCAGCTACGGCGCCCCCGACGCCATGACCTATGCCCTGTGGAGCCGTCTGGCCGCAGACAAGGCCGCGGGCTGGGCCCAGTCCAAGGTGCTGGCCGTCGATGGTCTGCGCTTCATGCGCAATCCGCCGCCGGGCGAGCTGCTGCGCGGCCGCATGACGGTGATGGGCAAGGACCCGGTCGGCGACGACAAGGGCATCGTCATCGCCCAGCACGACCTGCTCGACGAGGGCGGCCGGCTGGTCTTCTCGTGCCTGACCCGTGCGGTGTTCGCGCGACGGTAGGGCTTAGGGCTTAGAAAGATACGGCTGGGGCAACCCCTAAGCCCTACTCCCTAAGCCCTATTCCCTTACATTCAGGCGTTCGCGGCCGTCGGCGTCTTCGCCGCGCGCTCAAAGGCCAGGGCGATCAGGCGGTCCCAGCCCAGCAGCGACACCAGGTGGGCGTAGATCTGGCCCAGGGCGCCGTTGTCGCGCAGCTCGACCAGCTTCTCGGCCGGCAGTTCCCTCAGCTTGTCTTCCGACACGGCGAAGTATTCCGCGATCTTCTGCGGCTGGCCGGCGCTGCCGTCCGGGTTGCGCGGCGTGAACACGGCCTCGCGGACGACCAGCAGGTCCAGATCCTTCATCAGCTGCACAAAGGCGTCCGTGCGCTGGCGCTCGGTTTCGAAATTGTTGCAGAACTCCATGGCCTGTTGCGTGTAGGCGCTGGGTTCGCCGTTCTCGAACAGCGGGGCGGCGCCGCCCTCGACGATGAAGGGCGCGGCGCGGTCGACGCACAGGATCAGGCGCTTCTGCACCTCGTCATTGGCGAAGACGAAGGGATAGCGGCGGATGTAGGCGGGGATGTAGGCCTCGGCCTTGAAGGCCCCGGCGGCGTCCACGAACAGGTTCTCGCCCGGGCGCAAACCCATGACGGCCACCGGCTGGCGCGCGTCGCCGACGAAGATCACCGGATACGACAGGGCGGCCGGCGAGAACTCGGTCACGGTCAGCGGCACGACGTGGGTGGTCGAGACGAAGCCATAGGGATTCTCGACCGGATTGGCGCCCAGCTTGCCGTGGTTTTCGGCGCTCAGCGGCTCGGGCTGGCTGTAGAGCAGGACCGTACCGGTCAGGGAGTCGGTCTGGGCGGAGGTGGTGTCGGTCATGAACGCAAAGGCTCTGAAAACGATGGAAGGTCGGGCCTTCTAGCCCATGGGTTCCCGCGCGGCAAACAGCGTCACCTTGCGGAGCGCGGCTTAACCACATCGTGACGGGCCACGGGGGAAATCAGAACCGCCAGGCGACCCCCACCCGAAGATTCCGGCCCGGCAGCGGCGCGATGTCCTTCAGGAACGAGACGTGCTCGCGCGCCTCCTGATCCGTCAGATTCCGCGCCTCGGCGAAGACGGTGACGTTGCGGTCAGAAAACGGCCGGAAGGCCGCCGAGGCGTTGACCAGGGTGTAGCTGTCGGTGGGCAGTTCGAAGTCCGCCAGCCGGTCCTGCTCCGCCACGTGCCGCAGCTCCAGCCCGGCGTCATAGCGGGTCGAGGTCCAGTTCAGCTTCGTCGTCACCGACCACGGCGGAATGCGCGCCGCGGGCCCCAGATCGGTCTCGGCCCGCACCATGTCGGCCGAGCCTTCCAGCGTCAGCTTGCGGTCGCCGTCGGACCACAGGTCGTACGCTCCCTCGATCTCGAAGCCCCGGAAATCGGCGTCGGTCTGGACGAAGGCGAAGATGGGGAAGGTCTCGGCCCCGTCGACGAAGTCCATCCCCGTCGGCCGCTCGTCGATAAAGCCGTCGTAGTGCGAGGCATAGACATGCAAGTCGCCCGAAAACCGGCCCTGGGCCACATGGACGGTGCCGTCGATCGTGGTCACCACCTCGCTGTCCAGATTGACGTCGCCGGTTTCATAGGCGGCGGTGGCCACGTGCAGGCCGTCGGCGAACAGCTCGACCTCGCTCGGCGCCCTTTCGGTCCGCGACACGCCCAGACCCAGGAACCAGCCCTGCGCCGGTCTGTAGAAGGCCGCGCCTGAGGCCGACCAGTTGTTGAACCTGCGCTCGACCGGCGTTGTGGTCCCCAGCGGAATCGCGTTCAGCGTCCTCTGGTCGAACCGCAGCCCGCCCTCGAAGCCGAGACCGCCCCGGTCGAAGCGCTGGACGGTGTAGACGCCGTGCTCCTCGATGCCGACGCCGGGCACGAAGGCCTCCGCTCCGATGGCCTCGAAATCACGCGACAGGCTCTGGACGCCCCAGGCGCCGTTCCAGCCGTTCACTTCGCGCTGGACCAGATCGGCCCGGGCTTCCCAGCCGCTGGATTCAAAGATGGTGCCGGGCATGCCGACATCCTCGAACTCGGTGTGGGTATAGTCGGCCTGACCATAGGACCCGCGCACCGCCTGGAACGGGCCGGTCTCGAAGCGATACTCGCCGCGCACGTCGCGCCGGTCCTGATGCAGCTGGATGAAGACGCCGTCCTCGGCGACCACGCCGTATTCACTGTCCGTCTGCTTGAAGGCCGCGCCGATGTAGCCGCGCTCGCCGATCAGCGAGCCGCCCACGCCCCAGGCCTCCAGCTCTGACCAGCTGTTCGGCTGGCTGCCGCCCGGTCCGCGCGGGATGCCCTCGGCGTCGGCCAGGGCCTGCGAGATCGCCGGCGCCGGGATGTCATAGTCGTCCGACGACCGCTTCACCCCGTCCAGGCTGAACACGAACGGGCCGGCGCCGACCGTCAGCCGGGCGAAGCCGCCGCGTCCGTTGTCGACCGTGGATGTCTGGACCGACAGCGCCCCGTCCACGCCGCCCTCGGGCTGCTCTTCCGGAATGCGGCCGTCGATGATGTTGACCACCCCGCCGATGGCAGAGCCGCCGTAGGTCAGGGTCGCCGGACCGCGAACGATCTCGATGCGGTTGGCCTCGGCCGGGTCGGTGGCCACCGCGTGGTCGGGCGAGACGGAGCTGGCGTCGATCTGTCCGATCCCGTTGGTCAGGACCTGAACCCGCGGCCCCGACAGGCCCCGGATCACCGGTCGGCTGGCCCCCGGCGCGAAGTCGGTGGAGCGCAGGCCGGGCCGGCCGCTGAGCAGGTCGCCCAGCGACGCGGCGGGGGCGACGGCCAGCGCCGCCTCGTCCACCACATCCGTCGCGATCACGGCGGCCCGTTCGCTGACGCCGAAGGGCGAGCCGGTGACGATGATCTCGTCGACCTCGCTCTCCGGGGCCTGCGTCTGCTGCTGGGCCAGGGCGGCGCCAGCCAGAACCGGCCAGCTGGCGGCGGCGAGGAGCAGGGCGCGGGAGACGAGACGAGCGGACATGGGCGACACCGGACGAGGAAACAGGCTGTTAGTGTTATGAGATAACATCACACAGAGTCAACCAGTGGCGGTTGCAGCGGACCGCCCGAGCCATTAGCTCTCGGCCATGGGCGCAGGCTGCGATCACGATCATCACGACCCCAAGCCGACCCCGGCGTCGGTCGACCGCGCGCTCGGCCGGGCCGAGGACCGCTGTGTGGCCGAGGGCGAACGCATGACCGCCCCGCGCCGCCGGGTGCTGGAGCTGCTGCTTGAGGCGGGCGAACCGGTGAAGGCCTATGATCTGATCGCCCGCTTCGGCGGCGACGGCCAGGCCGCCAAGCCGCCCACCGTCTATCGCGCGCTGGAGTTCCTCGAGCGCAAGGGCATGGCCCACCGCATCGCCTCGATCAGCGCCTATGTCGCCTGCACCGGCGGGGACAAGGCCCACGCCGCGGCCTTCCTGATCTGCGACTGCTGCGGCGCGACGGAGGAGGTCACGCCGCCCGAGGCCGAGGGACTGGCCCTCGCCGCCGCCCACGCCGGTTACGCCATCGAGCGCACGACGATCGAGGCGCACGGCCGCTGCCCCGCCTGCCGCGCCGCCGCGTGACGCCTCCCCGCAAGACAAAAGTCTCCGCCCCCGCGGAGCCGCGCCGCTTCACCGTCCCGGTCGACAACCGCTGGGGCGCGGGCGAGATGGCGGTGCTGGATTTCGGCGATCCCGACCGGCCGGTGGACATGGTCTTCGTCCACGCCACCGGCTTCAACGCCATGACCTACCGCAGCCTGCTGGCGCCGCTGGCCGGGCGGTTCCGCATCTGGGCGCCGGACCTGCGCGGGCATGGGCGCAGCGCCCTGCCGACGCCGCCGGGGTGGAAGCGCAACTGGCACGACCACCGCGACGACCTGACCGCCCTGCTCGACACCATCAACGGCCCGCCCGTCGTCATGGCCGGCCATTCCATGGGCGCGACCTCCAGCCTGCTGGCCGCCGCCGAACGGCCCGGCAAGGTCCGCGAACTGGCCCTTCTCGACCCGGTGATCTGGAGCCGTCTGGCGGTGCTGGCCCTGAACCTGCCGGTCACGCGTCTGTCGGCGCGGAAGATCCCGCTGGCCCAGAACGCGGCCCGACGCCGCGCGCGGTTCGACAGCCTTGAGGCGGCCTTCACCGCCTATCGCGGGCGCGGCGCCTTCAAGGGCTGGCCCGACGCCCAGCTGACCGACTATCTTACCGACGGCTTCGCAGCCGAGGGCGACGGCGTGGCCCTGACCTGCGTGCCCCAATGGGAAGCCGCCAACTACGCCGCCCAGGCCCATAATCCCTGGATGGCGCTGGCTCGCATCCATGTCCCCGTGCGCATCCTGAAGGCCGAGACCCACACCACCTGCTTCGTGCCCGACCATGCCTTCGGCATGCGCCACGTCGAGAGCCGCACCCTCGCGGGGAGCAACCACTTCTTCCCCATGCTGATGGCCGACGAAGCGCGCGAGCATCTGGCCGCCGGCCTGACCTGATACGGACTGGCGCAGGTCCCGGCCCGGCGCTACACCCCCGCCACCAGTCGATTTGCTTTCACGAAAGACCGACCATGCGCGACATCAACCACTTCATCGACGGCGCGAGCTTCACCGGCGCCTCGGGCCGTTTCGGCGACGTGTTCAATCCGAACACCGGCGAGGTTCAGGCGCGGGTGCAGCTGGCCACGGTCGGCGAGGTTGATCGCGCGGTTCAGGCCGCCCAGGCCGCCTTCGACGGCTGGTCCTCGACCAATCCCCAGCGCCGCGCGCGGGTGATGTTCGAGTTCAAGCGTCTGGTCGAGGCCAACATGAACGCGCTGGCCGAGCTGCTCTCGTCCGAGCACGGCAAGGTCATCGCCGACGCTAAGGGTGACATCCAGCGCGGCCTTGAGGTCATCGAGTTCGCCTGCGGCATCCCCCACGCGCTCAAGGGCGAATACACCTGGGGCGCCGGTCCCGGCATCGACGTCTATTCCATGCGCCAGCCGCTGGGCGTGGTCGCGGGCATCACCCCGTTCAACTTCCCCGGCATGATCCCGATGTGGATGTTCGGCATGGCCATCGCCGCCGGCAACACCTTCGTGCTCAAGCCGTCGGAGCGTGACCCCTCCCTGCCGGTCCGCCTCGGCGAGCTGATGATGGAGGCGGGCGCGCCCGCCGGCGTGCTGAACGTCGTCCACGGGGACAAGGCGGCGGTCGACGCCATCCTGACCCATCCTCAGGTCCACGCCGTCAGCTTCGTCGGCTCGTCCGACATCGCCCACTATGTCTACCAGCTGGGCGCCGCCCACGGGAAACGGGTCCAGGCCATGGGCGGGGCCAAGAACCACGGCATCGTCCTGCCCGACGCCGACATGGACCAGGTGGTCAAGGACCTGTCCGGCGCCGCCTTCGGCTCGGCCGGCGAGCGCTGCATGGCCCTGCCGGTCGTGGTGCCGGTCGGTCAGAAGACCGCCGACGAACTGCGCGAACGGATGGTGGCCGAGATGCAGACCCTGCGCGTCGGCGTCTCGACGGACGCCGAGGCCCACTACGGCCCGGTGGTCACCTCGACCCACCGTGACAAGGTCGCCGGCTGGATCGAACAGGGCGTCAAGGACGGCGCCGAGCTGGTGGTCGACGGCCGCGGCTTCAGCCTTCAGGGCCACGAGAAGGGCTTCTTCATCGGTCCGTCGCTGTTCGATCACGTCAAGCCGGGCATGGAGTCCTACAAGGAAGAGATCTTCGGCCCCGTGCTGCAGATCGTCCGCGCCGCCAGCTTCGAGGAGGCGCTGAGCCTGCCGTCAAAGCACCAGTACGGCAACGGCGTCGCCATCTTCACCCAGAACGGCCGCGCGGCCCGCGACTTCGCCGCCCGCGTCAACGTCGGCATGGTCGGCATCAATGTGCCGATTCCGGTGCCGGTGGCCTATCACAGCTTCGGCGGCTGGAAGCGCTCGGCCTTCGGCGACATCAACCAGCACGGCATGGAAGGCCTGCGGTTCTGGACCAAGACCAAGACCGTCACTGCCCGCTGGCCCGACAGCGAGCTGGAGCACGCCGATTCCAGCTTCGTCATCCCGACGATGGCCTGACGGACGCGCTTGACCGCCGCCGCGCCGACAGCGTCAGACACGCCCGTGAAGCCGTTGGCAGAAAAGCCCCGGCACGCGGGCATCGACCTGTTCCGCTGGTTCGCCTTCATCGCCGTGGTGTGCATCCATACGGCGACGATGGGCGGCGACATCTCGATGATGGCGGGCCGTCTGTCGCGCTGGGCGGTGCCGCTGTTCTTCATGGCCAGCGGATATTTCATCGGCGCGCGCATCGACGATCCCCGCGTGATCTGGCGCTCGACGAAGCGGATCGCGCCCCTCTTCTTGGTCTGGGCCCTGGTCTATCTGGTCGTGCGCGACAGCTGGCCGGAAACGGTGAAGCAGTGGCAGGATCTGCTCATCAACGGCGGTTCGGGCTTCCACCTCTGGTATCTGCCCTCCCTGCTCAGCTGCATCGCCGCGCTCGCCCTCATGCGCCGCTGGTTGAGCTGGCCGGTCGTTTTGGGGATCGCGGGCGCGGTCTTCGTCGGCGGCCTTGCCTTCGGCTCATACAGCGGCCTGCTGGACCTGAACCAGCGTCTGTGGAACCCGAGGAACGGCCCGATCTTCGGCCTGATCTTCGTCACCCTCGGGGCGTGGATCGCGGTGACCAAGCCGGCGGTGCCCCTGCGCTGGGCCGCCCTCGCCTTCGCCGTGTTTCTCGCAACCGATGTGGCCGAGCGGCTGTGGCTGGCGACGACCGGGCCGACCTATATCGACTTCACCGTCTCCAGCCTGTTCGTCGGCGCCGCCGCCTTCCTGACCGCGCGGGCGTGGTACGGCCGGCCCTTCGCCCGCTGGAACCTCGACATCCTCGGCCGCTACAGCTTCGGCATGTATGCGATGCACATGCTGTTCCTCTACGGCATCCACAAACACTTCCACCCGAAGGGTCCGACCGAATGGCTCTGGACCGTGCTGGCGACCGTGACCCTGTCGACCGTGTCGGCGCTGATCCTGTCGCGCGTTCCGGTGGTGAAGCGCTACGTGCAGTAGCTCCGGCGAGCTCAAGCCGCGAGCCGGGCGTCAGCTCGCCCAACCGGGCTCAAGCAGCGAGCGACCGCGTCGCGAGTGGCAGCCCGAGCAAACATGTTCGGGACAACGCTTTTCGGTGATAAGCGTTATCCTTGTTCGAACGGTGAAGCTGGAGCGCGCCTCCCCATGCGTCGGTTCTTTGTCTGGTCGGCCCTCGCGGCCCTTATCGGCGTGCTGCTCGCCGGCGGCGGCTACTGGGCCTACTGGAATTTCTACGCCCGCTTCCAGCCGGTCCTGATCGACCAGAACCAGGCCGAGATCCAGAAGCTGCTCGACAGCGCCTCCTGGGTGTCCGCCGGCGGGGGCGGCCAGCCCCTCTATATCGTCGGCTATCGCGACAGCGCCGCCATGCAACGCTACGAGCGCGAGGAGATCGACAAGCTGCGCGCCGGGGGCGTCGAGGCCCGCATCATCGTCTTCGCCCGCGCCGACCGCGAGGGCCTGACCCAGTCCACGGCCGCCGAGCGCGCCACGGTGGCCGAGCTGTGGCTGACCCGCGACTGGACGCTCTACCAACGCTGGACCGCCACCCCGGCGCGTCAGTGGACCGCCGCGGGCATCCCCATGGCCGACGGCAACATCGCCCGCTCCGCCGTGGTCGAGGCCGGGCGCGAGTTCGTGGACCAGCTGTCGGGCCTGCTGCAGCAGAACGGGCTGCAGAGCCGCTATCCGCTCATCATCTGGCGCGACCGCGACGGCTTCCTGAAGGCCTGCGCCTGCGCCGACGCCCGCTCCTGGGCCTTCATCCGGGATGATCTGGACGCCCCCGACCGGGTCGCCGCCCCGGGTTCCGACCCCAACGCCCCGGGCCTGCCCGACGCCATCATCCCCGATGTCGGCCCGGACGGCAGCCTGCCCTATCCGACCCTGCCCGCGCCCCCGGCGACCGGAACGCCCGCGCCCGGCACGGCGCCTGCGACGCCGGGAGCGGCCCCCGCCACCCCGCCGCAACCGCGTCAGGCGCCCCAGCCGAAGCAGGACGAGGAATCGACCTTCTTCTGACGCTCACGGCGTTGTGTGCGGCGGCGGACAGATCGCTGGTTCCGCACCGCTGCGTCGCGTGAGACGCTTTCCCTGCCGCCACCCCGGCGGCTCGGGAGGCCGCCATGGCGCACAAGTTCGAGATCTACAAGGACAAGGCGGGCGAGTTCCGTGTCCGCTTCAAATACAATTCCGAGGTCATGCTTTCGAGCGAGGGCTACAGCTCCAAGGCGGCGGCCAAGGACGCCATCGCCTCGGTGAAGAAGAACGCCCCGGACGCCGAGATCGAGGACAACGCCTAGGCCGCGTCCGGTCCGTCCGCCTCGATCTCGTTCGGCCGCACGACGCGCAGCCAGCCGTCGGCGATGTGGATCTCCGGCGCCGCCTCGCGCGTGAACGGCAGATACCAGGTCGGTCCGCCGGCGGCGGGCACGATCTCCAGAATGTCGTCGGCGCCGAAATTCTGCACCGCCTTGACCGTGCCGATCACGGCGTCAGCCGGATCGCGGCACTCCAGCCCGATCAGGTCGGTCAGATAGAATTCGTCCTCGTCCGGCTCCGGCAGGCGCTCGCGCGGCACGTGGAGCTTCAGGTTCCGCAGGGCGTCGGCCTGCTCCTTGGTGGCGATCTCCTTCACACGCGCCACCACGCCGTCCTTGGTCGGGCGAGCGGACACCACGGTCAGGGCCACGCTCCCGTCGGCGCGCAGCAGCGGGCCATAGGCCGTCAGAGCCATCGGGTCGGCCGTATAGGTGTGGATCCGCACCTCGCCCCGCACCCCGAACCCGCCGGAGACATGGCCGACGAGGATGAGTTTGCTGGCGGTCATCTGTCCTTCTCCCCTCGGGGGAGAAGGTGGCTCGCGGAGCGAGACGGATGAGGGGGCTGTTTGATCCAGCTCAACCTTGCCCATCCTGCTCCACGGCCAACTTACCCCTCATCCGAGCCGCTATCGCGGCCCACCTTCTCCCCCAAGGGGAGAAGGATCATGGATTAGGCCTCGGTCTTCTCTTCTTCGGTCGCTTCAGCAGCCGGGGCTTCCTCGACGGCGGCTTCGGCCGGAGCCTCTTCCGCGGCGGCTTCAGCGGCCGGGGCTTCTTCGGTCACTTCTTCAGCAGCCGGAGCGTTCTTGGCGGCTTCAGCGGCGGCGGCGGCTTCTTCCTTGGCGCGGGCGGCGGCTTCGGCGGCCTCGGCCTTGGCGGCGGCTTCGGCTTCCAGACGGTCGGCTTCGCGCTGGGCGCGCTCGGCCAGACGCTCCTGGGCCTTCTTGCCCGGCTGGGCCTTGTTCGGGTTGTTGGACTGCGTCCACTTGACCTTCTGGCCCAGGGTCTCGTCCTGCGACAGGAAGCGCGCGACGCGGTCGGTCGGCTGCGCGCCCTTGCCCAGCCATTCCGAGATGCGCTCGACCTTCAGGGTCACGCGCGGGGTGGCGCCGTCCTTGGGCAGCATCGGGTTGTAGCTGCCGACGCGCTCGATGAACTTGCCGTCGCGCGGAGCGTGCGAGTCGGCGACGACGATGTAGTAGTAGGGGCGCTTCTTGGCGCCGCCGCGGGCCAGACGAATCTTCAGCATTTTCAGTCTCTTTCGTTAAGTCGGATTATTTCTTGGGAGGAAAGCCCGGCAGGCCCGGAAGGCCCCCCGGAAGTTGTCCGCCGCCCAGACCCGCCATGCGGTCCTGAAGGGCTTTCAATTCGTCGGCGCTGGGCTCCGGCATCTTGCCGCCGCCCATGGCCTTCAGGCGCGCCATGTCCGGCCCGCCCATTCCGCCGCCGCCGAGACCGCCCAGCATGGCGGCCATCTGCTGCATCTTCTTCGGCCCGCCGCGCGACAGCGACTTGACCATGTCGGCCATCTGCCGGTGCTGCTTCAGTAGGCGGTTGATCTCCTGCACCTCGACGCCGGCGCCGGCGGCGACGCGCTTCTTGCGGCTGGCGTTCAGCAGGTCGGGCTTCTTGCGCTCGGCCTTGGTCATCGAGCTGATGATGGCTTCCTGACGGGCGATCATGCGGTCGTCGATGCCGCTGTCGGCCATCTGGTTCTTCATCTTGGCCACGCCGGGCAGCATGCCCATGATGCCCTGAAGACCGCCCATCTTCTTCATCTGCTGCAGCTGGGCGGCCAGGTCGTTCAGGTCGAACTGCCCCTTGGCCAGCTTGCGGGCCATGGCCTCGGCCTTGGACGCGTCCAGCTCCTGCGCCGCCTTCTCGACCAGGGCGACGATGTCCCCCTGACCCAGGATGCGGCCAGCCACGCGGCGGGCGTCGAACACGTCCAGCGCATCGACCTTTTCGCCGGCGCCCAGATATTTGATCGGCAGGCCGGTGACGGCCCGCATCGACAGCATGGCCCCGCCGCGCCCGTCGCCGTCGGCGCGGGTCAGGACCAGACCCGTCAGGGGCAGACGCTCGTGGAAGGCCTTGGCCGTCCGCACCGCGTCCTGACCGGTCAGGCTGTCGGCGACCAGCAGGGTCTCGACGGGCTTGGACACAGCGGCGACCTCGGCCACCTCGGCCATCAGGGCCTCGTCCAGGGTGATGCGGCCGGCGGTGTCGAGGATCAGAACGTCGAAGCCCTGAAGCTTCGCCGACGACAGGGCGCGCCTGGCGATCTGGACCGCGCTCTCGCCCGCCACGATCGGCAGGGTGGCGACCTCGATCTGCTCGCCCAGCTTGGCCAGCTGCTCCATGGCGGCCGGACGACGGGTGTCCAGCGAGGCCATCATGACCTTCTTGCGGTCGAACTTCGTCAGGCGCAGCGCCAGCTTGGCCGAGGTCGTGGTCTTGCCCGAGCCCTGCAGGCCGGCCATCAGGATCACGGCCGGCGGCGTGGCGTTCAGGTTGATCGGCGTGGGCTCGTCGCCGCCCAGCATCTCGACCAGGCCGTCATAGACGATCTTGATGACCTGATCGGCGGGCTTGACCGAGCGGATGACCTCTTCGCCCGTGGCCTTCTCGGTAGCGAAGGCGATGAAGTCCTTGACGACGGGCAGGGCGACGTCGGCCTCGAGCAGCGCCACGCGGACTTCGCGCATCGCCTCGGCCACGTCCTTTTCGGACAGGGCGCCGCGACCGGTGATCCGGTCGAAAACCCCTGTCAGCCGCTCGTTCAGAGCCTCGAACATCTACACCTCATGCTGGCGTGTGAAGCGGCTCCATACGACAACGGCCCCTGGCGACGATCACGTCGGCAGGGGGTTCTCGCCGGGCTCGTCCTGTCGAAACAGGGGTCGTCCCGGTGGAGACGCAGGGTTCACTTGCGCCGGAAGGGGCGGCTTATGAGCGAAAAGGGGCGGTTTGTCGACTCGCGCGCTCGATTCCGTTCAACACACTGCCGCACGCGAGGACTACGCCGAGGCTCGCCGCACCCGTATCGACGTCTGATGCGGCATCTCCCCCCCGTCGCGTAGCGATGGGGAGGAGACAGATCAGAACGCGCTCAAGCAGCGAGGCTCCGCGAGCCGAGCGTTAGCGCCCCGACCTAGGAGGTCGGGAAACCCCGCACGCGCAGCAGGGCCGCCACGTCCGGATCGCGGCCGCGGAACTGGCGATAGGCCTCGCCACGGTCGGTGGTGCCGCCCGGGGCCAGCATGATCGACTTGAAGCGCCCGGCGATGTCCGGATTGAACACGTCGCCCGACTCCTCGAAATAGGCCCAGGTGTCGGCGTCCATCGTCTCGGACCACAGATAGCTGTAGTAGCCGGCCGAATAGGCGTCGGACGTGAACAGGTGATTGAACTGCGGCAGGCGGTGCCGCATCACGATCTCCTTGGGCATGCCGTAGCGCGCCAGGCTTTCCCGCTCGAAGGCGTCGATGTCGGTCGGCGGCGTGGCCTGGGTGTGCAGGTCCATGTCCACCAGGGCCGAGGACAGATAGCTGACCGTGGCGTAGCCCTGGTTGAAGGTGGCCGCCGCCTCGATCTTGTCGATCAGCGACTGCGGCATCGATTGGCCGGTCTCCACGTGCTTCAGATAGCCGTCGAGGATCGGCCGGGTCAGGACCCAGTGCTCGTGCACCTGCGACGGATACTCCACGAAGTCGCGCGGCGTGCCGCCCAGGGCCGGATAGTGCACGGTCGAGCTGAACGCGTGCAGGGCGTGGCCGAACTCGTGGAACATGGTCTCGGCGTCGTCCAGCGAGATCAGGACCGGCGCGTCGCCTTCCGCCTTGATGAAGTTGTTGTTGTTCGAGCCCAGCACATTGTCGTCGCCGGCATAGGTCGAGTGCGAGCGATAGGTGGTCATCCACGCGCCCGAACGCTTGCCCGGACGGGCGTAGTCGTCGGTGTAGTAGAGCCCGACCGAACGGCCGTGATCCTTGACCTCATAGACGGTGACGTCCTCGTGGAAGACCGGCACCGTTCCCTTGGGCAGCTTGGTGAAGGTGAAGCCGTACAGCCGCTCGGCCATGTAGAAGCTGCCGGCCCGGACGTTGTTCAGTTCGAAGTAGGGCTTCAGCTGGTTCTGATCGAGGTCGTACTTCGCCTTACGGACCTTCTCCGCATAGTAGAGATAGTCCCACGGCTCGATGTCGTGCCCGGCGATGGCGCGCATGTCGGCCACCTCCTCGGCGACGCGCGCCCTGGCCGGGGCCCAGACGCGGTTCATCAGGTTCATCGCCGCGGCTGGGGTTTTGGCCATGGTGTCCTGCATGCGCAGCTCGGCGTGGTTGCGGTAGCCCAGCAGCAGGGCCCGCTCGTGACGCAGGCGCACGATCTCGGCGATCACCGCATTGGTGTCGTTGGCGTCGCCGTTGTCGCCCCGGCCCACGAATTTGCGCCACACCTTCTCGCGCAGGGCGCGGTCGTCGGCGAACGACAGGAAGGGATCGACGCTGGAGCGGGTGTTGACGATGGCCCAGCCCTGAACATTCCGCCTGCGCGCGGCGCCGGCGGCGGCGGCCTTGGCGTCGTTCGGCAGGCCGGCCAGACCGGCCTCGTTCTCAATGACGGTCCAGCTGTTCTCGTCGGCCACCACCTTCTGGCTGAAACTGGTGAAGGCGTTGGACAGGGCGGTGTTGATCTCGCCCAGGCGCGCCTTGCCGGCGGCGTCCAGCGCCGCGCCGTTGCGGATGAAACTGTCGCGGCTGCGGGTGACGATGCGGACCTGTTCCGGCGTCAGGCCGGCCGCCGCCGCGCCGTCAGCGATGGCGCGGACGCGCTGGAAGAGCTTGTCGTTGAAGCTGATCTCGTCCCCGGCGGCCGACAGCAGGGGCGACACCTCGGTGTCGACCTCGTTGTAGTCGTCCGTGCCGATGTTGGACGTCATGACGCCGTAGATCGAGCCCGCGCGGTCCAGCGGCGCGCCGGCCAGCTGGAAGGCGACCATGGTGTTGGCGAAGGTCGGGGCGTCGGGATTGTTGGCGATGGCGTTGATCTCGGCCCGCTGCAGCTCGATGCCTTCCAGCAGGGCTTCCTTCAGCTTGGCCGCCGTCACGCGGTCCCAGGGCGGCGTGCCGCCGTAGGGGCCGGTCCAGGGCTGCAGCAGCTCGGCCTTCGGCGTCTGCACCGGCAGCACCGCGCGGGCGATGGCGACCTCGTCCGCCGAAGCGCCGGGCATCGCGCCGCCCGCCGAAGCGCAGCCGGCGAGGGCCAGGAGGCTGCCGCCCCCGATGAGAAGCTGACGTCTGTGCATGGAGGCTCCGATGGTTCCGCTGTTGTCGAGGGCACCCTAGGCCCATAACGGCGCTTGTCACATGAACGCATTGTAATCTGAGCATTGGACGGGGCGGTCCCTGACCGCTAAAGCGCCCCGCATGGCGATAGGCGTTTTCGATAGCGGCGTGGGCGGGCTGACGGTCCACCGCGAACTGACACGACGGTTCCCCGACCGGGACTTCGTCTATCTGGCCGATCAGGCCAACGCCCCCTACGGCGGGCGCGGCGGCGAGGAGATCGTCGATCTGACCCGCGCGGGCTGCGAGCGGCTGTTCGAAGCCGGCGCCAATGTCATCGTGCTCGCCTGCAACACCGCCAGCGCCATCGCGCTGCGCCGCCTGCAGCAGACCTGGGTGCCCGAGGCGCGCGCGCGCCACGGCCGCCCGGTGAATGTGCTGGGCATCATCGTCCCGACCATCGAGGCGGCCACCGGCCTGCCCTGGACCTATGAGGCCGAGCGGCGCGGCGACAAGATCGAGGCCATCGACGTGCTGGGCGTCTTCTGCACCGCCGCCACGGCCATGAGCCGGGTCTATGAGATCGAGATCGACAAGCGGCGCGAGGATCTGGCCGTCTTTTCCGAACCCTGCCCGGGCCTCGCCGGCCTGATCGAGCTGGGCGCCCCGACCGAGGAGCTGAAGGTCGTCGTCGAGGACCACGTGGATGCGCTCCGCCGCCGCATCGGCCGGCATCCGAACACGGCCATCCTCGGCTGCACCCACTATGAGATCGTGGCCCCCCTGTTCGCCGCCGCCCTGCCGGAAGGCACGCCGGTGATCCACCAGCCCGCCGCCGTGGCCGAGGCCCTGGCTCGCTATTTCGACCGCCACCCGGAATACGATCTCGGCGGCTCGGGCCGCCGGGATTTCCTCACCTCCGGCAAGCCGGGACCTCAGTCGGACCTCGTCAGCCAGTTCTGGGGCGCGCCCCTGACCTTCCAGCCCGCTTGACGCCAGGGCGCTTCCGACGCCCCATGGCGGCGGGAGGACGTATCCAATGCTGAAAACCCTGCTCGCCGCCGCGGCCCTGCTGCTCGCCGCCATGCCCGCCTCGGCCGAGGTGATCGCGCGCACCGCCGACAGCTTCACCCTGCGCTACTCTGTGGCGATGGAGACGACGCCTGACGACATCGCGACGGCCATGGGCCATGTCGGCGACTGGTGGGACGGCGCGCACAGCTATTCCGGCGATGCGAAGAATATCACCGTCGACATGACGGTCGGCGGCTGCTGGTGCGAGAAACTGCCGAACGGAACCGACTTCCGTCACGCCACGGTTCTGGCCGTCGAGCCGGATCATCTGGCCTTCAACGCCCCGTTCGGCCCGCTGAACGGCAAGGCCACGCGCGCCGACTTCACCGTCACCTGGCCCGGCGAGAACAGCGGCTGGATGGTCACCTGGGTCATGGTGATTGAAGGCCCCGGCCTCGGCGCCTATGCCGACGCCGTCGACGGCGTGATGGGCGCGGGCTTCAGCCGCTTCACCCGCTATCTGGAATACGGCGAGGCCTAGCCCGCCAGCGCCGCTTCCGAGGCCGCGATGCGGCTGGCGGCATGGACCACGGCGCCGATGCGCAGCGCCGCCTGGACCTGAACGTTCGGCACGCCGTGCTGGCGCAGGGTGGCTTCGTGGGCGTCGATGCAGGCGCCGCAGCCGTTGATGGCCGACACCGCCACGGCCCACAGCTCGAAGTCCATCTTGGTCACGCCCGGATTGGCGATGACGTTCATCCGCAGACGCGCCGGCAGGGTCGTATATTCCTGGTTCTTCATCAGGTGCAGCGACCGGTAGTAGATGTTGTTCATGCCCATGATGGCCGCCGCCGCCTTGGCCGCGTTCATCGCCTCGGGCGTCAGCACGGTCCGGGCTTGCGCCTCTATCAGCTTCACCACCGGCGCCACGCCGACCGCATGGGCCGAGGCGAGGAAACAGCCCCACTTCTGCTGGTCGTTCAGCACCGTCTCGGACGCCAGCGACCCGAGGTTCAGCGAGATGTCCTTGGCATAGGCGGGCATGAGGTCGCGCAGGGCGTCGATGGACATGGGAAATCTCGGTGGCTGGTTATGGGTGGTCGGTGGCTGGCGATAGCGGCGGCCGAAGCCCAGCCACCAGTCACCAGCCACCCGTCACGGGCGGCTTAAGCCGCCAGCGTCTCGCCGCCGACCGGGCGGTTGCAGGCGCACAGTTCGTCGGTTTGCAGCGCATCGACGACACGCAGGGTGTCTTCCGGCGAGCGGCCGACGTTCAGGTTGGTGACATAGACGTGCTGCACGACATTGTGCGGATCGACCACGAAGGTGGCGCGCAGGGCCACGCCCTCTTCCTCATCCAGCACGCCCAGGGCGCGGGCGAACTTGCCGCCGTTGTCGGCGAACTGCCAGATCGGCAGGCTGGTCAGGTCGCCGTGGTCGCGACGCCAGGCCAGCTTGGTGAACTCGTTGTCGGTCGAGCCGCCCAGAACCACGGTGTCGCGGTCGGCGAATTCCTTGCCCAGACGGGCGAAGGCGGCGATCTCGGTCGGGCAGACGAAGGTGAAGTCCTTCGGATAGAAGAAGATGACCTTCCACTGGCCCGGGAAGCTGTCGTTGGTGACGGGCTCGAACGCCGAGACGCCGTTTTCCTCGTGGCTGTTGAAGCCGGGCTTCACGCCGATGATCTTGAAGTCAGGCAGCTTCTGGCCAACGCCGAGCATGGGGTCTTCTCCGATTGAAAATGAAAGCGGCGGCGCAGGGGAGTGCGTCGCCGGTGGGCGTCAGATGGCCTCTCGCCCCACCAAAGTCAAATCGGCAATTCCGCACGTGCGAATAGATTTCGCTTATGCAGCAAGCATAGATTTTCCTGTTCCCAACAGCAAAGTTTATCGATTGTCCTTACGCCAGACAGGGGAATAGGGTCAGCCCACAACCCTTGAAAACAAGAGGCCTGTCATGGACGGAAACGCCGGCGCCACCCCGCTCAACGACCCGAAGAAGGAGCCGGCCGCCCTGCGCTCACTCCTCGGCCGCACCAACCGCGACTGGTGGCCCAATCAGCTGACCATGGACATCCTGCACCAGCAGGGAAAGTCCGGCGATCCGATGGGCGACGGCTTTGACTACGCCGAGGCCTTCAAGTCGCTGGACTACGCGGCGGTGAAACGTGACCTGACCGCCCTGATGACCGACAGCCAGCCCTGGTGGCCGGCGGACTATGGCCACTATGGCCCCTTCTTCATCCGCATGGCCTGGCACTCGGCCGGCACCTACCGCACCGGCGACGGCCGCGGCGGCGCGGGCGCGGGGCAGCAGCGGTTCGCCCCGCTGAACTCCTGGCCGGACAACGGCAACCTCGACAAGGCGCGCCGCCTGCTGTGGCCGATCAAGCAGAAATACGGCTCGAAGCTCAGCTGGGCCGACCTGATGATCCTGGCCGGCAATGTCGCAATTGAGTCCATGGGCGGGCCGGTCTTCGGCTTCGGCGGCGGCCGCGCCGACGTCTGGGAGCCTGAGAAGGACGTCTATTGGGGCACGGAAGAGAACTGGGTCGGCGACGAGGCCAGCAAGACCCGCATCCGCCCCGACGAGGGCGCCGTGCTGGAAAGCCCCCTGGCCGCCATCCAGATGGGCCTGATCTATGTGAACCCCGAAGGCCCCGGCGGCGTGCCCGAGGCGCTTCAGTCGGCCCGCGACATCCGCGAGACCTTCGCCCGCATGGGCATGGATGACGTGGAGACCGCGGCCCTGACCGCCGGCGGCCACACCTTCGGCAAGGCCCACGGCGCAGGTGACGCGAAGAAGGTCGGCGCGTCGCCCGAGGGCGCCGACATCGCCCAGCAGGGCATGGGCTGGCAGTCGGGCCACGAGAGCGGCATGGGCGATCATACGATCACCTCGGGCATCGAGGGCGCCTGGACCCCCACACCGATCACCTGGGACATGTCCTATTTCAACATGCTGCTGGACCACGAATACGAGCTGGTCCGCAGCCCCGCCGGCGCCAAGCAATGGCAGCCCGTGGGCAATCCGCCGGAAACCCTGGCCCCCGCCGCCCACACGCCGGGCAAGCGCGTGCCGACGATGATGACCACCGCCGACATGGCCTTCAAGATCGACCCGGCCTACCGCGCGATCATGGAGACCTTCCGGGCTGACCCGGCGTATTTCGCTGACCAGTTCGCCCGCGCCTGGTTCAAGCTTTGCCACCGCGACATGGGGCCCAAGGCCCGCTACCTCGGTCCCGAGGTCCCGGCCGAAGACCTGATCTGGCAGGATCCGATCCCCGCCCGCACCGGCCCGGGCCTGACGGCCGCCGACATCAGCGCCCTGAAGGAGCAGATCGCCGCCTCGACCCTGTCGGTCGCCGATCTGGTTACCACGGCCTGGGCCTCGGCGGCGACGTATCGCGGCTCCGACCATCGCGGCGGCGCCAACGGCGGCCGTCTGCGGCTGGAGCCCCAGCGGTCCTGGGACGTCAACCAGCCGGCGAAGCTGGCCCATGTGCTGGAGGTCTATGAGGCCATCAAGGGCGATTTCGACGGCGAACGCACCGTCTCCATCGCCGACCTGATCGTGCTCGGCGGCTCCGTCGGCATCGAGAAGGCGGCGAAGGCGGCGGGTCATTCGGTGACCGTGCCCTTCACCCCGGGCCGTACCGATGCGTCGCAGGACCAGACCGACGTCGAGGGCTTCGCGGTGCTGGAGCCGCGCGCCGACGGCTTCCGCAACTATCTGCAGGTCCGCTTCAACGTCCCGACCGAGGAACTGCTGGTCGACCGCGCTCAGCTTCTCGGCCTGACGGCGCCGCAGATGACGGTTCTGGTCGGCGGCCTGCGGGTGCTGGGCGCCAACCACG
Source organism: Brevundimonas sp. (assembly GCA_036405055.1). Lineage (GTDB taxonomy): Bacteria > Pseudomonadota > Alphaproteobacteria > Caulobacterales > Caulobacteraceae > Brevundimonas. The sequence goes on from DASWYI010000011.1 coordinate 35,399, forward strand.
GCGGGTCGAAGCACGGCGTCTTCACCGACCGTCCGGGCACGCTGACCAACGACTTCTTCGTCAATCTGCTGGACATGAAGACCGGCTGGAAGAAGGTCGACGGCGAGGGCGACGAAACCTTCGTCGGCACGGACCGCGTCACCGGCGAACAGCGCTGGACCGCCACCCGCACCGACCTGGTGTTCGGCTCCAACTCCCAGCTGCGGGCCCTGTCCGAGGTCTATGCCTCGGCCGACGCGGGCGCGAAGTTCGTGACCGACTTCATCGCCGCCTGGGTCAAGGTGATGAACAACGACCGCTACGACCTGAACTAGGACGGCCTTTCACCTCCCCATCGGCGAAGGCCGGTGGGGAGGACAGACGCCATCTCACCTCTCCGTCGCCGCATGGCGATGGGGAGGACAGGCTGCGCAGCAGCCAGGAGGGGGCGGCTCCGTCAGAGGGGATTGGCGCCCGAACCGGCTGACGCCCGCGCCGCCCCCGCCTGACCGTCGCTATCGCGCCGGCCTGTCCTCCCCTCGCGCCTTCGCGCGTGTGGAGGTGAAACATGCTGCATCCAGCCGCCCAACTATGCGCGCTCAGCCTCCCAACCCGCTGATCCGACGCGTCTTTAATTTTTGAGGCAGCGTCGAACGCGCCCTGGTCGGGTTCGCCCCTATGCTTTGCCCTGTTCCGTCGCATGGGAGGGGCGCAGGGCCTTGCGTGTCTGTCGCGGCGGAAGCGTGATGAGCGGGATGGGGCAAGCCATCCTCGTCGTCCGGCTCGCGAGGCTACGGCCTCAACAGGCGAGCCGCCACACGGCGAGCGACGGGCGCCCCTCAGCCGGACCTCAAGCAGCGAGCCTCCGCGAGGCGAGCACAGGTCCGGCATAAAGGGCGAATGGCAGGGAACCACCGCCGTTCAGGGGATCGGGAACGCAAGCCCCGACCTTCCCGCCGGGGGCGCGCCGGCAAGGCGCTAAACAGCGTCGCTGGTCCCGGGGTCACAACCGGGCCGGAAGCTCCCAGCTCAG
>DASWYI010000012.1:0-45049 GCA_036405055.1 Brevundimonas sp.
AGGGGTGCGGGGGATACGCATCCGTTCCGGGGACCGTGTCGCAAGCACGGCCCGCCCGCCGGGGGCAGGGACTTAGGCGTCAAGAGCGCCACCATAGAGCCGGGGTCACAGCCGGCAGGTCCCGCGCTGCCGCAAAACCCCGGACGCGGAGCGTCAGCCTTCGTCGAAACGGTATTCTTCTCAGCTTCCGGGCGCGGGCCCGGCGCTCCGTCACAGCCCTCCCAACCGATCCGATCACCGGAACGGCGATGACGCGTGTCGTCGCCATTCCTGAAGGGAGCCATCCATGGCCGCGCCCCGACCTCGCCGCCGCCGTCCGACCGGCGATTTCATTCCCGGCTACGACGATCCGGCCACCCTCGCGGCCTTGCGGGCCGCCCTCGAGCAACGCCTCGACGCCTTGCATGCGGTCATCGAGGCCAGGCGGCGCAGGGGCTGGCAGGTGGTGCGCTCAGCCGGCCAGGCGCCGCGGACCGAGCGGTAGCGCCCCTCCCCTCCCCAAAACAGAACCGGCCGGGGATCGCTCCCCGGCCGGTCCGTCAGATCAGGCTGTAAGGCCGATCAGTACTTGTAGCGCAGGGTCAGGCCGTAGGTGCGAGGGGCGCCCAGGAAGGCGTCGATCGTCTGGCTGTCCAGCGCGGGGTTGTAGTAGGTGCCGGCGTACGGACCCGAGGCGGTCGGAACCGACTGGAAGGCCGAGCCTTGCAGGAAGCCGTTATAGGCGACCTGGATGTACTCTTCGTCCAGCAGGTTCTGGGCCCAGGCTTCCAGGGTCCAGCGGTCGTCGTCGGTGCCGAGGGTGATGCGGCCGTTCAGAATGCTGAACTCGTCCTGCATCTTGTAGGGCAGCAGGTCCGAACCGGTGTTGTATTCCGAGGAATACTTGCCGGCCAGGCTGAAGCCGAAGCGCATGCCGTTGCCGACCGAACGCTCGAAGTTCATCGACAGGGTCGACGACCATTCCGGCGCGAACGACGGGCGGGCGCCCGGCAGCAGCGACAGGCCCGGGAAGTTGCCCGGGATGGCCATGTCGGCGGCGGTGAACATGCCGTATTCCGCGTCGGTCCAGGTCACGCCGCCCTGGAAGCTCAGGCCTTCGATCGGCGAGAACCAGACCATGTCGGCGTCGATGCCGCGCGAGGTCAGTTCCGGGATCGATTCCACCACGAAGGCGGTGCCCAGGAAGGTGTTCAGCTGGAAGTCGGTGAACGTCTGGTCGAAGTAGGTGACGTTCAGCAGCATGGTGCGGTCGAACAGGGTCGCCTTCACGCCCAGCTCGTAGCTGTCCACGTTTTCCGACGGGAAGTAGAGCGACGACACCGGGGTGATGCCGCTCTGCACGCGGTCCATGTTGTAGCCGAAGCTCTTGTAGCCGCGGGCGTACGACGCATAGGTCATGATCGAGTCGTTCAGGCGGTAGGCCGCCTTGATCGTGCCGCTGAACTCGCCGTCGTCCGCGGTCTCGTCGATCACGCGGTTGTTGTAGGCCGGGTTCGACCAGGGCAGGCACATCCGGCCGATGACGGCCGAGGCCGAAGAGCCCAGAACGGTCGTGATGGCGCCGGCGTTGGCCAGGGTGGCCGAGCAGACGCCCGCCTGCTGGCCGCCCGAGTTGGTCTGCAGGCCCGTCAGTTCCTTGGTGTCCTCGGTGTAGCGAAGGCCCAGGGTGATGTCGAACTGGTCGGTCACGTGCCAGGTGTTGTTGGTGAACACCGCGAACGATTCCGTCGACTGCGTGTAGCGGTCTTCCAGCGACTGGCTGGCGCCGAACTGCGGGCCGCCGCCGGAAACGGCGCCGCTGGTGCCCAGGCACTGCTGCAGACCCAGCGCCGTCTGGCCGGTGCGGGTGAAGCAGGGCAGGATCGACGGGCTGACCGGAACGGCCGGGTTGATCGCGTTGATCGCCGCGGACAGCTGGAACGACAGCACCGGCGAATAGTCGGCGCCGAAGTAGAAGCTGTCGTTACGGTCGATGTTCTCGGTCGTGTAGAAGGCGCCGACCAGCCACTCGAACATGTCGTTGCCGCCGGCAAGGCGCAGTTCCTGGCTGAAGTTGTCGATCGTGGTGCCGAAGTCGCCGTCTTCCAGGCGGTAGGCGATGTCGGCGCCGGTGAAGTCGTTGTCCAGGCCGTTGACCGTCGACCACTCGCGGCCCGCGGTCACCGACGTCAGGGTCGCGCCCATGCTGGGCAGGTCCATGTTGACTTCCAGCGACACGCCCTTGTCGTCGATGGTCTGGCCGGTGTCGCGGTTCGAGAAGGCCGTGCGCGAGAACGGCAGGCGGCCGAAGCCGGGGGCCGGCGGCGTCTGTCCGGTGCCGGCCGAGGTGCCGTCGATGAACGGATAGGTCGGGCCGGTGCGAACCTGCACGCCGACGCAGCAGTATTCGTCGCGGCCGGAATAGTCGGCGATCAGGCGGACCGAGGTGTTGTCGTTCGGCAGCCACAGCAGCTGGCCGCGGACAGTGTAGAAGTCCTGGTTGGCGTCGTCGGTCAGGGTGCGCGGGCCGTCGCCCAGATCGACGTTGTAGAAGCCGTCACGAACCCGGCGGGCGCCGTAGACGCGGAAGGCCAGGGTGTCGGTCAGCGGGCCCGAGACCGAACCCGAGGCGCCGAGCGTGCCGTAGCTGCCGGTGGTCAGTTCAGCGTTGAACTCCGGCGTGAACGACGGAGCCTCGGTGATGATGTTGATGACGCCAGCCGAGGTGTTCTTGCCGAACAGCGTGCCTTGCGGGCCCTTCAGAACCTCGATGCGGGCCAGTTCGCCCAGGTCGCCGAAGCCGACGCCGTTGCGCGAGCGGTAGACGCCGTCGATGACCACGCCGACCGAGCTTTCCAGGCCGGGGTTGTCGCCGACCGTGCCGACGCCGCGGATGCGGGCGGTGGTCGAGGCTTCCGTGGTCGTCGAGGTCACGGTCATGCCGGGGGTCAGGATCTGCAGATCCTTGATGTCGCGGACGCCCGCGTCCTCCAGCACTTCCTGCGACAGGGACGTGACCACGATCGGCACGTCCTGCAGGCTCTGCTCACGCTTCTGAGCCGTGACGATGATTTCGTCGACGGTCGTGGCGCGCTCCTGGTCCTGGGCGTCCTGGGCGGACGCGACGCCGGCGAAGCCGAAGACGGCGGCGCCGACGACGGCGACCGACGCGGTGCTGCGAAGAAGTTTATTGAGGCGCATAGACGGCTCCCGGCTCGTTGGCCCGGCCGCCGATGGACGACCGTGGCGTTTCCTGATCCCAAACTCCCCGCTCTTCTCAGGCGGCGGGAAGGTTCCGATGATTGGGGTAATCCAACGCGGAGTCAGCGACAAGCAGCGGCTAAGCCTAACGCCGGTTTTCGGCCACATCCCGGGCGTCACTGTGACGAGAAAGCGACAGAAATCCCTGCCCTAGCGTCAATATTCACCTATTCGGCGACAGTATCGGCGGCGGTTTCGGACAAATCCTTGCGCTTTCGACCGGCGGAGAAGGCCAGAACCGTCGCGCCGACCAGAGCTGACAGCAACGACCCGCCCAGCACCCCCAGCTTCACCTCGGCCTGCACCGCCGAATCCGCGGCTCCGGGGAAGGCCAGGGCGCCGATGAACAGGCTCATGGTGAAGCCGACGCCGCACAGCAGGCTGACGCCGTACAACTGCAGCCAGGTCGCGCCTGACGGCTTCGCGCCCCAGCCCAGCCGGGCCGCCAGCCAGGCGAAGCCGACCACCCCGGCCTGCTTGCCGATGAATAGCCCCAGCGCGATCCCCAGCACCAGCGGCGCCAGCAGCTGCTCCGCCGACAGGCCGGCGAACGACACACCCGCCTTGGCGAAGGCGAACAAAGGCAGGATCAGGAAGGCGACATAGGGATGCAGGTCATGCATGGCTTCTCGCAGCGGGCTCTGCCGATCCTCGGCCCGGGCCCGGATCGGCACGATGGCGGCGAAGGCCACGGCGGACAGGGACGTCGACAGCCCCGCCTCGACCGTCAGCCACCACACGGCGCCGAAGCCCAGCACCCAGAACGGCGACGGCACCTTGCGGAACCGGGCCAGAAGCCCGCCCGCCGCCAGCAGACCGGCGACGATGACCAGCGGCCCCCAGGTCACACCCTGGCTGAACAGCACGGCGATCAGGGCGATGGCCCCCAGATCGTCAGCGATGGCCAGGGTCAGCAAGAACACCCTCAGCGACGTGGGCAGTCCCCGCCCCACCATCGCGAATACCGCCAGCGCAAAGGCGATGTCCGTCGCCAGCGGAATCGGCCAGCCCTGATGCGGCCCGTCCAGAAGCCCGCTCACGGCCAGATAGACCAGCGCCGGCGCGATCATGCCGCCCAGCGCCGCCAGAACGGGGGTGGCCAGCTTCCTCGGATCGCTGAGTTCGCCGCGCAGGATTTCGTATTTGATCTCCAGCCCCACGACCAGGAAGAAGACCGCCATCAGGCCTTCCTTGATCCACTCCGACACCGTCAGGGTCAGGGTCAGGGGCCCCAGCTGGACCAGCTGCTCGCTCTTCAGCCAGCCGAAATAGCCGTCCGCCAGCGCCGAATTGGCCACGACCAGGGCCGACAGGGCGGCCAGGCCCAAGACCGCGCCGGACCCGGCCTCGGTCTTGAGGAAGTCGAGGGTGAATTTGCGCGCCACGGCGGCCTCCGGATCAGAAAGGACTGTCGTGGCGTCAGGTTATCGACGGACGCCGGACCGGATTCGCCCTCTCGGGCGCGGCCTGGCCGGGACGCGCCCGGCCTGATCTCTGTCGCCAGAATAGCCGCCGGGCGCCTCGCATCAAGCGAAACCGCCTTGCGCGGCGGCGGGCGAGGCCGCATCTGCCGCCCATGCCCGTCAGCCCCGCGTATCGACCCGAGCCGCGTTTCTTCGACCTCGGCGCCGATTATGGTGACGCGGTGCGGGCGGCGGAGTTTCCGCAGACGATCCTGCGCTTCCGCAACGACCGCGCCGCCGCGACCGTGGGCCTCGACAGCCTGACCGACGCCGAATGGATCGCCCGGTTCGGCCGCTTCGAGCCCCTGCCCGGCCAGCCCGGCCCGATCGCCATGCGCTATCACGGCCACCAGTTCCGCACCTACAACCCCGACCTCGGCGATGGGCGGGGGTTCCTGGCGGCGCAGCTTCGGGAACGCGCTCAAGCAGCGGGCGGCCGCCTGCTGGATCTCGGCACAAAGGGCTCCGGCACAACCCCCTGGTCCCGTACCGCCGACGGCCGCCTGACCCTCAAGGGCGGGGTGCGCGAGGTGCTGGCGGCGGCGATGCTGGAGGCGCTGGGCGTGCCCACCAGCCGCGCCTTCAGCCTGATCGAGACCGGCGAGGCGCTGGAGCGCGGGGACGAGCCGTCCCCAACCCGGTCCGCCGTGCTGGTGCGGCTGTCACACAGCCACATCCGCTTCGGCACCTTCCAGCGCGCCGCCTTCTTCGGCCGCGCCGACATGATCGAGACCCTGTGCGAGCACGTGCGGTCGCTCTATCACCCCGCCGTCGCACCCGGCGACGCACCCGGCCTGCTCGCCGCGGTCGTCCAGGCCTCGGCCCGGCTGACCGCCCGCTGGATCGCGGCGGGCTTCGTCCACGGGGTGCTGAACACTGACAATCTGAACGTCACGGGCGAGAGCTTCGACTACGGTCCCTGGCGCTTCCTGCCATCTTATGAGCCCGGCTTCACCGCCGCCTATTTCGACCAGACTGGCCTCTACGCCTTCGCGCGCCAGCCGGAGGCCGTGTTCTGGAACCTGACCCAGCTGGCTGGTTGCCTGAAGCTGGTCGCCGACGCCGAACCCCTGACCGAGGCGCTCAACGGCTTCGGCCCTGCCTACATCCGCGAACTGCGGGTCGCCTTCCTGAACCGGCTGGGCGTCCAGAGCCTCGGCGAGGCCGCCGACCAGCGCCTGCTCGACTGCACCCTGGCTCTCCTGCGCGATGGCGGCGAGCGGCTGCATTGGGAGCCCCTGTTCCACGACTGGTTCGGCGGCTTCGCCTCCTCGGCCCGCGCCCTCTCAGGCCCGCGCGCCGCCGTCTATCAGGGCGAGGCCTTCGACGCCTTTCGCTTCGCCCTGTTCGACCACGCGCCCGACCGTCCCGAGCGGCTGGAAGACCCCGTCTTCGCCCGGCCAGAACCGGAAGAAATGCTGATCGAGGAGGTGGAGGCCGTCTGGGCCGCCATCGCCCGCGACGACGACTGGTCACTTTTCTCGGACAAGCTCTGTCGGATCGAGGCGCTCAGAACCGTCCTCTGCGGGTAAGCAAGCAATCGCGCTCAAGCAGCGAGGCTCCGCGAGCCCAGCGTTAGCGCACCCAAAAGCTACGCTTTCTTACGGATTGTTATGCATACGGTCACGCTTCGGCCCCGTAGCTACCGCAGAAGGCGATCACGGATGGTAACGGTTACATCGGCGCCCCTTGCGGTGAAGCCAGTGCGATCCGACATCGCGACGGTTACAGAACAGAAGGGCGTCCTCCCCGGCGCCGAAAAGCAAAAATGACGCTTCAGGTCCTCTCTCCCAGCCGCTCGCGGCTCAACGACAGCTATCGCAACCTGACCCTGTGGACGCTGCAGGGCTGGATCGCGATGTTCTTCATCGCCGCCGGCTACGCCAAGATCACCGAGCCCTTGGCCAATCTGGTCGAGCTGATGCGCTGGCCCGCCCTGGTCAGCGAGAGCTTCACCCGCGGCCTCGGCATCGCCGAGATCGTGCTGGCCCTCATGGTCATCGCGCCGCTGTTCTCATGGAAGGCCGGCCGCCCGCTGCTGGTCGTCGCCTCGGTCGGTTTGCTCATGCTGGAAACCGCCATGCTGGCCGTCCACGCCTTCGGCCTCGACATCGGCCCGGCGGTGACGAACGCGATTCTGCTGGCGATCACGGCCCCCGTTCTCTGGTATCGGGCGCGCGAGGTCCGCTAGGGCCTGACGGCCCGGCACCTGTCCGAGCAAACCTTCACCTGATCCCAGTCACGCGCCCACTTCCGGCGCCAGCTGAACGGCCGACCGCAGACGACGCATGTCTTCTGCGGCAGGTCGCGTTTGGCCGTTCCGGCGTCGTTGACGTGTTTCTTCGCCATGCGCCCAGAAACCTTCCCTTTACGTGCACGTCAAGTTCGCGCTATGCATTCCGCATGTCGACCGCCGACGACCACCGCACCTATTCGATCCGCCAGCTCTGCCGCGAGTTCGGGGCGACGGCGCGCGCCCTGCGGTTTTATGAGGACAAGGGCCTGTTGAATCCGGCCCGCAAGGGCCAGACGCGCGTCTATGACGCCCGGGACCGGGCCCGGCTGAAGCTGATCCTGCGCGGCCGCCGCATCGGCTTCAGTCTGCAGGAGATCCAGTCGATGCTGGATCTGTACGACCGCAAGGACCACAACGCCCATCAGATGGCCGTGGCCCTGCGTCAGCACCGGGCCCAGATCGCCGCCCTGAAGCAGCAGCTCGAGGACATCGAGGGCGCCATCGAGACGGCTGAGGAAGCCTGCCGCTGGATGGAGGAGAAGCTGGGCGAATACCGCCCCGACCTCCTGCCCGGCGCCGAGGAATACGCCAGCCTGATGAAGGCGCGGCTGAACATCGACCACCATCACCAGCCCTTCAAAGCGAGAGCCTGAGCCGCATGGCCTACAAAGCCCCCGTCCGCGACCTGACCTTCATCCTGAGCGAAGTGCTGGAGATCGACCGCTACTCCAACCAGCCGGGCTTCCAGGACGTGTCCGCCGAACTGGCCCAGCAGATCCTCGAGGAGGCCGGCAAGTTCGCCGACGAGGTCATCGCCCCGATCAACAATCCGGGCGACAAGGAAGGCTGCCACTGGGCCGAGGGTGGCGTGGTCACCACGCCCAAGGGCTGGAAGGAAGCCTACCACCAGATGGTCGAGGCCGGCTGGCCCTCGTTGATGATGGACCCGGCCTATGGCGGCCAGGGCATGCCCTCGGTCATCGGCTCAGCGGTCGGCCAGTTCACGGCCGGCGCCTCGGCCGCCTTCTCGATGTACCCGGGCCTGACCGCGGGCGCTTGGGCCGGCATCCACGCCAACGCCTCGGACGAGCTGAAGCAGAAATATCTGCCGAAGATGACCACCGGTGAATGGACCGGCACCATGAACCTGACGGAGCCCCAGTGCGGCACCGATCTGGGCATGGTCCGCACCAAGGCCGTGCCCAACAGCGACGGCTCCTATTCCATCACCGGCCAGAAGATCTGGATCTCGGCGGGCGAGCATGACTTCGCCGACAACATCATCCACACCGTCCTGGCCCGCGTCGAAGGCGCTCCAGCCGGGATCAAGGGGCTGTCGCTGTTCCTGGTGCCCAAATTCCTGGTCAATGAGGACGGGTCGCTGGGCGAGCGCAACAGCCTCGAATGCGCGGGGCTCGAGCACAAGATGGGCATCCACGGCAACGCGACGGCCGTGATGCAATACGACGGCGCCAGGGGCTGGCTGATCGGCGAGGAAGGCCGGGGCATGAACAACATGTTCGTGGTCATGAACGAGGCGCGCCTGGGCACCGGCCTGCAAGGCTTGGCCATCGGCACGGCCGCCTATCAAGCCGCCGTCGAGTTCGCGAAAGACCGCCTGCAAGGTCGCAGCCTGACCGGTCCGAAGAACCCGGACGGCCCCGCCGATCCGATCATCGTCCACCCCGACGTGCGCCGCATGCTGCTGGAGGCCCGCGCTTTCGTCGAGGGCGGCCAGGCCTTCATCCTCTGGACCGCGCTTCAGGCCGATCTGGAGAAGTCCGAGGACGAGGCCGTCGCCACCAAGGCCAAGGACTACATGGGTCTGCTGACCCCCGTGCTGAAGGCCTATCTGACCGACAAGGGTTTCCACGCCGCGTCCCTGGCCATGCAGGTCCACGGCGGCAGCGGCTACACCGAGCACTTCCCGGCATCCCAGTATCTGCGCGATGCACGGATCACCATGATCTACGAGGGCACCAACGGCATCCAGGCGCTGGATCTGGTGGGCCGCAAGCTGCCGGCCAACGGCGGCCGCGCGATCATGAGCTGGTTCGCCGACATTGACGCCTTCGTGGCCGAGCACGGCGCCGACGGCCCCAACAAGCCCTTCATCGACGGCTTGGCCGACGCCAAGAAGAAGCTGCAGGAAGGCACCATGTGGCTGATGCAGAACGGCATGGCCAACCCCGACAACGCCGGCGCCGCCTCGACCGACTATCTGAACATCTTCGGCCTGACCGCCCTGGCCTATGTCTGGGCCCAGATGGCCATCGCCGCCCAGAAGCAGATCGACGCCGGCTCGACCGACCCCTTCTACGAGAACAAGTTGATGACCGGCCGCTACTTCGTCGAGCGCATCCTGCCCGACGCCGGCGCGCACCTCGCCAAGCTGAAGACCGGCGCGGACGTCCTGATGGTCATGTCGGCCGAGGCGTTCTGATCTGACGTTGGAGTGCAGGGGCATGTCGAGGGTCGTCACCGCCCTGGCCGCTGCCGCGGCCCTGTTTGCTGCGGCTGGCGCCCATGCTCAGTCCGTGGACGAAACGCCCGCCCATCAGGCGTTTCGTCCTTACATGAACGCAGACGAGACCGTCCGGCTGGCGGATGGCCGCGACATCCATCTGGTCTGCATGGGCGAGGGCTCGCCGACCGTGATCCTGACCGCCGGTCTGGGGTCGTGGAGCATGGCCTGGCGCATGGTTCAGCCCACCGTGGCCCGGACCACCCGCGCCTGCGCCTGGGATCGCGCAGGCATAGGCTTCAGCGACGCCAGCAATCAGACCCAGACCGTGGACGTCACAACCACGGACCTCGAAGCCGCCCTCGCGGCGGCGAACATAGACGGCCCCTGGGTCGTCGTCGGCCACTCGATGGGGTCCTATGAGACCCTGCTGTTCGCGGACCGGCGGCGGGCCGAGGTCGTCGGCATGGTTCTGGTCGATCCCAGCATCCCGGATCAGGCCGCTGTGTCTCGTATGGTCGCGCCGACCGGCGCGGCCATCGACGAAGCCGACATGGCCGAGGCTGTCGCCGGGCTCCGGCGCTGCGCCGCCGCCATCGCCGATGGGAGCCTGACAACGACCTCGCCCGACCCCGAAGGCTGTCTGGTCGCCCAGCCGACCTTCCCGCCCGCCCTGATCGCCGCACTCGCCATGGCTGACATGGATCCACACCGCCACCTGACCCGCGCATCCCTGACGGAGAATTTTCCGGCCAGTGCCGCCATGGTCGTCAGCCCCGCCCGCGATTACGGCGACCTGCCCCTCGTCGTCCTGACGGCGGGCAAGCCGTCGATTCCCGATGACGCCCCGGCCGAGATCTTGGCCGAGCGGCCCGCCTTCATCGCGGCCTGGAACGGCGGCCACGACGCGCTGGCGGCCCTGTCCTCGCGCGGCGTCAACCGCACCATCGCCGACAGCGGCCACAGCATCCAGCGCGAACAGCCCGGCGCCGTCATCGCCGCCATCCTCGAGGTCGTCGAAGCGGCCCGCAGTCCTCAGTAACGAGCCCTCCCATGAACGTCCTCAACGTCCCCGAACCCGACTTCATGCAGGAAGAGGAGATCACCCTCTTCTCCGACTCCGTCGCCAAATGGATCGACGAGCACGGCTCGCCCGAGCAGGTGCAGACCTGGCTGGCCAATTCGTCCGTGCCGCGCGATCTCTGGAACGCGGCGGGCGACGCCGGCCTGCTGGGCCTGTCGATGCCGGAAGCGGATGGCGGCTTCGGCGGCGACTATCGCCACGAGGTCGTGCTGATGCGCCAACTGGGCTGGAAGGGCGCGGACCACTTCGGCATCTCGCTGCACAACGCGATCGTCATGCCCTACATCTGGCATTACGGCACCGAGGAGCAGAAGCAGCGCTGGCTGCCGCGTCTGGTGTCGGGCGAACTGGTCGGCGCCATCGCCATGACCGAGCCGGGCGCCGGCTCCGACCTGCAAGGGGTCAAGACCACCGCCATCAAGCAGGGCAACCAGTATGTGGTGAACGGGTCCAAGACCTTCATCACCAACGGCCAGCTGGCCAACTTCATCATCGTCGTCGCCAAGACCGACCCGTCGGAAGGCGCCAAGGGCACCTCCCTGATCGTCGTCGAGACCGACGGCGCCGAGGGCTTCGAGCGCGGCCGCAACCTGCACAAGATCGGCATGGAGGGGAACGACACCTCCGAGCTGTTCTTCAACGACGTGAAGGTGCCGGCTGAGAACATCATCGGCGGGACCGAGGGCCAGGGCTTCATCCACCTGATGCAGCAGCTGCCGCAGGAGCGTCTGAACATCGCTATCCAGGGCGTCGCCGCCGCCGAGCGCGGGCTTCAGGAGACCCTCGCATACGTCAAGGAGCGCAAGGCCTTCGGCAAGCGCGTCATCGACTTCCAGAACACCCAGTTCAAACTGGCCGAGGTGAAGACGAAACTGACCGTCGCCAAGGTCTTCGTCGACCACTGCATGGGCCTGCACCTCAAGGGTCAGCTCGACGCCGCCACCGCCTCCATGGCCAAATACTGGGTCACCGACATCCAGGGCGAGGTCATCGACGAGATGCTCCAGCTCCACGGCGGCTACGGCTACATGAACGAGTACCCGATCGCCCAGCTGTACAAGGACGCCCGCGTCCAGCGCATCTACGGCGGCACCAACGAGATCATGAAGCTCTTGATCGCGCGCACGCTGTAGCGGCCTATCTCGCCGCCCTGTGATCGTTCGCGGCCAGGGCCTCGAGCGCGCTCTCGATGGGGCTGCAGAAGCCGACGGGGTCGAATTGGGCGACGGGCCACAGTTCGCCGGCCTTGTCCTGCAGCAGCACTTCCGAGGCGTGATTGTCCTCGGACGCCTGCCTGGCCAGGGCCACCGCCGCCAGAGCCGCCTGTTCGCAGGTGTCGTAGCGGCCGATCCGCCGTCGTTCGCAAATGACGCGCCAGCAGCCGTCCGCCCTTATGATCGCATAGATGACGCGGGCCATGAGCCTGACCTCCCGCCCGCATAAATTACACTGATATGTTAACCGGGATATACGGCCAAGCTACCTTGGCGGGAACAATCGCGCTTAACGCCCGCCTGAGTTACCGTGTCTGCGGGCAGACAGCCCTGACACGACTGGCTAGGCTGGCCGGATGATCCGGCTTCACGTCACCATCGCCCTCGCTCCAGGCGCCGCCGTCGCGCCGACCCTCGACCAGTCGCGTTACCTGACCCAGGTGATGCGACTGAAGGCGGGCGATGAACTGCTGGTGTTCAACGGCCGCGACGGTGAGTGGCGGGCCTCCGTCGCCGAGGTGTTGAAGAAGGGCGCGATCCTGCGCGCCGAGGAGCAGGTCAGGGCCCAGACCCATCCGCCCGACGTCCATTTGCTGATCGCCACGGTGAAGAAGTCGGCGCTGGAGTTCGCGGTCGAGAAGGCCACCGAGCTGGGCGCCGCGCGCATCCGTCTGATCACCACCGCCCGCACCCAGCCGCAGCACCTGCGCCTCGACCGGCTCGACGCCATCGCCGAGGAAAGCGCCGAACAGACCGGCCGCATGGACGTGCCGCCCATCGATGATCCGGTGAAGCTCGACGCCCTGCTCGACGGCTGGGACGCCTCGCGCCGCCTGATGTTCTGCGACGAGACCGGCGGCGCCCCGGCCATCGCCGCCCTGCAATCCGCCGGCGCCGGGCCCTGGGCCATCCTGATCGGCCCCGAGGGCGGCTTCACGCCGGAGGAAGGCGCCCGCCTGCGCGCCCTGCCCTTCGCCACCGCCGTATCGCTCGGCCCCCGCATCCTGCGCGCGGACACCGCCGCCGCCGCCGCCCTGACCCTGTGGCAGGCCGCCATCGGCGACTGGGATCGTTGATCTCCCTCAAGCAGCGACACGCCGCGCGTGGAGCGTTAGGGAAAATAATCACCCCCTTGAGTCCGGGCCTTTCCCCGCCCATCTAGCCGCCACAAGAGGGGTTCCTGATGACTGACGCGCCGCTGACCCGTGACGACCTGATCGGCGCCATGTCGAAAGGCGCCAAACCCCGTGCCCAGTGGCGCATCGGCGCCGAGCACGAGAAGTTCGGCTTCGACCGCACGACCCTGCGCCGCCCCGCCTATGACGGCGACAGCGGCATCCTGGCCATGCTGACAGGCCTGCAACGCTTCGGCTGGACCCCGGTCGAGGAGGCCGGCCATGTCATCGCGCTGGAGCGCAAGAACACCGAGGGCCTGACCGCCTCCATCAGCCTGGAGCCCGGCGGCCAGTTCGAACTGTCCGGCGCCCCGCTGAAGGACGTCCACGACATCTGCAACGAGACCGGCCAGCATCTCATGGAGGTCAAGCAGGTCGCGGACCAGCTGAACCTCGGCTTCATCGGCGCGGGCTTCGATCCGATGTGGCGCCGCGAGGACGTGCCGGTCATGCCCAAGGGCCGCTATGTCATCATGCGCAGCTACATGCCCAAGAAGGGCAAGCTCGGCCTCGACATGATGCTGCGCACCTGCACCATCCAGTCGAACCTCGATTTCGACAGCGAAGCCGACATGGTGGCCAAGTTCCGCACCAGTCTGGCGCTGCAGCCCATCGCCACGGCCCTGTTCGCCAACTCGCCCTTCACCGAGGGCAAGCCGAACGGCTTCCTGACAGCCCGCGCCAATGTCTGGACCGACACCGATCCCGACCGCACCGGCATGCTCGACTTCGTCTTCCAGGACGGCTTCGGCTATGAGCGCTACGCCGACTATGCGCTCGACACCCCCATGTATTTCGCCAAGCGCGGCGAGACCTATGTCGATCTGTCGGGCCGCTCGTTCCGCACCTTCATGGCCGACGGCTTCGACGACGTCCTGCCGGGCGAGCGGGCGACCAAGAAGGACTGGAACGACCACCTGACCACGCTTTTCCCCGAAGTGCGGCTGAAGTCGTATCTGGAGATGCGCGGCGCCGACGGCGGGCCGTGGAGCCGCATCTGCGCTCTTCAGGCCTTGTGGGCCGGGGTCCTCTATGACGCCCCGTCGCTGGCCGCCGCCTGGGACCTGGTCAAGGACTGGGATGTCGAGGATCACGAGCGCCTGCGCCGCGACGTCACCCGTCTGGGTCTCAAGGCCGAGGTCGCGGGTCGCACGGTCCAGGACGTGGCCAAGGACATGGTCCACATCGCCCGCGAAGGCCTGAAGAACCGGGCCCGCTTCAGCGGCGGCATGGTCGACGAGCGCGGCTATCTGTCGGAGCTCGAAGATATCGCCGACAGCGGCATCACCCCCGCCGAGCGCCTGCTGGCCCTCTACAACGGCGAATGGGGCGGCGACCTTAGCCGCCTGTACCGCGACTTCGCCTATTGATCCTCCCGCCCGAGGGGCGGAAGCTCGGCCGGAACAGGCTCGGGAGGTCGGTCATGAAGGCGTGGAGCGTCATCGCGGCGGTGGCCGCATTGGGGATCGCAGGCTGCCAGCAGGCCGCCCTCGCCGGCGGATCGGGCCAGTCTCCGGAAGCACAAACGCGGACGCCGGCCGAGCCATCCACGGCACTCGGCGTCACCTTCGACAAGGCCTCCAGCCTGCAGACCCGCCCCTGCGGCGAAGAGCCGGGGTCGCGCTGCGTCACCGTATTCGACCCCGCCGCCGAAGAATTCATGCGCGACCTCTTCAACGTCGAGGTCCATGAGGGGGCGCTGGACGCCGTCGCTGCGGAAGAGGCCGGCTTCGTCCGCAACGCCGACGGCAAGCTGATGACCACCTACGGCCGCTTCATGCCGGTCGAGGTCGAATCCTTCCGGGTCAACAGCAACCCCGGCCTGCGCGCCGTCATCAGCTGCGGGATCAGCGATCCCGAAACCGGCTTCCACGCCGCCGGGGGCGAATGCCTCTGGGCCGTGGTCAGCGATGGCAAGCGCACCGCGGTGATCGCCTCCAGCGGCTTCGGCAACGGACTGGAAGCCGCGGAAGCCGCCGTCGCCTCGCTCCGCTTCCTGACGGATGATGCTCCACATTGACAAGGATTGCCAAGGCGTAGACCCTGTCAGGCACAGGAGCGCACCATGGCCACAATGAACATCTCCCTGCCCGATCAGATGAAGGCCTGGGTCGAGGAGCAGACGAAAGACGGCCGCTACGCCAACTCGTCCGACGTGGTCCGCGACCTGATCCGCCGCGAGCAGGTCAGGGCCGAGAAGATCGCCAACATGCAGCGGCTGGTGGATGAGGCCTACGCGTCCGGGTTCAGCGAGCGGACTCTGGACGAAATCTTCGCGGACGCCAGAAAGAAGGCGCTCGCCCGGTCGCAGTCCAAAGCCGCATAAGGCGTGCGGCTGATCGTTTCACGAGCGGCGGAAGCCGACCTGGTCGATATCCAGCTGTACGGCATTCTGACTTTCGGCCGGAAGGCGGCCGAAGACTATGCCGATGGGCTTAAGGTGGCGACGAGCCGATTGCTCGAGTTTCCAAGGCTCGCTCCGGAGCGACAGGGCCTCAACCAACCTCTGCGCATCCTGATTCACCGCTCCCACATCATCGTCTATGCCATCGACGATGATGTCATTCGCATCCTTCGCTTCCGTCACTGCAGCGAAGACTGGCACGACAACCCCGAAGGTTAGCTCATGACCCACCCCATCCACATCGGCATCGGCGGCTGGACCTATGAGCCCTGGCGCGGGGTCTTCTATCCGGCCGACCTCGTGCAGAAGCGCGAGCTGGAATACGCGTCCAGCAAACTGACCTCCATCGAGATCAACGGCACCTACTATTCCAGCTTCAAGCCCGACAGCTGGATGAAATGGCGCGACGAGACACCCGACGGCTTCGTCTTCTCGGTCAAGGCCAGCCGCTTCTGCACCAACCGGAAAATCCTGTCCGAGGGCAAGGAGAGCTTCGACAAATTTTTGAATCAGGGCCTGACCCTGCTGGGGCCCAAGCTCGGCGCCATCAACTGGCAATTCATGGCCACCAAGAAGTTCGATCCGGTCGATTTCGAGGGCTTCCTGAAGCTGCTGCCGAAGGAGCTGGACGGCCTGCGCCTGCGGCACGCGTTGGAGGTCCGCAGCCCGACCTTCGACACGCAGCAGTTCTATGATCTGGCGGCGAAGTACGGCTGCGCCATCGTCTATGCCGAGGATGACGAGGCGCCCGAGTGGCCCCGCATCGACCAGCCCACAGCCGACTTCACCTACGCCCGCCTGATGTCCAGCCGCGAGGACGAGCCGACCGGCATGACCTCGACTGAGCTCGACGCCATCGCCAAACGGGCGAAGGCCTGGGCCGAACGCGGCGACGTGTTCGCCTACTTCATCGCCGGCGCGAAAGTCCGCAATCCGGCGGCGGCCCAGGCCCTGATCGCCAAACTCAAGTGATCCAGGGCTCGTGCCATTGCGGCGCCCAGAGGTTCAGCGCGCCCGCGCCGGACAGCGTCACCCGCTGCACCTGCTCCACCTGCACCAAACGCGGCACGCTGGCGGCCTACTATGCGCCGGATGAGGTAACGCTGGACCTGAGCCCCGATCAACTCACCAGCTATCAGTGGGGCGACCGGACGATGACCTTCTTCCACTGTGCGGTCTGCGGCTGCACCGTCCACGCCACCAATCCGGACCTCGAATTCGACGGCCGGACCTGGCCGGCGCGCGTCACCCTCAACGCCCGCCTGTTTCAGGATTTCGACCTCGCCGCCGTCCCCGTCCGCGACGTGGACGGCCGGAACGACGGGTAGCTCAGGACGCGCGGGGCCTCTGCCGGCATTGCAGCAGACGCACCGTCTCCGCTCCTTCGGCCGGCTGGCCGGTGGTGGTGTCGGTGACCGTCAGGGTGCAGCTCGGGCTGCCGTAGAGGCTGGCCTGGCGGACGTCATAGGCATGACCGGCGCGCGGCGTGAAGCGCACCAGGTTGCGGCACCCGGTCGCCTGCATCGTGCCGCCGCTGCCCACGAAATAGGTGGACGCCGCCCACAGATAGACCGTCTCGTCGGCTTTGAAGCGCACCGACTTCGCCTGACCGTCGGTCCAGGTGAGGTAGGCGACCTGCTTGACCCCGTCGCAGAATTCATCAGGCGCCACGGCGAAAGTCTGGCTGCCGGACACGCCATAGGCGCCTTGGGCGTCATAGCCCTTGATGAACCGCACATCGGCGCCGGGCGCATCGGCGGTGACGCCCTCATAGGTCGGCACTGTGGCGCAGCCCGGGGCCGCCCCCAGTCCAGCCGCCAGAACGGCGCGCGAAATCCACTTTACAAACACTGACTTGATCCCCCGGTCGCCGCGCGAATGCGGCCGGCGCAGATTAGCCGCGCGAGTGGGCCTGTAAACCGGGCGCGACGGCGTCTCCTGATGTGCGCCGGCCACAGCTGTGGAAATGCGGCGAAACGGCGCCGACGGCTGGAACGTGCGGACTCGCTCCGCATTGCACAGGTTCGAAAGGTGTTCCCATGCCCAAGTCGTCCAAGCCCGACCTGCGCCTCGTCTCGGCCGAGAGCGAAGTCTACGACCTGATGAAGCCGCCGGCGACGACGGCCGAGCGGGTCAGACGGCTGCAGGCCGAGGCGCGGATGCTGGCGGTCGAACAGGTCGAGGCGCTGGAGAAGGCGCTGCTGACCGCCGCCGCCATGGCGCGCGAGATCGCCGAGGGCGGCGACGCCTATCCGGTGGGCGCGCGCGAGCTGGCCGGGCGGCTGGCGGCGGACCTGCCGGGCAAGGGCGAGACCCTGCGCGCCATCGTCGGGCGCATCGTCTAGCGGGAACTCCGGGCCGGGCGGCTGGTTGATTGCGGACCCTTCCAGGAGCCGCCCATGCCCGCCAAAGACAAGACGACCTTGAAAGCCGAGGCGAAGAAGACCGCCGCGAAGGCGCGCGCGATCCAGGCGCCCATCGACGCGAAGGACAAGGCGAAGAAGGGCAAGAAACCGAAGCAAGAGGCGGTTCAGGCCGGGGCGCGCAAATACCCCGAACCGCCCTTCCCCAAACAGCATCAGAGGAAGCCGGGCGAGGAGTTCCGGCTCGACCCCGCGCCGATGTACGACGCGCCCTTCTGGCAGGGGTCGGGCAAGCTGGAGGGCCGAGCCGCCATCATCACCGGCGGCGACTCCGGCATCGGCCGGGCGGTGGCGGTGCTGTTCGCGCGCGAGGGCTGCGACGTCGCCCTCTGTCACCTGGACGAGGACCGAGACGCCGGGGAGACGAAGGCCGCCGTCGAGACCGAGGGCCGCCGCGCCATCGTGGTGCAGGGCGACGTGGCCGATCCCGCCTTCTGCGAGCAGGCGGTGGCCGCGGCGGTGAAAGCCTTCGGCCGGCTGGACGTGGTGGTGCCCAACGCGGCGTTCCAGGAGCACGTCACGGCCTTCGAGGACCTGACGCCGGAGCATTTCGACCGGACGCTGAAGACCAATCTCTATGGCTATTTCAACCTGGTGAAGGCGGCCATGCCGCACCTGAAGCCGGGCGCGGCCATCGTCATGACCGGCTCGGTCACGGGCATCATGGGCAACAAGGATCTGCTGGACTATTCCCTGACCAAGGGCGGCATCCACGCCTTCGCGCGCTCGCTGGGCACGCATCTGGCGCCGCGCGGGATCCGGGTGAACGTGGTGGCGCCGGGGCCGGTGTGGACGCCGCTGAACCCAGCCGATAAGGACCCGGACAAGGCCTCGAAATTCGGCAGCCAGACGGTGATGAAGCGCCCGGCCCAGCCGGAGGAGATCGCCCCCGCCTTCGTCTTCCTCGCCTCGCCCCAGATGTCGAGCTACATCACCGGCGAGGTATTGCCGATCATCGGCGGCTATGGCGGGGGTTAGGCGACGACATCGCTGAAATCCGGATGCCGCTTCAGCCAGGCGACGGCGTAGCTGCAGACGGGCTGAAGCTTCAGGTTTTCGGCGCGGGCATGGGCCGCCAAGCTTTCCATAAAGCGGCCCGCCGCGCCCGTGCCGCGCAGCGACGGGTCGGCTTCGACATGCAGCAATGCGCGCGTGTCGCCGCGCACGGCGTAGTCGCAGAACACCAGGGCCTCTTCGCCCACGGGGCTGCCGAAGCCTTGCTCGAACCGCTGCTCGTCAGGCAGGTCGCGAAAGGGGGTCATCAAGGGCTCCTGTCGGTGTATCGTCACTTCGAAGGCGCGAGGCGCGATAGCGTTCCGCCGCATATGGGAGGGACCACGATGCGCACCAAGACCCTGATCGCCGCCGTCCCAGTCCTCACCCTCGCGATCGGCCTCGCCGCCTGCGGCCAGAAGGAGGAGCCCCAGCCTCAAAACGCCGCCGCCCCCGGCGCCGATAACGGCTCGCCCGCGGCGCGCAAGGCCGACGCCACCGGCTCGCCCCGTCTCAAGCCCGGCCTGTGGCGCATCACCACGACGGGCGAAGGCCCGGTCGGAACCTCGCGCCTGTGCGTCGATGCGGCGATGCAGGAGAAGATGAGCGTCATCGGCTCGCAGGCCGGCGCCGGCGCCTGTCAGGAAAACACAACCAAGGCCCTGCCCGGCGGCGGTTTCAGCTACCGCGCCGTCTGCGCCTCGACCATCACGCAAGGCGGCACGACGACCACCGAGGGCCGGATCAGCGGCGACATGAACACCGGCTACACCAACGTCATGACGTCCACCACGACGGGCGCCGCGGTGGCGCACATGAACCGCACCGTCGCCATGACCGCCGAGGGCGTGTTCGAGGGCCCTTGTCCGGCCGACATGAAACCCGGCGACATGGAGATCCCCGGCGGCATGCGCTTCAACATGATCGAGATGGCCGAGGGCGCCGCGAAGATGGGCGCGCCGTAGGGCTCTAGATCGGCGCGCGATCCTGCATCAGGGCCACGACGCCCAGAATGCTCTTCACCGTGAACCAGATCTGCAGCACGAACAGCGCCAGGCCGCAGACGATCAGGGTCAGGAAGCCGATGCCCACGACCATCAGCGGGATGCTGACGATGATCCCGACGATGGCGGCCACGTGCCACCAGAAGACCGACCAGAACAGGGCGATCTGGGCCTCGATATGGGCCCGCGCCATGCCCTGGGCGGCGTCCCGCGAGGCGTAGGCGACGACCAGCCCCACCACCGCCAGCAGGGCCGCGCTGGGGATCGACAGGATGTAGAGCGCCCAGGCCGCGACAGCCGCAGGCTTGCCCTCGGCTTCATGGCCGCCGAACCGGGGCTGGTTATCCGTCATCGGGTCGCTCCTAGAACAGCCACTTGCGGGGATCGGCGATCGGCTTGTCGGCCTTCAGCTTCATGACACCGACGGCGCCCCGCGCCATCATCCATATGGCCAGGACGAACAGTACGAACACGCCCAGGCCGATGATGATGAGCACCGCGCCCAGCACGGCCACAAGGGCGGCGATGTAGAGGGTCCGCTGCTGGAAGACGAAGTGGCTGCGCGCCACGGGATCGGACGGCCCTTCGCGGCCCAGAACGGACAGCAGGGCCAGAACCGCCGAGACGCCCACGGTCGGCACGGCCAGCAGGATCAGGGCGTAGGTGGCGTAAAGGCTCGTCGAGCCCTCGACGCCCTTCGCCTTGCGCCGGCCGAAACGCTGATCGCCGCGCATGGCGGTGTCGGCCTGGCTGACCCGCTCCCGCCACTCGGGCTCAGGTTCAGGCTCGGGCTCCGGCTCAGGATCGGGGGCGTCGAATTGGAGCTCGGGCTCTTCCTCGGGCTCCGGTTCCGGCTCGGGCTCGGGTTCCGGCACACGGGAGCGGCCCGCCAGGGCCTCGGCCGAGAAGAAGCCGACCTCGTGATCGTCGTCCGGATTTTGATCGCCGGGTTCGGCCATCGGTCACCTCTGGAGCGGGCCGCAACCGGCGCCGCGTTATGGTTCGACAATGACGGGACGACCGCGTCAGCGCAACGGCCTAGCGGACCCAGGTCAACTCGCAGCCGGGGGCCTCGGCGCCGGCCAGGGCGCCGGGTTTCTCGATGCGCACGGTGGTGCGGCGCACACGCGGGTCCTTCAGACAGGCCATGGCCAGCCGTTCGGCGAAGGTCTCGACCAGCCCCACATGGCCCTCGGCCGCGATGGCGCGGGCGGCCTCGGCCACCGTCTCGTAGTTGATAGTGTCGCCCAGCCGCTCGACCGGATGGGCGCCGAGGTCCAGCGACACATCGATCACCAGCGGCTGCAGCCGCCCGTGCTCATGGTCATAGACGCCGATGCCGGCCTCGATGCGCAGACCGCGGACGAAGACGGTCAGGCCCTCCAGCCGGGGGGCGTCGGACTGCGGAAACGGCGTGACGGTGGGATGGGCCATCGCTCAGTCCTGAATATCGGGGGTCTGCCAGGCCAGATGCTGGCCGCCGTCGACGGCGATCATCTGGCCGGTCACGAGGTCGGCGTCCACCAGCCACAGCACCGCGTCGGCCACGGCCTCCGGGCTGCCGGCGCGAGCCAGAGGCGTGGCGGCGGCCTCGGCGGCGAAATCGGCAGGGGTCTGGTGGATCGAGGGCAGGGTCGGGCCGGGACCGACGCCGTTGACCCGGATGCGCGGCGCCAGAGCCTGGGCCAGGGTCCGCGTCGCCCACCACAGGCCGTTGCGCGACAGGGCGTAGGAGAAGAAGCGGGGATCGGGCTTCAGCACCCGCTGGTCCAGCAGATTGACGATCGACGATCCATCCGGCGCCTGGGCCGCGAAGGCCTCGGCCAGCACGATGGGCGCGCGCAGATTGGTCTCGATGTGCCGGTCCCAGGTCTCGCGCGACAGTCCGCCGACACGGTCGTCCTCGAACACCGAGGCGTTGTTGACCAGCACGGTCAGCGGGCCGAGCGCCTCGACCGCCGCCGGGACCAGCGTCCGCACCTCGGCTTCATCAGTCAGGTCCGCCTGGACCACCGCCGCGCGGCGGCCCAGCGCGCGCACGGCCTCTGCCGTCGCCTCGGCCTCGTCACGCGATGCGCCGCAGTGGATCGCGACATCGAACCCCGCGCCGGCCAGCCTGAGGGCGATGGCCCGGCCGATCCGCCGCGCGCCGCCGGTGACCAGCGCCACGCCGCGCATGGGGGTGTCAGTCAACCCGGCCGAACTCGACGACGTTGATGATCGCAAGCACGGCGATGAAGCCGAAGATGACGCCGATGGCCAGCATGGGGGAGCTCCTGTTTCGTGGCCCGGCAATATAGGCCGCGAGGCCGCTGTTCAAGCGCGCGCGGCGCAATCAGTCATGCTAGCGAGTGGGCATGAACCCGATGATCTTCACCATGCTTCTCGTCGCCCTCGCCGGCGCCGCCACTGCTCTTCAGGCCCCGATCAACGCCCGCATGATGACCGCCGTCGGCTCGCCGGTGAATGCGGCCTTCATGTCCTTCCTCGTCGGCACGGTGGCGCTGGGCATTCTGGCGCTCAGCCTGCAGGCGCGGCCCGACATGGCGGCGGCGAAGGCCCTGCCTGTCTGGGCCTGGTTCGGCGGGCTGTGCGGCGCGATCTTCGTGGTCGCCGCCACCTGGGGCGTGCCCCGTCTGGGCGTGGCCACCACCATCACCCTGATGGTCGCGGGGCAGCTGATCCTCAGCCTCGCGCTGGACCATTTCGGCGCCTTCGGCGTGCCGCAGCAGCCGCTGAACCTGACCCGCATCGCGGGGGTGGCGCTGGTCGTCGGCGGGGTGTTGCTGGTCCGCCGCGCCTGAGTCCAGGCCGGAGCCTTGAAGACGCCCGGATTTTCCGTGCTAAGTCTCGGTTGTCTCCGGGGGATTGTTCGCATGAGAGTTCTGCTTGTCTGGATCGCGGCCGCGTTCCTGATCCTCGCCGGTCCGACCTTCGCCCAGGATGTCCAGCGCGCCCCGACTCCGGCGTGGGTCACGCCCTTGACGCCGGAGGCCGCGCCCGCCGGTGACGGCGCCCCGGTGCGCATCCTCTCGTTCGACCGCCAGATCCGCCTCGACGCCGAGGGCGAGCACACCTACACCGAGACCCGCTACCGCATTCAGACGGCGGCGGGCCTGCCGATGGCCAACACCATCAACGGCGCCTGGAATCCCTCGCGGCAGACGCTCGAGGTCCACAAGATCCACATCATCCGCGACGGCCAGATCATCGACGTGCTGGACGGCCAGTCGTTCCAGACCCTGCGGCGCGAGCGGAATCTGGAATCCGCCATGCTGGACGGGGTCCTGACGGCGACGCTGCAGCCGCGCGACCTGCGCGTCGGCGACATCGTCGAGACGGCCTTCACCCTGCATGACAACGGCGGCGTCCTGGCCCCGCACCAGGAGACGCTGGACAGCATCTCGCCCGGCGCCGTTGTCGGCCGCTACCGCGTCCGCGCCAGCTGGCCCGCCGACCGCCCGATCCGCTTCCGCCTCAGCGAACCGTGGCGGAACGTGCAGCCGCGCCGCACCCGTGACGGCTACGAGATCGAGATCGACGAGCGGGATCTGGCCCCGCTGCGGATGCCGGGCGACCTCCCAGACCGCTACATGATAACCCGCGTCCTGCAGCTGACGGACTTCGCGGACTGGGGCGCGTTGTCGAGCCTGATGGCGCCGCTCTACGCCCGCGCCGAACAGCTGGAGCCCGACTCGCCCCTGAACGCCGAGATCGCGCGCATCAAGGCGGCCAATCCGACGATCGAGGGCCAGGTCGCCGCCGTGGTGCGGCTGGTCCAGGACGATGTCCGCTATCTGGCCCTGGCCATGGGCGAGGGCGGATATGTGCCCGCCACAGCCGACGAAACCTGGCGCAGCCGCTACGGCGACTGCAAGGGCAAGACGGTGCTGCTGCTGGCGCTGCTGCACGCCCTGGGCGTCCAGGCCGAGCCGGCCCTGGTCAGCACGCGCCTGGGCGATGGGCTGGACCAGCAGCTGCCGCTGGTCTCGTGGTTCGACCACGTCATCGTGCGGGCCGAGATCAATGGACAGGTCTACTGGATCGACGGCGCCTCGACCGGCGATCGCGCCCTGGCGGACATCCAGGTTCCGCCCTATCGCTGGGGTCTGCCCGTTCGGGCCGAGGGCGCCGTGCTTGAAGCCATGATCCAGCCGCCGTCGAGCCGGCCCGACGCCGTCGTCGCCCTGAACTACGACGCCTCGCGGGGTCTCGACGCCAAGGCCCGCGTCTCGGGCGAGTTCATCATGAACGGCCCCGCCGCCGCCGCCATGCAGGCCCAGATGGCCTCCGTTCCCGCCGATCAGATGAACGAGGGGCTCGAAAGCATGTGGGAGAGCTTCGTCCCCGGCGTCGATGTCGAGACCACCGGCACCCGCTATGACGACGCCGCCAACAGCTTCACCTTCGTCATGACGGGCGAGGTCCAGCTGGCCTGGGCCGCGGCGCCTGGCGGCCGCTCGCTGTCGATCCCCAACTCGGGGCTGGAGCTGGCGACCTCGCCCGAGCGCAAGGACGAGTTCGCCGAATGGAAGGACGCGCCCTACGCCGTCGAACACCCCAGCTATGTCGTGGCCAGCGTGTCCGTGACCCTGCCCTACGGCGGCGAGGGCTTCCGGCTTGAGGGCTCAGATGCGGTGATCGAGGGCGGCGGCCATCGGGTCGAACGCCGGACCACCCTGAGCGGCGGCGTCGTCACCATGACCAGCGCCACCCGGTCCCTGGTGTCCGAGGTCAGCGCCGAGAACATGGCCGAGGCCCGCACGCGTCAGGCCAGCCCCCTGACCGCTCCCGCGCGGGTGCGGGCGCCCGCCGGCTATCGCGCGACCGAGGCCGACCGCGCGCGCAACGACACCTCGACCACCGACGTGGACGACCTGATGGAACGGGCCGACGACCTGATCGCGGTGGAGGATTATGAGGCGGCCCAGGGCCTGCTGGACCGCGCCGTCGATCTGGAACCGCAAAACATCAAGCCGCTGCTGCGCCGGGGCGCGGTGCGCATCGCCCGCGAGGATTACGCCGGTGCGCGCGAGGATTACGATCGCGCCGTCGATCTGGATCCCGCCGATGTCGAGGCGCTGAAGGGTCAGGGCGGCGTCGCCATCCTTGAAGGCCGCTACAACGACGCCATCGTCAGCTACAGCGTGGCGCTGCGCCTCGATCCCTCTGACGCCGACGCCATGAACGGCCGGGCCATTTCCTATTACCAGACCGGCCGCGCCGACCGCGCCCTGAACGACTACCGGGCCATACAGGCGGCTGTCCCGTCCTGGCCCGGCGGCAAGTACGGCGAGATCCGCGCCCTGATGAAGCTGGGCCGCGATGCCGAGGCCCAGGCCGTCATCGACGGCATGCTGGAGAAATCCAATGTCGATCTCGGCGCCCTGATGCTGCACGCGCAGCTGGCGGCCCAGGCGGATCAGCCGGCGCGCGCCCTGCCCGCCCTGGACGCGGCCGTCGCCGCCGCCCCCGAGGACTTCACGCTGCGCACCCGGCGCGCCGAGGCCCGCATCCGTTCCGGCGACGAAGCCGGCGCCCGGGCCGACTACGCCCTGCTGCGTCAGGCGGCGGCCGGCGACCCGGTGCTGTTCAACAACGTCTGCTGGTCGCAGGCGACGCTGGGCTTCGACCTGGAACAGGCGCTGGCGGACTGCGAAGCCGCTCTGGCCAATCTGGCCGAGGCCGAGTTCGTCATCGACAGCCGCGCCATGGTCCTGCTGCACCTCGGCCGTTACGAGGCGGCCAAGGCCGACTACGAGACGGCTCTGGCCGGCGCCCCGAACCAGGTGCCTTCGCTCTATGGCCGTGGTCTGGCCCGGCTGGCGCTGGGGGATGCGGGCGGGCGCGAGGACATCGACCGGGCCAGGGCGCGCGACATCGACGCGGGCGATGACTTCCGGGTGTTCGAGGCGCGTCACCCGGAACTGCGCTAGTCGCGGGCGGCCCGACCGCGCCCTATATTGGCGCGATGGCCGCAGGCGACGAATCGATTTCCGGCGACGGGTCCGCGCTTCAGGCCGCGGACCTGATCCGCGACGAGGCCCGGCGCGCGCCGGACAAGCCCGGCGTCTATCGCATGTACGGCGAGGACGGGGCCTGCCTCTATGTCGGCAAGGCGCGGTCGCTGAAGAAGCGCATCCTCCAGTATGCGCAGGGCCGGTTCCACACCCAGCGTATCGGGCTGATGGTGTCCCTGACCCGGTCGATGGAGTTGGTGGTCACGGCGTCCGAGACCGAGGCGCTGCTGCTGGAATCCAACTTCATCAAGAAGCTGAAGCCGCGCTTCAACGTGGTGCTGCGCGACGACAAGTCGTTCGCCGAGCTGATGATCCGCCGCGACCATCGGGCGCCGCAGGTCAGGAAGCATCGCGGGGCGCACACGATTCCCGGCGACTATTTCGGTCCCTTCGCCTCGACCTGGGCGGTGAACCGGACCCTGACCACGTTGCAGAAGGCCTTCCTGCTCCGGTCCTGTTCGGACACCGTCTACGAGACCCGCACCCGCCCCTGCATGCTGCACCAGATCAAGCGCTGCTCGGCGCCCTGCACCGGCCTGATCAGCCTTGAGGACTACGGCGAGCTGGTCGGAGAGGCGGAGCAGTTCCTGCGCGGCAAGTCACGGGCCGTGATCGGCCGTCTGTCGAGCGAGATGCAGGCGGCGTCGGACGACATGGACTTCGAACAGGCCGCCCGCGTGCGCGACCGCATCCGCGCCCTTTCGGCCATCGCCATGGAGAACTCGGTCGGGGCCGAGAACGTCGCCGAGGCCGACGTCTTCGCCCTGTTCAGCGAGGGCGGTCAGGCCTGTGTGCAGGTGTTCTTCTATCGCGCCGGCCAGAACTGGGGCGGGCGGGCCTATTTCCCGCGCGTGGACCGGGCCGACACCGATCCCGAAATCCTCGCCGCCTTCCTGGGCCAATTCTACGAGGACAAGCCGGTGCCGCGGCAGATCCTGTCCAACGTCGTTCCGTTCGAGAAGGAGCTGCTGGAAGAGGCCTTCTCCATGATGGCCAAACAGTCGGATGGGCGGCGGGTGGTCTCCATCGAAAAACCCGTGCGGGGCGACCGCAAGGGACTGGTCGACCACGCCCTGACCAACGCCCGCGAGGCTCTGGGCCGTCGGCTGGCCGAGGGGTCGGCCCAAGGCAAGATTCTCGACGAGGTCTGCGAAGCCTTCGGCCTCGACGCCCGGCCTGAGCGGATCGAGATCTACGACAACGCGCACATCCAGGGGACCAACGCGGTCGGCGGCATGGTCGTCGCCGGACCCGAGGGCTTCCAGAAGTCGCAGTACCGCAAGTTCAACATCCGCGGCGAAGACCTGACCCCCGGCGACGACTACGGCATGATGCGCGAGGTCATGCGCCGCCGCTTCGGCCGTCTGGTGAAGGAAGAGGAGGCCGGCGAGGAGGTCGTGCGGCCCGACCTGCTGCTGATCGACGGCGGGGCGGGACAACTGGCCGAAGTGGTCGCCGTGATGGCCGATCTGGGTCTGGACGACATCACCGTCGTGGGCGTGGCCAAGGGTCCGGACCGCGACGCGGGCAAGGAGCATTTCTTCATGCCCGGCAAGCCGCCCTTCATGATGCCGCTGAAGTCTCCGGCGCTGTATTACATCCAGCGGCTGCGTGACGAGGCCCACCGCTTCGCCAACGGCGCCCACGCCAAACGCCGCTCCATGGACATCAAGAAGAACCCGCTGGACGAAATCGAAGGCGTCGGTCCCGGCCGCAAGAAGGCCCTGCTGCACGCCTTCGGCTCAGCCAAGGGTGTCGGCCGCGCGGCGGTCGTCGATCTGATGAAGGTGGACGGCATCAGCCAGCCCCTGGCCGAACGCATCCATGC
Organism: Brevundimonas sp.; assembly: GCA_036405055.1. Classification (GTDB taxonomy): domain Bacteria; phylum Pseudomonadota; class Alphaproteobacteria; order Caulobacterales; family Caulobacteraceae; genus Brevundimonas. The sequence continues at coordinate 27,549 of DASWYI010000012.1, forward strand.
GTTCTTCCATTCCTCCCCCTAGCGGAGCGCCGGGGGAGGGGGACCGCGCGCAGCGTGGTGGAGGGGGCCGGCCCGCGATACCGGCGCTTGAAGTCCGCCCCCTCCACCGCTACGCGGTCCCCCTCCCCCAAGGGGGGAGGATTGCTTATACGGAACCCATGGCAGAAGAATCCGCAGACGCCCTGTTGAAGGGTTACGCCCGTTTCCGCGAAGGCCACTGGGCCGAGGCCAAGGCCCAGTACGAGGCTCTGGCCGCCGACGGCCAGAGACCCCACACCCTGGTCGTCGCCTGTTCCGACAGCCGCGCCGACCCGGCCCTGATCTTCGACACCGCGCCCGGCCAGCTGTTCGTGGTGCGCAACGTCGCCAACCTGGTGCCGCCCTATGAGCCGGACGGCCATCTGCACGGGGTCTCGGCGGCGCTGGAGTTCGGGGTCAAGGTGCTGCAGGTCGAGCGCATCGTGGTCATGGGCCATGCCCTGTGCGGCGGCGTCGCGGCGATGCGCGGCGGCGCCCCCGCAGACTGTCAGGACTTCGTCGCCCCCTGGATCGCCCAGGGGACGCCGACCGTCCGTCGTGTCTGCGAGGCCTGCGCTCCGGAAGACGCGGAACAGCTGTCGGAAGAAGCCGTGGTCCGGCTGTCGCTCGACAACCTGCGCACCTTCCCCTGGATCGCCGAGCGCGAGGCGGCGGGGAAACTGACCCTGACCGGACTGCATTTCGGAATCGCCGACGGGGTGCTGCGCGCGTTGCGCGGCCCCGGCCGGTTCGAGGCGCTGGGCTGAACCGGCGAAGCATGACACACCGGGCGCAACAGCCCACGGAGCACCCATGAGCCGCTATCGCGTCCTGAACATGATCCCGAACATCCTGACCGGCCTGCGCCTGTTCGCCGGGGTCATCATGTTCCTGGTGCTCGCGGGGGCCACCGGCATCCCGGGCCTGTCGTCCTACCTCAGCCCGGACGACCAGTTCGCGCTTTACCGCGTCGGCTTCTGGATCTTCGTCGTCGCCGCCTCGACCGACTGGGTCGACGGCTTCCTGGCCCGGCGTTGGGGCGCCCAGTCAAAGTGGGGCGCGATCCTCGACCCCATCGCCGACAAGGTGCTCATCACCGGAGCCATCCTGGGCGTGCTGACGTCCGGCTCCCTGACCATGATCGCCATTCCCTGCGGCCTGATCCTGTTCCGGGAGTTCGCGGTCTCGGCCCTGCGCGAGGCCCTGCCCGACCATGCCGAACTGCCGGTGACGCAGCTGGCCAAGTGGAAGACGACGGTGCAGCTGGTGGCGCTGGGCGCCTATCAGCTGATCCTGCTGTGGGATGGCTTCGGCCTCCCGCTGGAATGGCAGCCGCCGTTCCAGGACTTCGCCTACTTCCTGATCTGGCTGGCGGCGATCATCACCCTGTGGACCGGCTGGCAGTATTTCAAGGATGCCCGCCGCCAGCTGGTCTGAGCTTGATGCTTGGGGCCTGATTCACGGCATCGGCGGAATCGCGAAACGATTCCGCCTCAACCGATCAGGCTCCGGGGGTTACTGAACCCCCAGCTCCCGCAGCAGGCCGCTCATGCCATAGACGTCGCGCAGCGCCGTGGTCACCGCGACCGTGGTCACGATCACGCTGCGGTTGACGTTGCGGTCATAGCCGTAGGCGTTGCGCTGGGTCAGGACGGTGGAGTCGAAGTTCGCGCCCACGATCTCGCCCGCCGCATTGACCACCGGCGAGCCTGAGCTGCCGCCGATGGTGTCCGACGACACGGTCATGTCCAGCACGGTCGCCGGATCGATGCGGCCGCGCGCGGCCAGCAGGCGCGGCGCCACGTCGAAGGGCGGCGCGCCCGTCGCCCGGTCCCACAGGCCGCCGAAGGTGGTGAAGGCGCCGAACCGCTGGCCCGGCACGTCTGATCCCTCGATCCGGCCATAGGTCAGGCGCAAAGTGCCCGTCGCGTCCGGATAAACCGCGTCGCCGTATGCGGCGAAGCGGGCGGCGGCCAGGCGCTCGGACGCGGCGTCGGTCGGCGCCTGGACCACCTCTTCCCACGCGCCGCGAATGGTGCGTGTCGGCTCCTGGATCGACAGGACATATTGGATCATCGGATCGTCGGATGCTTCAATCGCGGCCAGCCCGCCTTCCCACAGGGCGCGGCGAACCGCCGGATCGGCCAGCTTCGTGCCCTCGACGACGCGAGCCGACAGCTGCTCCGGAGATTCACTGCCCAGCAGGGATTGCATGTACGGACTGTCGACGGTCAGCCATTCGCGCGTCTTGGACAGCCACCATTCCAGACGGACCTGTTCGAGGCCGGGATAGACAGGCCGTTCGGCGAACAAACCGGATTGAACGGAGGCCAGACGGCTGTCCGAGTATTCAGGCAGACGCTCGGCGGAGGGCTTGACTCGTTCCTGCGCGCCTCGCACCAGCGTCCGGGCCCACAGGAACAACTGCGACCCGCCGGCCACCGGCGTGGTGCCGATGCCCGTGCCGCCTTCCAGCAGAGCCATGGCGGGATAAAGCTCCCGCAAATCCGGCTGGACGTCGGCCAGCACCGCCCACGGATTGTCTCTCGAATTTCCGTTCGCCGAAGCGTAGCGCTGACGGAAGTCCGCTTCCTGTTCCGCCTTCATCTGCATGAAGGCCGGGTCGGTCAGGGCCCGCATGCGGCCGAGGCCGCGCTTGTAGGTGTTCTCCAGCGAAACGATCGGGTCCATGGCCTCGAACGCCTGACGCTCGCCCTCCTCCGAATAGCGGATCAGGCGGCCGCGCAGCTCGGACGCGATCAGCTGGTCCATCGGCAGGACCACGTCGCGCACGCTCATCAGCTGGTCCTGGGTCAGCAGGCGCTGGGTCGCGCCGGGGCTGCCCGACACGAACACCGGCGTGCCCTCCACCGGGGTCGAGGCGTTCCATTTGAAATGGATCGGGGTCTGGGCCGGCGCGCCGTTCTCATACAGGCGGATGAAGGCCGCATCGATGGCGAAGCGCGGGAAGCTGAAGTTGTCCAGGTCGCCGCCGAAGGTCGCGGCGCGGTCCTCGGGCGCGAAGGCCAGACGGACGTCGGTGTATTTCTTGTAGGTGTAGAGCTTGAACTGACCGCCGCGATAGAGCGTCACCACCTGACAGCGCTTGTTCGGGTCGCCGCCGCAGGCTTCCTGCTCGATCTTCGCCGCCTCGGCCGCGCGCGCCCGCGTGTATTCGCCGCCGGACAGACCCCGACCGGCCGCCTGAACCCGCTCGGTCACATCCGAGATGTCGACCAGAATCTCGGCGGTCGCGCCGGGGCACTTCAGCTCCTCCTCGCGCGTGCGCGGGGTGAAGCCGGTGTCGGCATAGTTCACGGCCTGGGTCGAGATGTCGGCCACGCACGACGCCACGCAGTGGTTGTTGGTCATCACCAGGCCCTCGCCCGAGACCACCCCGGCCGAGCAGCCGCCGTATTTCACCGACGACAGCCGAACCCGGTCCAGCCAGGCCTGATCGATATTGGTGCCCAGGATCGCGTTGGCCCGCGCGATGGGGAAGTTGTCGAAGGTCCACATGCCTTCTTCGCGAGCGGACACCGAAGGGGCGGCGGCGAGGACGAGGGCGGCGGCGGCGACAGACAGGGCGAGATGACGCATGGTGGGGCTCCGGCAAACAGGCGCGTACCCTAAACAGGGTTTCAGCCCTCGGGAAAGCGCACGATGCGCCGCCTTAATCCGATTTAACTTGGCCCCAACCCTCGGCCCCGTCAGATAGCAGGCAAGTCAGGGGTGTAACTTTTCGAATGTCGCTCGCGCTCGCAACGCTTCTCTATGAGTGGCGCCGCTATATGGCCGCCGTGATGGCGCTGGCCCTGTCGGGCCTGCTCGTCCTGGCCATGACCGGCGTCTTCATCGGCATCGGCAAGGGCTTCACCGCCCAGATCGAGCGCTCGCGCGCCGACATCATCGTGATGCAGCCGGGCGCCACCAGCCTGATGGGCGGACCGTCGGGCGTGCCCCGCCGCTTCATCCCTCTGGTCTATAATCACCCCGAGGTGGTTCAGGTCCTGCCGCTGGACGGCGCGGGCGGCAGCTTCCAGTCGGTCAAGAACGTCGACCCGACCAAGTCCCAGGCCGATCGCGCGCGTGAAAAGGCGCCGAAGCAGGAGTTCGTCCAGACGGTCATCGTCGACACCACCAGCCTGAACGACGTGACCATTCCCGTCGACTATTCCGACGCTCTGGTCGAGGCCCTGCGCCAGCCCTACACCGTCGCGATCGACGAGACCTCCTTGCCCAAGCTCGGCGTCAAGCTGGGCGACAAGGCCATGTACAACGGCCAGACCGTCACCGTCGTCGGCGTGACCCGCGGCTATCCCAACATGATGCAGGCCAGCATCGTCATGTCTCGCGACACCCTGCGCATGGTGGGCCAGGCCGACACCGGCCCGCGCGTCGGACCGCTGATGGTCAAGCTGAAGAATTCGGATCCCGAGCACGCCAAGATCGTCGCCGCGCAACTGAACGCCATGGGCAAGGATCAGTGGAAGGCCTGGACCCGTCAGGAGCTGGCCGACGCCAACGCCGGCGCCATGTTCGAGGAAGGCATCCTGGTCATCATCATCGGCGGCTGCGTGGTGCTGGGCACCATCATCGGTGTGGCCATCACCTGGCAGACCCTGCGCGGCGCCATCATGGCCAACATCAAGGAGTTCGCGTCGCTGCGCGCCCTGGGCGTCGGCATGGGCTCGTTGCAGCGGATCGTCATCGAACTCAGCTTCTGGGTCGGGGTCGTCGGCGTCATCGCCGCCATCGTCCTGACCTGGCTGGTGTCGCTGCTGGCCATGATGGGGGCGGTCATCATCGCCCTGCCGCCGGTCCTGCTGATCTTTGTCGGTGGCGGCCTGATCGTCATCGCCATCATGTCGGGCCTTCTGTCGCTCGGCATCCTGAAGAACAGCCAGCCCGCGGACCTGCTGCGATGACCACGAAAACGCACGGAAAGCACGGCGACTTCGCCATCGAGGCCAAGGGCCTGGTGAAGCGGTTCAAGACCGGCCGCACCTTCATCGAGGTGCTGAAGAAGGTCGACTTCGACGCCCGCCACGGCGACCTGACCATGGTCATGGGGCCGTCCGGCTCGGGCAAGTCGACGCTGATCGCCGCCCTGTCCGGCCTGCTTCGGCCCGAGGAAGGCCGCGTCGACACCCTCGACGTCGACGACCTGTGGAAGCTGTCGTCCGGCAAGATCGACAAGTTCCGCCTCGATCACTGCGGCTTCATCTTCCAGGGCTTCAACCTGTTCCCGGCGCTCACCGCGCTTCAGCAGGTCGAGGTGGTGCTGAAGTTCCAGGGCCTGTCCAAGGCCGCCGCGAAGAAGCGCGCCACCGAGGCGCTGGAAGAGGTGGGCCTGGGCCCGCGCCTGCACATGCGGCCGTCGTCCCTGTCAGGCGGCGAGAAGCAGCGGGTGGCCATCGCTCGCGCCCTGGCCAAGGACCCGCAGATCCTGTTCGCGGACGAGCCGACCTCGGCGCTCGACGGCGAGAACGGCCAGGTGGTCATCCGCCTGCTGCGCCGCGCCGCGTCCGAGCATGGCGCCGCCGTCATCTGCGTGACCCACGACCCGCGCCTCGAGGCCTGGGCCGACCGCATCATCAAGATCGAGGACGGCGTCATCATCGAGGACCGCCGTCAGACTCCCGACCCCAACGCCACTCTGGCGTCGCACCACTGATATCCTGCAAGGACTGAAGACCGTCATGCCCGCCTTCCTCAAGAACAAGTGGCTCTGGATCGGCCTTGGCCTGCTCATCGCGCTGGTCATTGGCTTCAACGTCATGCAGGGCGCCGGCAAGGCCAAAAAGGCCGAGCAGGAGAAGGAAGCCGCCACCCAGGCGCCCAGCCCCTATGCCGCCGTGGCCAACGGCAAGGCCGATGTCGAGGGCGGCATCATCCAGGTCGCGGCGCGCCGCGGCGGGATCGTGCGCGAGGTGCTGGTCCAGGAAGGCGACACCGTCGTCGCCGGCCAGATTCTGGCCCGTCAGGAGGACGACGAGCAGCGTCTGGCGGTGCAGAGCGCCCGCGCCCAGGTCAATCAGGCCGAAAGCCAGCTGGCCTCCATCCGCGTCGACATCTCGGCCGCCGAGCGCGAATACGCCCGGCTGGAGCGTCTGGTCGCCACCAACTTCGTCGCCGCCCAGCGTCTGGATCAGGCCCGCGACAATGTCGCCTCGGCCCGCGCCCGCCTCGGCTCGCAGCAGGCGGCGGTCCAGACCGCCCGCGCCCAGCTGGCCCAGGCGGAATACAATCTCGAACTGACGGTCATCCGCGCGCCGTCGAACGGCCGCATCGTGCGCCGCTACGCCAACCCCGGCGCCGGCGCCTCGACCCTGAACGTCTCGACTATGTTCGATCTCGAGCCGGTCGCCCCGCGCATCGTCCGCGCCGAAATCGTCGAGGCCGACATCCCCAACATCACCGTCGGCCAGCAGGTCGAGATCAGCCCCGAGGGCAACACCTCGAAGGTCTATGTCGGCACGGTGCTGCGCCGCGCCGCGGTGTTCGGGGCCCGCAAGCTGGCCTCCGACGATCCGTCGCAACGCTCTGACGAGCGCGTGGTCGAGGTGGTCGTGGGCTATGCCGACGCACCGCTGCTGATCGGCCAGCGCGTGCTGGTGAAGTTCATGAAGCCCGGCGAAACCGCCGGCGCCCCGCGCGCCCGCACCCAGGGCGTCGGCCCCGACCAGTCGATGCGCCAGGGCGCGCAGCAGCCGGGCTGATAGAAAACAGCGCATAAGTGATCCTTCTCCCCTCGAGGGAGAAGGTGGCTTGCGGAGCAAGACGGATGAGGGGGCTCTGTAAGCTCGCTCATCGTCTGAAAGTCAGCCTTTAGTCTGGCAGCCCCCTCATCCGGCCCTCACGGGCCACCTTCTCCCTCAAGGGGAGAAGGAAGGCGTCACTGGCCTTTGAAGTCCGCCCGCCGCTTCTCCAGCACGGCGGCCACCCCCTCGGCGTGGTCGTCCGTCAGGTGCGCCAGGGCCTGCATGGCCGCCGTCATCTCCAGGATCTGGTCAAAGGTCGCGTCCCGCCCCTGACGCAGCAAGGCCTTGGTCATGCGCAGCGCCTGGGGCGCCTGAGCGGCGACGGTTTCCGCCATCGTCATGGCCTCGGTCATCAGGGCCTCCACCGGGACCACCCGGTTGACCAGTCCCCACTCCAGCGCCGTCGCGGCATCCAGGGTGCGGCTGGTGAACAGCAGCTCCGCCGCCCGGGCGTAGCCGACATTCCGGGGCATCAGCCAGGTCCCGCCGTCGCCGGGCAGAATGCCCAGCTTCAGGAACGGCACACCGAAGCTGGCGGCGTCAGATGCAATCCTCAGGTCGGCCAGCCCGGCGATATCGCAGCCCAGCCCCATGGCCGGCCCGTTCACCGCCGCGATCAGCGGAACCTCCAGCCCGTAGAGCGAGCGCACGATCCGATGCACCACCCGGCGATAACGCTCGCGGATCTCGGCGCCCGTGCCCTCGAACAGGTCCGACCTGCCCTGCATGGCTTTCAGGTCGCCGCCCGCCGAAAACGCCCGGCCCGCACCGGTCAGCACGACACAGCGCACGCTCTGGTCCGCGTTCACCGCCTCACAGGCCGCCGCGAAGGCGTCGCCGTCGCCGAGATCCGGCAGGGCGTTCAGCCGCTCGGGCCGGTTCAGGGTCCACAGTTCAACGGGGCCGCGGCGTTCGATCTGGATCAGGCTCATGCGCCCGCTGTGGCCCGGATGATCCAGAATTGCAAAGCCCCGGCCTCTTGCGAGCGCCGGGGCTGATGCAGTCGAAACCGCCGAGGTCAGTCGGCGCGTTTCTTCAGCTTGATGGGGACGAAGTTGGACGGATGGCTCACCACCCGGTCGTCCGAAGCCCGACGCCCCGGGACCAGCATTCCGCCCCAGAAGGCGAAAGAGGTCATGGCGTGCTGCAGGTTGCGGTCCTTGTCGTTCATCCTGGCGTCTCCTTTCGATAGAACGATGAAAAGAGACGCGTCGTGCTCTTCGGGGGTCTCACCCTCATAGTCGTTTCGCGTCATGATCCTTGTGGCCCAGCTTGGGCCATTAGTCAAGTTTTTTGATCCGCTGCCGGATCAGTTTTTGCAGGACCGTCACCGACCGTGGACCAGCCGCCCCCTTCGATCCCAAAGGCCGTCGCCACGCCCTGCGTGAAGGTGTGCATCGTCGACGGGGCGTCGAGCTTGTGTCTCGGCTGCTATCGGACCCTGTCCGAGATCGGCGGCTGGAGCGGACTGACGGACGACGAACGCGCGGCGATCATGGCCGATCTGCCGGGCCGCCGTGACCGCCTCGACCCGGCCCTGCGCGGTTAACCCTTCGTCAGCCACGTCGCTTCACCGCATTCCAACGGGTCATCGGCATGATGCAACCGTCCGCAGAAGCGGATCGATCTGTCGCGTGAGTTTGAATGATCCGCTTCGACGCTTCTTCCGGTCTGGTGCTGGCCCTCGCGGTCTCGTCCTCGCTCAGCGCCGCCTGGTGGCTGAACCATCTCGACGGCCGCGGCCGGGCCGAGGCGGCCCCGGTCACCGCATCCCGGGCTCACGGCTCTGACGCACAAGTCGTGCGCGCCGCCGACGGCCACTACTGGGCCGTGGCCCTGATCGACGGCCGCGCCGTCCGCGTCATGGTCGACACCGGCGCCAGCGTCGTGATCCTGACCGCTGAAGATGCGGCGCGTCTGGGCGTGCGGCTGGAGGAGTCCGATTTCGGTTCGACGGTTCAGACCGCCTCCGGCCTCGTCGGCGCCGCCCCCGTCACCCTCGATCACGTCGCCGTCGCCGGCGCCCGGGTCGATCATGTGCAGGCGCTGGTGGTCAGGGACGGCCTGCCCCACTCCCTGCTGGGCATGAGCTACCTCGGCCGCCTGTCGCGCTTCGAGGCCACGCCGTCGGGCCTGACGCTCCGCCCCTAGAGCGCCTTCACCGCCACCGACACGGCGGTCAGCAGCAGATAGGCGGCGAACGTCTTCCTCAGCGCGCGCCGGTCCAGCCGGTGCGCCAGCCGTGCCCCCAGCGGCGCCGTGACCATGGTCAGCAGGCCCATGACCACCGCCGCCGGCACATTGACGTAACCCAGCGACAGCGGCGGCCGCCCGCCCGCATCCCATCCGAAGACGATGAAGCCCGCCGTCGCCGCCGCGCCGATGGCCATGCCGAAGCCGGACGCCGTGGCCACCGCCTGATGGATCGGCCGCCCGCACAGAGTCATCAGCATGCCGCCGAAACTGCCCCCGCCGATGCCCATCATGGCCGACAGCCCGCCGATGACCGTCCCCGTCGCGCGCCGTCCCCAGCCCTCGGGCAGGTCGCGCCGCGGGGTCGCCGTCTCGGGCAGCAGGCCCAGCTGCGTCGCGATCAGCGACAGACAGACCGCATAGACGATCCCCAGCCCCTCCATCGAGGTGATCCCGGCGACGCCAGCCCCGACCACCGCGCCGAACCCGACCCAGGGCGTCCAGCGCTTCAGCACCGCCTCGTCCACAGCCCCGTGGCTCCGGTGCGCCTTCAGCGAGCGCCAGGAGGTGGCGACGATGGTCAGCAGCGACGATCCGATGGCGACGTGCAGATTGCTCTCGCCGCCGACGCCCAGCATCTCGAAGGCCCAGAACAGCACTGGCACGATCACCGTGCCGCCGCCGACCCCGAACAGCCCCGCGATCAGCCCGGCGAAGGCGCCCGCCGCCGTCATGGCCGCCAGCAGCGCCAGCCAGTCCGCAGGCGACAGCCCCGTCACGCCGCCTCGCCGATGCGTTCCTTGCGCGCCTCGGCCTCGCGCACGGCCTCGACCGCGCGGTCCACGACCTCCAGCCCCGCGCCCTCGCGGATCGCCTCGACCGTCAGGATGCGGCGGAAGGCGCGCGCGCCGGGGCGGCCGTGCATCAGGCCCAGCATGTGCCGGGTCATGCTCGCCAGCCGCACCCCCTCGTCCAGCCGAGCGGCAAGATAGGGACGGTAGCGCTCGATAGCCTGATACGGATCGACATCGGCCCCGACCCCGAACAGCCGACGATCCACCTGACCCAGCAGGGCCGGTTCGTGATAGGCGGCGCGGCCCAGCATGACGCCGTCCAGCTGCACGCCGTCCGACGCATCCAGATGCGCCTCAGCTTCGTCCAACGAGGCGATCCCGCCGTTGATGCAGATGGTCAGATGCGGCCGCTCGCGCTTCAGCCGCCGCACCAGCCCATAGTCCAGCGGCGGCACGTCGCGGTTTTCCTTCGGCGACAGGCCCTGCAGCCAAGCCTTGCGCGCATGGACAATGAAGGTGTCGACCCCGACGGCCGCGCTGGCGTCCACCGTGGCGAACAGGCTGACCTCCGGATCCTGGTCATCGACGCCGATGCGGCACTTGACCGTGGCCGGCACGTCCACCGCCTCTCGGATCGCGGCCATGCACTCCGCCACCAATTCAGGTTCCCGCATCAGACAGGCGCCGAACCGGCCCGACTGCACCCGGTCGGACGGGCAGCCGACATTCAGATTGATCTCGTCATAGCCGAACGCCGCACCGATCTTCGCCGCCTCAGCCAGCTGCGCCGGGTCTGATCCGCCCAGCTGCAAGGCCACCGGATGCTCGATGGCGTCGAAACCCAACAGCCGCTCGCGGTCGCCGTGGATCACCGCCGGGGCCGTGACCATCTCGGTGTAGAGCAGCGCCTTCGACGTCAAGGCACGGTGGAACGCCCGGCAGTGCCGGTCGGTCCAGTCCATCATCGGCGCGACTGAAAGACGGTGGGAGGGCGTCATCGGCGGCGCTGATACACGAAACCCGGCCTCAACGGGAGATCACTCGCCCGAGGCGGCCAGCACCCCCAGCGCGGCCTTGAGCGCCAGCTCGCGCGGACCCTGCTCGCCCACCTCCAGCATCGGCCGCAGGATCGGCCCCATCAGAGCGTCGGCGAAGGCCATATAGGCGGCGACCAGCACCAGTGAGCGCGCCTTGCTCCGCGCCGCCTCGTCGCCCCCGCCCAGCTGCGCCACCCGCTCGGCGATGTCGCGCACCACCTCGGCCAGACCCGCCGCCCGCTCCCCCTCGCGCGCCAGCGCCAGCCCCGCCGCCAGTTCCGCCGCCCCGCCGCCGTCAAAGGCCTCGAACACTGCGTCCAGCAGGCAGCGGTTCCCCAGCTCGCCCGGCGTCAGGGTCGCGATCGTCGTCGAAATCCTGTCCGCGAGGTCGCGCACCACCCGGTCCATCAGCGCCGCCTGAAGCCCCGCCGCCGAGCCGAAATGGTGGATCAGGTTGGCGTGGCCGACGCCCATGCGTTGGCCCACCGCCTTCAGCGTCACCGCCGACGGGCCGCCCTCGGCCAGCAGTTCGCGCGCTGCGCCGATGGCCTCGCTGCGGGCCGCCTCGCCCCGACGGCGGGTGCTGCGCTGATTAGTTGACATTAGTGTCAGTTAAATCCATTCTCAGAGTCCGGCAAGGAGAACGCCATGACGGTTCCGACCTCCCCTTCGGACCTCCAGATAACCCCTCGCGACCTGCGGATCGACCGCGAAGCGCAGACGCCGCGCTGGTGGATGGGCGGCGACCCCGTCGGCACGGCGGTGATGAACGCCCTCAGCCTGACCTTCCCCGACGGCGAGCGCTTCTTCATCCAGGCCGTGCGTCGATACGAAAAGGACTGCCCCGAGCAGTTGCGCGCCCAGGTCCGCGCCTTCGTGGCCCAGGAGGGCGCCCACACGCGCGAACACATCGCCTTCAACGACCTGACCCGCCGCTCGGGCTATGACGTGACCGAGGCCGAGGCCTTCGTCGAGGACCGCATGTCGATCGCCCGCGCCCGCCCGCACATCGCCCAGCTGGCCGGCACGGTGGCGCTGGAGCATTTCACCGCCGTCTTCGCCCACGCCCTTCTGGCCCGCACAGAGCTGCTGGCCGACGCACCGCCTGAGCTGGCGAAGCTGTGGCGCTGGCACTCGATCGAGGAGATCGAGCACAAGGCCGTGGCCTATGACGTGCTGATGCACGCCCTTCGCGACCTTACGCCTGCGAAGCGCTGGGCCTTCCGCCGCCGGGCCATGTTCATGACGACCCTGTTGTTCACCCGCACGGTGCGCCGCACGGCGCGGATGCTGCTGAAGCAGGACGGGATCACCGGCCTGAACGCGCGGTGGAAGCTGTTCCAGTGGCTGTGGCTGAAGCCGGGCCTCTACCGCCTGATCGCCCGCGACTACCTCGCCTTCTACCGCCCCGGCTTCCATCCCTGGCAGGAGGATGATCGCGAACTGATCGCGGACGCCGAGGCCGGTCTGGCGCTGCCTCTCGCCGCGTGACGGATTGACTCCCGCCCCTGCGCGAGCGTCGAATGCCGATGTTCGATGACGAGGGGTTCGCTATGCGCCGACTGATCCAGTGTCTGGCTGTCCTGACGGCCATCGCCTTTCCTGGCCACGCCATGGCCCAGGACGAACCCGCGGGCGGCAACGCCATGAGCGGCTGGCGCTATGACGAGAGTCACGGGGGCGCCAGCGAGGTCACCGTCGGCATGCCCTATCTGGAAATCGTCGGCTGGCCGCAGGGGTCGCGCCGGCCGGTGTCAAAGCCCAACGTGCTGACCCGCTCGGCCGCCATTCTCCAGAGCGCAGGTGCGGATTGTCAGGTCACCGACGGCTACCATCCCGGCGACACCCGCCGCCGCGCGCCGATCTTCGAGGTGGCCTGCGCGGCAGGTCCGGGATTTCTGATAACCGCCGGTGACGAGCCGGAGGTGTTCAACTGCCTGCTGCTGGACGCCCAGGAACAGGCGCGGCATGAACGGGAACCCGACACGCCTGTGACCAACATGTGCCTGCTGGAGGGATCGCGCGACGCGGTGGCCGTCCTGAAGCCCATGGCGGCGGCGGCGGGTGTGACCTGCGACATCGATCAGGCCCTGTGGATCGGCCGCATGGAAGACGTCGGCGACCGCTACGAGGTCGGCTGCGACGGCCGCTCGGGCGCCTGGCTGGAGACGGCGGTGAACGGCGCTGTGGTGACCAACACCTACGACTGCCTCGAGGTGGTCAAGCATGGCGAAACCTGTCGCTTCACCACGGCCGATGAACTGACCGCCAGCGTCGCGGCCCTGCTGCCGGCGTCCGGAACCCCGGCGTGCAGTCCGACGGCGGGCCGTTTGGTCGGGGCGGCGGCGGGCGGTGACCGCTATTACGAGCTGGCCTGTTCGGGCGGCGCCGGGTTCATTTTCCGTGTACGGAACGACCGTTACGACATCAGCGTCCCCTGCGCCCAGGCCGCCGGGATCATGGGCGGCTGCAGGCTGGAATAGTCAGGCGTCCTCCAGCTCCGGCGCATCGCCGGCGTTGAGCACCTGCCCCTCGCGCTTCGGCTTGACGTACGGAGCCGGCTGCGGCGTCGCGATATTGCCGCGCATCAGCGACCGCCCGGCGGACAGCCCGCCCGCGAGCTGCAGATCCAGCCGCTCGGCGTCGCGGCGGCGCACATCCTCGATGGTCTCGGCCACGTCCTCCGAATTGAAGCCGAGGTCGATCAGCACCTGTTCGCCGAACTTCAGGGCCGACTCGAACGTCTCGCGGATGTGATACTCGACCCCCGCCTGGATCAGCCGGATCGAGTGGCCGCGGTCATAGGCGCGCACGAACAGCTTGGTCAGCGGGAACTCGGCCTTGACCAGCTCGACGATGCGGTCGGCGGTCTCGGCCTTGTCGACGCAGACCAGAATGGTCTCCGCACTCTCCGCCCCTGACGCCCGCAGCACGTCCAGCCGCGCCCCGTCGCCGTAATAGACCTTGAAGCCGAAGTTTCCGGCCGCCTTTATCATCTCCACATCCGTGTCGATGATCGACACGTCCACGTCGCGCGCCAGCAGGGGCTGCGACACCACCTGGGCGAAGCGGCCGAAGCCGATGATGAGCACCCGCTCGCGCAGGGATTTCGCGTGATCGACCCCGTCCATCGACACGTCGTCGGCGGGCTTCAGCTTGTCGGCCAGCCACAGCCGCACCGGCGTCACCGCCATCGACAGGATCACCACCGCCGACAGGATCGCGGCCACGCGCGGCTCGAACAGACCGGCGGCCAGGGCGGCGGCATAGAGCACGAAGGCGAACTCGCCCCCCTCGCCCATCAGGGCCGCGCGCAGCAGCCCTTCGCCATGCCCGCGCTTCATCCGCGCCACCGCATAGACCGCCCCGACCTTCAGCCCCATGAAGGCCGCCAGCCCGCCCAGGATGATCGGCCAGTCGGCGATGACCACGCCCAGATCAAGCGACATGCCGACGCTGAGGAAGAACAGCCCCAGCAGAATGCCCCGGAACGGCTCCACATCCGCCTCCAGCTGATGCCGGAAACTGGATTCGGACAGCAGCACCCCCGCCAGAAACGCGCCCATGGCCATCGACAGCCCGCCCTGCGCCATGGCCCAGGCGGCGCCCAGCACGACGAACAGCGCCGCCGCCGTCATCACCTCGCGCCCGCCGTAGCGCGCCAGAATGCGGAAGATCGGGTTCAGCGCCCACCGGCCGATCCCATAGACCGCCGCCACCGCCGCCACCGCCAGCCCGATGGTCATCCAGACCGGCTGAGACGACGTGACCTCGGTCCCATAGGCCGCGCCCAGCACCGCCACCAGCGCCAGCAGCGGCACGATGGCCAGATCCTCGAACAGCAGGATGGCGACCACCCGCTGGCCCGGCGGCTCGGCGTTCTCGTTGCGCTCATCCATCAGCTGCATGACGATGGCCGTGGACGACAGGGCGAAGCCGGCGCCCGCGATCAGGGCCGCGGGCCAGGCCAGCCCCGCCAGCAGGGCAGCCCCCGACAACAGCACCCAGCAGCACATCACCTGAACGGCGCCCAGGCCGAAGATGTCCTTCTTCAGCGCCCACAGCCGCGCGGGGCGCATCTCCAGCCCGATGATGAACAGGAACATGACGACGCCCAGCTCGGCGACGTGCAGCACCGCCTCGGGCTCGGTGACCACCTTCAACCCGAACGGACCGATCAGCAGACCGGCGGCCAGATAGCCCAGCACCGACCCCAGCCCCAGACGCCGGAACAGGGGCACGGCGACCACCGCCATGCCCAGCAGCGCCACTGCGTGCCCCAGTCCCATTCCGCCCGTCGGTTCCGCCATGCCCTGATGCCCCTGAAGTGTGCGCCCGCGTTCATAGTGGGGGCGCGCAGCGCCTAGCGCCACCCCGTCTTCGCCCATGGCGCGAAAGTCACACTCGCCGACTGACAATCCCTGACATCACGGCGAGCGCCACAGTTCCGCCCCAGCCCGCCGTGTGTCATCGCTGAAATACACCGAGGGAGAGACCGATGAGCCGATCCGCCTTTCAGCGCAGCATGGCCGCCTTGCTGGCCTTCAGTCTGACGGCGCCCATGGGTCCGTCCGTGGCCCTGGCCCAGTCCAACGCTCCGGCGTCCGAGCGCGACAAGCCGGGCGACGGCGTGGTCTCGCCCGCCGCCTGCGCGCCCTTCGGCTTCCGGGTGGCCGACCGTTCTCCCCAGCCGGTTCCTGTCGGCGCCGGCATGACGCGCGCCTATCCCGGGCCGCCGCCGGCGCCGATGCCGCCGCCCCCGCCGCCTCCCCCTCCTCCGCCGCCGCCGCCTCCCGCCATGGCGCCCGCCTATGTTCCGGGGTCCGCCGCCGAGGTGGATGAGATCATCGTCGTCACCGGCTCGCGCGTTCAGGCGACTGGCGCCACGGCCCCTTCGCCGACCCCGCCGGAGGACCGTGAGGAGAACACCTCCTCTTATCCCGACGCCACGCCCAACCCGGTGCGGCGGACCACCGACATGCCGGTCTCGACCTTCTCCATCGATGTGGACACCGCCGCCTACGCCAATGTCCGCGGCATGATCGAGGACGGCGTCACCCCGCCCGCCGACGCCGTGCGGGTCGAGGAGATGGTCAACTATTTCGACTATGGCTACGACCGCCCGACCAGCGCGTCCCGGCCGTTCGCCGTGACCACCGCCGTCGCCGCCGCCCCCTGGGCCCCGGGCCGCCAGATCGTCCACATCGGGCTTCAGGGCTACGAGCTGCCCGAGGGCGAGCGCCGCCCGCTGAACCTGACCTTCCTGGTCGACGTCTCCGGCTCGATGGACGACCCGGACAAGCTGGGTCTGGCGCAGAAGGCGATGAACCTCATCATCGACCGCCTGCGGCCCGAGGACACCCTGGCCATCACCTATTACGCCTCGACCGAGGGGACGACGATCGCCCCGACGCACGGCGACCACAAGCTGCAGCTGCGCTGCGCGGTGGCCAGCCTGTCGGCCAACGGCGCCACCGCCGGCGCGCGCGGCATGGTCAACGCCTATGAACAGGCCGAGGCGAACTTCGCCCGCGATCGCGTCAACCGCATCCTCATGTTCACCGACGGCGACTTCAATGTCGGCACGACCGACAACCAGCGGCTGGAGGACTATGTCGCCGGCAAGCGCGCCACCGGCATCTATCTGTCCGTGTACGGATTCGGTAAGGACAATTACCAGGAAGACCGCATGCAGGCGATCGCCCAGGCCGGCAACGGCACGGCGGGCTATGTCGATGACCTGAACGAGGCGCGCCGCCTGTTCGGGCCGCAATTCGACCGCGGCGCCTTCCCCATCGCCGACGACGTGAAGATCCAGGTGGAGTTCAACCCGGCCCGCGTCGCCGAGTGGCGGCTGATCGGCTACGAGACCCGTCTGCTGAACGAGGAGGACTTCGCCAACGACCGCGTCGATGCGGGCGAGGTCGGCTCCGGCGCGTCCGTCACCGCCCTCTATGAAATCACCCCCGTCGGCGGCCCGACCCAGATGGGCGAGCGGCGCTACCCCGACAACCGTCTCGGCGTCGGCGGCGGCGACCCGACCGGCGAGGTCGGCTTCGTCCAGATCCGCTACAAGCTGCCGGGCGAAAGCGAGTCCCGTCTGATCCAGCAGGTTGTCTCCAACGCCGGCCATCCGGGCGGCGCCAGTGCCCAGCCGCCCGAAAGCACCCGGTGGGCCATGGCCGTCGCCGCCTTCGGCCAGAAGCTGCGCGGCGACCCGTGGATGAACCCCGGCTACGGCTGGGACGCCATCCTGGAACAGGCGCAAGGCGCGCGCGGCGAAGACCCCTACGGCGACCGCGCCGAGTTCGTGCAACTGGTCCGGGCGGCGCAAGACCTGCCGGCCCGGCGGGAGCCGTAAGGCGCGAGGCGCGCGTCCTCACCTCCCCACGCGCGTAGGCGCGAGGGGAGGACAGGTCGGCGCAGCGCGACGACCAGGCGGGGGCGGCGCAGGTATCTGCCTTTTGGATCTCCAATCCCCTCTGACGGAGCATCCCCCGCCTGACCGTCGCTGACGCGCCGGTCTGTCCTCCCCATCGGCCTTCGCCGACGGAGAGGTGAATGCGGCATCCAGCCGCTCAACCATGCGCGGTCAGCCTCCCAACCCGCTGATCCGACGCGCCTTTAATTTTTGAGGCAGCGACGAACGCGCCCTGGTCCGGTTCAGCCCTATGCTTTGCCCTGTTCCGTCGCAT
>DASWYI010000013.1:0-15832 GCA_036405055.1 Brevundimonas sp.
GAACGCGCCGCCGCCCGGGCCCAGGCCCGCGCCGACCGTGAACGCCGCCGCACCGAAGCCGCCGCCGCCCGCGCCGCCGCGCGCGGTCAGGCTGTCGCCGAACAGGGCCGCGACACGGCGGTCGGTGTCGTGAACACCACCTCGGTTGACGGCTCGGCCTCCGGCTCCGCCTCGACCCGCCGCGGTAGCGGCCAGGGTTCGGCCGACGGTTCGGCCTCCGCCTCGAGCTCAGGCGCCAGCGTGAGCGTCGGCGCCTCGGCCAATGGTTCGGCCACGACCCGTCGCCGCCCGAACTGACACCGCCATTCGCCCGGGCGGCATTCCCCCCCGAGACGCCCGAGCGACCTGACCCCGCCGTTCTCCGGAGCGGCGGGGTTTCCTTTGCGCGGCCGAAACCTTTGCTGTTTGCTGGCGTTTCGAGGGTTCAGCTCAAGGGGTAACCATGTCCGCTCTTCGCGCCTCCATCGTCGCCTGCGCCGCCGTCAGCCTGACGCTGGCGGCCTGCAGCCCTGAGGCGGAGCAGCCGCCCGCGCCGGTCGATCCCTCGCCCCAGCCGACCACGCCCGCGGCCCCGGCCATCGGCTATGCCTGCGAAAGCGGCCAGACGGTGGAGGTGCAGTATCCCGACACGGCCACGGCGGGCCTGACCTACAAGGGGCAGAGCTATGTCCTGCGCGCCACGCCGTCGGCGACCGGCGCGCGCTATGCCGGGTCCGGGCTGGAGTGGGTGACCGCCTCGAACGAGGGGCAGGAACAGGCGACGCTCAGCCGCCTCGGGCCCAATGACGACATCGGGGTGGCGGTGCTGGAGCGCTGCTCGCGGCCGACCTCCGGCACGGTTCCGACCGGACCGACGCCCCCCGGAGGGGGCGTGACGCCGGCGGTCGCGGCCTGCCGCGGGCCGCAGCTGAAGCTGTCGAACGACGGGGGCGACGCCGGAGCGGGCAATCGCGTGGCCATCATCGGGGTGCAGAATGTCGGCGCCCAGCCGTGCAGCCTGACCGGCTATCCGGCCGTGACCTTGCAGGACGCGCGGGGGCGCAACCTGACCACGGTGCGCAGCGAGCAGACCGACAGCAACTATTTCCGCGCCGGATCGCCCTCGACTCCGGTGGTGCTGGCGTCCCAGGGCAAGGCCTGTTTCGACATCGCCTGGAACGTGGTGCCGCATGAGGGGCAGGGCGAGACGGTGTGCCCCAACGCCACGCGGGTGCGAGCCATCGCGCCGGGCGACACCTCGCCCACCAGCCTGAGCATGACCTTCACCCCCTGCGGTGGGCGCATCCGGGTCAGCCCCTTCCGGGCCGTGGCCGAGCCGCCCGAACCCGCGGCGCCGGCGACCAAGCTCTGAGGGTTCCAAAGGCGGCGGATTCGGCGTAGCGGAGCGCGCATGACAGCGACCTTCTATGACCGCGTCCGCGCGGAGCTTTCCGACATCGACGCCCAGGGGCTGACCAAGCCCGAGCGGGTGATCGCGTCACGTCAGGGACCGGTGATCCAGGTCGGCGGCCGCAGCGTGCTGAACTTCTGCGCCAACAACTACCTGGGCCTGGGCGGCGACCAGCGGGTGGTGGATGCGGGCAATCGCGCGGCGGAGCAGCGCGGCGCGGGGACGGCCTCGGTGCGGTTCATCTGCGGCACGCTGGACATCCACAAGGAGCTGGAGGCTGCGATTGCGGGCTATCTCGGCTTTGAGGACGCGATCCTGTTCGCCGCCGCGTTCGACGCCAACGGCGGCATCTTCGAACCGCTGTTCGGGGCCGAGGACGCGATCATTTCGGACAGCCTGAACCACGCCTCGATCATCGACGGGGTGCGGCTGTGCAAGGCCAAGCGCTACCGCTTCGCCACCTCGGACATGGATGATCTGGAGGCCCAGCTGAAGCAGGCCCGGGCCGACGGCGCCAAGGAAATCATCATCGCCACCGACGGCGCCTTCTCGATGGATGGATACATCGCGAAGCTGAAGGACATCCGGGCGCTGGCCGACAAATACAGCGCGCTGATCATGGTCGACGACTGCCACGCGACCGGCTTTCTGGGGCCGCAGGGCAAGGGGTCCTATGCCTATCACGGCGTCGAGGTGGACTTCGTCACCGGCACCTTCGGCAAGGCGCTGGGCGGGGCGATGGGCGGCTTCATCTGCGCCAGCCGCGATGTGGTGGCCCTGCTGAAGCAGCGGGCGCGGCCGTATCTGTTCTCGAATGCCTTGGCGCCGTCGGTGTGCGGGGCCAGCCTCGAGGCCATCCGCATCGCGCAGGGCAGCGAGGGCGACGCCCTGCGGACCCAGTTGTTCGCCAACGCCGCCCGTTACCGCAAGGCCATGACCGAGGCCGGGTTCGACCTGCTGCCCGGCGAGCATCCGATCATTCCGGTGATGCTGGGCGACGCCAAACTGGCGCAGGATTTCGCGGCCCGGGCGCTTGACCTCGGCGTCTATGTCATCGGCTTCAGCTTCCCGGTGGTGCCGCGTGGCCTCGCCCGCATCCGCACCCAGATGTCGGCGGCCCACACCTTCGACCACATCGATCAGACCGTCACGGCGTTCACGACCGTCGGCAAGGAATTGGGGATCATCTGACGTGGTGTCGCGCGATCCATCGAAAGTCTGGATCGCGGTCTATATGATGGCTACCCGAAAGCACGGGACGGTCTATATCGGCGTGACCAGCGAGTTGATCGGCCGCATCGCGCAGCACCGTGACGAGACGTTCAAGGGTTTTACGAGCAAATACGGTCTGAAACGCCTGGTCTGGTTTGAGACCCATTCGACGATGGCTTCCGCTATCCAGCGTGAGAAATCTCTCAAGAAATACAAACGCGAATGGAAGACCAATCTGATCGAGCACGATAATCTCGATTGGAACGATCTTTTTCCGGATTTGCTTGAGAAGACCGACTACGACCGGTGGCCCGAGCTTAGGCCAAAGGGTTGATTTGATTTTTTCGTCATGGCCGGGCTCGTCCCGGCCATCCATAAACGCAGTCAGAGAACGTCTCACTGCGACGCTGACCGCGTGAACAGATCAGGCGCCGAGTGTATGGATGGCCGGGACAAGCCCGGCCATGACGGGTCTTTGAGTTAGAGATTGAACATGACCGACACCATGAAGGCCCTCGCCAAGACCAAGCCCGAAGTCGGCCTGGAGCTGATCGACGCTCCGATCCCTGTGGCGGGCGACGAGGACGTGCTGATCAAGGTGCACAAGACCGCTGTCTGCGGCACCGACATCCACATCTGGAACTGGGACGAGTGGTCCCAGAAGAATGTGCCCGTGCCGATGATCACCGGCCACGAGTTCGCCGGCGAGATCGTCGCCATCGGCAAGGATGTCGACCGCCGCCTGAAGGTCGGCCAGCGCGTCTCGGCCGAGGGGCACGTCATCGACCTGAACTCCGAGGCCGCCCGCGCGGGCCATTTCCATCTGGATCCCAAGACGCGGGGCATCGGCGTGAACCGTCAGGGCGCCTTCGCCGAATACGTCGTGGCCCCGGCCTTCAATGTGATCGAGCTGCCCGACGACGTGCCATACGAGATCGGGGCGATCCTCGATCCGTTCGGCAACGCCGTGCACACGGCGCAGCAGTTCGACCTGCTGGGCGAGGACGTGCTGGTCACCGGCGCCGGCCCGATCGGCATGATGGCCGCCGCCGTCGCGCGGCATGCGGGCGCCCGGACCGTGGTCCTGACCGACATCAACGACTTCCGTCTGGAGCTGGCCCAGAAGGTCGCGCCGGGCGTGCGCACCGTGAACACCATGAAGGAGGACCTGCAAGACGTGATCCACGAGCTGGGCATGAAGGTCGGCTTCGATGTGGCGCTGGAGATGTCGGGCTCGCCGGTCGCCTTCAAACAGTGCGTCGACACCCTCATCATGGGCGGCGGCATGGCGCTGCTGGGCATCCCGTCCAGGCCCATGGAGACCGACTGGGGCGCGATCATCCTGAAGGCCCTGACCATCAAGGGCGTCTATGGGCGCGAGATGTTCACCACCTGGCGCAAGATGCTGGGCCTGCTGAAGGCCGGGCTGGACCTGACGCCGCTGATCACCCACGAGATGCAGTACGACCGCTACCGCGAGGGCTTCGAGGCCATGAAGTCGGGGCAGTCGGGCAAGGTCGTTCTGGACTGGAACAAGGCGGCGTAAAGCCTGTGTCGCCGGTTCTGGCCTTCCTCGAGGGCGAAGGCTGCGACGGGCAGGGCCGGACCGTGTTCGATGTGCTGGCGTTCGACGACGCCGCCATCGAACGCAACCACGACTTCATCCAGTGGCTGTTCCCGCTGACAGAGCCGTCGGCGGCCGTGCCCGGATCGCCGGTCCTGACGCCCGAGGACGTGACGGCGATCCGGGATTCGACCCTGGCGCAATGCACGCTGGCGGCGGCGACGGACCGGATGGACCGGTTCTATCGCGCAACCCACGGCTGGCTGGCGCCGAACGACCACAACCACCTGCGCATCACCCGCATCATCCGCGCGCTGCGGCTTCTGTCAGGCGACGATCAGGCCGAGGCCTTCAAGGCCGCGATCCTGTGGCGGGTCGAGGCGACGCGGGCGCCGGTGAGCGCCCGCAGTCGCGGCTACTGGGCGACGGCCTAGGCCTTCTTGCCCGTGGCGCGGAACAGGATCACCGCGAACAGCAGGATGCTGGCCAGAGTCATGATCTCGCCAGCCAGCAGCGCCGGGAGCAGCACCGGGTTGCCGAGCAGCATCAGGGCAAGGCTGGGCATCATCAGCAGGAAGCCGAGGATCGCCAGGACCAGGTGCGCCTTGGGCGCCCAGCCGGCTTCCGACCCCGGGAAGGCGCGATAGACGAGGCCGTAGAGCATCATCGACGCCCAGCCGATCAGGTTGATGTGGGCGTGGATCGGCCGAAGCGTGAAGTTCTCGTTGGCGCCCATCCACATCCCGAGGCCGACACCGACCAGAAGAGCGAGCACGCCGAAGCGCAGGAAAGTGTTTGAAACAGACATTGTGACGTCCCCTCGATTTGAAGCGGCGGTCCGTAAACCGGCGTTCTTCCCCGAGGGCAAGTTACAAGCGATTCAGCTCAAGGCCCTAATCAAGGCGCGTTCGAAGCCGGCGGTGTCGGGGCCGGGCAGGGTTCTGGCGATCGTCGCTGTCTCGTAAAGCTCGAAAATCCTTGGGTGAATATAGGACGAGCGGCAAACGGTGGGGGTGTTGCCCAACAGACCCGAGACGGCCTTCACGCAGGTGGTGATCTTGCGTTTGGCATCGGTGGGCGAGGTCGGGGGCGCCATGTCGCGCAGCGCCCGCGCCGCCGAAACCGTGCCGGCCCAGGTGCGGAAGTCCTTGGCGGAAAACTGGTCGCCCATGGCCTCGCGGATATAGGCGTTCACGTCGTCGGAGGTGATGGGGCACAGGTCACCGCTGTCGGAGCGGTATTTGAACAGCTGCTGTCCGGGCAGTTCGCGGAGAGTGCGGATGACGGTGGCGAGGCGGCGGTCGCGGACCCTCACTTCATGCTCGACACCGCTCTTGCCCTTGAAGGCGAAGGTCATGGCGGCGGCGCCCAGATCGACATGCTTCTTGCGCAGGGTGGTCAGGCCGTAGCTGCGGTTCTGCTTTGCATACTGGGCGTTGCCGACTCGGATCAGGGTGATCTCCAGCAGACGCACGGCGGTGGCCAGCACCTTGTCGCGCGTGACGCCGCGCTTGTTCAGGTCGGCCTCGACGCGCTTCCTCAATTTCGGCAAGGCGCGGGCGAAGGCGGGCAGGCGCTCGAACTTGGTCTCGGCGGCGTGGGCGCTCCAGTCGGCGTGATAGCGATATTGCTTGCGGCCCTTCGCATCGCGGCCGGTGGCCTGGATGTGGCCGGTGGCGCGGGGGCAGATCCAGACGTCGGTCCAGGCGGGTGGTATGGCCAGGGCCCGGATGCGGGTCAGCACCCGCTCGTCGGTGATCTGGGCGCCTTTCGCATCGTGATAGCTGAAGCCGTCGGCTGAGACGGTGCGGGTGAGGCCCGGGTTGTCGTCGCTGCACCAGGTCAGGCCCGGAGGCGCGGGAAGAACATCGAAGCGGGCGGCGCCGTCAGGCATGAGGGGCTTCCAGAGGGACCGGGCATCGGTCCAGCCGGGATCGAACGCCGCCTGCATCGCCGGGTTCCTCTTGACCGGAAGACGAGGGGAGGGGACGGAACGGCATGAACTATCGCCACAGCTTCCACGCCGGAAACTTCGCCGACCTCGTCAAGCACGCGCTTGTGCTGTGGCTGCTCAAAGAGCGGCGGGCGGCGGGGCCGGTGACGGCGATCGACACCCATGCGGGCGGCGGGCTGTACGACCTGTCGGGCGACGCGGTGCGGTCGAAGGAGGCCGAGGCCGGGGTGGCGCGGCTGATGGCGGCCGAGGGCCGGCCGCCGCTGATCGAGGCGCTGGCGAAGGAGGTGGCGGCGGTGAACCCTGATGGGGGCGGGCGCTTCTATCCGGGGTCGCCGGTGCTGACGGCGCGCGGTCTGGGGCCGGGCGATCGCTATGTCGGGTTCGAGATGAACCCGCCGGTGCGCGACCTGCTGGAGGAGGCGCTGGCCGCCTGGCCGAACGCCGAGGCGCGGGGCGGGGACGGCTATGAGGCGGCGCTGGCGTTGGCGAAGACGGTCACCGCGCCCTTCGTCCTGATCGACCCGCCGTTCGAGCGGCCCGACGACTATCAGCGCGCGGCGGACACCGCGGCGGCGGTGATGCGCGCGGACCGCAAGGCCATAGTCGCCATCTGGACCCCGCTGAAGGACATGGAGACCTTCGACGGCTTCATGCGCCGGATCGAACAGGCGAAGGTCGGCGGGGCGCTGGCCGCCGAGGCGCGCCTGCGGCCGTTGACCAACCCGATGAAGATGAACGGCTGCGCCATGGTGATGCTGAACCCGCCGCCGGGCGCGGAGGCGGCGGCTTTGGAAATCTGTAACTGGGTGGCGTCCACGCTCGGCGACCCCGGCGCGAAGGCCGAGGTGTGGAGCATCCCGTGACGCGTATCGCCATCCTTGAAACCGGCGCGCCGCCGGCCGCTCTCGTCGGCGAGTACGGCGACTATCCCTCGATGTTCGCGGCGATGCTGGGCGAGGGGTTCGAGCCCGAGATATTCGACGCCGTGAACGGGCCGTTGCCGGATGGGGCGGCGTTCGATGGAGCGATCATCACCGGGTCGCCGGCCGGGGTCTATGACGACCTGCCGTGGATCGCGCCCCTGCTGGAGTGGATCCGGGCGGCGAAAGGGCGGACGCGGCTGGTGGGCATCTGCTTCGGCCATCAGGCGATGGCCCAGGCACTGGGCGGTCACGTTGAGAAATCCGAGCGCGGCTGGGGCGTGGGTCTTCACACCTATGATGTCGCGGGCGGAGAGCCGTGGATGGGCGAGGCGGCGGCGACCGTCGCCATTCCGGTGTCGCATCAGGATCAGGTGGTGGTTCAGCCGCCGGCGTCGCGCGTGACCATCCGCAGCGGCTTCACCCCCTATGCGGGTCTCGCCTATGGCGACGACGCCATCAGCTTCCAGTGCCATCCGGAGTTTCGGCCCGCCTATGCCGGGGCGCTGCTGGGCGGACGGCGGGGGCGCATCCCGGACGCGATGGTCGATGCCGGGCTGGCCAGTCTGGAGCAGCCGGACGACCGGGGCGTGATGGGCGGGTGGATCCGGGCGTTCCTGTCAGCCTAGGGCCACCTGACCACGGGCGGCATCGAACTGAGGATGGACTCGACGTTGCCGCCGGTTTTCAGCCCGAACATGGTGCCGCGGTCGTAGAGCAGGTTGAACTCCACATAGCGGCCACGGCGGACCAGCTGCTCCTCACGCTCCTCCGCCGTCCAGGGCTCGGCCATGCGGGCGGCGACGATGCGCGGATAGACGTCGAGGAAGGCCTCGCCCACGTCGCGGGTGAATTTGAAGTCGGCGGCGTGGTCGCCCGTGTCGTGGTGATCGTAGAAAATCCCGCCCGTGCCGCGCGGCTCGTTCCGGTGCGGCAGGAAGAAATACTCGTCGCACCAGGCCTTGAACTTCGGATGGTAGCTCGGGTCGTGGGCGTCGCAGGCGGCCTTCATGGCGGCGTGGAAGGCCAAGGTGTCCGGGTGATCCTGCCGCCGGTCGGCGTCGAGCACGGGGGTCAGGTCGCCGCCGCCGCCGAACCAGCTCTTTGTCGTGGCGATGAAGCGGGTGTTGAAATGCACCGCCGGGATGCGCGGGCTGACCGGATGGCAGATCAGGCTGATGCCTGTGGCGAAAAAACGGGGGTCCTCGGCGGCGCCCGGCACCGACTTCGCATAGTCGGCGGGGAAGGTCCCGTGGACGGTCGAGACATGGACCCCGACCTTTTCGAACAGACGTCCGTGCATCATGCCCATGACGCCGCCGCCGCCTTCGGGCCGCTGCCAGGGCGTGCGGACGAAGCGGCCCGGCTCGCCCGGGAACAGGTCGGTGGGGGCCGTGTCCTCCAGCGCCTCGAGCGCCGCGTGGATGCGGTCGCGCAGGGCCTCGAACCAGGCGCGGGTCTCGGCCTTCTTCAGGTCCAGGGGGTTGCTGATCGTCGCGTCGCTCATGGGGCGTCTCTAGTCGTTCCCCGCCGCCTCTGCCACTGTCCGCCCATCGCATCGCAGGAGCCGTCCATGATCCGTCCCGCCTTGATCGCCGCCCTTCTGGCCTCCGTCGCCGCGCCCGTGCTGGCGCAGACGAGCGATCCAGCCCAGGAGCGGGTGCGCCAGATCCTGCGGCGAACGCCTCTCATCGACGGGCACAACGATCTGCCGTGGGCGTTGCGTCAGGGGCACGGCAACGATCCATACGCGGTGGACCTGACCACCAACCTCGACGCTTCGACCACCTTGCACACCGACATTCCCCGCCTGCGCGCCGGGGGCATGGGGGCGCAGTTCTGGTCGGTCTATGTGCCGGCGAGCCTGACCCCGACCGAGGCCGCGCGGGTGACCTTCGAGCAGATCGACACGGTCCGCCGCCTAGTCGCCGCCCATCCGGACGTGTTCCAGCTGGCCACGACCGCCGACGACATCGTGCGCATCCATCGCGCCGGGCGGATCGCCAGCCTGATCGGGATGGAGGGCGGCTACTCCATCGATGATTCGCTGGGGCTGCTGCGCCAGTTTTACGACGCCGGCGCGCGCTACATGACGCTGACGCATTCCAAGACCACCACCTGGGCCGACAGCGCCACCGATGCGCCGAAGTGGGGCGGGCTGTCGCCGTTCGGCGAGGAAGTGGTCCGTGAGATGAACCGGCTGGGCATGATGGTGGATCTCAGCCACGTCTCGGAAGAGACCATGCTGGACGCCATGCGCGTGTCGGAGGCGCCGGTGATCTTCTCTCACTCCTCGGCGCGAGGCGTGACGGGCCATGCGCGCAATGTGCCGGACAGCGTGCTGCGGCTGCTGCCCGAGGACGGCGGGATCGTGATGGTCACCTTCGTGCCGGGCTTCATCAGCGAGGACGTCCGCACCTGGAACAGCGCCCGCGCCGCCGAGGATGCCCGGCTGAAGGCCCTGAACCCCGGCGCGCCGGACGCCGTGACGGCGGGTCTGGCCGCCTGGGAGGCCGCCAATCCGCAACCCCAGGCGACGATCGCCGACATCGTCGCCCATATCCAGCACGTCCGGAACGTGGCGGGCATCGACCATGTGGGTCTGGGCGGCGACTTCGACGGCATCGACACGACGCCGGTCGGGGTGGAGGGCGTCGACGCCTATCCGGCCATCCTCGCCGCCCTGATGGCCGCCGGCTGGACCGAGGCCGACATCCGCAAGCTGGCCGGCGAGAACATGCTGCGCGTCATGCGGGCGGTGGAGGCGACGGCGGCGTCGAAGAGGGATGAGCGGCCGAGCCTGGCCCTGAACACCTAGGCCGTCTGCCGCAAGGCCTCGAACAGGCCGATCCCGGCCGAGACCGACAGGTTCAGCGACCGCGCCTCCGGGCGGATGGGGATGAAGACGCGGGCGTCGGCGGCGGCGTGCACATAATCCGGCGCGCCTGCGGTCTCGCGGCCGAACAGCAGGGTGTCGTCGGGCTGGAAGACGAAATCGTCGAGCCGCTCGGCGCCTTTCGTCGTGAACAGCACGAGCCGTCCGGAGCCGCGATCCCGCTGGAAGGCGTCCCAGTCCGCGTGCCGCGTCATATGGCCCAGAGGCCCGTAATCCAGCGCCGCGCGCTTCATGGCGCGGTCGTCGAAGCGGAAGCCGACGGGCTCGATCACATGCAGTTCGACGCCAAAACAGGCGCTGAGCCGGATGCAGGCGCCGACGTTTTGCGGGATGTCCGGTTGAAAAAGGGCGAGACGCATTCTAAGGCCCTCATACGCGCGGCCCGAAGGCTTGTCGCGGCTCGAATTGCGACCGTTTCGCAGGATGCATCAGCATCTTGCGGCGATGGGCCGCAAAGCGGGGCCGCGCAGGATGTTCGGGAATTCGCTAAGGCACGACAGCGTTGCAGCGATCCGCCCCAAGGCGGTGTCGCCAACGGCTCAGGAGACGAATCGGTGGCTGAAGACCAGGGCGATCCGCACAACCAGGATCCCAACCGCAGAGATTTCATCCACATCGCCGCCGGCGCCGCCGCGGTCGGTGCGGGGGCCATGCTGGCCTGGCCTCTGATCAACTCGATGAACCCGGCGGCCGACACGCTCGCGCTGTCGACCATCGAGTTCGACCTGACCAAGGTCCAGCAGGGCCAGCAGGTCGTGATCAAGTGGCAGGGCAAGCCGGTGTTCGTGCGTTACCGCACACCGGCCGAGCTGCAGAAGGTCATTGCCGACGATCACGCGCGTGACCTCAAGGAGCCCCAGACCGACGCCGAGCGCACCAAGCCCGGCCACGAGCAGTATCTGGTCGTGATCGGTTCCTGCACCCACCTGGGCTGCGTTCCGACCTTCGGGGCCGGCGACTTCGGCGGCTGGTTCTGCCCCTGCCACGGCTCGCACTACGACGCTTCGGGCCGCATCCGTAAGGGGCCGGCGCCGAAGAACCTGGTCGTGCCGACCTATGAATTTTCGTCTGACACGCGCGTGAAGATCGGCTGAGAACGACCATGAGCGACCACGAATCGACCTACGTCCCCAAGACCGCTTTCGAGCGCTGGATGGACACCCGCCTGCCCATCATCCGCTTCGGCGCCGACTACATGGCCCTGCCGACCCCGCGGAACCTGAACTACTGGTGGACCTTCGGCGGCATCCTGGCCCTGTGCCTTGTGATCCAGATCGCCACCGGCGTGATCCTGGCCATGCACTATGTGCCGAACACCGAACTGGCCTTCGCCTCGGTCGAGCGCATCATGCGTGACGTCAACGGCGGCGACCTGATCCGCTACACCCACGCCAACGGGGCCTCGATGTTCTTCATCGCGGTCTACATCCACATGCTGCGGGGGCTCTATTACGGGTCCTACAAGGCGCCGCGCGAGATGATCTGGATCATCGGCTGCGTGATCTTCTTCCTGATGATCGCCACCGCCTTCCTCGGCTACGTCCTGCCGTGGGGCCAGATGTCGTTCTGGGGCGCCGAGGTCATCACCAACCTGATCGGGGCCATTCCCGGGATCGGCGAGCCGATCCTGATCTGGCTGCGCGGCGGCCCGGCGATCGACAACGCCACGCTGAACCGCTTCTTCTCGCTGCACTACCTGCTGCCGTTCGTCATCGCCGGCTGCGTGGTTCTGCACCTGTGGGCGCTGCACGCGGCGGGCCAGAACAACCCCGTCGGGATCCTGATCCCCAAGGAGCGCACGGCCAAGGACACCCTGCCGTTCCACCCGTACTTCACGGTCAAGGACGGCTTCGCGATCATCCTGTTCCTGATGCTGTTCGCCTATTTCGTCTTCTTCAACCCGAACGCCCTGGGCCACGCCGACAACTACATCCCGGCCAACCCGCTGCAGACGCCGACGCACATCGTGCCCGAGTGGTACATGCTGCCGTTCTACGCGATCCTGCGCGCCATCCCGGACAAGTTCGGCGGCGTGGTGGCGATGTTCGGCGCCATCGGCGTGCTGTTCATCCTGCCGTGGCTCGACACCTCGCGGGTGCGGTCGATGCGCTATCGCCCGACGATGAAGGTGTTCTTCATCATCCTGCTGGTGGTCGGCCTCGGCCTCGGCTGGTGCGGCGCGCAGCTGCCTGACGCGCAGGTCGTGCCGGGCATGCCCAGCTTCGTCCTCATCGACGGCCAGCTGAACAGCTATCTGTGGCTGACGCGACTGTTCACCGCCTACTACTTCGCCTTCTTCTTCATCATCATGCCGATCGTCGGTCTGAAGGAGACGCCGTTGCCCATTCCGGCGACGATCTCCGAGCCGGTGCTGTCGGGCGGCGACGCCATGACGGCGGCGGCCCCGGCCTCGCCCGAGAAGAAGGGCTGAGCCAGATGATCCGCAACGAGAAACCCGCCGTGACCATCCTCAAGACCCTTTCCGCCGTCGCCGCGGCCATCGGCCTGATCGCCGTCGCCGCGCCCGCCATGGCCGGGGGCGGCGGCGCCCACCACCCGCGTTCGGGCGGCTATTCCTTCACCGGGCCGTTCGGCGTCTTCGACCAGGGTCAGCTGCAGCGCGGCTACAAGGTCTACCGCGAGGTCTGCGCGTCGTGCCACAGCATGAACCTGCTGACGTTCCGGACGCTGGCCGAGCCGGGCGGCCCCTTCTATTCGCCTGACCACCGGATCGCCCCGACCACGGCCGAGAACGCCTGGGTCAAGGCTCTGGCGGCCGAGGTGAACGTGCCGGACATCGACACCGAGACGGGTGAGCCGATCACCCGTCCGGCGACCCCGGCCGATCACTTCCCGCGGCCCTACCCGAACGCCACGGCGGCGGCGGCGGCCAATGGCGGCGCGGCCCCGCCTGACCTGTCGGTGATGGCCAAGGCCCGTCACGGCGGCGCGGACTACATCTACTCGCTGCTGTCGGGCTACAAGGCCGCGCCGGCCGGCCTGCAGATCCGCGAAGGCCAGCACTACAACCCCTATATGGCCGGCGACCTGACCCCGTTCTGGACGGGCGACCCCGCGCATGTGCCGGCGGGCGGCTTCATCGCCATGCCGCCGCCGCTGCAGAACGGCCAGGTCACCTATGATGACGGCTCGCCCCAGACGGTGGACCAGTACGCCAAGGACGTGGCCGCCTTCATCGCCTGGGCTTCGGAGCCCAAGCAGGTGCAGCGCAAGCAGACCGGCTTCGGCGTCATGATCTTCCTGCTACTGTTCGCCGGCATCACCTACGCCAGCTACCGCCGCATCTGGAACGGCGTGGCCCACTAGGCGGCCGCAGCACCGCCATCGACAGAGCCCGCCGGGAGCCCGCTTCCGGCGGGTTTTTCGTGACCGCTTGCGATTCTGAAAAAGCACTTTAATATGCAAAGCCAAAAGGGAGGATCACCTATGTCGCTTCGCATCCGTCTGGCCTTCGCCGCCGCGCTCCTGACCCTGCCGATGGCGCCGGCCGTCATGGCCCAGGTTCCCGCACAGCCCGAAGGCACGCCCGCGCAGCGTGAAGCGATGGCGGCGCTGGACTTCCTCAACGGCGAATGGCGCGGGGAGGCGGTGACCTACAGTCCTTCGGGGCGCATCGTCCTGACCCAGACCGAGCGTGTCGGCCCCATGCTGGGCGGATCGGTCAAGGTGATCGAGGGGCGCGGCTACACCGCCGACGGCCGCACCGAGTTCAACGCGCTGGCCATCCTGTCCTGGGATGCGCGGGCCGGGCGCTACGCCTTCCGCTCCTATGCCAACGGCTATTCCGGCGACTATCCGTTCGAGCGCACCGAGGACGGCTTCCGCTGGGAGACCCCGGCCGGGCCGAACGCGAAAATCCAGTACGTCGCCGTCGTGCGCGACGGGACCTGGCACGAGGTCGGCACCTATGTCGCCGAGGGCCAGCCGCCGCGTCCGTTCGTCGAACTGAACCTGACCCGCGTCAGCGACAGCGCCTGGCCCGCCGCCGGGGCGGTGGATCCCCATCCTTAGCGATTGTTAAATCGACAGGCGCGGATGGCGCCCTTAGGGTCGCCGCCAGTTGTTTTTCGGTTGGGGCCTTTCGTCCATGCGTCTGCTGTCTTCCGTCGCCGCCGTGCTGGCCGGCGGCCTGGTGCTTTCCGCCTTCGTTCCCGCCGCCCTCGCCGAGCCGACAGCCGGAAATCGCGCGTCGGAAGGTCGGGCTCCCGTCGCGGCCCCGCCGCCGCCGTTCGAGGCGGACCGCCTGTCCCGTCACGTCCGCACCCTGTCGGATGACCGGTTCGCCGGACGCGGCATCGCCACCCCGGCCGAGGCGGACGTGATCCAGTATCTGTCGGACCAGTATGCCTACGCCGGGTTTTCTCCCGGCGGCGACAACGGCGGCTGGACCCAGGCGGTGACCCTGAACCGGTTCAGCGTCTCGAACGTCAGCGCCGCCTTCTTCCACAACGGCGAGACCATCTCTCTGACCCAGGGCCAGCAGATGGTGTTCTCCACCCGCCTGCCGAACGATCACGTCATGCTGATGGACAAGCCGGTGGTGTTCGTCGGCTACGGCACCACGGCGCCCGAGCGCGGCTGGGACGACTTCAAGGACGTGGACGTGCGCGGAAAGATCATCGTCGCCCTCGTCAATGACCCGGACTTCGAACAGCCCGAGCTGAACATCTTCAACGGCCGGGCCATGACCTATTACGGCCGCTGGACCTACAAGTATGAAGAGGCCGCGCGCCGCGGCGCCGCCGGGATCATCCTGATCCATGAGGCGCCGGCCGCCTCCTACGGCTGGGCCACGGTCAACAACAGCTGGGCGGGGCCCCAGTTCGACATCGTGCGCGAGAACGCGGCCGCCGAGCGGGTGCCGATGGAAAGCTGGATCCAGCGCGACGTCGCCGTCGACCTGTTCCGCCGCGCCGGCCTCGACTTCGACGCCATGAAGGCCGCCGCCCGGACGCGGGAGTTCCGTCCGGTCGAGCTGGAGGGCATCCGCTTCTCCGGCATGTTCGACGTGGCCACCAGTCAGATCACCACCCACAATGTGGTCGCCAAGCTGGAAGGCACCACCTGGCGCGACGAGACCATCCTCTACACCGCCCACTGGGATCACATCGGCACGGGCGCCCCGAACGCCGAGGGCGACGCCATCTTCAACGGCGCGGTCGACAACGCCTCGGGCACCGCCGGCTTGCTGGAGCTGGCCCGCGTGATCGGCAACGGACCGCAGCCGGAGCGGACCATCGTCATGATAAGCTTCACCGCCGAGGAAAGCGGTCTGCTGGGGTCCGAGTTCTATGCCGCCAACCCGATCTATCCGCTGGAGACGACGGTGGCAGGCTTCAACCTGGACGCCATGAACGTCTACGGGCGGGTGAACCGTCTGGGCGTCACCGGCTATGGCCAGTCGGAACTGGACGAGATGCTGGAGGCCCAGGCGACGCGTCAGGGACGCACCCTGGCGCCCGACCTTAACAACGCCGCCGGGACCTATTTCCGCTCGGACCACTTCCCGCTGGCCAAGCGCGGCGTGCCCATGGCCTACGCCGAGGGCGGCGGCGCGTTCCGCGATGCGCCGGTCGCGCCGCGCGAGGCCGCCCGCGACGAATACGGCTCGAAGCGCTACCATCAGGCGGACGACGAATGGTCCGCGGATTGGGATCTGACCGGTCAGATCGAGGACCTCGAGGTCGCCCTGTGGATCGGCCGCGACCTGGCCAACAGCCGCGACTGGCCGGGCTGGAAGCCGGGCTCGGAGTTCGGTCCGGCCCGCGCCGCCAGCGCGAGCGCGCGTCGCTGACCGGGCCCAGATGACGAAAACTTAACGGGCGGTCCCGCGGGGCCGCCCTAGAGTGCTCCGTCAGTCCGGGATGGAGTT
>DASWYI010000014.1:0-5884 GCA_036405055.1 Brevundimonas sp.
GAGCCGGTCGCCTTCAGGCGGCGCATCAGGCCCTGGACCTGGATGTTGAAGGCCTCGTAGCAGTCCTGATCCAGCCGCGCCGCGTCGTCCGGCACGAAGGGGAAACGGTCCAGCGGGCGGATCAGGTCCGAGGGCGGCGCGTCCTCGCGGTTCGGGAACGACAGCTCGAACGGATCGTCTGCGCCTTCCAGCCGCGTGCAATCCGCGAAGGTGCCGGTGCGCAGCCGCTCCAGCCGGATGCGGTCGATGTCGATGTCGGCGATGGTCAGGCGGCTGTCCATCGCGAACCGCTCGCCCGAGGCCAGACGCGCGCCCAGTTCATGGATCGTCGCCTGTCCGTCCCAGGCCAGGTCGGTCGTGCTTTCACCCCAGCCTGAGGCGGTGAAGACATAGGCCGCCATCGCCCGCGCCGACTGGCTGGCGCACAGCAGCGCCCGGTCATCCGCCTTGCCGATGACGACATTGGAGGCCGACAGATTCAGAAGGACCATAGCCCCGTCCAGCGCCATGCGTGTCGAAGGAGGGAGGGGCGCCCAGTAATCCTCACAGATCTCGACCCCGAATTTGAAGGCGGGCCAGAAGTCCGCCACGTACACGCTCCCCGGGACCATCGGATATTCGGTCCCGTCAATGATCGCATTGGGCTGAGTCAGGGCTGTCCGACCGGCCGCCGAGGCGAACCAGCGCTTCTCGTAATACTCGCGGTAGTTCGGCAGATAGGTCTTGGGGGTGACCCCGCAGATGCGGCCGCCCGCGATCACCACCGCGCCGTTGTAGAGGGCGTCGGCCGCCCGCACGGGGGCGCCCACGACGGCTGTGACCCGGGTTTCCTCAGTTATGGCGCACAGCCGCGTCAGTTGACGCTCGGTCTCGTCCAGCAGGGCTTCCTGCATCAACAGGTCGTCGATGGCGTAGCCGGTCAGCGACAACTCGGGAAAGACGATCAGGTCCACGCCCTCTTCGGCCGCCCGGCGGATCAGGGCGATATGCTCGTCGGCGTTGGCGACCGGATCGCCCGTGTGAACCACAGGCGTCGCCGCGGCCACGCGCACAAAGCCGTGGGTGCGGGCGCTGTGGAAGGGGTGGGTCGTGGCCAAGTCTCGTTCCTCGCTCTTATGCTCTTATAGAGGCGAACCGCCGCGACCGCCACGATTGCGGGTGACGCTGGAACGCGCGGCGGCTAAACCCCTCCCATGACCGACGCGCCCAGGAAGGGCTGGTTCTCTCGTCTGACCGAGGGCCTCAGCCGATCTTCGAAACAGATGACCGACACGGTCGTCGCCGCCTTCGTGAAGGAGCCGCTGTCCGAGGCCGCCCTCGAGGGGCTCGAGGAGCATCTGCTGGAGAGCGATCTCGGCCCCGCCGCCACCGACCGGATCGTCGAACGCTTCCGCGAGCTGCGCTTCCCCGCCGGGGCGCAGGAGCGCGAGGTCAAGGAGGCCCTGGCCGAGGCCGTGGCCGCCGAACTGATCAACCACGAAGCCCGCTATGAGCCTTTGTCCGGCGACCGCCCCTTCGTGACCCTGTTCGTCGGGGTCAACGGCTCGGGCAAGACCACGACCCTGGGCAAGATCGCCGCCGACCTGACCGGGCAGGGCGCCAAGGTCATGATCGTGGCCTGCGACACCTTCCGCGCCGCCGCCCGCGAGCAGCTGAAGGTCTGGGCCGAGCGTGCCGGCGCGACCTTCGAAAGCCGCCGCGACGGCGCCGATCCGGCGGGTCTGGCCTTCGACGCCTACACCCGGGCCAAGGCCGAAGGGTTCGATGTGGTGCTGATCGACACCGCCGGCCGGCTGCAGAACAAGTCGGCCCTGATGGATGAACTGCTCAAGATCGTCCGTGTGCTGAAGAAGGTCGATCCCGAGGCGCCGCACGAGACCCTGCTGGTGCTCGACGCCACCGTGGGCCGCAATGCGCTTGAGCAGGAAAAGATCTTCGGCCGCACGGCCTATGTCTCCGGGGTCGTCATGACCAAGCTGGACGGCACCGCGCGCGGCGGGGTGCTGGTCCCCGTGGCCCAGGCCTCGGACGCCCCGATCAAGCTGATCGGTGTCGGCGAGGGGATCGAGGATCTGCAGCCCTTCGACGCTCGCGCCTTTTCCCGCTCGCTGGTCGGGCTTGAGGACTGAAGATGACCGACGAGACGAACGCCCGGAGCGGGCAGTGGATCAGACAGGCCGTGGACTTCGGCGCCCTCTTGGCCTTCGCCGTCGCCTATTTCGTGACGAAGAACATGTTCACCGCCACCTGGGTGCTGATGGGCGCCTCCGTCGTGGCGCTGGCGGTCGGCTTCCTGGTCGAGAAGCGGTTCGCCCCCCTGCCGCTCATCACCGGCTTCTTCGCCCTGGTGTTCGGTCTGATGACGGTCTTCTTCCACAACGAGGACCTCATCAAGATGAAGGTCACGGTCCAGAATGCGCTTCTGGCCGTCGTCCTGCTCGGCTCCCTGCCGCTGAAGAAGTATCCTTTCAAATTCCTTCTGGGCGACGCCATTCGGGTTCCGGACGCGGCCTGGCGGGTGCTGACCCTGCGCTACGGCCTGTATTTCGCCGTTGTCGCCATCGCCAACGAGGTCGTCTGGCGCACCCAGTCGAATGATGTCTGGGTCCAGTTCCGCGTCGGCCTGTGGATCGCCGCCTGCGTCTTCGGCCTGGCCCAGATCCCCTACATCATGAAGCACATGCTCAAGGATGCGCCCACGGATGAACCGGGGCCGACCAGCCCGGACCCCGGACTGTAAAGTCGCCTTGCGGACGGACTGTCGCCGATCCGTCGTTAAATCGTAAAGCGCGGCTGATAGCTGTGCAGCCGCTACCGCAGGGGATACGGTTCGATGGTCAAATCCGGGAACAAGGCGGCGCGCAAGAGCGGCCCGCTGGCGAGTTCGCCCAGCCACCTGATGCACCGCGCGCTGCAACTCGCCCTCGACATCTATGCCGAAGAGGTCGGCCCCGGCGGCCTGACCCAGCGCCAGTTCGCGGTGCTGGAGGCCGTCTCCGCCAAGTCCGGCCTGACCCAGACCGATCTGGTCAAGGCGACCGGCATCGACCGCTCAACCCTCGCCGACCTCGTCGCCCGCATGACCACCAAGGGCCTGCTGGACCGCGCCCGCTCGACCCTGGACGCCCGGGCCAAGGCGGTGACCCTGGGCGCCGCCGGCGCCGAGGCGCTTGAGGCCGCGCGTCCCCGCGTCGAGGCCGCCGACAAACGCATCATGGCCCTGCTGCCCAAGGGCAAGCGCGACGGATTCATCGAACTGCTGACCGACCTCGGCGCCGCCGCCGACGCCGCGCCGGAACAGGCCAAAGCCGAGGCCAAGGCCGCCAAGAAGGCCGCCAAGGACGCCCGCAAGGCCGAGAAGGCCGCGAAAAAGGCCGCCGAGAAAGCCGCCAAACCGCCCAAGGCCGAAAAGCCCGCCAAGGCCGAGAAGCCGGCGAAGGTGAAGAAGCCCAAGCCTGAGGCCGAGCCAGTCGACTAGACCCGAATATCCAGAAGGCTGCCGGGCCGTGGCGACCGAGGCTGCTCGGGCTCGCCGCCCGTCGCCGCCTGAGGCTGCGGACGGGGCGCCGCCTCAACCCCCGCCAGCGCCGCCTTGAAGAAGGCCGCCTGCGCCGCCCGCGCCTGGGCTGACGGGCCGGCCGGTTGCGTTTGGGGGGCGAACGGAAGCTCTGGCCGGATCGTGCTCATGCCTGCAGGGTTAACGAAACCTGTAGAGCAAAGGTTAACGGCCTTGTTTGAGCGCTATCACTCGCCGCGCGGCGGCTCGCTGCTTGAGCGCGGATGGGCCGTCGGCAAAGCCCTCGGCGGCGCCTGCATCGCCGCGACCATGCGTTCTATCTCGGCGTCCTCGACCAGCACGCCGTAGGACCGGGCCACGACCTTGCCCATGGCGTTGACGGCCAGGGTCTCGGGTGCGCCGGTCACGCCCATGGACGCCGCCGCCGCGCCGTCGGCATCGACCAGAACCCGCGCATAGGGATCGCCCATGTCGTCGAGGAAGGCCCGGGTCGCCTCGGGTTCGTCGCGCAGGGCCACGCCCACGATCTGAACGCCGCGCGCCTTCAGCGCCATCAGCCGGGGATGCTCGGCCCGACACGGCCCACACCAGCTGGCGAAGACATTGACCAGCATCGGCCGCCCCACGCCCGCCGTCTTCAGGTCGACCATCCCCGGCCCGGCCTTGTCGCCGGTCAGCATCGGCAAGACCGTCTCCGGGATCTGCCGCCCGACCGGATCGGCGGGCTCAGGCGCCTTCTGGTCCAGCGTCCAGCCCACATAGGCCGAGGCCGCGACCAGAAGCGCGGCCGGGATCGCCAGCAGCCACCACCGCATGTTTGTTAGGCTATCGCGCATTGCGCTACTTGAGCCCGTCCTGATCCTGTTGGTCAGCCTTGCGATTCCAGCGCCGGGCGCTGATCGCCACCCGCGTGACAAGTCCGCCCAGCACCAGGGCGCTGATCGCCCAGCAGGGCCAGACGAAGGCGGCATAGGGGCTCATGTCGAGATCAAACATCAGTCAGGCCTCCAGCGCCGCGCGGGCTCGACGGGCCATCACCCGCCGCCTCACGATCTCTGTCCGGATCGCCGTGATCCAAAGCGCCAGGAACAGCACCCCATAGGCCGCCATCATGATGAGCAAGGGCCAAAGGTAGGCCGGGTCCAGGCTCGACCCGCCCATGCGGATCAGCGACGCTGGCTGGTGCAGGGTGTTCCACCAGTCCACGGAAAACTTCACGATCGGCAGGTTGATCAGCCCGACCAGCCCCAGCACCGCCGCCGCCCGCCCCGCCTTCTGCTCATCGTCGATGGCGCTGCGCAGGGCCATGTAGCCGACGTAGAACAGGAACAGCACCAGCACCGAGGTCAGGCGCGCGTCCCACACCCACCAGGTTCCCCACATCGGCTTGCCCCACAGCGATCCGGTGATCAGCGCCAGCGCCGTCAGGGCCGCGCCGGGCAGGGCCGCTGCCCGCGCCGCCGCATCGGCCAGCGAATGCCGGAACACCAGGGCGAAGAAGCTCGACACGCCCAGGGCGCCGTAGGCCATCAGGCCGATCGACGCCGCCGGCACATGCACGAACATGATCCGGACCGTATCGCCCTGCTGGTAGTCCTCGGGCGCGGTGAAGGCGAGCCAGGTTCCGACTCCCAGCAGCACGGCGGCCAGTCCCCACAGCAAAGGCGTCAGCGGCCGGGTGAAGCGCAAAAATCGATCAGGATTGGCGAGGCCGAACATGATCCGGTCCTTAACCCCTGATCGCCCTTCGCGCTATACGGCGCCGCTGCCCCGTGGCATTGGACCGCGCACTTCGGGAGATCGACCTCATGAGCGACGATATCGTCAAGGACGCCAACGGCAACCGTCTGGCCGACGGCGACAGCGTGACCCTCATCAAGGACCTGAAGGTCAAGGGCTCGGGCGGCGTGACCCTGAAACGCGGAACCCTGGTCAAGAACATCCGCCTGACCGGCGACGCCGAAGAGATCGAGGCCAATGTCGAAAAGGTCCGCGGTCTCGTGCTCAGGACCGAGTTCGTCAAAAAGGCCTGAGCCTTTAAGTTCGCTATCGCTCGACTCGCGGAGCCTCGCTGCTTGAGCGTGCCTACCCCTGCGCGTTCCGGATCGCGGCCGCGCCGGCCACGGGGCTCAACGCGCAGGCGAACAGGACATAGGCGCCGAGCAGGGCCAAGGCGGGCACGGGGCTGAGGTCTTGCGCCGCCCGTACCAGCGCCCCTGCCCCGAACACCACCGGCGGGATGAACAGCGGCAGGACCACGACGGCGATCAGCAGGCCGCCGCGCTTCGCACCGAGCGCCAGCGCCGCGCCAAGCGCCCCGGTCAGGGCGAAGCCGAGTCCGCCGATGAGGGCCGAGAGCGCGACCAG
>DASWYI010000015.1:0-109649 GCA_036405055.1 Brevundimonas sp.
AGCCAGGCGCGCTCCCGACGGCCCAGACCGCAACGACCCCGACCGCCCCGGCGACCGCCGGAGCCGCCCCTGCCGCGCCCGCTCCGGCGGCGGCTAACTAATCGACGCGAGAGCCCCAAAGATCATGGCCACCGCAGCCGCTCACGACGCACACGACCACAAGCCGGGTTTCTTCACCCGCTGGTTCCTGTCGACCAATCACAAGGACATCGGCACGCTTTACCTGCTGTTCGCCATCATGGCGGGCATCGTGGGCGGCCTGATGTCGGGCCTGATCCGCTGGGAGCTGGCCGAGCCGGGCATCCAGATCTTCAAGGAGGGTTCGGGCGTCCAGCTGCTCGGCCTCGTTGAGCAATCCAAGCACGGCTACAACGTCATCGTCACCGGCCACGCCCTGGTCATGATCTTCTTCATGGTCATGCCGGCGATGATCGGCGGCTTCGGCAACTGGTTCGTGCCGATCATGATCGGCGCGCCCGACATGGCCTTCCCGCGCATGAACAACGTGTCGTTCTGGCTGCTGGTGGCGGCCTGGGTGCTGCTGGTCATGTCGATGTTCGTCGACGGCGGCCCGGGCAAGGGCTTCGGCGGCGGCTGGACCATCTATCCGCCGCTCTCGACCACGGGCCACACCGGTCCGGCCATGGACCTGGCGATCTTCTCGCTGCACGTCGCGGGCGCCTCGTCGATCCTCGGCGCCGTGAACTTCATCACCACCATCTTCAACATGCGCGCGCCGGGCATGACCCTGCACCGGATGCCGCTGTTCGCCTGGTCGGTGCTGATCACCGCCTTCCTGCTGCTGCTGTCGCTGCCGGTCCTGGCCGGCGCCATCACCATGCTGCTGGCCGACCGCAACTTCGGCACCAGCTTCTTCAATCCCGCCGGCGGCGGCGATCCGGTGATGTTCCAGCACCTGTTCTGGTTCTTCGGCCACCCCGAGGTGTACATCCTGATCCTGCCGGGCTTCGGCATCATCAGCCACATCGTCTCGACCTTCTCGAAGAAGCCGATCTTCGGCTACCTCGCGATGGCCTACGCCATGGTCGCAATCGGCTTCGTCGGCTTCATCGTGTGGGCGCACCACATGTACACCGTCGGCATGTCGATCGAGCTGCGCGCCTACTTCATCGCGGCCACGATGATCATCGCCGTGCCCACTGGCGTGAAGATCTTCAGCTGGATCGCCACCATGTGGGGCGGGTCCATCACCTTCAAGACGCCCATGCTGTGGGCGATCGGCTTCATCTTCCTGTTCACCGTCGGCGGCGTGACCGGCGTGGTCCTGGCCAACGCCGGCATGGATTACAGCCTGCACGACACCTACTACGTCGTGGCGCACTTCCACTATGTGCTGTCGCTGGGCGCCGTCTTCGCCATCTTCGCGGGCTACTACTACTGGTTCGAGAAGATGTACGGGGTGAAGTACAACGAGTTCCTCGGCTGCCTGCACTTCTGGATCATGTTCGTGGGGGTGAACCTGGTGTTCTTCCCGCAGCACTTCCTGGGTCTGCAGGGGATGCCGCGCCGCTACGTCGACTACAACGAGGGCTTCGCGCACTGGAACCTGATCTCGTCGATCGGCTACGCCATCACGGCGGTGGGCGTGATCGTCTTCCTGCTGATGCTGGTTGAGGCGATGATCCGTCGTCGTCCGGGCGTCGCCAACCCGTGGGGCGAAGGCGCCACGACGCTGGAGTGGACCCTGTCCTCGCCGCCGCCGCACCACCAGTTCAACGAGCTGCCGGTGGTCAAGGACGACGAGCACTAGGTCCGGACCACAGACCGAAACAGGGGGCCGCTCTTTCAACCGAAAGGGCGGCCTCTGCCTTTCAAGGCGCACCATGAGCCAAGCTGAACACACCCCCGCCCTCTCGACCGCCCAGCCGTCGGATTATGTCCAGCTGCTGAAGCCGCGTGTGATGTCGCTGGTGGTGTTCACGGCCGCCGTGGGGCTGATCGCGGCGCCGGGAGGGATGGACCTGTGGCTGGGCGCCATCGCCGTGCTGTGCATCGCCATGGGCGCGGGCGCGGCCGGAGCCCTGAACATGGCGCTGGAGGGCGAGACCGACGCCCTGATGCGGCGCACGCGAGGGCGGCCGGTCGCCGCAGGGCGCGTCAACCGCAACGACGCCATGACCTACGGCGTGGTGCTTTCGGTGGCGTCGGTGATGCTGCTGGGCATGGCGACCAATTGGCTGGCCGGCGGGCTGCTGCTGCTGACCATCGTTTATTACGCCGGGCTCTACACCCTGATCCTGAAGCGCCGGACGCCCCAGAACATCGTCATCGGCGGCGCCGCCGGCGCCTTCCCGCCCGTGATCGGCTGGGCCGCCGCGACGGGCCAGGCGCCGTGGCAGGCGTGGCTGCTGTTCCTCATCATCTTCCTGTGGACCCCGCCGCACAGCTGGGCCCT
Source organism: Brevundimonas sp. (assembly GCA_036405055.1). Taxonomy (GTDB): domain Bacteria; phylum Pseudomonadota; class Alphaproteobacteria; order Caulobacterales; family Caulobacteraceae; genus Brevundimonas. Next base: position 2,417 of record DASWYI010000015.1, read on the forward strand.
GGCCCTCTACTCCGCCGGCGACTACGCCAAGGCGGGGATCCCGATGATGCCGGTGGCGCGAGGAGCGAAGTCCACGCGCCTGCAAATCCTGATCTATTCGCTGGTCTTCGTGCCGGTGGCGATCGCGCCCGCCTTTGTCGGCCTGGGCGGTCGGATCTATCTGGGCGTGTCGGCCATCGGCGGCCTGGCCTTCCTGGGCCTGGCGTTCCAGTTGTGGCGGTCGCGCGCGGGCGACGCTCCGGACAAGGCCGAGGCGGTGGGGCGAGAGGCCGCATTGTATGATGTCCGCGCCGAGGCCAAACCGGCCCGCAACCTGTTCGCCTTCTCGATCCTGTATCTGATGGCGCTGTTCGCGGCGCTGCTGATCGAGAATCTGCCCGCCTCCAGCATCGTGTGTCCCTCATGCGCCTGACCCCCCAACAGCTCGAAGCCCGCAAGAAGCGCAACGTCGCCATCGCCCTGGCCCTGGCCGCCTTCGCCGTGCTGATCTTCATCACCACAGCCCTGAGCCTGAAGCGCAACATCGAAATGTCGAAGGCGATGCGCGCCGTGGCGGAACAGCCCCGGTGAACAAGAACGTCGTCGCCCTGATCTGCGGCGGGGTGGTCGTGCTGATGACCGGCGCGGCCTTCGCCGCCGTGCCGCTGTACAAGCTGTTCTGCCAGGTCACCGGCTTCGACGGCACGGTGAAGCGGGCGGAAAGGGCGCCGGACACGGTGCTGGACCAGACGGTGCTGATCCGTTTCGACACCAATGTGCGCGACCTGCCCATGACCTTCCGGGCCGAACAGACGACCCAGCGGGTGCGCATCGGCGACACCGGCATGGCCTATTTCGACGTCACCAACACCTCGGACCAGCCGATTCGCGCCAAGGCCGGCTATAACGTGGTGCCCGAGCGCGCGGGCCCGTATTTCCAGAAGCTGCAATGCTTCTGCTTCGACGAGCAGGTGATCGAACCGGGCGAGACGCGAGCCTTCCCGGTGCAGTATTTCGTGGCCCCTGAAATCGCCACCGACCGTGAGTCGAAGGGTGTTCGCGAGATCACGCTCAGCTACACCTTCTACCCGTCGAAGGATTTCGATCCGGCTACAGGCTCCGCCCCCACTGGCGCAGGCCGATAGCGGGCGCTATTACCCCTTCGAACACCGACTCTGGCTTCACTCCACGAGACCTACGCATGGCCGACGCTCACGCCAAACCCCACCACGACTACCACCTGGTGGACCCCAGCCCCTGGCCGCTGCTGTCCTCGATCGCCGTCACCGTCATGATGGTGGGCGCGGTCATGTGGATGAAGGGCCTGTTCGGCCAGCCGGAGGGCACCAGCTGGCTGTTCCTGACCGGCCTGACCACCACCGTGGCCTCGATGGGTCTGTGGTGGGCCGATGTCGTCAAGGAGAGCCGCAAGGGCGACCACACCCCGGTCGTGTCCATCGGCCTGCGCTACGGCATGGTGCTGTTCATCGCGTCGGAAATCATGTTCTTCGCGGCGTTCTTCTGGATGTTCTTCGAGATGGCGATCTTCAACGAAGCGCGCCAGCACATCCCGGAGGTCGGCAACTGGGCCGACACCGCCGCCGCCTGGTCCACCTGGCCGCCCAAGGGCATCGAGGTTCTGGACGCCTGGCAGCTGCCGTTCCTGAACACCGTCATCCTGCTGCTCTCGGGCACGACCGTGACCTGGGCCCACCATGCGCTTCAGGTCGGCGACCGCGGCGCCGCCAAGCTGGGCCTCATCCTGACCATCGCGCTCGGCGTGCTGTTCACCGGGGTTCAGGCCTATGAGTACAACCACATCCTCCACGAGAAGCTGTTCTTCAATGAGGAAGCCCTGAACTCGGGCCTCTACGGCTCGATCTTCTTCATGGCCACGGGCTTCCACGGCTTCCACGTGCTGGTCGGCACCCTGTTCCTGACCGTCTGCCTGCTGCGCCTCCTGGCCGGCCAGATGACGCCGCAGAAGCATTTCGGCTTCGAGGCCGCAGCCTGGTACTGGCACTTCGTGGATGTGGTCTGGCTGTTCCTGTTCGCCTTCGTCTACGTCACCTTCGGCTAAGGCCAGGGCGATAGAAGACCCGCTTCTCAAGCCACGTACGCCGAAAGCTCCGGCGCGGATCAGCCCGATCCGCGCCGGACTGCGTTGCCGCTGCCCTCGCTGTGGAAAGGGCAAACTGTTCGCGGGCTTCCTGAAAGTGGCGGACGCCTGCGCCGTCTGCGGTTTCGACTTCACCCGCCTGAACACCGGCGACGGAGCGGCGGTGTTCGTCATCCAGATCACCGGTTTCATCGTGGTGTTCGGAGCCCTGTTCACCCAGGTGACATTGAATCCGCCGATGTGGGTTCTGCTGGCCGTCTGGGCGCCCCTGACGGCGGTGATCGGCCTGGCGCTGATGCGTCCGCTGAAGGGCATGATGATCGGCTTGCAGGTCCGGAACAGGGCGTCCGAGGTCCGCAATGACGACTTCTGAGACCGCCCGACGCTTCCCCTGGATCCTGACGCTCGCCGTCGTCCCGGCCATGGCCCTGCTGATCGGCCTGGGCGTCTGGCAGGTGCAGCGGCTGCAATGGAAGGAAGGCCTGATCGCCGAGGCGGAGGCCGCCCGGGACCTGCCCCCCGTGCCGCTGGCCCGGATCGCGGCCCTGGGCGACAAGGCCGAGTTCCGGCAGGTGCTGCTGCCCTGTACGATGGACACGCGCCCTTACATCGAGCTCCAGAGCATCCATGACGGCGAGCCGGGCGTGCGCCTGATCGCGGAATGCGAGGGCTACCTGGTCGACCTCGGCTTCGTGCCCGAGACCGTCAGCGCGCGACCCGCGCCGACGACGCACGCACCGACCGACCGGGTCCCATATCCGCATGCCGTTGTCCGCCGCGCGCCGCCGCCGAACGGGATGGAGCCGCCGCCGTCCAACGGCCGTTTCTTCGCCCGTGACAATGCGGCGATGGCCCGCGCGTTGAAGGTCGAGGGGCCGGTGTCGCCCCTGACCCTCTATGTGACCTATCAGGCCTATCCGGGCTGGACGGCTTTGCAGCCCGCCGTGCCGCCGGTCGCCTTCTCCAACAATCATCTCGGCTATGCCGCCACCTGGTTCGGCCTGGCCCTGGCGCTGCTCGGCTTCTACGTCGCCATGGTGGTGCGCAAGGTTCGGGCGGCATGAGCGCCCGGCTGCATACGCTGTCAAACGGCGTCCGCGTCATCTGTGACCCCATGCCCGGTCTGCGGACTTTCGCCCTGACCGTCGCCGTGCGCGGCGGGGCGCGGTGGGAGGCCGAGGACCGTTCCGGCTGGTCGCACCTGCTGGAGCATCTGGTGTTCAAGGGCGCGGGCGACATGGGCGCGCGCGACATCGTCGAACGCATCGAGGCCGAGGGCGGCTCGATCAACGCCTCGACCGGATACGAGCGCACCAGCTTCGAGGTGCGGGCGCTGGACGGGTCGCTGCCGCTGGCCATGCAGGTGCTGTCGGATCTGGTGTTCCGCCCCACCCTCGATCCCGCCGAGGTCGAGCGCGAGAAGGACGTGGTGGCCCAGGAGATCGCCGAGGCCTTCGACACGCCCGACGACCACGTGTTCGAGATGGCCCAGGCGCGGGCGTTCAGGAGCCAGCCGCTGGGTCGGCCGATCCTGGGCTCGGTCGCCAGCCTGAAGCCCGCCGATCGGGCCAGCGTCACGGACTGGCGGCGCAGGCTCTATGCGCCCAACCGCATGGTGGTGGCGGCGTCCGGCGCGGTGGACGAGGCCGAGCTGCTGAAACTGGCGGAGCAGTGGTTCGGGGGCGAGGCGCCGAACGAAGCGGATGAGCCGGACGCGCCGGCGTTCGTCGGCGGCGCCGCGACGCTGAACCGCAAGATCGAGCAGGCCAATCTGGTGTTCCAGCTGCCGGCCCCGGCGGTGACGTCGCCGACCTTCGCCGCGACCCGGCTGATGACCGAAATCCTCGGCGGGGGCATGGCGTCCCGCCTGTTCCAGAGCGCGCGCGAGGACCGGGGGCTGGCCTACGCCATCGACGCCTATCACGAGCCGTATGAGACCACGGGCATCCTCGGGATCTACGCCGGTGCCGCCGCCGACCGGTCGGTGGAGCTGGCCGAGGTCTGCGCCGCCGAGTTGAAGGCGCTGGCGAGCGAAGGCCCCACGGCGGCGGAGCTGTCGAGGGCGCGGGCCGTACTGACCGCCGGCCTGTGGATGTCGGACGAAAGCCCGGCCAGCCGCGCGGGCCGGGCGGCGTCCCAGACGCTGGTGTTCGGCGCACCGATCCCGTCGGAGGACTCGGCCGCCCGTCTGGCGGCCCAGACGGTCGCGGACGTGCGCGCGGCGGCCGAGGCCTGCGTCGAACTCCGGAAGGCCGCCACGGCGGTGCTGGGGCCCAAGGCGGCGCATGCGGCGGGCGCGGCCTTCACCGCGGCGCTGTTCGCGGGCTAGGCTGCGGTCATGGCGTTGTTTGACTGGCTCAGCGAGACGACCGGCCCGGTGGTGAAGGGGCAGGCCGTGACCCTGCGCATCCCCTCGCCGATCGACCATGCGGCCTGGGCGGCGCTGCGGGACCAGTCGCGGGACTATCTGCAGCCCTGGGAGCCCGCCTGGCCTGAGGATGACCTCAGCCGCGCCGCCTTTCGCCGCCGCCTGACCATCTATGAGCGCGAGATGGACGCCGGGAACGCCTGGCCCTTCTTCATCCACCGCAATGAGGATGACGCGCTGGTGGGCGCCGTGACCCTGTCCAACATTCGGCGCGGCGTGGCCGAGACGGGGACGCTGGGCTACTGGATCGGCCAACCCTTCGCCGGTCAGGGTCTGGCGACCGACGCGGTGCGAGCCATCTGCGGCTTCGCCTTCGACACCCTGAACCTGCACCGGGTCGATGCGGCCTGTGTGCCGACCAACACGGCGTCCCGCCGCGTGCTGGAAAAAGCAGGCTTCGAGCACGAGGGACAGGCCCGGGCTTATTTGAAAATTAACGGCGCATGGGCAGATCATGTTCTGTTCGGCCTCGTACGTGACGAGGGCGATCGCGGCGCCTGATGTCCGGGCGCCGAACGAGAGGCCGGCGACCGCGTGACCAATCGATCCAGAGCCCTGGCCTGGGACCCCACGACAGCCATCGAGGCGCTGGCGGCGGCGGAAGCGGCCCTGTGGGTGTGGACCCCCGCCGAGGACACGATCCGCTTCACCGGCGCGACCCGGCCGCTGGGCCTGGGCCCGCTGGCGCCGGAATGTTCGGGCGCGGCCTTCATCGCCGTGGCCATTCCGCAGGACCGGGCCCTGGCCGAACGGCTGCTGAAGCCGCAGGAGGAGGGGACCGAGGTCGCCATTCGCCTGCGCATGCGTGACGCCTCGACCTGCCTGTGGCGCGGGGTGTGGCTCGAGGACGGCCTGCGCGCCGCCGGCGTCGTGGCGCTGGAGACGAAGTTCGCCGGATCGGACCGCTGCGTCCTGACCGGCCTGCTGGACCGCAAGACCTTCATTGCCCAGGCGGGCGAGGCCCTGACCCGGCCCGGCGACTATGAGCTGGTGGTGGCCGATCTGGACCGCCTGCGCCGCCTGAACGAGGCGCTGGGCCATGAGCGGGCGGACATGGTGCTGTCGGCCCTGGGCTCGCGCCTCGCCGCCGCCTTCCCGCGCGAGGCCTGTCCGGCGCGCATCGGCGAGGACGAGTTCGCCATCCTGGCGCCGAAGGGCGCGGGGTCGCCGTCGGAGAAGCTGCGCGAGGCGCTGGAGCAGCCGCTGCGCATCGCCGGGTTCGACATCTATCCCACCGTCTCCATCGGCGCGGTGACGGCCGAGGGCGGGCCGGACGCGCCGGACGCGGCCGAGTTGCTGCGCCGGGTCGAGCTGGCGGTGGAGCACGCCAAGACCGCAGGACGTGGCGGGGCCGCCGCCTATGGCCGGGCGCTGGAGAGCGACAGCCTTAGCCGGCTGGCGCTGGAATCCGACCTGCGCAACGCCTTCGTGCGCGGCGAGATCGAGCCCTTCTATCAGCCGATCGTGAACCTCAATACCGGCGCCGTCGCGGGTTTCGAGGCCCTTGCCCGCTGGCGCCATCCCAAGCGCGGCTTGGTGCCGCCGGACGAGTTCCTGGGACTGGCCGACGAGATGGGCCTGATGAACGAGCTGGGGCTGGTCATGATGACCGCCGCGGCGCGCCAGCTGTCCGAATGGCTGCACCGCCACCCGTCTGCCGGAAAGCTGTTTTGCAGCGTCAATCTGTCGGTCGGCGAGATCGAGCGGGCCAATCTGGTCGAGGACGTCCAGCGCATCATCGCCGACAGTGGCCTGCCGCGCGGGGCGCTGAAGCTGGAGGTCACCGAGGGCGACATCATGCGCGACACGGCCAAGGCCGCGTCGGTGCTGCAGAAGCTGAAGGATGTGGGGGCGTCGCTGGCGCTCGACGACTTCGGCACCGGCTTCTCGTCCCTGACCTGGCTGGCCAAGCTGCCGTTCGATACGCTGAAGATCGACCGCTACTTCGTTCTGACGATGGACAAGGACGAGGGCTCGGCCAAGATCGTCAAGTCGGTGGTCAACCTGGGCCGCGACCTGTCGCTGGAAGTCGTCGCCGAGGGGGTGGAGAACGCCGGGCTGGCCAGCCTGCTGCTCGACGCCCAGTGCCACTACGGCCAGGGTTTCGGCTACGCCATGGCCCTGCCGGCCCAGGAGGCCGAGGTCTATCTGAACGAGTCGCTGGCCGACGGCGCGGCGCCGATCCGGGCGCGGTCGGCCTAGGGTGTCGCGCCTTCGCGCCTTCGCCCTCTCGTGCCTTGCGATCTTCGTCACGTGCGCCGCCTGCGGACAGGCGGGCGAGAGGGCGCAAGGCACGGCAAGCCCTGAGCTGGGACCGACCGAGAGGGTTGAAGTTCCAAAGGTAGAGCGGGAAGGCGTATGGCAGCCGACGTCCGGCGGCATTCAGGTGCCGCTTTGGTCTGAACACGTCGCTCTGAAGAAGCCGGACAGCGGCGATCACCCCGAGACGACAGGCAATGGATCACCGACTGTGGGCGGGAGAAAATGGCACTGGGCGACCTATGTCACCCGGCCGACCATGACCATCTACAAGCCGGAGGGTCGGAATACCGGCGCGGCGATGCTGGTCCTGCCGGGCGGTGGTTTCCACGCCGTCGCCATCGATCTTGAAGGCACTGAAATCTGCGATTGGGTCATTGCGCAGGGCATGACCTGCATCGTGCTGAAGTATCGGACACCGCAGGTCTGGCCGAAGGTCAACGGGAAGCAGCAGCGGCCGGAAGTTTTGCTGGCCCTTGAAGACGCTCAACGCGCGATGGGGTTGCTCCGGGAAGGGGCCGCCACCTACGGGATTGACCCGCATAAGATTGGCGTGATCGGCTTTTCGGCCGGCGCCTACCTCGTCGCGGATATGAGCAATACGGAGGACCGCACCTATCCGATCGCCGATGCGGCGGATCGGCAATCGCCTCGCCCCGACTTCGCGATCATAGCCTACACAGCGCGGATGCTGGATGACAGCGAGGGGAGGAACAGCCTTGAACTGAAGCCTTGGGTGAGGATTAGCCCGAATGCGCCGCCGACCCTTATCATCCACGCCATGGATGACCCCGTCGACAACATCCGCCAGCCGATGGCCTATGCGTTGGCGTTGACCGATGCCGGCGTTCCGGTCGACATGCGCCTGTATGCGAAAGGCGGTCATGCCTTCGGAATGCGCCCCACGGCCGATCCAGTCACGAGGGAATGGCCGGGCCAGGTCAGGCAGTGGCTGCAAGGCCTCGGCGTGCTGTAAAGAGCTTTCAGGCCCGTCCCGACTGCCCCGACAGCATCGCAGCATCCACCCCCAGCCCCTTGAGCGCACGGCTCCATTTGCTGGCGTGGTCACCGTCGAAGATCAGGTCGAGGTCGGCGTCGGCGGTGAGCCAGACGTTCTCCGACAGCTCATCCTCCAGCTGGCCCTCGCCCCAGCCGGCGTAGCCGAGCATCAGGCTGGAGCGACGCGGGCCGGCGACGGGATCGACCATGGCGATCAGGGCCTCGCGCGTGCCGGTCATGGCCAGGCCGTCGCCGAAGGCGTGGCTGGCCTCGGCCGAGATCCAGTCGTCGGTGTGCAGGACGAAGCCGCGCTCGCGCTCCACCGGGCCGCCGACCAGCACCTTCTTGCCGGAGGCTGCGGGTGAGGACTCGGCCTTTAACTTCTCCAGCACGGCGCTGAGGTCCACGCCCGGCGCGGGCTGGTCGAGACGCAGGCCCAGGGCGTGATCGGCGTCGTGGGCGCAGACCAGGATGACCGCGTGTTCGAAGCGGGGATCGTCGATCCCGGGCATGGCCACCAGCAGGCGGCCGACCAGACTGTTGAATCGGTCCATGACAGGATGATTGGGTGCGATCCGGGCGGGCGCAAGGCGCCGCGACGATGCAACGCGGCTTGGCGGCGCGCATTCCGGTGACTATCTGACAAAGCCACGCCATACGGCCCCTCAATCTCCGGAGACCCCCATGACCATCAAGATCGGCGACCGCATCCCCTCGGCCATGCTGGGCCTCGCCACCGCTGACGGCCCCAGGCCGGTCTCCACCGACGAGATCTTCGCGGGCAAGACCGTGGCCCTGTTCGCCGTCCCCGGCGCCTTCACCCCCACCTGCTCGGCGCGTCACCTGCCCGGTTTCAAGGATGCGCGCGAAGAGTTCGGCGCCAAGGGCGTGGACACCGTCGCCTGCATCTCGGTCAACGACGCCTTCGTCATGGGCGCCTGGGGCGACAGCCAGGGCGTCGGCAAGGACGACATCCTGATGCTGGCCGACGGCAACGGCGACTTCACACGCGCGGTCGGCCTGACGCTGGATGGCAAGGGCTTCGGCATGGGCGAGCGCTCGCAGCGCTACTCCATGCTGGTCAAGGACGGCGTCGTCGAACAGCTGAACATCGAACAGGGCGGCGAGTTCAAGGTGTCCTCGGCCGAGCACCTGCTGGCGCAGCTTTAAGGGCGTGAATCGTGAGTCGTGATTCGTGAGTGGCGATCCTGACGCCAGGGCAGACCAGCGGTCCAATCACGATTCACCAATCACGACTCACGAGCCTTCCACCGACGTCTTCAGTCCCGAGAAGCGCAGCGCCGTCATGCGGCGGATCAAGGGGCGCGACACGGGGCCGGAGATGGCCGTACGGCGCGTCCTGCGCGAGGCGGGCGTCGGCTATCGTCTGGGCGGCTGCGGCCTGCCCGGACGGCCCGATCTGGTGATGCAAGGGCGGCGGGCCGTGGTCTTCGTCCACGGCTGCTTCTGGCACGGGCACGACTGCGCCCGGGGATCACGCCAGCCCAAGGCCAACGCCGACTACTGGATCGCCAAGATCGGGCGCAACCGCGAGCGTGATGCGCGCAACGAGCGGGCGCTGGCCGATGGCGGCTGGCGCGTGATCACAGTCTGGGAATGCGATCTGAAGACGCCGGGGTTCGCCGACCGTCTGGTCGCCGCCGTGCGCGATCAGGCGGCGACGGTTTCTTCGTCGTCGAAGGCCTGAGCTTCGCCGGCCAGCACCTGCTGCACGGCGCCCAGCAGCATCGGCGGGGTGATCGGCTTGGGCACGAACCAGGTCATGCCGGCGGCGTTGCAGGCGGCGATGTCTTCCGGGGCCGTGTCGGCGGTGACGGCGATGACCGGCACATTGGCGTTCGGCCCGCCGCCCGCGCGCAGGCGCCGGGTGGTCTCGCGGCCGTCCAGTTCGGGCATCCGCACATCCATGAAGATGATGTCGAAGGCCTCGGCCTCGCAGGCCTTCAGCGCGGCCATGCCGTCGGCGGCCGTGGTCACGTCGCAGCCCAGCGGCAGCAGGATCAGCTGGATGGCCCGGCGGTTGATGTCGTGATCGTCGACCACCAGCACCCGCATCGGACGACCCTCGTCCTCGTCCATATCGTCGACCGCCTCGATGACGGGCTCGGCCATGACGGGCTGAGGCTGTGCGGCCTCGACCAGAGACGGCGCCGGCGCGGCCGTCGGCGCGGGAGAGGCGGGCGTGAAGGCGCCGAGAGCGCGGGCGGTGACTTCACGGCTCTCGCGGTCCAGGACGGGGGTGATGACGGGCGCCGCGTCGCTGGCGCCAAACATGACGGCCAGGGTGAAGCTGGCGCCCTCGCCAGGCGTGCTGCGGGCCGTCAGGCGGCCGCCCATCAGTCCGGCCAGATGCCGGCTGATCGCCAGACCCAGGCCCGTGCCGCCATGACGGGCGCTGACGCCGTCGGCGGTCTGGTCGAAGGCGGTGAACAGGCGGGCCATCTGCTGGTTCGTCATGCCGGGGCCGGTGTCGATCACGTCGATGACCACCGCATGGCCGCCGGGTTCTTCCTCCCAGGCGTGCAGATTCAGGGTGATCGAGCCCGCCTCGGTGAACTTCATGGCGTTGGAGATCAGGTTGTTCAGCACCTGACGCAGCCGCATGGGATCGCCGCGCACCATGGCGGGCAGGGCCGCGGCGCCTTCGACCCGCAGCTTCAGCCCCTTGGCCCGCGCCGGGGCCTGCCACAGGCGGATGGTCTGGGCGATCAGGCCGCGCAGGTTGAAGTCAACGGTCTCGACGCTCATCCGCCCGGATTCCAGCTTGGCGTGGTCCAGCAGGTCATCGAGCAGGGCCTTCATCATCAGGCCGGCGTCGGTGATGAGCTGGGCCTGGGCCCGGGCGGCCGCGTCGCCGGCGCCGCGCTCAAGCTCGGCCGCGCCCGTCAGGATGGCGCTGATCGGCGTGCGCAGGTCGTGGCCGATCGTGGCCAGGAAGGCGCTGCGGCTCTCCATCACCTGTTCGGCCTTGGCCTGACCCTTTTCGGCCTCCAGGCGCGCGGCTTCCTCGCCCTTGCGGACAAGCTCCATGCGTTGCCAGGTCGACAGGCAGTAGGCGACGTAAACCCCAATCGCCACGGTGCAGGCCGCGATGATCGGCGTGGGGGCGCCGTTCACGGCCATGAACAGGGGCGTGGCGGCCAGATAGACGAACTGCACCGAGGCGGTCAGCATCATCACCGTCATCGACCGGGGCGCATTGACCACCGAATAGATGGCGCCGGCCGACAGCAGGATGGCGGCGCAGACGCCGCCCATGGCTCCGCCCACCAGCCAGAGGGGGATCGAAAGGCTGCCGAAATAGGCGGCGTTGGCCACCAGCATGACGCCGCCGGCAAGGGTGCGCAGCGGGCTCATGCGGTCGGTCTTGCCCGAGTTGATCGGGGCGAACGCCCAGAGGTCCAGCAGCTGGATCAGGAAGTAGCCGGCGACCCACGCCACACCGAAGTTCCAGCCCAGGACGGGGCTGAACACCATGGCGCTGGCGGCGCCCATGCACAGCCGCTGCAACAGCGCCTTGCGCCGCTGGCGGATCGCCACGGCCCACGGGCTGGAGACTTCGGCGTAGGCCAGCGACATCAAGGACCCCCACATCGGACCCTTTGCGGGTCCGTTTCGTCCATGATGCCGATGTTGCCCTAACGCTCCGTCAACGGGCTCGCTGAAACCGCCTCGGAGACTGTGGAAAAGCCGTCGGCGCGCAGGCGGGCGGCCAGGTCGCGCTTGATGCGCCCGACCAGTCCCGGACCCTCATAGATCAGGGCGGAATAGATCTGCACGGCGGTGGCCCCGGCGCGGATGCGGGCATAGGCCTCGGCGCCGCTGTCGATGCCGCCGACAGCGATCAGGGGCAGGCGGCCCTTCGCCGCTTGCGCGGCGGCGGTCAGGGCGGCGCGGGCGCGGGTCCTGACCGGCGCGCCCGACAGGCCGCCGGCTTCGGCGGCGAAGGGCGATCGCAGGCTGTCAGGCCGGTCCAGGGTGGTGTTGGACACGATCAGGGCGTCGATGCGGTGGGCCAGCGCCGCCTCCACGATCATCGCGATCTCGTCGGGCGTCAGGTCGGGGGCGATCTTGAGGAACAGGGGGGCGGCGCTGGTGCGCGCTTCGGCCATGCGGCCCAGCAGGTCGTCGAGGGCGGCGCGGCCCTGAAGCGCGCGCAGACCCGGCGTGTTGGGCGACGAGATATTGGCGGTGAAATAGTCGGCGAGGCCGTCGAGACGCTTCAGCCCGGTGACATAGTCGGCGGCGCGGTCGTCCTGATCCTTGTTGGCCCCGAGGTTGGCGCCGACGATGCAGCCGGACGGGCGGCGGGACAGATGGCCGGCGAAGGCCTCGAGCCCCGCATTGTTGAAGCCCATGCGGTTGATGATCCCGCGGTCTTCGGACAGGCGGAACAGGCGCGGCTTCGGATTGCCGGGCTGGGGCAGGGGGGTGACCGAGCCGCACTCCACGAAGCCGAAGCCGAGACGGGAGAGGCCGGACAGCGCCTCGGCGTTCTTGTCCAGACCAGCCGCGAGGCCGACGGGGTTGGGCAGGTCAAGGCCTGCGAGCCGTGTGCTCAGGATGGGGTCGTCGGCGGGCGGCGCAGGCAGGGGCGTGGTCTTCAGGGCGGCGATGGCGAGGCCGTGGGCGGTCTCCGGGTCCAGCTGACGCAGGGCCCAGGCGCCGAGGTCGGTCAGGCCCACGACGGCGCCTCGCCCTCGAAGTGGAAGCTCGCGTCGGCGCTGACGGCGAAGCCCTGCGCGGCCGTGACGGCGCTGAGCGGCAGGTCGGCGTAGAGATGGGGGAACAGGTCCCCGCCCCGCGACGGCTCCCACTTCAGGGCCTCGCCCAGCGCGTCCAGATCGACGGTCAGGATCATGAGGTTGTCGCGCCCGGCGTAGTGCTTGCGGGCGGTCTCAGCGACCTGGGCGGCCGTGGACATGTGGATGTAGCCGTCGGCCAGATCGACGGCCGAGCCGCCGTAGCGTCCGGCGGCCTGGAAGGCGGCCCAGTCGTCCGTGCTGATGATCTTGTAGGTCATTCGGCGCCGCCGCCCACGGCCTTGGGCGTCAGGAAGCCTTCATAGGCGCATCGCCCGGCGGCATCGACGGTGAATATGGCCGCCGCGCCGGTGGGGAAGCCCCCCGACATCCGGTCCAGCACCGACGGCGAGGCGGCGCTCTCTATCAGATAATCGACCGCCAGCATGTGTATGCCGGGATTGTGGGCGATGACGATCAGGCAGCCTGCCTCGTCCTCGGACCCCTCGACGAAGCGGCGCAGAGTGTCGGGCGAGGCGTTGTAGAGGGGGTCCTCGATCCGCACCTCGACGTCGCCGAACGCGTCGTGCAGCCCGTCCCAGGTCTGGCGCGTGCGCATGGCGGCGGAGACCAGGGCGTGATCGGGGCGCAGGCCGCGCTCGGCCAGGGCGCGGCCCATCAGCATCGCATCGGCGCGGCCCCGGTCGGACAGGGGGCGGTCGCGGTCGCGGCCGGACGGCGCGTCCCGTTCAGCCTTGGCGTGGCGCATGAGGATCAGGCGGTGCATGGGCGCCGTTTAGAGCGTGATCCCGAAAAGTGTAAGCGGTTTTCGGGCGAGATCACGCTCAAGAATCAGGATGCTTCGCGCTTCGCATCCAGAGCGACGGGCTGTGGAGCGAGGATCGGTGCTCCGAGCGCCGGCTGGGCCGCCGCCTGGGGCCGGATGCGGGCGTAGGCCTGACGCGTGGCCTCCATCAGAATCAGGCCGGCCGCGCCGGGAGCGATGCGGCTGCCGACCTGTTCGAACAGGTCGGCCATGCCCAGCAGCGGCGGCCAGGGCGGGGCGTAGAGGGTCTGGGACCAGGCGGTCGGCTCAAGCCCCACCTCGCGCACCAGCCGCTCCATCTGGCCCCGGGTGAAGGGGCGGCCGTGACCCAGCGGCGTGGACTCGGCGCGGGACCAGAAGCCTCCACGGGCGGCGGCGACCAGGATGATGCGTCCGGCGGGGGCCAGAGCCCGCACCGCCTCGGCCATCAGGGCGCGAACGTCGTCGGCCTCCTCCAGCGCATGGACCAGCAGGATGCGATCGAAGGCGCCGGCGGCGAAGGGCAGGCGGCGGTCCTCGACCAGCAGGGTGCGGTTGTGGCCAGCGGCGGGCCACAGCTCGACCCCCTGTCCGCTCGGCATGGCGGCCACCACGCGGCGGGCCCCGACGAAGGCGTCCAGCCACGGCGTGGCGTAGCCCAGGCCCAGCACGTCGCAGCCCGTGGCCTCGCCCCAGGCGTCCTCCAGCCGCCGGGCCAGTAGGCGGCGCACCAGCGCACCCGCAGGTTCGCCGTAGAAGGTTCGAAGCTCCTCGATGCTGCGCCGCATGGGCTCAGTATAGGCCTGCGCGGCCCCGCGCTGCTACAAGCCCGTCATGACCCTGACCGTTCACCAGTTCCCGTGTCTCAGCGACAACTACGGCTTCCTGATCCGCGACGAGGGGACGGGGAGGGTCGCCACGATCGATACGCCGGACGCTGACCGCATCCTGGGCGAGCTGGAGGCGCTGGGCTGGGGCCGGCTGGATATGATCCTGAACACCCACTGGCATCCGGACCACGCGGGCGGCAACGCGGCGCTGAAGGCGGCGACGGGCTGCGAAATCGTCGGGCCGGAGGAGGTGACGCGGATCGCGCCGCTGGACCGGACGGTCGGCGACGGGGCGATGGTCATGCTTGGTGAGACGGCGCTGACGGTGTCGGCGGTTCCGGGGCATACGCTGGGGCATATCGTCTATCGCAGCGAGGCGGACGGGCTGGCCTTCGTCGGCGACGCGATCTTCGCACTGGGCTGCGGGCGGCTGTTCGAGGGGACGGCTGAGCAGATGTGGGCCAGCCTCGGCCTGATCGCCGGCTGGCCGGACGAGACGGTGCTGTACTGCGCCCATGAGTACACGGCGTCGAACGCCCGCTTCGCCCTGAGCGTTGATCAGCGGCCGGAGATGCGGGCCGAGGCGGACCGGATCTTCGCCCTGCGCGAGCGGGGCGAGCCGACTGTGCCGACGACGGTGGGGGCCGAGAAGGCTTTCAATCCGTTCCTGACGGCGGGCGATGTCGAAACCTTCGCCGCGCGGCGGGCGGCCAAGGATGACTTCAGGGGCTAGACGCCGCCTTCTGCGACGACCCGGACGATGCGCGCCGAGGACGGGCGCCCGGCGTAGCCCGCATTCGGGTTGATGCCGATGCGCAGGGCGCCGCGGCTGAAGGTGGTCGGCACCCCGGGCGTGTCGGTCACGATCACCCGGCGCACGCGCGCCGCCTGTTCCCGCAAATTGGGCGAGCGGGCCATGCGCGACAGGGCGTCGACGACGGTCGACAGGGCGTCGGCGGCCACGGCCTCGGACCCAGGCTGGATCTCGACGTCGACGACCACCAGATGGCCCAGGGCGTCGCTGGCGCGCTCGCTCTGGCGGACGATGAAGTTCCACAGCTGGATGGCGGTCAGGGTCGGCGGCAGCAGCGACGGGGCCGATCCGACCGCTGACACCGGCGTGCCCTGCGGCGCGCGGGTGGTGAACAGGGTCATGCCGCCGTCGGGCGTGACCCGCAGGATCTGATCGCCCGCGTCATTGCGGTAGATGGTGTCGCCGCGCGGAGCCGGAGTGGGGCGCAGGGCCCAGACCTCGCCCCCGCGCTCGAAGCGCATCAGCGGCCGCTGGCCCGACAGGTCGAGGATGAAGCCCTGACCCGTCTCGGCGACGTAGCGGCCCGAGGCGGGCAGGCCGCGCGCGCCCGGCCCCTCGCCGCGCAGGGACTGGCTCTGCTCGGCCTGGGCGTTGCCGCGGCGCTGGGCCCAGGCGGGCGACTGGAAGGCCAGCAGCAGGGTCAGCACGGCCAGCGCCCAGACGGCGAGCGCCTGGGCGGCCGAGATCGGCGTGGGCGCCGTTCTGACCGGGGTCGTCAAACTCATGGCTTAAGTGGTGGAATCCCACATCGGCGGATTTTGGGCAGGATCCGGATCAACCGACCAGATACTGACCCCCGTTCAGCGAGAGGGTGCAGCCTGTGACATATCCGGCACGTTCGCCCGACAGCCAAGACACCATGTCGGCGATCTCCTCGCCCTTGCCCAGCCGGCCCACGGGGATCTGGGCGATGATGCCGGCCAACACCTTTTCGTCCATGGCGCCGACCATTTCGGTGTCGATATAGCCCGGGGCGATGCAGTTGACGGTCACGCCCTTGCGCGCGTTTTCCAGCGCCAGCGCCTTGGTGAAGCCGATCATCCCGGCCTTGGCGGCGGAATAGTTGGCCTGGCCGATCTGGCCCTTCTGGCCGTTGATCGAGGAGATGTTGACGATGCGGCCGAAGTTCCGGTCGCGCATGCCGCCGATCACCTGGCGCGTCATGTTGAAGACGCTGTCCATGTTCACGCGGATGACGTCGGACCACTGGTCCTTGGTCATCTTGTGGAAGAAGCCGTCGCGGGTGATGCCGGCGTTGTTGACCAGCACGTCGACGGGGCCCAGCGCGGCCTCGACCTCGGCCACGGCGCGGGCGCAGTCGTCGAAGCTGCCGACGTTGCCCTTGACCACCATGACGCCCAGCTCCTCGGCCGTGGCCCGGGCGGCCTCGTCATTGCCGGAGTAGCCGGCGGCGACGGACATGCCGTCTTCCTTCAGCCGCTGAACGATCGCCTTGCCGATGCCGCGGGTGCCACCCGTGACCAGAGCCACTCGAGCCATGTGTGTTTCCTTGTCCCTGTGGGGCCCATCTGATGCGGACCCTCTTCATCAGGCGGTGTAACGCCCGGAGGGGCGAGGGTCGAGGGGCGAGGGGCGAGGGGCGAACGCCGGGTTTCTGCCTTCCCTCGACCCTCGCCCCTAGATCTTCTCCATGTCGATCACGAACCGATACCGCACGTCGGATTTCAGCAGCCGGTCATAGGCGTCGTTGATCTGGTCGGGCGCGATCGTCTCGATGTCGCAGGCGATGCCGTGTTCGGCGCAGAAATCCAGCATCTCCTGGGTCTCGCGGATGCCGCCGATCAGGCTGCCGGCCACGCTGCGGCGCCGCCACAGGAGGGGAATGGCGAACACCGGCATGCCCTCGGTCGACAGGCCCAGCATGACCATGGTCCCGTCCCGCGCCAGCAGGTTCAGGTGCCCGGCGATCTCATGCGTCGCGCTGACGGTGTTGATGATGAGGTCGAAGCTTTCGCCCGCCGCCTTCATCGCCGCCGCATCCGAGTTGATCAGGAAATGCTTCGCCCCCATGCGCTCGGCGTCGGCCTTCTTGCGGTCCGAGGTCGACAGCACGGTGACCTCGGCCCCCATGGCCGCGGCCAGCTTGACCGCCATGTGGCCCAGCCCGCCCAGGCCGACGACCGCGACCCTGGACCCCGGCCCGACCTTCCAGTGGCGCAGCGGGCTGTAGGTGGTGATCCCGGCGCACAGCAGCGGCGCGGCGGCGTCCAGCGGCAGGGCGTCCGGGATGCGCAGGACATAGT
Organism: Brevundimonas sp.; assembly: GCA_036405055.1. GTDB lineage: Bacteria > Pseudomonadota > Alphaproteobacteria > Caulobacterales > Caulobacteraceae > Brevundimonas. The sequence continues at coordinate 19,677 of DASWYI010000015.1, forward strand.
TCTGGTCCACCACGATGGCGGTGGAATAGCCGCCCTGGGTGATCGTCTGGCCGACCGCGGCGCCCTTGGGGTCGGGCGAGCCGTAGGTCTGGGTCATGCCGGGGACGCAGTACTGCTCCTCGCCCTCGCGGCAGGCGGCGCAGGTGCGGCAGCTGTCGACCATGCAGCCGACGCCGACCCGGTCGCCCTCCTTGAAGCGCGTCACATTGGCCCCGACGGCGGTGACCACCCCCGCGATCTCGTGCCCCGGCACGATGGGATAGCGGGTCCCGCCCAGGTCGTTGTGCACCACATGCACGTCGGAGTGGCAGATGCCCGCGAACTTGATGGCGATGGCCACATCGTCCGGGCCCGGGTCGCGGCGGTCGAAGGCATAGGGCGAAAGCGGCGCGTCGGACGCGGTGGCGGCGAAGGCGCGGGTGGCGATGGGCATGGGGCTGGCTCCTGAACGGCTGCGGTTCAGGTGAGCCGTCAGGGGCGGGAATGCAAGGCGGGCGGCGGCGTTCCGGTGTGGCGAAGCGGGTGATCCGGCGGATACCAGTGGGGCGGAAAGCCCGGCGGCGGCCGTTCCCCGGCGGCGATCCGCTCCAGACTGACGGCGGCGGCGTCGGCGGGGGACAGGTCCACGGCTGCGTGCGGCGCGCAGCCTTCGCACAACCGCCGCCGCGCCTCATTCACGCAGGTGACGAGCCAGTGCTGGTGATCCAGCCGGCGTTCCAGCCCGGCCCGCATCCGGGCGAGGCCGGCGGGGGAATCGTCGCGGCCGGTGTGTTCCGGGGCGTTGGACGGGCGGCGGGGTCGGGGCTGGGGCATGGGGTTTTGTCCTTTCTCCCTCCCCCGCAGTGAGGACGGACGGCGAGCGAGGCGAGCCCGGGTGGGGCTGTGTGAAGCGGAAGGCGCCGCGTGGGCGGACACGCACCCCACCCTGACCGCTACGCGGTCTTCCCTCCCCATAAAGGGGAGGGAGATGACGGGCACGCGTCGGCGCCGCCTGCGTCGCAGTCGGTGATGGAAGGGCAGGCGGAGCGCCGGGCCTTCGCCCGGAAGAAGAGGGTTTTACCGTTTCGACGAAAGCTGACGCTCCGCGCGGGCGGTTTTCCGGAAGCTTGCGTCAGGTGGCCGTGTTCAGGCCTTACCGCAGCGCCCCCGGCGGGCAGGGGGCGCCGTGCGACGCCCTCCTGGAACGGTCCGAGTATCCCCCTCGACCCTGGCCGGACTCCCTCCTCGGGTGTCCATCGGCATTGTGCTGGGGGCTAACGCTCGCGACGCGGTCGCTCGCTGCTTGAGCCCCGAAGGGTGGGCAGTGAGGTCACGCTACACGGGCGCATCCCTGGCGCAATCCCCGCTCCGTCCGCTCCCGCCGCCGTTCGGTCGCCGGCCGAGCGAGCCCTCCCTCCGACGGGACAGGCAGCATTATGGGGGTGTTCGGGAGAGTGATGCGTCGAATGTTTAAACGCGCGGATTGGGGTGCGGGAAGGGATTGAAAGATTTGGGGAAAGGGTAGGGAGTGGGGTTTTGGATGGGCGCAATAGGCTCGCTTGGAAAAGGGTGTGTGTCCCCATTTCACCTTCGACCATCTAATCCAATTTGAGGTGATTTCGGATTTCACTGCCAAGGCGGTTGAGTCTGTCCCGTCGAGAAGATGATAGTATATTTAGGTTTGGGTCAGCGCCCATCATATCCAACATGATGTATGCGATCTCAATTTTTCTGGACGAAATCATTTTTGGTAGAGCCGAAATTCGACCAACATCGGGGAAATGTTCTGACTTTAGGGATTCATGTAGGCCGGGGTTGTAGCGATCGACCAACTGTAGAATTGCCGATTTCCAAACTTTTCTATCGATCAAATCTTCTACGGTAATTGCGCCAGCTTTCTTCAAATTAAAAATAAGATTTACTGGCACTCCTGCCGAATTTAAGCCCTTTGATATTTCATCACCAGACAGATCTCCATCAACTATATAGGCTACACCCTGAGAAAGACCATCAGTCATCGGCAACCCTTTTGGGCTAATGTTTGCCAACCCATGAATGACTTGGAACCCTAAGCCTTCTAGGTCTAGGGCTTCTCGCAGAAGGCGAGGAAGTAGAAGGACTTCTGTGACGCCTTCGGCAATCAAGGCCTTTCGAGTCGGGAAGAATGCCAGCGTGGCGGCACCCATTCCAAACAGTAGCGGCCTAAATCCCGCTTGCTCCGAGCTGACCCAAAATTTATTTTTGATAGAGCTATGCTTGCGTGCCTCATCACTCCACTGCACTAAACGAACGCCTGTTCCCAAATCTTCGGGGAGAGATCCAGCAGAGTGAGTCGTGTAAATAATTTTTTGGACAGATTTTTCACGCTGCAGTAGCTGAATCAGGTCAGCTTGAGCATCGTAGTGAAGGTGTTGTTCTATTTCATCAATAAGTAGAATTGCATTATTTATAGACTGCAAAAAACCAAATATCTGCAGGGCTACAAATTGTCTATATCCATCACTTCTATCGCTTAGATTGTTATATCTATCTCTGGCCTCAAATCCTTCTTTGTGTTCAACTAAAACGTCTAGTGTTCCGTTGCTTACAGTTAGAAACAGGCAAGCGTCAGATTGAGACCAAAGGCCTTCTGATAGCGCACGTAGGCGTTCGTTTGCGTCAGTTAGGAGGCCAGTTCTAACTGCGTGATTTTCGCTTGCATCCGCATCGACCAGTTCATCCATGTCCAAGCCGGACAGCTTTATTATCTGTGTCAAAGGCTTGGAGGGTCCACTGGAAGGGTCGCCGGACCTGTAGGCTGCTAGGTTATATGGTAGGTCAATATGCCGGTCGGCCGCTCCGAAAAAGAGCAATCTTGGCAATCGAGGAGTTAGTGCGTCAATGGAGATTTGGAGAGGATCATAATTTTGCTCAAAATCCTTTAATTTTCTTACGCCCTCAACGAGATCAGAGACGTATTTTGGAAGATCAATGCCTTCCAGTTTCTCTAATTCGTATAACGCATCATCTATTTGTTGAATGTTTTCTTCTGTAAATTCTGATCCACGAATCTGTAGAATTGGTATTAATTGTTCTATATCTCCATACTCTAATTGTATATCGTTTTTTTCTATTGTTGATCTTGTTTTGCTGCTAGCTAGGAATTTCTGAAGCAGCTTGAACGTTGATTCCCGTAGAGTGTGGTCCCGTTCGGGTGCGGGAATAAGTTCAAATTCTCTTTCGCCATCATCACTTTTTTCGACAACAAGCCAAGTGGGTTGAGTCAAGCCAGCTGATTTCAGGTCATCTTCTTGAAGGAAATAGTGCGCTTTTATAGATATCTCTTCGGTCCCAAGATAAGTTCTGTCTTGGTATTCAAAATCATCGTCGTTGCCCAAAAGTGAAATTGCCCTAAGCAGGGACGTTTTCCCGGCCTCGTTTGATCCAACGATAGCGACCATTTTGCCGCTTAGCTGAATTTCATTTTCAGCGTGGAAGCGTCGAAACCCCTTGAGTGTGACCTTCTCTAGTAACAACGCGGCTCCCCCCGAACGTGTTATGGCCGCGCCATCTTATGGCTTGTCTGAGTGCTTTCAATGCCAATGATGATTGGAGGCATACGGCATGGTCGTTGCGGTCAGGACAAAATCATATCCTGCGAGAGCTCCGGGTCCATCAGCATCATTCGTCGGATGTGATTACACCCCTACCGCCCCTTCCTGAACGCCGCCGCCTTTTCCGCCGCAGCTTCGGCCCGCCACTTCTTCGGGGCGGCCTTGTCGACCTCGGCGCCCTCGGCCGTCATGACGTCGTTGGCGAATTCGAGGTCCATCAGCTTCATGCGCTTGATCTCGTCGCGCAGGCGGGCGGCTTCCTCGAACTCGAGGTTTGAGGCGGCGTCGCGCATGCGGCCTTCGAGATCCTTGAGCGCGGCCTGGAAGTTGGAGCCGGTGAAGGGTTTGGCCTCCTCCTTCATGCCCGGGCTGGTCAGCTGGTCCAGCGCGCGGCTCTCATAGGGGCTGGCCAGGATTTCCTTGATGTCGCGCTTCACGCTTTCGGGCGTGATGCCGTGCTCGGCGTTGTAGGCCTGCTGCCGCTCGCGCCGGCGGTTCGTCTCGGCGATGGCGCGCTCCATCGAGCCGGTCATGCGGTCGGCGTAGAGGATGACGCGGCCGTCGACGTTGCGGGCGGCGCGGCCGATGGTCTGGATCAGCGAGGTCTCGGAGCGCAGGAAGCCCTCCTTGTCCGCGTCCAGAATGGCGACCAGGCCGCATTCGGGAATGTCGAGCCCCTCGCGCAGCAGGTTGATGCCGATCAGGACGTCGAAGGCGCCGAGGCGCAGGTCGCGCAGGATCTCGATCCGCTCCAGGGTGTCGACGTCGGAGTGCATGTAGCGGACGCGCACCCCCTGCTCGTGCATGTATTCGGTCAGGTCCTCGGCCATCTTCTTGGTCAGGACGGTGACGAGGGAGCGGTAGCCGTTGCGGGCCACGGCCTTCACCTCGTCGATGACGTCGTCGACCTGGTTGCGGGTCTGGCCGCTGACCGGACGGATCTCGACCGGCGGGTCGATCAGGCCGGTGGGGCGGATGACCTGTTCCACGAAGACGCCGCCGGTGCGCTCCATCTCCCACGGGCCGGGGGTGGCGCTGACGTGCACGGTCTGGGGCCGCATGGCGTCCCACTCGTCGAACTTCAGCGGGCGGTTGTCGATGCAGCTGGGCAGGCGGAAGCCGTATTCGGCCAGGGTGGATTTGCGGCGGTAGTCGCCGCGGTACATGCCGCCGATCTGGCCCACCGTGACGTGGCTCTCATCCACGAACAGGAGGGCGTTGTCGGGGATGTATTCGAAGAAGGTCGGCGGCGGCTCGCCCGGCGCGCGGCCGGTCAGCCAGCGGCTGTAGTTCTCGATGCCGGCGCAAGAGCCGGTGGCCTCCATCATCTCCAGATCGAAGCGGACGCGCTGCTCCAGCCGCTGGGCCTCCAGCAGCTTGCCGTTCTCGACCATCCAGTCGAGCGTCTCCTTCAGCTCGGCCTTGATGCCGGTGATGGCCTGGTTCAGCGAAGGGCGGGGGGTGACGTAGTGGCTGGCGGCGTAGACGGTGATCTCCGTCAGGTCATTGGTCTTCTTGCCCGTCAGGGGGTCGAACTCCTGAATGCTCTCCAGCTCGTCGCCGAACAGCTGGATGCGCCAGGCGCGGTCCTCCATGTGGACGGGGAAGACCTCCAGCGTGTCGCCGCGCTTTCTGAACATGCCGCGCTCGAACGCCGCGTCGTTGCGCTTGTACTGCAGCGCGATCAGATCGGCCCGCAGCTTCGCCTCGTCGATCCGGTCGCCGACCTTCAGGGTGAAGGTCATGGCGGTATAGGTCTCGACCGACCCGATGCCGTAGATGCAACTGACCGAGGCGACGACGATGACGTCGTCCCGCTCCAGAATCGCCCGCGTCGCCGAGTGGCGCATGCGGTCGATCTGCTCGTTTATGGAGCTGTCCTTTTCGATGTAAGTGTCTGTTCTTGGGACATAAGCTTCGGGTTGGTAGTAGTCGTAGTAGCTGACGAAATACTCGACCGCATTGTCCGGGAAGAAGCTCTTGAACTCGGAATAGAGCTGGGCCGCGAGGGTCTTGTTGGGGGCCAGGATCAGGGCCGGGCGCTGGGTCTGTTCGATCACCTTGGCCATGGTGAAGGTCTTGCCGGAGCCGGTGACGCCCAGCAGCACCTGATCGCGCTCACCGGCCTGGGCCGTGGCCACCAGTTCGGCGATGGCGGCGGGCTGGTCGCCGGCGGGAGTGTAGGCGGTCTCCAGCCGGAAGGGGATGGACTTGCGGTCCTGTGGCCGGTCGGGGCGGTGCGGGGTCCAGTCCGACGGCTTGCCCGGCGCCTCCTCCGGCGTCAGGCGCGGGCCCGTGACCGGCGCGAACATGGGCATGTTGGGCGTCCGGGGCAGGGCCCTGTCGGCGACGAACGGCGCGGCGGCCTCCGCCATGCCGGGGACGTGGACCGGCTTGCCGGATTTGCTGGGAGAACGAGCCATGAACACCAATCTAGTAAGAACCGCTGCGGATCGCCAGTGAACGCCGCCAGACGAGACCGGATGCGGCGGACTTGCAGGTGGGCGCTGGGGCGGCGATGGTCAGCCTGACAATTGGGGAGGGACCGGTCATGCGAACGCTGAGAACCCTGGGAGCCGCCGGCTGCATCGCCGCCGTGGCGGCGGCATGCGCCAGCACTCCGCCGCCCTCGCAGGTCGGGGCCTGGCTTGCTTCGGGCCGGCCCGCGCCGCCGCCGCAGAATGCCTGCGGCGGGGTCGCCGACATCGACCTGGCCGCCATCGACCAGCGGCGCCAGGCCTACCTCGCGACACCCGAGGGGGCCGAGGCCGCAACACGCTTCCCCGCGAACCTGCCCGAAGCGGCTGAAGCCCTGATCCCCGCCGACGCCAGCGTGGTGATCCGCGCGCTGCTCCCGCCGGGCGGACTGTATCGCAACGAGATCCGCTCGGTGGTGTGGAAGGGGCCGGACGGGATCTGGATGATGTGGCGCCAGAACAAGGATCATGGCGAGCCGCCGCCCCCGCCGCCGCCGCCGCCGCCGCCGGAAGACTCGCCCTATTATGCGACATGGCTGCGCGAGTTTGGCGACAAGCCGCAACGCCCGCCCACGGATGATGAGCGCTGGCCGCCCATCAGCGGGCGGCTCTCCCTTCAGCAGGCGGCGACGCTAGAGGCGGCCCTGGCCGATCCGTGCCGCGCCTGGGATCCTGACTACTATCCCCATGAAGTTCCGCTGCGGCGGTCGGCCGACGGCTGGAATGTCAGGCCCTGTCCCCCGGATGGGGGCTCCTACATTGTGGACATCACGGAGCCGGGACGGCCCCGGCGAGGGATCGGCGCGGCCTGCATCAACGATACGCCGACGTTCGACATCATCAGCATCGCCGCCTACGCCCAGGCCGGCGGCTGAGGTCGACAGGGAGCGACATGAAGCTGACCGTCTCCACCCTCGACAGCCCGGTCGGGCCGCTGGCGCTCGCCTGCGACGCGGACGGCGCCGTGCGCGGGGTCAGCTTCGGGGAGGGGCTGGAGCGGGCGATGCGGCGGGAGTATCCGGGGGCGGTGATGACGCCCGGCGAGACGCCGGAGCGGGTGCGCGAGACGCTAGGCGCCTATTTCGCCGGGGACATGGCGGCGCTGGACCGCACGCCCTGGTCGCTGGAGGGCGCCGTGGCCGGGGACGGATTTCAGGCGCGGGTGTGGAGAGCGTTGGCGCAGGTGCCGGCGGGCCGCACCATCAGCTACGGCGAAATGGCGAAGCGGGCGGGCGACCCCGGGGCGGCCCAGGCGGCGGGGGTGGCGCTGAACCGGAACCCGATTCCGCTGATCCTCGCCTGCCACCGGGTCGTGGGCGCTGATGGGGCTATGGTCGGCTTCGGCGGCGGGCTGGAGCGGAAGACCTGGCTGCTGCGGCACGAGGGCGCGCTGCTGATCTGACGGCGCCGCTTCTCCCGCGCGGGCGGACGGGCTAAGTCAGCGTCACGGGAGACGACGCACCATGACGACGCGAGCCAACGCGCCCCAATACATGCCGGGTTTCGGCAATCACTTCGCCACCGAGGCGGTCGCGGGCGCCCTGCCTCAAGGGCGGAACTCGCCGCAGAAGACGCCCATGGGGCTGTATGCCGAACAGCTGTCAGGGACGGCCTTCACCGCGCCCCGGCACGGGAACCTGCGCAGCTGGCTGTATCGTCTGCGGCCGTCGGCCCAGCACCCGCCCTACACGCCGTTCGCGCAGGGGAATGTGCGCTCCGGACCGTTCGACGAGGCGGCGCCGAATCCGAACCGCCTGCGCTGGGATCCCCTGCCGATGCCGCCGGCGCCGACCGACTGGGTCGAGGGGCTGGTCACCTACGGCGGCTGCGGCGACGCGGACGCCTGCACCGGGATCGGCATCCATCTGTATGCCGCCAACCGGTCGATGATCGACCGGGTCTTCTATGACGCCGACGGCGAACTGCTGATCGTGCCGCAGGAGGGCCGCCAGAGGTTCGTCACCGAGATGGGTGTGATCGAGGCGGCGCCCGGCCACATCGTCGTCATTCCGCGCGGGGTGCGGTTCCGGGTCGAGCTGGACGGGCCGAGCCGCGGCTATGTGTGCGAAAACTACGGCAGCCCCTTCCGCCTGCCGGACCTGGGGCCGATCGGCTCGAACGGCCTGGCCAATCCACGCGATTTCGAGACCCCGGAAGCGGCGTTCGAGGACATCGACCGCCCCACCGAGTGCGTGCAGAAATACGGCGGCCGTCTGTGGACCACGACGTTTGGCCACAGCCCGCTGGACGTCGTGGCCTGGCACGGCAACTACGCCCCCTGCCGCTATGACACGGCGCTGTTCAACACCATCGGCACCGTCTCTTACGACCACCCGGACCCGTCGATCTTCACGGTCCTGACCAGCCCGTCGGAGACGCCGGGGACGGCCAATTGCGACTTCGTGATCTTCCCACCGCGCTGGATGGTGGCCGAGGACACGTTCAGGCCGCCGTGGTTCCACCGCAACGTCATGAGCGAGTTCATGGGCCTGATCCACGGCGCCTATGACGCCAAGGCCGGCGGCTTCGCGCCCGGCGGCGCCAGCCTGCACAACCGCATGAGCGGCCATGGTCCGGATCAGGCCAGCTATGACGGCGCGGTGAAGGCCGAGCTGAAGCCGCACAAGATCACCGACACCATGGCCTTCATGTTCGAGACGCGCATGCCGATCCGCGTCACAAAATGGGCGCAAGAGACGCCCCTGATGCAGCTCGACTACGATGACTGCTGGACCGGCTTTGAAAAGGGCCGGGTGGGAGACGACTGATGCGCCTGATCCTCGCTGTTCTCGCCCTGATGACGGCGCCGATGGCCGTGACGGCCTGTGCGCCCGCGCCGACGCCGGAGGAGATCGCCGCGGCCGACTGCGCCTCGCGGGGCGGAGCGATGCAGGAGGTCGGGCGGATGCGGACCCTGCAATGCGTGATCCGGTATTCCGACGCCAACAAGCCGTGCCGGACGGGGTCCGACTGCCTCGGCGACTGCCGCACGGCGGGGTCGGTGGCGGTTCTGGAAGGTCGAGAGACGACGGGCGTGTGTCAGGCCGATTCCAACCGCTTCGGCTGCTACACCACGGTCGAGAACGGCAAGGCCGAGCCGACGATCTGCGTCGATTGAGTTGATCCTCCCCCGTGAAGGACGGGGGCGGATTTGTCTGGCGCATCCGCGCGACACTGCCTAGCGTTTCTGTCCCATGACCCTGAGCGAAATCGCCGTCCTGCTGGGCGTGAATCTGGCCGCCATCACCGTCGTCATGGCGGGGCTCTGGCTCGTGGCCGTGCGGTTGAAGGACGTCAGCTTCATCGACGCGGTGTGGCCGATGGGGATGCTGTTCCTGGCCCTGCTGACCCTGCCGCGGACCGACGGCGATCCGACGCGCGGGATGCTGCTGCTGTGGCTGTGCGGGGTGTGGGCGCTGAGGCTCGGCGGGCACCTGTTCATCCGCTGGCGCGGGCATGGCGTGGACGGGCGCTATCTCAGTCTGGTCAACCGGATGGAGGAACAGAAGGGCTGGAGCTTCAACAAGACGGCGCTGCTGGCCGTGTTTCTGCCGCAGGGGGTGCTGGCGTGGATGACCAGCCTGCCGGTGCAGCTGGGGCAGGTGGCGTATCAGCCTGAGGTGGGCTGGATCGGCTGGACCGGGGCGGCCCTGGCGGTGGTCGGCATCGCGTTCGAGAGCATCGGCGACGCCCAGCTGACCGCCTTCCGCCGCGATCCGGCGAACAAGGGCAAGGTGCTGGACACCGGCCTGTGGAAATACACGCGGCACCCCAACTATTTCGGCGACGCCTGCGTCTGGTGGGGGCTGTATCTGATCGCGGCCGAGACCGGGCCGGGCCTGTGGTCGATCTTCGGCCCCGCCTTCCTGACCTTCACCCTGACCAAGTGGTCCGGCATCGGCATCACCGAGAAGGCCATCCACCAGTCCCGGCCCGGCTATGCGGAATACGTCGCCCGCACCAGCGCCTTCATTCCCTGGCCGCCGAAGAAGGCCTGACAGCAAAAGGCCCCCGCCGCGATGCGGCGAGGGCCCTTCGTTCCTTGGGAGGAACCTCGGCTTAGTGAGCCGGGGTCGGGGCCGTTTCGCCCTGGGTCGGCGAGGTGCTCGGCGTGTTGGCGGTGGTGGCGCCGCCGTCGGCGTTGCCGGCCTGTTGCTCGATGGCGTCGGCCTGGGCGTTCAGGTTCTTCTCGGTCTGCTCGTTCGAGGTGGCGTTCGCCTGGGCTTCCAGGCTGTCAGCGGTCGCTTCGGCCTGCTTGTCGGCGGCGCTCTCGGTGCAGGCGGCGACGCCGGCCAGGGCGAAGGCGGAGGCGGCGGCGATCATCAGCTTTTTCATTTTGGCATTCCCTTCCAGAGTGGAGATGGGGAAACGCCGGCTGAGCCGTTCGGTTCACGGGTCCGTGAACGTTTTTAACAGCTTAGCTTAGCCGTTCGCGGCGAAGGCCACCCGCGCGGAGCCGAGCAGGGCCGCATGCTTGTGCAGGATCACCTTGGTCGGGATGGCCTGCATATAGGGCTGGAAGCGGCCCTTGCGTTCGAACCGCTCGCGGAAGGGGCTGGCCTTGAGGAAGGGCAGGATGCGCGGGGCGATGCCGCCGGCGATGAAGACGCCGCCGCGCGCGCCGGTGGTCAGGGCGATGTCGCCCGCTACAGACCCCAGGATGGCGCAGAAGCGGGCGAGGGTGGCGCCGCAGGGGCTGTTGGGCTCGGCGAGAGCCGTCGTGGTGATCTCGGCGGGATCGTCGATATGGGTCTCGCGTCCGTCGATCTCGGCCAAGGCGCGGTGGAGGTTCAGCAGGCCGGGTCCGCAGATCAGACGCTCGATCGACACCCGGTCATAGCGGCGGCGCAGGATGCGCAGAATCTCGTCCTCGACCGCGTCGCCGGGGGCGAAACAGGCGTGGCCGCCCTCACTCGGCATGGCGACCGCGCCGCCCGATGCGTCACGGGCCAGGGCCGAGACTCCGAAGCCGGTGCCGGGCCCGACCACGGCGATGGCCGCGTCCGGGTCGCCCTCGTCGGGCCCGCCGAGAGAAGCCAGGTCATTTTCCGGGATCACCGGCGCCCCCCAGGCCAAGGCCTCGAAATCGTTGATGAGGCGGACGGGCTTCAGGCCCAAGGTCTCAAGCTCGCCCTCGGACACGCGCCAGGGCGAGTTGGTCAGGTCGATCTCGCCGTCGGTGACCGGCCCGGCCACGGCGATGACGCCGCCGGTCGGTTTGACCGGGCAGCCGGCGATGAAGGCCGCGACGCCGTCGAGGAAGGTGGGATAGTCGGCAGCCGGGAAGCTGTCGTGATGCTCCAGAACCGGGCGGCCGTCGACCAGACGCGCGAGCGCGAAGCGGGCGTTCGTGCCGCCGATGTCGCCGACGAGGAGCACGCGATCAGGCATCGATTTCCCGGTTCTGGATGTTGGGGTCGGCGACGTCCTTGATCTCGGCCGTCTCCTCGGCGTGCACCGGCGGGAAGCAGACGGAGGCGCCGGCCTCGGCCGAGCCGACCGCCGCGCGGAAGGCGCCGAACAGCTCGCGGCCATAGCCCCAGTCCTGGACAGCGCCGCGCATGGCTCGCGGCCGGGACAGGAAGCTGTCGTCGAGCAGGGTCAGGTCGCCGGTCTCGGCATCGACGCGGATGATGTCGCCGTCGCGGACGAAGGCGAGGGGGCCGCCGTCGATGGCTTCGGGCGTCACATGGATGGCGGCGGGGGTCTTGCCGGACGCGCCCGACATGCGGCCGTCGGTGACCAGCGCGACCTTGAAGCCCCGGTCCTGAAGCACGCTGAGACCCGGCGACAGGCTGTGCAGCTCGGGCATGCCGTTGGCGCGCGGTCCCTGGAAACGGACGACGGCGATGACGTCGCGGTCCAGCTCTCCGGCCTGGAAGGCGGCGAGGAAGGCCTCCTGGCTGTCGAATACCCGGGCGGGCGCCTCGACCACCCGATGCTGCGGCTTGACCGCCGAGACCTTGATGACGGCGCGGCCGAGATTGCCCTTCAGCAGGCGCAGACCGCCCTCGTGATCGAACGGATCCTCTATGGGGCGCAGGATGTCGCGGTCCAGGCTTTCGCTGACGCCGTCGACCCAGACCAGCTCGCCGTCCTGCAGCGTCGGCTCCCTGAAATAGTGGTCGATGCCCCGGCCCATGACGGTCATGACGTCCGTATGGATGAAACCGCCGCGCGCCAGCTCACGGGCCATGAAGGCGACCCCGCCGGCGGCCTGGAAGGCGTTCACGTCGGCGGACCCGTTGGGATAGACCCGGGCCAGCAGCGGCGTCACCGACGACAGCTGGTCCATGTCGGTCCAGTCGATCAGCACCCCCGCCGACCGCGCCATAGCGACCAGATGGATGGCGTGGTTGGTCGATCCGCCGGTGGCCAGAAGCGCCACGATCATGTTGACGATGGAGCGCTCGTCGATGACGTCGGCCATACGGCCCTCGCCGCTGCGGGCCAGCTCGACCGCGCGCTTTGCGGCGGCGGCGGTCAGGGCGTCGCGCAGGCCGGTCTCCGGGTGGACGAAGGCGGTCGAGGGCAGGTGCAGCCCGGCCAGCTCCATCATCATCTGGTTGGAGTTGGCGGTGCCGTAGAAGGTGCAGGTGCCGGGGGAATGGTAGCTGCCGATCTCGCTTTCCAGCAGCACGGACCGGCTCACTTTGCCCTGCGCATACTCGGCGCGGACGCGGGCCTTTTCCGCATTGGGAATGCCGCTCGGCATCGGGCCGGCGGGGGCGAAGATCACGGGCAGGTGACCGAACGCCAGCGCCCCCATGAACAGGCCCGGCACGATCTTGTCGCAGACGCCGAGGCACAGGGCGGCGTCGAAGGCGTCGTGGGTCAGGGCCACGCCCGCCGACATGGCGATGACGTCGCGGCTGAACAGGGACAGCTCCATGCCGGGGCGCCCCTGGGTGACGCCGTCGCACATGGCGGGGACGCCGCCCGCGACCTGGGCCGTGGCGCCGACGCTGCGCGCCGCCTCGCGGATCACGGCGGGGAAGCGTTCGAACGGCTGATGCGCCGACAGCATGTCGTTATAGGCGGTGACGATGCCGACATTGGGCTGCTGGCCGCCCATGGCCGTCAGCTTGTCGGCGAGGGTCTGGCCCGCGAAGGCGTGGGCCCAGTTGGCGCAGCTGAGTTTCGCGCGCCCGGAGCCGCTGTCGCGCGCGGCGTCCATGCGGCGGATGTAGTCGGCGCGGCTGGCCTTGCTGCGCTCGGTGATGCGGGCCGTGACTTCGGCGACGACGGGGTGAAGGGCCATCAGGCGGCCTCCGTCCAGAGAACTTCGAGGCCGACGTTCGCGGCGAGGAGGGCCGCGATGGGCGTGACGGCGGGATCGCCCGCGGCGTCGCGCTCGAACACCGCCCGCTTCTGCTTGCCGGTGATGGCCAGAACCACACGGCCTGCCTGGGCCAGGTACGGCAGATTGATCGACAGCCGCTCCATCGACGGTGCGAGGCCATCGCGCCCGGGCGGGACGCCATAGATCGCAGGCGGCAGATCGGGGGTCAGCAGGGTCTTCAGCGTCGGACTGTGCGGGAACATGGAACAGATATGGCCATCCTCTCCCATGCCGAGAAGGACCGCGTCGAAACGACCGTGCGGACGCAGCGCCTTGGTGGCTTCCGCCGCTGCGCGATCGACGGTGACGGCGGGGCAGTAGAGGGGGACGAAGGCGGCCCTGGCGGCGTGGCCGATCAGCAGGGTCTGTTTCAGCAGCCGGGCGTTCGAATCCGGCGAGGTCTCGGGGATGTACCGCTCGTCGATCAGGGTGACGGTGACGCGCGACCAGTCGAGGTTGGCCTCTCGCATCCGCGCATAGATCGGCGCCGGCGTGGAGCCGCCCGAGCCGGCGAACACGGCCCGCTCGCCCTGCGCGGCGGCCAGCGCGTCGGTCAGCCGGTCGGCGCAGGCCTGGGCCCAATCGGTGGAGGAGGGGAGGGATTGGATCATTGGGCTCCGTCGTAAACTGATCCCTTCTCCTGTTGGGAGAAGGTGGCCGCGAAGCGGACGGATGAGGGTCGGGTCTGTCCTTCGGCGTAAGCCGTCGCACCAGCCATGAAACGGCTCACGCCGACTGAAATGCCGAACCCCTCACCCTTTCGCCTGGCCGATCGCTTCGCTCTCGGAGGCTCAAGCCCTCTCCCGCCGGGAGAGGGGAACGAGAGCGCATCACTCATCGCTCGTGTTCCATTGCCGGCCCGAGCGCGACAGCAGGGTGTCCGCCGCCGCCGGGCCCCAGGTTCCGGCCACATAGTCCAGCGGCTTGAAGCCCGCGTCGGCCCAGGCGGCGGCGACCTGATCCACCCATTTCCACGCCTCTTCCGCCTCGTCGCGGCGGACGAACAGGGTCGAGTCCCCGGCCATGGCGTCGAGCAGCAACCGCTCATAGGCGATGCGGCGGCGCGGCGGTTTCGATCCTGCGCCGCCGACGCCCCAGGACAGGCTCATCTTGATCGGCTGCAGCTGCATCCGCTGGTCCAGCCCTGGCTTCTTGTTCATGACCGTGAGGGAGATGTCCTCCTCGGGTTGCAGCTCGATGATAAGGCGGTTGTCCTGAACCTCGCCGCGCTCGCCCGTGCCGAAGATCGAGTGCGGCACCGGCTTGAACTGGATCACGATCTCGGTGCGCTTTTCCGGAAGGCGCTTGCCGGTGCGCATGAAGAAGGGGACGCCCGCCCAGCGCCAGTTGCCGATCTCGGCGCGGATGGCGACGAAGGTTTCGGTGTCCGTCGGCTGGCCGCGCTCCTCGACATAGCCCTTGACCGTCTGGCCCTCGACATCGCCCGGCGTGTACTGGCCGCGGACGGTGACGCGCTCGGCCTCCTCATGCGTCACGCGGCGCAGGGACCGCAGCACCTTCACCTTCTCGTTGCGGACCGATTCCGGCTCCAGATCGCTCGGCGGCTCCATGGCCACCAGGCACAGCAGCTGGAGCATGTGGTTCTGGAGCATGTCCCGCAGCGCGCCGTATTCGTCGTAATAGGGCCAGCGGTCGCCGACGCCGACGGTCTCGCCGACCGTGATCTGGACGTGGTCGATCGACAGGTTGTTCCACAGCGGCTCGAACACCGTGTTGCCGAAGCGCAGGGCGATCAGGTTCTGGACCGTCTCCTTGCCGAGGTAGTGGTCGATGCGGAAGACCTGACTTTCCTTGAAGGCGTGGGCGACGGCGTCGTCGATCTCTAGGAAGGTCTTCAGGTCGCGCCCGACCGGCTTCTCCAGCACGATCTTGGACTCCGGCCCGGCCAGACCGGCGGCGTCCAGCGCCTTGACGATGGCCCCGAACAGCGAGGGCGAGACGGCGAGGAAATGGGTGACGGCCTCGTCGCCGACGATGGCTTTCAGGGCCTTCAGGCTGTCGGGATTGGTGGCGTCAACAGCGACATAGTCGATGCGGGCGGTCAGGCGGGCGAAGGCGTCTTCGGACCAGGCGTCCTCGGCCTGGGCCTTGCCGGTCACGCTGTCGCGGACGCGGGCGATGAATTCGTCGCGGGTCGAGGCCTGACGCGCGGCGCCGATGATCTTCAGCCCCTCGGGCAGCAGGCCGTCATGCTCGAGGAAATAGAGCGAGGGCAGCAGCATCCGCATGGCGAGGTCGCCGCCGCCGCCGAACAGCACCAGTGCGGGCATTCGTCAGGTCTCCCTCGTCCGCGTTTCGGGAACGGCTCTGTCTGACGCCTTGCGACGCTCGCGCCAACTCATGGGGGCCATGCTGAAACACCATGTGAGACGCTGAAACAGCGTCGTCCGGTGATAGAGCAAATCCGGCGCAGGCAAAGCCGGTTCCTCGACCGATGAAATCTGTTGCTTCGAAACAGGCGTCTCGCCAAGGTCGGGCGATGGCCGCCAGGATCAGCTTTGACGAAATGTCCGGTTCGGGCGGGGATGCGGTTCGCGCACCCTATGCCGCGCTGGACCGCTGGCTGAAGGCCGCGCCGCCCGAGCTGCTGCAATCCCGATCGCGTCAGGCCGAGCTGTTCTTCCGCCGCATGGGCGTGACCTTCGCCGTCTATGGCGACGAGGAGTCCAACGAACGGCTGATCCCCTTCGACGTCATCCCGCGCATCATCGATGCGGGTGAATGGGCGTCGCTGGAGAAGGGGCTGATCCAGCGGGTGGCGACGCTGAACGCCTTCCTGAAGGACATGTACGGGCCGCAGGAGTGCATCAAGGCGGGCATCATCCCCGCCGACCTGGTCCTGACCAATCCGCAGTACCGGCCCGAGATGCAGGGCCGCCGCCCGCCCGGCGACATCTGGTGCCATATCTCGGGCGTCGATCTGGTCCGCACGGGCGAGGACGGCTTCTATGTGCTGGAGGACAATGCGCGCACGCCGTCCGGGGTCTCCTACATGCTGGAGAACCGCGAGATGATGATGCGGCTGTTCCCCGACCTGTTCGCGGACCACAGCATCCGGCCGGTCGACACCTATACCGACACCCTGCTGAAGACCTTCCAGACCAGCGCGCCGAGCGGGGCGGGGGACGATCCGACCATCGTCGTCCTGACGCCCGGACCGTTCAACTCGGCCTATTACGAGCACTCGTTCCTGGCCGACAAGCTGGGGGTCGAGCTGGTCGAGGGCTCGGACCTGTTCGTCAGTGACGACGTGGTCTTCATGCGCACGACCGAGGGGCCGCGGCGGGTGGATGTCATCTATCGCCGCATCGACGACGACTTCCTCGATCCCCTGACCTTCCGCCCGGACTCGTCCATCGGCGTGCCGGGTCTGATGGCGGCCTATCAGGCGGGCAATGTGACCCTGGCCAATGCGGTCGGCACCGGCGTGGCGGATGACAAGGCGGTCTATACCTACATGCCCGAGCTGGTGCGGTTCTTCACCGGCGAGGAGGCGATCCTGAAGAACGTGCCGACCTGGCGATGCCGCGAGCCGGACGCGCTGAAGGAGGTGCTGGACCGCCTGCCCGAGCTGGTGGTCAAGGAGGTCGGCGGATCGGGCGGCTACGGCATGCTGGTCGGCCCGGCCTCGACGAAGGCCGAGGTCGAGGATTTCCGGAAGAAGCTGATCGCCGACCCCGACGACTTCATCGCCCAGCCGACGCTCAGCCTGTCGACCGCGCCGACCCTGACCGGCAGCGGCCTGTCGCCCCGGCACGTGGATCTGCGCCCGTTCGTGCTGTCCAGCCCGACCGGCGTGCGCGTGACGCCCGGCGGCCTGACGCGGGTGGCGCTGAAGAAGGGCTCGCTGGTGGTCAACTCCAGCCAGGGCGGCGGCACCAAGGACACCTGGGTGCTGGATGACTAGGTCGCATCAAATCTCCCTTCCCCCCTCGCGAGGGAAGGTGGGCGGCGGAGCCGCTCGGATGGGGGGGCTGGTTCCGCTCGCTCATCGCCTGAAGACCAGCCCGTCGTCTGGCAGCACCCCCATCCGTCTCGCTTCGCGAGCCACCTTCCCCCGTGAAGGGGGAAGGAGTTTGGAATGCTGAGCCGCAACGCCGACAGCCTGTACTGGACCGGCCGCTATATGGAGCGGGCGGATTTCCTTGCGCGCATCCTTGAGGCCGCCGTGCGTCTGGCGACCCTGCCGGCGGACGATGCGGGGTCTTCGGCCTGGAGCGGGGCGCTGGCCTCGGCGGGGGTGGCCCAGGCGTTCAGGGCGTCACGGGGCGAGGTGACCGAGAGCGCGGTGCGCGACTATCTGGCGTTCGGCGCGGACAATCCCTCGTCGATCCATGCCTGCCTGACGAAGGCCCGGACCAACGCGCGCTCCGTCCGCACGGCCCTGACGGTCGAGCTGTGGGAGGCGATCAACGGCGGCTGGAACGGGCTTGCGGACTTCAAGAAGCCGCGCCGCCGCGACGACTTCATCGCGTTTCTGGAGTGGGTGAAGGGGGTGTCGCTGGCCGTTGAGGGCGCGGCGTCGCGGACCATGCTCAGGAACGACGGCTACTGGTTCCTGCGCCTCGGCATGGCGATCGAGCGGGCCGACAACACCGCCCGCCTGCTGGACGTGAAATACCATCTCCTGCTGCCCCCCGGCGAACGGGTCGGCGGCCAGCTGGACTATTTCCAGTGGACGACGCTGCTGCGCGAGGTCTCGGCCCTGACCGCCTATCGCTGGGTCTACCGCGAGAGCGTGCGGCCGTGGCTTGTGGCCGACCTGCTGGTGCTGAACCGCCAGATGCCGCGCTCGCTGGCCAGCTGTCAGGGGATGATCGTCAGCTATCTGGAGCGGCTGGCCGCCGACTATAACCGCCGCGGCCCGGCCCAGCGGCTGGCCAGCGTGCGGCTCGGCGAGTTCAACGAGGCCAGGATCGAGGACATCTTCCAGTCGGGCCTGCACGAGTACATCCAGCGGTTCCTGGCCGACAACAACGCCCTCGCCGCCGCCGTCCACGAACAATATCTGGTGTAGGCCGTGCGCATCCGGATCGATCACGCCACCCGCTACGATTACGCCCACCCGTCACGCTTCATCGTGCAGATGCTGCGCCTGACGCCCTCGTCCAGTGACGGGCAGCAGGTGCGCGACTGGCGCATCGAGACGGATGTCGACGCCCGCCTGCGCCGGTCAGAGGACGCGTTCGGCAACATCGTGCATTCGCTCTACACCGAGACCGCGACGCCCAGTCTGACCGTGCGGGTCACCGGCGAGGTGGCGACGGCGGACACAGGGGGGGTGTTGAAGGGCGTGCGCGAGCGGCTGTCGCCGCTGGTCTTCCTGCGCGATACGTCTCTCACCCAGGCGGACAAGGCCATGCGGTCGTTCGCCAAGCTGGCGGCAGGGGACGGGCCGTCGCTGGACCGGCTGCACCGGCTGATGACCGCCGTGAACCAGCGCATCGCCTTCGAGATCGGCGCCACTGACGCCAGCCATACGGCGGCGGAGTCGTTTGCCCTGGGCCGGGGCGTCTGTCAGGACCACGCCCAGATCTTCATCGCCTGCGCCCGCACCGTCGGCATCCCCGCGCGCTATGTCTCCGGCCACCTGTGCCGCTCGGACGGCGTGATCGAGCAGGAGGCGGCGCACGCCTGGGCCGAGGCCTGGGTCGAGGATCTGGGCTGGGTCGGGTTCGACCCCGCCAACGGCGTCTGTCCGCACGAGCGGTATGTGCGGATCGCGACCGGGCTGGACTCGCTCGGCGCCGCGCCGATCCGGGGCACCAGCTACGGCGGCGGGCCGGGCCAGCTCAGCGTCAAGCTGTCCGTGCGCCCGGTGCAACAGCAGCCGCAGCAATAGTCCGCAGACGTCCCTTCATGATCGCGCCGTTGCTCGAATCTGTTATCGTCGATCAGGTGTTGTGGTTCGGGGACCCGACGGCGTGACCTACTGCGTCGGCATGTTGGTGGAAGACGGTCTGGCGATGATCGCCGACACGCGCACCAATGCGGGCGTCGACAACATCTCGTCCTATCGCAAGCTGCACGTCGTCAACCGGCCGGGCGAGCGGGTGCTGGCCGTCGCCACCGCCGGCAATCTGTCGGTGACGCAGACGGCGCTGGCGCTGGTGGCCGAGGGGATCACCCTGCCGGACTCGATCCAGCCCGAGACGCTGGAGACAGCCCCGACCCTGTTCCGGGCGGCCCAGTTGCTGGGCCACGCAATGGCCCATGTGCGCCAGACCATCTCGCCGTCCCCGGCGGCGGACGGGCTGAACATCAATGCCTCCATGCTGATCGGCGGCCAGATCGAGGGCGGCAAGCTGGGGCTGTATCTGATCTACGGCCAGGGCAATTTCATCGCCTGCGGGCCGGACACGCCCTATCTGCAGATCGGCGAGCTGAAGTACGGCAAGCCGATCCTCGACCGCGCCCTGCGCCCCAACACGCCGCTGGCCGAGGCGGTGAAGGTGGGGCTGATCTCGTTCGACGGGACGATGCGCTCGAACCTGGCGGTGGGGCCGCCGCTGGATATGATTATCCTGCCCCGCGACAGCCTGACGGTTCAGGAACAGCGCATCGAGGCGGACGACCCCTATTTCCTCGATCTGGGCAAGCGCTGGGCCGAGGCGATGACGCAGGCGACCCGCGCCATGCCCGCGCCCAAGTGGCTGGTGAGCAAGACGGCGCTGGCGGGCTGAGGCGGCCTCTGGCGCTTCCGGTTTATCAGGCGCAACAATCGGCCATGACCAAGACGGGACCGATCACCCTTGGGCTGGGCGCGTTCGTGCTGTTCGCCGTGCTGGCGGGCCTCGCCCTGCTGATGGGAGCGAACCACGCAGCGCCGGGCTGCACGGGCCCGGCCGTCGAGCGGTGTGATTACGTCGAGACGGCGAAGGCGGCCGTGGCGAAATCGGAGTTCCGGTCTTTCGCCGGTGATCGCGACTTTGAAATCTTCGAGCAGGACGGAATGGTCCGGGTGCAGCAATCCTCGCCACCCGGCTCGCTCAGCCACGGGCCATCGGTGCTGATCGATCCGAAGAGCTGTCGCGCCTGTGAAGTCGAGTATCGTCTGCCCGAGAGCGCCGACCGGCGAGACCGGAGCCCCGGCCGGCTGATCCAGCGCATCCCTGCAGGCGGCTAGTAGACGTCCCGGCGATAGCGGCCCGCCTCGGTCAGTTCGACCAGTTGCTCGGCGCCCAGCGCGGCCTCCAGCGCCGCGTGGACCCCCGGCGCCATGCCTTCCAGACTGCCGCAGACATAGATCGCCGCGCCGCGCGCGACCCAGGCGGCGATCTCGGCCGCATTCTCCGCGATCAGCGCCTGCACATACCGCCCGTCGCCGGCATCGCGCGAGAAGGCGCGGTCGAGACGGGTCAGGGCGCCGGACGTGCGCCAGCCCTGAAGCTCGGTGTCGTAGAAGCTGTCGTTGGCGGCGGTGCGCTCGCCGAACAGCAGCCAGGTGTCGGCGGACGGCGTGGCGGCGCGGGCCTTCAGATGGGCGCGCAGGCCGGCGAGACCGGTGCCGTTGCCGATCAGGATCATCGGGGTCTGGGCATCGGGGCCGTGGAAGCTGCGGTTGGTCCGCGTTCGCATCAGGACCTCGTCGCCGACGGCGATGTGTTGCGTCAGCCAGCCGGAGGCGAGGCCCGGCGTTCCGTCGGGGCGCATCATCAGGCGCAGCAGCAGCTCCAGCCGACCGTCTGAGGGCAGGGAGGCGATGGAGTATTCGCGGCTGCCCGGCGAGACGCCGTCCACGGGCGGCAGGCCGATCTCGGCGATGTCCCCGGCGGCCCAGTCGGCCCGTCCGTCCAGCGGCTCGAACGCCAGATGATACGCCGCGCCGCCGGGACTGTCGGGGTTCATCAGGCGGCGCTCGACCAGCCGCCAGCGGTCCAGCGCGGGCGGGGTCCAGTCGGCTTCGGCGGTGGCGCCGACGACGGCGGCGACCTGATGCTGCCAGTGGCGGACCGCGCCGGTGTCGCCATTGTCGACCTCGACCGCGTCGAACAGGGCCTCGGCCCCCGAGCGGCGCAGCCAGCCGTCCAGCGCCCGGCCGAAGGCGCAGAAATCCTTGTACGCATGGTCGCCCAGCGCCAGCAGGCCATAACGCACGCCGTGCAGGTCCGCGTCGGCGCCCATCTGCTTGCGCACGAACCAAGAGGCGCTGTCGGGGGAGTCGCCCTCGCCGGTGGTGGAGACGACGAACAGCACCCGCCCGGCAGCGCGCAGGTCGGCGGCTTCGAGGTCGCCCAGCAGGACGGTGCGGACCGGGCCGGTCGGGGCGACCAGCGCCTCGGTCATCTCGGCCAGCTCCTCGGCGAAGCCGGTCTGGCTGGCCGCGGCGATGAGCCAGCCGCCGTCCCCGGCTTGGGCCGGACGCGCGCGGCGGCCGCGCCACAGCATGGCGACAGTGAACACCAGCCACAGGGCGGCGGCGCCGGCGGCCCAGGCCAGTTGCACCGGATCGGTGGTCATCAGGGCCGTCACGACGCCTGTTCCATCATGGCGCGCCACAGGGGGGTGGTGTGCTCGATCAGGCCGCGCGGCGTGCGCTCGATCATCTGGGCCGGCAGCTCCCAGGCCTCGGCCCATTCCGGCGCGCGGAACGGCCCCATGACCGTCAGGGCCGTAGCGTAGGCGTCGGCGTTCAGGGCCAGCGGATGGAACACGGTCGCCGACACGATGCCGGTGTTGACCGGCTGGCCCGTGTCCGGGTCGATGGTGTGGGCGTAGGTCCGCCCGGCGTAGGTGAAGGCGCGGCGGTAATCGCCCGAGGTGGCGACGGCCAGACCGCACAGGGCGGCCATGGTCCGGGGCAGGGCGGCCTCCGGCGGCTGTTCGATCTCGACCCACCAGGGATGCAGGTCCGGCTTGACCCCCACGCCTTTCAGTTCACCGCCGATCTCCACCAGATGCGACGTCGCGCCTTCGCGGATCAGGCGGTCGGAGACGCGGTCCACGGCGTGGCCCTTGGCGAGGGCCGAGAAGTCGAGCTTCAGCCCGCCGGGCTGGATCGCGGCGCGGGCCTCGCGGTTGAAGCGCAGCTTCCAGCGGCCGCTGACGGCCATCGCCGCCTCGATCTCTTCGTCGGTGGGGATGGGGTCATGGGCCGGACGCGGTCCGGGCGGGCCGAAGCCCCACAGATTGACTAGGGCGCCCAGCGTCGGATCACAGGCGCCGCGCGTCTCGCCCGCCAGATCCATCGCCTCATCGAGAAAGCGCCAGAACGGATCGCTCAGGGCCCAGACCCCGGCGGGCGCCGCATTGAACCGGCTGAGCTCGCTCCGGGGATCCCAGTGGCTGAACAGGGCGATGATGGTCGCCAGTTCGTCCTCGACGGCGGCTTGCAGCACCGCCTCGCCCACATGGGCCGGGGCGACGTAGCGGACGCTCCAGCTGGTGCCCATGCTCTCGCCCGACAGGGTGCGCACCGTGTCGCCCTGGGGCCGCGCGGGCGGAGCCATGCCGACGGGGATCAGGACGCGGTTCGCCGCCCGCTCCGAAGCTGGATCGGCAAGGGGAGCCGAGGGCGGCTGGTCGGTCAGGGCAGGACTTCCACGACGCCGTTGTACTGGGCGCTGTAGGCCAACTGGTCGCCCGAGGCTTCGGTGCGGACCGAGGCGTTCATCCAGTACATCCCGGCCGTGGGCCAGGTGACGGTGAACGAACCGTCGGCGCCGGTCGTGACCGTCATCTCTTCGGGAGCGTTGCGGTAACGCGTGCCGCCGCGCGCAATGGTGACCTCAAGACCGGCTGCGGGCCGGCCGTCACGCAGCAGCTTGAAGGTCGCGGCCTCGCCGGCCACCAGGTCGTTCGGATGGGTGACGGGGACCATCTCCAGATCCTTGCCCGTGGGGGCGAAGGCCGTCTCGCTGGGCGTGCCCAGGGTGACGAAGGTCTCGGTGCGGCCGGCGCTGCGCGAGACCTGCACCTCGGTGGCGCCGGCGGGGATTTCCGAGGCCCAGTCGGCCGTGGCGGCGCGGAACCGCTGGCGCTCGCCGTTCAGCATGTAGGAGCCGCCGATCCCGCCGGTGACGTTGGCGACCTTGTAGGTGCCCTGTTGCGTCAGATGCAGGTCGAAGGTGGACCGGTATTGCGAGCGGTTGACGTGCTCGGCCTCGACGCGCGAGCCGTCCGGCGCGGTGATGACCAGCCCAGCCAGGTTCATGGCCGCGTGGTCGGGGATGAAGACTCCGTTCGACATGCCCGCGTCGAACCCGACCCAGGCGTCGTCGCCCGACAGGACGGTGGCGGTGGGGGCGATCCAGGCGCGGTGGGCGCTGGCCGTGAACGGCAGGGCCAGGGCGGCGACGAAGGCGACGGCGGCGGAGAGCTTCTTCATGGGTGCGATCCTCAGCGGGCGGCGACGGTGACGCGCACGGCGCCGAGTTCAGACGATCCGGTTCCCGACGCCGTATTGGCGCCGCCCCAGCGGAAGGGCACGCGGACCACCTCGCGGCCGCCCTGTTCGCGGGAGGCCTCGACGACGAGGTTGTAATTACCGGTCGGCACGTTGCGCAGGCGCGCGGCGGAGATGGTCACGGTCTGGCGGCCCGGGGCGCGGGTGGCGCCCGAGATGCCGTCGGCGGGCATGGTCATCGACCGGCCGCCCTTGCGCCACCAGGTCTGCATCTCCTTCAGCCAGTCCTTGCCCTCTCCGGCGGGCAGGGCGATGTCGTACCAGACCGACAGGGTCTGGACGGCGACCTGGCCCTCGGGACGCTCGATCCAGATGGCGACGTAGGGGCGGTGATAGCCGGCGGTGCGGATCTGGGGGATGTCCACCGCGACGGTCAGGCTCTGGGCCGCGACGGGCCCGGCCACGGCGGCCACGCCGGCCGCAGTCAGGACGAGGGGAAGGCTACGCATCGGCGACACTCTCAATGAATGAAGATCAGGGCGATGACCGCCGGGATCAGCAGACCCGCGGCGACCAGCGGCCAGGTGGATTTGCGGTTGCGCGCATGCAGCCACAGCAGGGCGAGGCCCGTCAGGGCGAAGATGGCGCAGGCGACCGCGAAGACATCGATGAACCAGTACCAGACCGGCCCGGTGTTCCTGCCCTTGTGCAGGTCGTTCAGCCAGGCGACGGCGCCGCGGCTGGTGTTGACGCGGGTCGTCAGGCCGCTTTCGCGGTCGATGGTCACCCAGCCTTCGCCGCCGGGGGCGGGCAGGGCGACATAGATTTCGGCGGATGTGGTCTCGGTCGGCTTGCCGGCGATCTGGGCGCCCAGTTCGGCCGAGGCCCAGCGGGCGACGGCGTCGGGGGCCGGATCAGTGGTTTCGGCCGGGAAGCTCTTCAGCCGCTCGACCAGCGGCGCGGGCAGGGTGGCCGTGGTTTCCTTGGTCACAGGCTCGGCCGGGATCTGGGCCGCGTGGTTCAGGGTGATGCCGGTGCCGGCGAACAGGATCAGCCCGACCAGGCTCATAGCCGCCGAGATCCAGTGCCACTGGTGCAGCTGCTTCAGCCAGAACGACCGTGCGGCGTTCAGGCTGGCGGGCTTCGGGGAGGATGAGGCGGCGGTCACCCCTGGCCTGTGCCAAACCTGCGAACGATTTGCAAGACGTGGCGTCTGGTCACAGGGCTACAGGCGGGCCAGCAGGTCGGCGGCGAAGACCGACAGGGTGTCGTCCCGCGCGCCCATGATGATGATCCGGTCGCCGGGTTTCGCCAGCTCGACCAGCCGGTCGCCGCAGGCGTCGCGGGTCTGCAAGGCCTCGGCCTGACGCCCCGCCGCCCGCACGCCGGACGCGATGTCCTCGCTGCCGACGCTGCGGTCGGTGGTGCCGCCGTAATAGACGGGCTCGGGCATCAGCAGCACGTCGTCCTCGCGCATCAGCCCGGCGAAGCCGTCGATGAAGTCGGCCTTCATCAGCTTCAGCGGCCCGAACCCGTGCGGCTGGAACAGGATCAGCAACCGCCCGTCGAAGGCGTGCAGGGTCTTCAGGGTGGCGGCGATCTTGTCCGGGTTGTGGGCGAAGTCGTCGATGACGGTGACGCCGTTTGCGGTCCCCACCACCTCCATCCGGCGGCGGATTCCGGCGAAACTCTCCAGCGCCGCGACCGCATGATCCAGCGGCACGCCGACGGCGCGGACGGCGGCGAGCGCCGCCAGGGCGTTGGCGACATTGTGGGCGCCGGGGACGTTCAGGACCACATTAAACTCCTTCCCCCCTTGCGGGGGAAGGTGGGCGGCGGAGCCGCTCGGATGGGGGGGCTCGTTCCGCTCGCTCACCGTTTGACGGGTATGGATGAGGCTGGCAGCCCCCCCATCCGTCTCGCTCCGCGAGCCACCTTCCCCCGCGAGGGGGGAAGGGCGCTCAACCAGGCGGAACCTCATTCCGGCAGGCATTGGTTCAAGAGCGTGCGCCGACAGGTCTGCCCCTTCGTCGCCCAGCGAGAAGGTCACGGCCCGGCCGGCGTGCAACTGCGCCAGCGCCGCCGTTTCGGGGTTGTCGAGGTTCAGCACCGCCGTGCCCGCCCGCCCGGTGAAGCCGCCGAACAGGTCGCGCAGCTCCTCCATTGACTTGTGGTCCAGCGAGATGTTGGAGACCACGGCCACCGTCGGATTGTATCGTGCGATGGAGCCGTCGCTCTCGTCCACCTCGGCCACGAACAGGTCCGGCCCGCCGACGAAGGCGCTGGCGAACGGATTATCCTCCCCGGCGAAATTCTTCATCACCGCGCCGTTGACGACCGTTGGCGCCCGGCCGGCGCGGTCGAGGATCCAGGCGATCATGCCGGTGATGGTCGACTTGCCGCTGGTGCCCGCCACGCCGATGGACGTCGGCGCCGTGTTGAACAGTTGGGACAGCAGCTGCGGCCGGATGACGATCGCCGCGCCTGCCGCCTTCGCCGCCGCGATGTCCGGCACCGTGTCCTCGATGGCGCCCGAGGCCACCACGATCTGGTCCGCGCGGGTGACGCCCGATCCGTCCTGGGGGTGCAGCACGGCCCCGTGCGCCTCCAGCCAGGCGAACTTCTCCGGCGTGCGGCCCTGATCCCGCGAGCGGTCCGAGCCCTCGATGCGGCCGCCGCGCGCCTGGACGATCATGGCCAGCGGCAGCATCCCCGATCCGCCGATGCCGCAGAAGAAATAGGAGGTGTCGGGCATGCGGCTTGATCTTGGGGGGCGAATGCAGGGAAGGTCCGCTGACTAGCACGTCGGGAGCCATAGGCCAGCGCATGAAGATCGGCGTCCCCGCCACCGCCTCCGTCTTCCTGCCCGAGATCGCCGACGGCGTGCGGGCGGTGGTCGCGGAGCGCTGGCCGGACGGATCGGTCGAACTGGTCTTCCATCCGGATGCGTACAAGGTCAGCGGCCATTTCGCCGGCGATGACGCCACCCGCGAAAACGCCTTTGTCGATCTGGCCAATGATCCGTCCATCGACGCCATCTGGTTCGGCCGGGGCGGATACGGATCGAACCGTATCGCCGAAGGCGCCATCGCTCGGCTGACGGATGCGGCACGGGCCAAGCGGTATCTGGGATATTCAGACGCCGGCTTCCTGCTGGCGGGGATGTATCGCGCGGGCTTCACTGATCTGGCACACGGGCCGATGGCAGGAGACATCCGCAGGGAGAACGGCCGAGCGGCGGTAGATCGCGCGCTGGACTGGCTGGTGGACCGCGCCCCCTCCGCGCTGGAGCCGCATCTGGATGGCCGCCCGACCGTGGCCTTCAATCTGGTGGTGCTGGACCAGCTGGTCGGCACGCCGCTGGAACCGGACCTGAGCGGCCATGTGCTGATGCTCGAGGATGTGGATGAGGAGCTCTATCGCGTTGACCGGATGCTGTTCCACCTGACCAGCCAGCCTTCGATCCGGCGCTTCGCGGGCATCCGCCTGGGCCGCGTGGACTTCCGGCCCAATGACACCGCCGACTTCGGCATGACGGCGGATGAGATCGCGCGTCACTGGTGCGAGCGGTCAGGCATTCCCTGGCTGGGCGTCGCCGACATCGGCCATGACGCGGACAACAAGGTCGTCCCGTTCGGAGTCACCTGAAAAGCACGGCGTTTCGCCTTTCCGGCGAACAGCGTCGACATTGCGGCATGATCCGGCCCAGATGCCTTTGACGGCGGGCAAGCATTTGTTAACCGTCAGGTTCGCGGGGGCTGTGGGGTACCGGTCTCGCGATGGCGGCCTGTCCGACGTTGGGGGACGAAAGGGCAGGCCGCCCACCTTTTCCTATAGCGCCGCGAAGGTGTCGCAGACGGCGGGATCGCCGGACTGATAGCCGCGCCGCAGCCACTCGACCCGCTGGGCCGATGAGCCGTGGGTGAAGGCGTCGGGCGAGA
Source organism: Brevundimonas sp. (assembly GCA_036405055.1). Classification (GTDB taxonomy): domain Bacteria; phylum Pseudomonadota; class Alphaproteobacteria; order Caulobacterales; family Caulobacteraceae; genus Brevundimonas. The sequence goes on from DASWYI010000015.1 coordinate 47,375, forward strand.
CCCGGCCGCCGTTGCGGGACTGGAGCGCATCGTCGCCGATGGCCTCGGCGGTCTTCATGCCGGCCTCCATATCGCCGCCGTTGACGGTGACCGCGCCGTTGGACACCGAGGCGGCGTTGGCGGCCCAGACCCCGGCGTAGCAGTCGGCCTGAAGCTCCAGCGCCACGGAATAGCGATTGGCCTCGGCCTGACCGGAGGCGCGTTGCTGCGCCGCCTGCACCTGCTGGCTGGCGCCGGTCAGTGTCTGGACGTGGTGGCCGAACTCATGGGCGATGACATAGGCGCGGGCGAAGTCGGCGCCCGATCCGCCCAGCTGTTCAAGCTGCTGCCAGAAGCCGAGATCCAGATAAACCGTCTTGTCGGTCGGGCAGTAGAACGGCCCCATGGCCGACTGGCCGAAGCCGCAGCCGGTGCCCGTGCCCTGTTCGTACAGCACCACGCGCGGCGGCTGATAGCCGACCAGGGCGCTGGTCCAGACGTCGTTGATGTTGCCGCCGACCACATCGACGAACTGGCCGGCCTCGTCCTCGGGCGCGCCGGTCTTGCCCGCCTCCTGGGTTGCCCCGCCGAACTGGCTGGCCACCTGTGTGGTGGTCTGGGGGTCGATGCCGAAGAAGATGTAGCCGATGGCCGCCAGCACCATCACGCCGATGCCGCCGCCGGCGATGCCGCCCGCGCCCATGCCGCGCCGATCCTCGATGCCGCCGCCGCCGCGCCGTCCGCCCCGCCAGTCCATGGCCGTCCCTCCGAGCTTCGTTAACCCAAGCTAGGCCGGAACGCGGTCGAATGGGAAGGGATGCAATCTATCGTCGGCCGCGGTCCAGCCAGCTGTCGATTTGCGTCGCGCCCGCCGTGACCGACTGGCGCCGCGCCGTGGCGGCCTCGCGCGCGGCCCGCGCCTGTTCCGGCGTGGTCGGGCGATACGGTTCGACATGGAGCGGCGGCTGGCGGGCCGCCTCGACCTCGCGCAGCCGGGTCTGGGTCTCCAGCTGATAAAGCCGCGCCTCAGCCTCGCGCCGGTCGGCCTCGGCGCGCAGGCGCTGGGTTTCGTAGCGGTGCTGGTCGAGCGGCGTTGCACCGGGGTACGGGACGACCTGCGCCGCCGCGGGCGCGGCGAAGGCGGAGACCAGGATCAGGGCGCCGATCAGCTTCATGGGCTGAATATGGTCCCGCGGCGCAAGGAGACCAAGCGAAGCCGTTCTACAACGCCCACACACTCGTCCGCTTGACCGCGAAATCCTCCAGCTCGCGCGTGGTCGGGACCTGATACTCGGCGAGGAATTCGAGACCTCCCTTCGGGAAATAGGTCCGGCCCGGATCGCCGATCAGAACCCGCGTGCCGTTGGCTTTCGCCGCCCCCAGCCAGGCCAGGACCCTCTCCGTCATCGGCCCCTCGTAACAGACGTCCCCGGCGCAGATGACGTCCACATCCGGCGGCGGCCCGTCCAGCAGGTCGGCCTCGGTGAAGCTCAGCGCCACGCCGTTCGCGGCGCCGTTCATCGCCACCGCCGCGCCGCAGAACGGGTCGATGTCGGCGGTGAGCACGCTCGCCGCCCCCGCCTGCATCGCCGCGATCCCGACCAGCCCTGACCCGGCCGCGAAATCCAGCACCCGCTTGCCGGCGACCTCATGCGGATGATCCAGCAGCCAACGCGCCAGCGCCTGTCCCCCCGCCCAGGCAAAGGCCCAGAACGGCGGCGGCAGGCCCATCTCGCCCAGCTCCTCCTCCGTCAGCCGCCAGATCGGCGTCACCTCATCCGCCAGCCACAGCGAGATCTCCGGCGCATGCGGCACGGCCTGCAGCCGGGTGTTGGCGGCGATGAAGGCGGCGGGGTCGGGGATGGTCACGGTTTGCGGGTCGCCGTCCTCAGCACCGCGCCATAGCCGTCCGCCACCTCCATTTGATCGCCCTGCGGACTCGCCCGAACCGCCTTGTGCAGCTTCGCCAGCCGCCAGCAGGGGACGTGCATGAACAGGTGGTGCTCGGCGTGGAAATTGACCCAGTAGGGGGCGATGAAGGCGCGCTCCAGCCAGCCGGCGCGGGTGGTGCGGGCGGCGCGGAAGGCGTCGTCGGCCGATCCCTCGACGCAGGCGTGCTCGGCGATATTGCGGATGCGCGTGACCATCGGGAACCATGTGGCCAGCGGCAACAGCCACAGGACGAAATACGCCCACCAGACGCCGGCCAGCGTCAGGCCGATCAGCATCACCGCGTTGACCAGCAGGAAGGGCGCGACCGACTTGCCGGTGACGACCGCCCCCTCCGCCACGTCCTCGTCCCGCTGTGTCCCGAAGGCCTTCAGGGCGAACAGAACCCTTTGCTTGAAGAAGGTCTGGCCCGTCAGGTCGCGGATGATCTTGCGCCGCAGGGAGGCCGGGCTGACCGGGAAGGGCGCCGACAGGACGAGGTCGGGGTCCTCGGGCTGCTGCGCGTATTTGTGGTGCGACAGGTGATAGGGCCGATAGACGGTCAGGTCCGCCCCCACCGGCACGGCGCACAGCCACTGGCCCAGCCAGTCGTTCAGCGACCGGTTCGACGACAGGCCGCCATGCGCCGCCTCGTGCATCAGGATGGCGAGGCCCAGTTGCCGCGTGCCGATCACGGCGATGCAGAGCGGGATGAGGATGGGCCAGACCACTCCAGCCGCCACGGCCAGTCCGATCACGCCCCAGCAGTGCAGCACCAGCCACGGCCCCACGGCGCGCGACCTGTCCTGAAACGGCGCCCAGGCGTCAGGAGCGAACAAGGCGGGCGGCGATATGCGGGGCGCGGCGGGCATGGCGGGCACGATAGCGCGTTTCCCAAAGAGACGCGACCGGGCGCGGCGGGTCGTCAGGTTTCAATTGTTTTGCTGTCCTGACAAAAAGTCAGGTTGACATGACATAGAGGGTGAGTAAGGTGAGCCTTACAAAACGTCAGGACCGCCTCACATGCTCAACTTCGGAAAACAATCCACCGCCGCCGGCCGCAAATATGTGTTCCGCACCATGGCCTTCATGTCCGGCTATGTGGCGGTCAATGTCGCGGCCATCTTCGGCGCCTTTGACGACATCGCCTCCACGCCGGCCGCGTGGGCGCTGGCGCTCACGGTCTCGGCGCCGGTGGTGGGACAGATCTGGGCCACCCTGTCGCTGATGCGCGACTCAGACGAGTTCATGCGGGCGGTCATCGCCAAGCAGTTCATCGTCGCCGCCGGCCTCGCCATGGCAGTGGCGACCGTTTGGGGCTTCGGCGAGAGCTATGCGGACGCACAGCACGTTCCCGCCTGGATGATCTACCCGCTGTTCTGGGCCTGTTTCGGCCTGGTCGCGCCCTTCATCCGGAGCAGCCGCTGATGAAGAACACCCTGAAAGTGCTGCGCGCCGGCAAGGGCTGGACCCAGGAGCAACTGGGCGACGCGCTGGGCGTGTCGCGACAGGCGGTGAATGCGCTGGAGACGGAGAAGCACGACCCGTCGCTGGACCTCGCCTACCGCATCGCCGCCGTCTTCGGCCAGCCGGTCGAGGATATCTTCGAGAACCCGCATCGCTGACCGCTGGTCAGGATAACCTTACACACTGAAGGACATCATCATGCTGCATCTCCGCCACTTCGTCGGGCGCTCGACCCTGCGCGCTCTATTCCTGGCCTCGGCCGTCGGTCTCGCCGCGGGGTCCATCGCGCTGGCCGCCCGAGCCGAGCCGGTCGCCATTGTGCAGACCGCCTTCACCTCCGACCGTCTGTCGGTGCAGGTGATCGGAACCGGTCCGGACGTCATCCTGATCCCCGGCTTCGGCTCCTCGCGCGAGGTCTGGCGTCCGCTGGCCGAGCGGCTGTCGGCCACGCACCGGGTGCATCTGGTGCAGCTGGCGGGCTTCGCCGGCGAGCCCTGGAGCCACGGCGACGGGCCGTTCGTCCAGCCTGTGATCGATGCGCTCGCCGCCTATGTGCAGCAGGCGGGGCTGGATCATCCCGCCGTCATCGGCCACTCCATGGGCGGCTTGAGCGCCCTTATGCTGGCGCAGCAGCATCCCGATCTGGTCGGGCGGGTCATGAGCGTCGACAGCCTGCCGTTCTTCAGCGCGCTTTACGGCCCCACGGCGACGGCCGAAAGCGCCGCGCCCTTCGCCGAACAGGCGGCGGCGGGCATTCTGAACGCCGACGAGGCCGGCTTCCGCGCGGGTCAGGCCCAGGGCGCGCCCGGCCTGTCTCGCGATCCGGCGACCCAGGCCGCGATGGTCGAATGGACCGTGGCCTCGGACCGCCACGCCATGGCCGCCGCGATCCGCGAGGTCATGACCACCGACACCCGCCCGGGACTCGCCGCCATGACCACGCCGGTCTGGGCCGTCTATGCCTCGGACGCCGAGGGCGGCGCTCCGGCAGCCGTGGCCGATGCGATGTGGGGCCGTGAGTATGCGTCCCTGCCGGGCGTGACCCTGATCCGCGTGGACGGCAGCCGCCACTTCATCATGGCCGATCAGCCCGAGCAGTTCGGGCAGATCGTGGACCGGTTCCTGGCCGACTAGCGCGGCGTCACGTCCCCCGTCTTCACCGGCTCGCCCGCGAATTCGTCGGCGTAGGCGGGGGCCAGCAGGGAGCGGAAGATCGCCAGCGGAACAGCGATCTCATAGGCGCCCTCGACATAGGGGCCGACCTGATAGGGGCCGATCAGGAAGATCAGGCCGCCCGCCTTGCCCGGCGTGGTCCCGGGGGCGAGGATGAAGGGCGTGTCGATGGCCAGCGGACAGGCGAAGTCCTTGCCGCCGATGACGACGCTGGCGGAATCCGGTACGCGGGCGCGCTTGGCGGCGTTGACGGCGCTGCACAGGGCCTGGTCCAGCACCGACAGGTCCGCACCCTTGCGGAACAGGTCGGCGGGGGTCAGCACCCGCTTCAGCGCCTTGTCCCACATCACGCCGGTGGAGGTGGTGCTGGGATGCGCCTGACCCGAGAAGTCGAAGTCCACCCGTTGCAGGCTGAACAGCTTGCCTGTCTCGAAGGCGGTCTGGAAGGTGACGGTCTTTTCGTAGGGAGGCGCGCCTTCCTCGCCGCCGGCCTCGGAGCGGTCGGCCTGGGCGCCCTCCATGAACTGGCGAAGGGTGCGGACCTCCTGGGCGTAGATGCGGGCGTGCAGGTCGGTCTGGGGCTTGATCGCGGCGGGCAGGGTCAGGCGGACGCTGGCGAACTCGGACTTCTGTTCGAAGCCCATGGGCGCGGCGGCGTCGGCCGGGATGGCGGTGCCGTCAGCGGTCACGGCGGGCGGCGGGGACGCGGGCTTGTCCTTGTCGCGGTTGCAGGCGGCGAGGCTCAGCAGGACGGCGGCGGAGATCAGGGTCAGGCGAAGGGCGGACATGGCGAAACTCCCGGGGAGGAACGCCTCAGCTTAACCCGCCCATGACGATGGCCGCCAGAAGGATCACGCCCGCGTCGCGGTTCGACTTGAACAGCGTCAGCGCCAGAGCCGGATCGTCGCGCCGGATGCGCAGGGTCTGCAGCGCCAGATGACCCGCATAGGCCGCGAGCCCGAGCCAGAACAAGGGGCCGAGGCCGGCGAAGTATCCGGCGGCGGTGGCCAGCACGCCCGCCAGCCCGTAGAAGACGCCGACGCCAACCTGCACGTTCGATCCCAGCCGCCGGGCCGAGGACTTCACCCCGACCATGGCGTCGTCCTCAATGTCCTGCAGGGCGTAGAGGGTGTCGTAGCCGAGCGTCCAGAACACCCCGCCGAGGTAGAGGAGGAGGGCGGGAAGGGTCAGGAAGCCGGGGTTGCCCCAATCCATATGGAAGCCAACCACACCCGGGTTCATCCAGGTGAAGATCATCCCATTCCACGGAAAGAAGCTGCTCACTGCGGCGTAACCCATCAGGGCGCCCCAGTTGAACGTCAGGCCGAGCCACGCCTGAGGCCACCAAGTGATGCGCTTCATGAACGGGTAGGCTGCGACCAGCGCCAGTGAGGCGACGCCGAGCATCAACGCCATCCAGTTCATCGTCAGGAGGATCAGCAGACTGATCAGCGAGCAGCCGATCACGAACCCCCAAGCCTGTTTCACGCTGATGCGGCCTGATGGAATGGGGCGCAGGGCGGTTCGGGCCACCTTAAGATCGATGTCGCGGTCAGCGATGTCGTTGAAGGCGCATCCTGCGGCGCGCATGAGGCAGGCGCCGATCGCGAACAGAACAGTCAATCGGATCGTCGCGGCCTGCCACTGCCCGGAATTGACGCCGCTGAACCAGGCCAGCGCGATCCCCTGCCAGCCGGGCAGCAGCAGCAGCCAGATGCCGATGGGCCGGTCGAAACGCCCGAGCTTCAGCCATGGCTTCAGCGGCTCGGGCGCGTGACGGTCGACCCAGTTGGATCCGGCGTCGGGCAGGGGGGCGGAGGTCATGGGGTCAGGCTCGCAGACTTTGCGGGCGTGGTCATCCCTGTCCTTCTCCCCAGCGGGGGAGAAGGTGGTCGCGTGAGCGACCGGATGAGGGGGATGCCGAGTCCAGCCCGGCTTTCGGACGAGGAGCGCGCTTACGCAGCCCCCTCATCCGTCTTGCTTCGCAAGCCACCTTCTCCCCCGGAGGGGAGAAGGGTGCTCAACGAGACCTACGCCATCGCGGCGCGCAGGTTCTCGGCCACCTTGTCGAGGAAGCCCTCGGTGGTCAGCCAGCCCTGCTGGTCGCCGACCAGAAGCGCCAGGTCCTTGGTCATGTGGCCGGCCTCGACGGTGTCGACGACGACCTTTTCCATCGTCTCGGCGAAGCGGGCCAGCTCGGCGTTGCCGTCCAGCTTGGCGCGGTGCTTGAAGCCGCGGGTCCAGGCGAAGATCGAGGCGATGGAGTTGGTCGAGGTGGCCTCGCCCTTCTGGTGCTGGCGATAGTGACGGGTCACGGTGCCGTGGGCGGCCTCTGTCTCCATCACCTTGCCGTCCGGCGTCATCAGCACCGAGGTCATCAGGCCCAGCGAGCCGAAGCCTTGGGCCACCACGTCGGACTGCACGTCGCCGTCGTAGTTCTTGCACGCCCAGACGAAGCCGCCCGACCACTTGATCGCGGCCGCCACCATGTCGTCGATCAGGCGGTGCTCATAGGTCAGGCCGCGCGCCTTGAACTCGGTGGCGTAGTCGGCGTCGAACACCTCCTGGAAGATGTCCTTGAAGCGGCCGTCATAGGCTTTCAGGATCGTGTTCTTGGTCGACAGATAGACCGGATAGTTGCGCTGCAGGCCGTAGGCGAAGCTGGCGTGGGCGAATTCGCGGATCGACTCATCCAGGTTGTACATGCCCATCGCCACGCCGGCGCCCGGCGACTTGAACACCTCGTGCTCGATGACCTGGCCGTCGTCGCCGACGAACTTGATAGTCAGGGTGCCGGCGCCCGGCATCAGGAAGTCGGTGGCCTTGTACTGGTCGCCGAAGGCGTGGCGGCCGACGACGATGGGCTGGGTCCAGCCCGGCACCAGGCGCGGCACGTTCGAGCAGATGATCGGCTCGCGGAAGACCACGCCGCCCAGAATGTTGCGGATCGTGCCGTTCGGCGACTTCCACATCTTCTTCAGGCCGAACTCGGCGACGCGGGCCTCATCGGGAGTGATGGTGGCGCATTTCACGCCCACGCCGTGCTTCTGGATGGCGTGGGCGGCGTCGATGGTCACCTGATCGTCGGTGGCGTCGCGGTGCTCCATGCCCAGGTCGTAGTAGTCGAGCTCGACGTCCAGGAACGGGAAGACCAGCTTGTCCTTGATCCACTGCCAGATGATGCGGGTCATCTCGTCGCCGTCGATGTCGACGATGGGGTTTTCGACCTTGATCTTGGCCATGGGGGGAGAACCTCTGAGTTGGGGATGGGGCGTTGTGGCGCGCGGCATAGCAGCCGGGGGCCATGGCGCAAAGCCCGGCCCGTTCCGCCCGTTCACCATGCCTCGAAAAAGCCGCCCACGGTCAAGCTGAACCCGTCGCAGAGCGCAGCCATTTCAGGTCTCAAGGACAACGGAGGCCATGATGGATGCGGACGGCGAGCGACTTCTGGAACGCTGGATCCTCGCCTTCTGCGAGCCGCCGCCGCTGATCGATGTGGAACTGATGCGCCGGGTGCTCGCTGAGCATGAAGCGAGACCATACGGGCAGGGTGTTGATGGCGGAGCGCGAGGCTGAAGTTCTGGTCATCGGCGCGGGGCCCGCGGGCCTGACGGCGGCGACCTATCTGGCGCGGTTCCTGCGGCGGGTGCTCGTAGCCGATGCGGGGGCGCCAAGGGCCTGCTGGATCCCGCTCAGCCATAACATGCCGGGCTTTCCGGCGGGCATCACCGGCGAGGCGATCCTGAGCCGGATGCGGGACCAGGCGGCGGAATACGGCGCGGTGATCGAGGCAGGGCGGGTCGAGGCGTTGGTGCGGGACGGCGACGGGTTCAGCGCGCGCCTGAACGGCCGGACCTTGCGGGTGCGCGCCGTGCTGCTGGCGACCGGGGTGGTGGACCATCATCCGGACCTGCCCGGCGTCGAGCGGGCCATCGAGCGGGCGCTGGTCCGCATCTGTCCGATCTGCGACGGCTATGAGGCGACGGACAAGGCGGTGGCGATCATCGGCGACAGCGACATGGGGGTGCGCGAGGCGGCGTTCCTGAGGACCTATTCCGAGCGGGTGACCCTGATCCACATAGGGGCGGCGGAGGCCCTGACCCGGCGCGATGAGCTGGCGAGGCTCGGCGTCGATCTGGTCGAGGCGCCGATCGACAATGTGACGCTGGAGGGCGACCGGGTGACGGCGCTCAGCTGGGGCGGGACGTTCCGCAGTTTCGATCTGGTCTATTCCGCGCTGGGCACGACGGCGAACGCCGGGCTGGCCGAGGCGCTGGGCGCCCACACGGACGATGACGGCCGCTTGCAGGTCGATCTGCATCAGGCGACGAGCGTGCCCGGCTTCTACGCCGCCGGAGACGTGGTGCGCAGTCTGAACCAGATCGCCGTGGCGACGGCCGAGGCGGCGGTGGCGGCAACCGCCATCCACAACCGCTTGCGCGAGGCGGACGGCCAGACCGTCTGAGCCGGCCGTCAGAACCCGTCATCTCTCGACAGGCGCACGGACGTCGGGGCCGGTCCAGTGTGATCTCCCCTGAGGGAGGAGACCATGATCCGCATTCAAAGCCGACGCATGGCGGTGGCGAGCGCCTGTGTCGCCATGGGGCTGACGGCGTCGGCCTGCGCCACCGACAGCCTGTTCGAGGAGCCGCTGTTCTGGGAGACCGTCAGTCTGGCCGCCGACTACGCCGCGTTCGAGGCGGCGCTGAACCAGTGCGACTGGCACACCGGTTCGAACGGGACGAGCTATCAGGTCTGCGGCGACCACCGGCATTACCGGCACAGGCCGCATCGCCCGCACCGGCCCTATCGCTGAGGGTCAGGCCTTCCGTTCGGCGATCCAGCCGTCGATGACCCGCTCCAGCACCGTCAGTGGCATGCCGCCGCCGGCCAGGGCCGTGTCGTGGAAGCCGCGGATGTCGAAGCGGCCGCCCAGCTCGCGCTTCGCCTTTTCGCGGATGCGCACCCACTCGTTGTGGCCGACCTTGTAGGCGCAGGCCTGACCCGGCCAGCCGCAGTAGCGTTCGACTTCGCTGGTCGAAGCGCTTTCCTGATCGCCGAGGGTCTCGACCATATACTGGATCGCGCGTTCGCGGCTCCAGCGCTTGGAATGGATGCCCGTGTCGACCACCAGACGCGCCGAGCGGAACATCAGCGACTGCAGGTAGCCGACCTGACCCAGCGGATCGTGCGCATAGGCGCCCATTTCGTCGGCCAGCTGCTCGGCATAGAGGCCCCAGCCCTCGACGTAGCTGGAGAAGAACAGCAGGTTCATCAGCTTCGGCGCCGCCGCGCTTTCCTGCTGCAGCGCGATCTGGTGGTGATGTCCCGGGCTGGCCTCGTGATAGGTGAGGGTCGGCAGGGTCCACTTCGGCCATTCCGAGGTGTCGCGCAGGTTGATCCAGTAGATGCCGGGGCGCGTGCCATCCAGACTGGGCGAGTTGTAGTAGCCCAGCGAAGCGCCGTCCTGGATCTCAACCGGCACGCGCTTGATCTCGACCGGCGATTTCGGGATGCGGCCGAAGGCCTGCGGCAAGAGCGCGTCCATGGCCCGCATCTGGCGGTTCAGGTCGGCGATCAGCTGGACCTTGCCCTCGTCCGTGTTCGGATAGGCCATGGCTGGATCGGCGCCGAGCGCCGCGATGCGCGAGGCGACGGACCCCTGAGTATAGCCCTGGGCCTTCAGCAGGACGTCGGCGCGGGCGGTCAGCTCGGCGACCTGGTCCAGACCCACGCGGTGGATCTCGTCCGCCGTCATCCGGGTGGTGGTGATGTAGTGCAGGCTGTTGGCGTAATACTGCTCGCCGTCCGGCAGGCGCGACACCGAGGCGTCGTGCCCGGCGCGGGGCTGGATCGCCTTCAGGGCGTCGGTCTGGGCCTGAAGCGCCGGATAGACGCGGTCGGTCAGGATGCGCTCGACCCGCGCGCCCCAGTCACCATTCAGGCCCTTCTCAGCCGTGCGGCGCACGACTGATGCCAGCATCGACGACTGAGCCGGGGGCGTGGCCAGCATCCCGGCCTGCTGGCTGAGGGTCTTGGCGAGGATGAAGTCGGGCGGGATCACGCCGCGGCCGAAGTCCTCCTTCATCCGCTCGGTCTCGTTGAGCAGGACGTCGGCGAACATGTTGACGCGGCTGACGTAGGCGTCGGCGTCGGCGGCGGTCTCGATGGTGTGCTGGTTGTCGAGGAAGTCGGGGGTCGACTGATAGGCGCCGCCCTGCTGGCTGACGCGATAGATGGCCGGCCAGCCGCCCTGGCCATAGGGAATGTCGAAGGTGGCGATCACCGCGTCCAGATTGGCGGCGATGGTGTCGTAATAGATGCCGTCCTGGGCATCCATCGAGTCGCGGTCGAGATGGCTCAACTCCTCGCGGGTGCGGCGGGTGAAGGCGCGGGACTTCTCCTCCTCGGCAAGGGTCGGCAGGGTCAGCAGCGACTTGGCCCCGGCGCGGGCGCCGCTGTCGAGGCCGAAGGCGGTGACCGTCTCGGGCGACTGGTCCAGTGTCTCCTCAAAGACACGGTCCATATAGGCATTCAGCGAGGCCTTGGCGTTGGCGGTCGCTTCGGGCGAGGGGGCGGGTTTGCCGAGGCCGGGCAGGGCGCCGAGGCTCGGAAGGGTCGAACAGCCGCTGGCGGCGAGGCCGGCCCCGGCGGCGGTGAAGGCGAGCAGGCGGCGACGATCGATCATGGTCAGGCTCCCGAAGACGGACCCTTCGTAGGCCCGCCCCGGGATGCCCGGCAAGTTACCGAACGGTCAGAAAACCTCCGCCTTCAGACCGTGCCGCGATTGGGCGCGGCGCAGGCGGCGGCGGGTGCGGCTGGTCCTCCAGTCGGCGAGAACAGCGACCCATCCCCATGCAGTATCCTTATGCGTCTTGTGGGCTTCTTCCATGGGAACCTCCTGTCTGTATGCAGCGCCAGATTGACGCCGGAAGCGGGACGGTTCAAACGAGGATACCGGCGTTACGAACAAGGTTTGCTTATGTCTGATCCTCTGGCCGGTGTGCCCTTGGCCTCGATCCGCGTGTTCGAGGCGGCGGCGCGCCATCGCAGCTTTACCCGCGCTGCCGAGGAGTTGGGCATGACCCAGGCCGCCGTAAGCTGGCAGATCAAGGCGCTGGAGGGTCGGCTGGGGCAGTCGCTGTTCCGCCGCCTGCCGCGCGAGGTGGCCCTCACCGAGGGAGGCGAGCGGCTGGCCCGGGCGGCGACCGAGGCCATGACCCTGCTGCGCCGCGCCTTCAGCGACCTTCTGGATGCGGATCAGGGGGTGCTGTCGATCACGACGCTGGCGACCCTGGCGACCCAATGGCTGGCGCCGCGTCTCGGCGGCTTCCAGCTGGCGCATCCGGAGCTGGCGGTGCGCCTGGATACGGCGGCGCATCTGGTCGACCTGTCGCGCGAGGGTTTCGACGTCGGCATCCGCTCCGGCACGGGCGACTGGCCCGGCGTGGAGGCGGTGAAGGTCATGCCCAGCGTCTTCACCCCCCTGTGCAGCCCGGCGTTCATCAAGAAGCACGGGATCACCACGCCCGCCGACCTGTTGAAGGCGCCGCGCATCGGGCTGGACAAGGAATGGGCGGTCTGGTTCGCCGCGGCCGGTCTGGCGGCCGACGGCCATGCGCCGTCCCGCCTGCGCGCCGACTATCAGGCGCTGGAGGTCGCGGCGGCGCTGGGGGATCAGGGGGTGGCGCTGGCCTCGCCCATCCTGTTCGCGCGCGAGATCGCGGCGGGACTGCTGGTGCGGCCCTTCCCGCTCGCCGTCGAGCTGGTCCCCGGCTACGCCTACTGGCTGGTCTGGCCCGAGGGCCGGCGCCGCTCGACCAAGATCGCCCGCTTCCGTGACTGGATCCTGGCCGAGGCGGAAGGCGATCCGGCCATTCCTCCCCCATAGGGGGAGGGGGACCACGAAGTGGTGGAGGGGGCTAACCTCATCCATAGGCGTTTGCGGCTGGCCCCCTCCGTCACACGGCGCGATGCGCCGCGCCACCTCCCCCAAAGGGGAAGGATTAGCCGTTCATGATGCCTTCCAGCACCGCCAGCGGCACCGAGCCGTTCAGCAGCATCCTGTCGTGGAAGGCCTTGATGTCGAAGCCGGGCTTCGCTTCCGCCTCCTGACGCAGCCGCTCGATCACGGTCTGCCCCAGCTTGTAGGAGCAGGCCTGACCCGGCCAGACGATGTAGCGGTCGACCTCGGACTGGGCGGCGTTCGGCGGGGTGGCGGCCTCGGCGATCATATAGGCGATGGCCTGTTCGCGGCTCCAGCGCTTCTCGTGCAGGCCGGTGTCGACCACCAGCCGCACGGCCCGGAACAGATAGGCCTGCAGATAGCCGATCCGGCCCAGAGGCTTGCCCTCGTACATGTTCAGGTCGTCGGCGGCGACGCGCTCGGAATACAGCGCCCAGCCCTCGTTGAAGGCCGAGAAGCCCCCCGTGCGGCGATAGATCGGCAGCGATCCCGCTTCGCGCGCCACGGAGATCTGGAAGTGATGCCCGGGAGACGCCTCGTGATAGGTCAGGGTCGGCAGCGACCACTTCGGCCGGTTCGCCGTGTCGCGCAGGTTGATGTAGTAGGCGCCCGGCCGCGTCCCATCCAGCGACGCCGCCTGATAGTAGCCGCCCGGCGCGCCGATCTGGATCGCCGGCGGCACGCGGCGGATTTCCACCGGGGCTTTGGGCAGGGTCGAGAAGACCTCGGGCAGGCGCGGCGTGATCTCGGCCACCATGTCGTTCAGCGAGGCCAGCAGGCCGGCGCGGCCCTCCTCGGTGTTGGGCCACAGATGCTGCGGGTCCTCGCCCAGGGCCCGGACACGTTCGCCCACCGTGCCCTCGGTGATGTTCAGGCTCTTCAGGATCGTGTCGATCTCGGCCTGGATGGCGGCGACCTGCTTCAGGCCGATGTCGTGGATTTCGGCGCCGGTGTAGGTGGTGGTGGTCGAGCCGCGGAGACGCAGGTTGTAGAAGTCGCTGCCGCGCGGCAGGCGCCAGACCCCGACATCGGTCGGGGCGTTCGGGCGCTGGCCTTCGAACAGGGCCGTCTGGCGCGCCACGGCGGGGCGGACCTCGGCGTCGATGATGACGGCGGCGCGGGCGCCCCAGTCGCCGGCCACGCCGGCCTCGGCGGTCTTGCGCACCAGCGCCTGCACCATCGCCATCTCGGCGGCCGGCGTGTCGCGTAGGGTCCGCAGCTGGGCCAGGGTCTTGTCCATGATGACGGCGGGCAGCATGACCCCGGCCTCCGCATCGGCGCGGATGCGGTCGTTCTCCTGATCCATGGCGACGGCGAAGGCGCTGAGCCGCGACAGGAAGGCCTCGGCGTCGGCGGTCGTCTCCAGCCGGTGCTGGTTGGCCATGAAGTCCGGCACCTGGAAGTAGCTGCCGGTGTTCTGGGCCACGACATAGGGTTCGCCGCGCCAGGGGAATTCCGCGCCCATCGCCGCCGTCTCGGCCTGGAACCGGGCGACGGCCAGCGCCACCTTCATGGGCTCCGACAGACCCGCCTCGGGCCAGTCGCGGATCGTGGCCCAGCGCGACCGGGCGCGCTCCCGGCTCTGGCGATCCTCGTCCATGCTGAGGTCGCCCAGCTTGCCCGCCAGATGCGCCCGCTCATCCTTGTCGATGCCCAGGCTGGTGGCGAAGGTCGGGCTGCGGTCGACGTTGTCGTAGAACCACTCGGTCAGCAGGGCGTCGAGACGCTTGTCGGCGTCGGTGGTCTGGGCCACGGCGGGCAGGGCGGCGACGAGGCCCGCCCCGGCGGCGGACAGCAACAGGCTGCGGCGGTCGATCATGGTCAGCTCCTGAGAAGAGTAGTCAGCGGGCGGCGGGGGTGTCGGGGCCCAGCCAGGCGTCGCGGAACGCCTGCTGCGCGGGCGTCAGGGTTCCGCCGGTCGTCTCGACCCGGACCAGTTCGATCGACGGATCGGCGACGAAGGTCAGGGTCGCGGTCTGTTCGCGGCCGCGCTGGATGAAGCGGATGGGCGCCGTGTCGCCGGGCTTGGCGGCGGTCAGGACGCGGTCCCAGTCGGCCTGGCTGTCGATGATGACGTCGCCGACGCTGACGATCTCGTCGGTGCGGTCCAGTCCGGCGAGATACAGGGGCGATCCCGGTGCGGGCGAGGCGCCCAGCTTCGCCACAGTCCCTGTCACCTGCAGCCGCGCCGCGCCGGCGACAGCCCGGTCCGGATGGGCCGGACGCATGATGATGCCGGCCTGGGCCAGCAGGGGGACGAAGTCGGGCAGTTCGCTGTTGCGGATCGAGGCGGCGAAGAACTCGCCCGCGAACCGGGTGTCGCCGGTGACGGCGGCCAGCCCGTCGCGCAGATCCTCCACGCGATACGGGCGCTCGGTGACCCCGTGCGTCCGCCACATGTGACGCATGTAGTCGTCCAGCGTCACGCCCGGGAACCGCTCGCGCAGGCTGAGGTCCAGCGCCATCGCGAGCGTCGCGCCGTAGAGATAGTAGCTGGCGAAGATGTTCGGGTTCGGCGTGTCGATGGCCGTCGCCGCATCGACGAAGGGCGCGCGCAGGCTCATCTCCTGCGGACCACCGTAGGCCCGGGCCGGGTTGTTGAGGACGTAATCCGCCTGTCCGCCCATCTCGCCGAGGAAGTCGTCGACCGACGATTGCCCCGCCCGGCGGATCGCCAGCGGGCCGTAGTAGTTGGTGAATCCCTCGGCGAACCAAAGCGACGGCGTGGGGTTGGCGCGGGTGAAGTCGAACGGCTCCAGCTCCGCCGGGCGGATGCGCTCCACGTTCCACGAATGGAAGAACTCGTGGCTGACCGTGCCCAGCTGGGCGTAGTTCGCCTGGGCCAGCGACTGGCTGCTGCTGACAATGGTGGAGTTGCGGTGCTCCATCCCGTCGCCCGACGCCCAGGGCAGGTAGTCGGCCAGGAAGGTGTAGGTCCCGAAGTCATAGTCCGGCACGTCGCCGAAGACGGCGATCAGCTGGTCGACCACGGGCCGCGCGCGGCGGGCGAACTCGTCGGCCTGCTCGGCCGTGCCCTGATGGTGCAGCGCGAGGCGGATGGTTCGGGACACGCCCGCGTCATCGACCGTCCACTCGCGCATCATGTGGTCGCTGAGCTCGGTCGGGCTGTCCATCAGGTATTGCAGGTTCGGCGCCCGGAAGACGAAGGCGTCGTCGGTCGGCTGAAGCTGGGTCGCGACGCGCCAGCTGGGGTCGAAGGGGTGGAAACGCAGGGTGACGGGCTGGTCGTCGAACCCTTGGGCCCACATCAGGGTCGCGGGCATGTTCAGGTGGGCGTGGCTGGCGTCGATCTGGGCGTAGGTGCCGTCCGCGCGGTCGCCGTAGAGGGTGTATGTGACGCTGACCGTGCCGTCGTGGCCGTCCACCAGCCAGCCGTAGGGTTCGGTCGTCCGGTCGACCGTCAGGGGCCGGCCCGCGCCGTTCACGGCCGTGACGGAATAGACGTTCTTGGCGAACTCATGGGTCGCGTAACGGCCGGGCGAGGACCGCGACATGCGCAGTCGCAGGGGGCCGGAGCCGATGTCGCGCCAGGTGACGGTGATCCGCGCCTCGTGGTGCACCGCGTTGGCGAAGCTGAGGTCGTATTCGACCGGCGCGGATTGCGCCCACACCGGCCCCGCCGCCATCGCCAGCGCCGCCGCCAGCCCCAGAGCCTTCAAACGCATCGTCACGCCTCCACGAAACAAGGCGCGGACCCTCGCGCGGGGGAGGGGGATTGGCAAGTTACGGTCTGGTCAGGCCGCGTGAAGT
Organism: Brevundimonas sp.; assembly: GCA_036405055.1. GTDB lineage: Bacteria > Pseudomonadota > Alphaproteobacteria > Caulobacterales > Caulobacteraceae > Brevundimonas. The sequence goes on from DASWYI010000015.1 coordinate 63,660, forward strand.
TCCTGCTTCACCCGCTCCGCCAGGGTCTTGATGTCCAGCGGCTTGGGCAGGAAGGACACGCCGGTCTCGTCCTGCAGCAGGTCGGAGAAGTCGCTCTCGGCATAACCGGAGATGAACATCACCGGCGCATCGCCCAGATACTGGCGCGCCTTCTTAAGCAGTGACGGGCCGTCGAGGCCGGGCATGATGACGTCGGAGATCATCATGTCGATGGTCCCGGCGTGCTCCTCGGCCAGCAGCAGGGCCTGCTCGCCGTCCTCGGCCTCGATCACCTCATAGCCGCGCTGGCGCAGCAGGCGGGCGGCGATGCCGCGCACGGCGGCCTCGTCCTCCACGAACAGGATGCGGCCGGCGCCCGACAGGTCGCGCGGCGCCTTGACCGCCTTCTCGACCACCGGCGTTTCGGCCAGCTCGGCGGCGGCCGCCTCGGGCAGGAAGATGCGGAAGGCGGCGCCTGCGCCTTCCAGGTTCGTGACGTTGATATGCCCGCCCGCCTGCTCGACGATGCCGTAGACGGTGGCCAGCCCCATGCCGGTCCCCTCGTTCACCGCCTTGGTGGTGAAGAAGGGCTCGAAGATCTTGGACAGCAGTTCGGGCGGCACGCCGGGGCCGGTGTCCGACACCTGGATCAGGGCGATGCCCGTGGCGGGCGCCGCGGCCCAGCCCATCTGCTGCGCCTCGGTCTGCGACAGCCGCCGCGTGGCGATGGTGACCACGCCGGCGCCCGGCTCGACCACCCCGCGCATGGCGTCGCGGGCGTTGACGGCCAGGTTCATGACGGCGGTCTCGAGCTGGCTCTTGTCGGCCAGGACGATCGGCAGGTCGCGGCCGTAGTCGGTCTCCAGCCGCACGTCCTCGCGCAGCAGGCGGCGCAGCAGCACCGCGAACTCACCGACCAGCTCGCCCAGATCCAGCCGCTCGCGCCGCACCGTCGACTTGCGCGAGAAGGCCAGCAGCTTGCGCACCAGATCGGCGGCGCGGATGCCCGTCTGGCGGATCTGGTTCAGCCCGTCATAGGAGGGGTCGCCCACCGGATGCCGCTCCAGCAGCTCCGACAGCTGCATCTGGATGGCGGTCAGCAGGTTGTTGAAGTCGTGGGCCACGCCCCCGGCCAGCTGCCCCACCGCCTGCATCTTCTGAGCCTGCGACAGCTGCAGCTCCATCGACTTCTGGGCCGAGACGTCGAACAGCCAGACCCGGCGATGGTCGCCCTCGGGCGCCACATAGAGGTGCAGCGCCTTGTCCGGGTGGGCGCGGGCGACCAGCTCGATCGGGCCGGACGATCCGGCGGCCAGCTTGGCGCGGGCCTCGGCCACGCCGTTGGGTTCGAACAGGTGGCCGAAGGCGGCGTCGCGGGCGGAAGCGGGGCCGGTCAGGGCGGCCAGCGCCGCATTGGCGCCCTCGACCTTGCCGGCGAACAGATCGGCGTGGGCGATGACGGCGGAGCCGAACGGGGCGCCGGCGGCCATGGCGCGGCTCTCGGCGGCGTTGACCGCCACGACCGGCGCGCTCGGCGCCGCATCGACCGCCAGCACGGCCTCGGGCGCGGCGCGGACGAGGAAGCGGCCCTCTCCGGCCTGGCCGATCAGGACCTCCTGCTCACGGTCGCCGATGACGACGATGGCTCGGCCCTGCTGGCCCTGACGGGCCTGGGCGAAGGCCATGTAGAGCGCCTGTCCGGACTTGCCCTTCGGCAGGGAGGTCGTGGCGCCGTTCTGTTCGGCCCAGGCGCCGTTGAAGGCCAGCACATGGCCGCTGGACCAGACCAGCGCGGCGGGCTCGCCCAGCGCATCCAGCATCTCGACCGCCGTGTCGCCGTGGGCGCGTTTCGTCTCGTTGCGGCCGAAGGCGAACAGCCCGACCAGGGCCACCCCGCCCGCCGCGAAGATCAGGATCAGGCCCGGCGCGCTGAAGGGATCGGCGCGGAACGCCGGATAGGCCATGGCCGCGACCATCATCACGCTGCCGACGATCATCAGGATCAGCATCGGATCGAACGGCAGACGGCGGGCGGTGACGCTCATGAAGCCTCGCACGGGCGAATCAGAACCCGGATCATAGCGGTTATCGCTTCCGCTTCTGCATGACGAAGCCGATCACCTTGGCGGCGGCGTCGAAATGCTCGCGCGGGATGGTCTCGTCGATGTCCACGGCGGCGTAGAGGGCGCGGGCCAGGGGCACGTTCTCGACGATCGGCACGTCGTGCTCCTTCGCCACCTCGCGGATGCGCAGGGCCAGGGCATCGACGCCCTTGGCGACGCAGACCGGGGCCGCATCGCCCTGATCCGGCTCATACCGCAAGGCCACGGAATAGTGGGTCGGGTTGGTGACGATGACGGTCGCCTTGGGCACGTTCTGCATCATCCGCTGGCGGCTGCGCTGCATGCGGATCTGCTTCAGCTTGGCCTTCACATGCGGGTCGCCCTCGGACTGCTTGTAGTCCTCCTTGACCTCTTCCTTGGTCATCCGCATCCGCTTGGCGAAGCGCATCTTCTGCCACAGGAAATCCGCGCCGGCGGTGAAGCCCAGGAACACCAGCGCCGACATGAACAGGGCCAGCGCCATGTCGCGGGCCAGAGGCAGGATGGCGGCGGGGCTCATCGCCGCCATGTTCTCGAACTCGCGCAGGTGCGGCTTCATCACCAGCCAGCAGATGCCGCCGATGGCCAGAAGCTTGGCGAAGGTCTTCACGAACTGCATCAGGCCGTCGGGGCCGAACAGCCGCTTGAACCCGGCCATGGGGCTGATCTTCTCCCAGCTGGGCTTCATCTTCTCAGCCGAGAAGATCAGGCCGGACTGGGCCAGGTGCCCGCCCGCGCCGCCGATGATGACCGCCAGGGCGAGGGCGCCGAGGAAGGGGGCCGCGGCCCACAGGGCGCGCGTGCCGATCTGCACCCCGTCGCCGCTTTCCAGCGCCCCGACCATGGTGTGCGGCGCGGCGATATAGGGGACGAGGCTCTCGGCCATCGAGGACGCGAACCAGCCGCCCATGGTCAGCAGCACGGCGGCGGCGGCGGTCAGGGACAGGGCCGAGCCGACATCGGCGGATTTGGCGACGTCGCCCTTGCGGCGCGCCTCCTCAAGTTTTCGCGGGGTTGCCTCTTCTGTCTTCGACTCGGGATCGGCGCCTTCAGCCACCGGCGCCTCCCGCGAAGACATTGGCCAGGGCGCGGTAGCGGTCGATGAAGACCGTTCCCATCACGCCGAGGCTGAGGGCGAAGACCGACAGGCCCAGCAGAACGCTGAGCGGGGCGGCGGCGAAGAAGACCTGGAACTGCGGCATCACTCGCGCCACCAGACCGGAGGCCAGGTTGAAGATCAGGGCGAACACCAGCACCGGCGCCGCCAGCTGGACCCCCAGCATGAAGCTGTCGCCCACGGTCCGGACGGCCATGCTGGCGAAGTCGCCCATGATGAGGGGTTTCGCCGGCGCCACCAGTTCGTACGACCCGACCAACCCGGCGATGAACAGGTGATGGGTGTTGGTGGCGAAGATCAGGGTCGTGCCGAACAGGGTCAGGAAGGCGGCGATGGTCGTGCCTGGCTGGGCCTGCAGCGGGTTGGCCGTCTGGGCGAAGCTGAGGGTGGTCTGCAGCGACACGATCTCGCCCGCGGTCCCCAGAGCGGTGGTGAAGGCACGCAGCAGCATGCCGATCATCAGGCCGGTGATGACCTCGCGCAGGATCCAGCCGACCGTGGCGCCCAGGCTGACGGGCAGAGGGGGCAGCAGATGTCCGATGACGGGCCAGAGGGCCAGCGACACCACCAGCGCCAGCGACAGGCGGATGCGCGGCGGCACATACGACTCGCCGATGCCGGGCAGGGTCAGCAGGATCGCGCCGATGCGGGCGAAGATCAGCGCGCCGGCCCAGACCTGGTCCGAGGTCGCGTACGGCTCCACTACATGCCCGCAATGCGCGCGGCGATCTGCTGCATGAAGCCGCCCAGCAGGGCCCCCATCAGCGGCAAGAACAGCACCAACGACACGAAGATGGCCAGGATCTTGGGCGCATAGATCAGGGTCTGTTCCTGGATCTGGGTCAGGGCCTGGAACAGGCCGATGACCACGCCGACGATCAGGCCGACCACGAGCACGGGCAGGCACAGCTGGATCGTCAGCCACAGGGCGTCGCGGCCCACATCCAGAACTTCCGCGCCGTTCATTCCACGCTCCCGGGGTACTGGGCCGAAATTGCCGGGTGCATGGTTAACGCGGCGTTAGGACGGGGGGCGCGGGATCGAAAAGACCGGTCCGGCGTAAAGCTTGGCATGACCGATCACGCCGTTACGCAATCCGAGGCTGAAGCCGCCGTCCGCACCCTGATCCAGTGGGCGGGGGATGATCCTGACCGCGAGGGGCTGCTGGACACGCCGGCGCGGGTGGCGCGCAGCTATCGCGAGCTGTTCGCCGGCTATGAGGTCGAGCCGCGCGCCTATCTCGAGCGGACGTTCGAGGAGGTCGGCGGCTACAGCCAGCTGGTGGTGCTGAAGGACATCCGCTTTGTCAGTTTCTGCGAGCATCACATGCTGCCGGTCGTGGGCGTGGCGCATGTCGGCTATCTGCCGACCGACCGGGTGGTGGGCATATCCAAGCTGGCGCGGGTGGTGCGCGGCTATGCGCGGCGGCTGCAGATCCAAGAGAAGATGACCGCCGAGATCGCCGAGGCCATCGACACGGTGCTGAAACCGCAGGGCGTGGGCGTGGTCATCGAGGCCGAGCACAGCTGCATGACGATGCGCGGCGTCGATGTTCCCGGCGCCCGCCTGACCACCAGCGCCCTGCTGGGCGTGGTGCGCGACGACGCGCGGACCCGCGAGGAGTTCCTGCGGTTGGCGCGGGGCTGACGGCCCGCTCCTTGCGCCGGGAGCCTCAAGGGAGGCCTCGGCCATGGTCTGGACAGCGATTTCGACCCGAAATGACACAACGCCCATCGCCCGGGGCGGGTGGCTGGACGCCCTGCGCTTCATCGTGGCCTTCCTGATTATCCTGCATCACTTTCAGGCCGCCGGCCCGGCGCCGCTGGCGGAGCTGGTGCATCCGGTGTTCGAGCGGGGCGGTTTCCTGCTGACCAACTTCTTCCTGATCGACAGCGGCTATGTGCTGATGCGGGTGTACGGCGCCTCGGTGGCGAAGGGGGCGACGGCGCCGGGCGATTTCGTGCTGAAGCGGCTGCTGAGGGTGTGGCCGGCGCATCTGATGATGGGGCTGTCGCTGGTCGGGCTGGTGCTGCTGGGGACCGCCGCCGGGGCGCCGCCGCGCAATCCGGAGTGGTTCGCCTGGGACCAGTTGCCGGCGCAACTGGGGCTGGTCCAGGCGTTCGGCGTTCCCGGCGGCCTGGGCTGGAACGCGCCCAGCTGGTCGGTCTCGGCGCTGATCGGCTGCTACCTGGCCTTCCCGTGGATTCTGAGAGGGCTGATGCGGCTGGGGCCGTGGACGGCGCTGGGCCTGGGCGTCGGCGTCTATCTGATCGCCAACCAGCTGTGCTGGTCGTTGCTGGGCTATCCCGCCTATCAGATGCCCATGGGTTTCGGCTTCTTCCGGGCGCTGCCGCTGTTCTTCCTGGGCATGGCGCTGGCCTGGTTTGCGCAGAAGGTCTGGATCGCGCCCGGACTGGCCGGATGGGCCGGAGTGCTGGCGGCAGCGGGCTTCGCCACGGCGCAGTATTTCGACAAGAACGCCCTGATCTCTCTGGCCTGCATCTCGGTGATCATCCTGGCGGCGGGGGCCATTCCGGTGCGGCGGCCGTCGAAGCTGGTCGAAACGGCGGCGCTGGCGTCCTTTTCGATGTTCATCACCAACGAGGTGGTGCGCATCGCCTGGTTCGGAGCGGTGAACATCGCCGTGGCGCGGGTCGCGCTGTCGGAGGCGGTTCAGTGGGGGCTGTGGGGCGCGGGCGTTCTGGCGGCGGTCGGCTTCGCCTTCGCCTTCCACTTCGCGGTGGATGATCCGATGCAGTCCCGCATCCGGCGGTGGCTGAAGGGACGGCGGGCGGTTCGACCGACGCCCGAGCCGGCGCCCGCCGAGGCCTGACTACATCCCCTCGGTCAGGTGCAGAATGTTGCCGTCCGGGTCCCTGAACCAGGCCAGCTTCATGGAGCCCGCGGAATAGATTCCGTCCCTGAACGTCATGCCGTCCATGTCGCCGTAGTTTTCGAAGGCGACCCCCTTCGCGGCGAGGACACGCACGGTCTCCTCCAGATCGCCCCTCATGTCCCAGGTGACCGCGTTGGCCTGATTGGTTCCCGCGTAGTCCGAACGATAGACCCCCAGGAAGGTCTGGCCGGTGCGGAAGTTCATGACGCCTGCATCGGGATGCTCTTCGACAAGCTCCAGCCCGAGGGTGTCGCGGTAGAAGGCTCTGGCGCGGTCGAAATCGGCGACGGCGACGATGGCGGATGAGTTGCGGTCCTTGAACATGGCGGCCTCCGGTTCATGACCAGAGGACGAAGTCGGGCCATCGGTTCCGACGTTTCCGTCAGATCGGCATCCGCATGATTTCCTGATAGGCTTGGATCACCTGGTCGCGGACGGCGATGACGGTCTCCAGCGAGGCCTCGGCCGAGCTGACGGCGGTGACGACGTCGATCAGGCTGCCGGATCCTTGCGCCAGCTGGGTCATCTGGCCCTCGGCGACTTTCGTCGTCCGGGTCATGTCGCCCATGACGTTCTGCAGCAGGTCGGCGAAGCCGGGCCCCTGCGTCTCGGCCGCGCCGCCGGTCGCGCCGGGCATGGCGCCCCCGCCCTGAATCGCCTGATAGGCCTTCAACGCCGCCATCGGGTTCATCGGTCAGCTCACTTCTTGAGGATGTCGAGGGTGCGCTGCTCCATGGCGCGCGCGGTCTCGATGACGTTCAGGTTGGCCTCGTAGGCGCGCTGCGCCTCGCGCATGTCCATCGCCTCGATCAGGCTGTCGACATTGGGCCGTTTCACATAGCCCTCGGCGTTCGCGGCCGGGTGGGTGGGGTCGTATTCAAGGCGGAAGTCGCCCTGGTCGGGCCGGACCTCGGCCAGGACCACGCCGGTGGCGCCGTCCATCTGCTGCGCGCGGAACACGGGCACCTGGCGACGGTAGGGATCGCCGCCCGAGGTCGGGGCGGTGGACTCGGCGTTGGCGATGTTCTCGGCGATCACCCGCATGCGCGACTGCTGCGCCTTCAGGGCGCTGGCGGCCACGGCCATGGCGGCGTTGCGGGGCGGATTGACGGGATCGGTCATGGCCTACCTCAACCGCCCGGCTTCTTGGCCGCCAGGCGCAGCATCTGCATGGACTTCTGATACAGGCCGATGGCGGCGTCGTAGGCCATGCGGCTCTCGGCCATCTTGAGCATCTGCTCCTCGACCACCACCGAATTGCCGTCCAGCGTGGTCTCCGAATCGGGCGCGTCCGTCGGGTCGAACCGCGCCTGCTGACCCGGCGGGGCCATGTGGGCGGCGCTGGTGCGGGTCATCCGCAGGCCGCCGCCGGACTGCATGGCGGCCGCGAAATCGCTTGGCGCCTTCAGGTCGCGGGCGACGTAGCCGGGAGTGTCGGCGTTGGCCACGTTCTGGGCGATGACGCGCTGACGCTCGTCCAGCCAGCCGAGCCGGCCCCGGATCTGTTGCAGCAGCGGAAGATCGCCCACGCCCATGACAGGCTCCTAGCGTTGGAATGGGCAGAAAATGCCGCCTGCATGGTTAATGCGAGGTTATCTCAACGCCCCGTTAACCATGATCGACAAGGCTTGGGCCGAGCCGGAACGGTGTCCGGCGGGGCGCACGCATGAATTTCCTCGACCTGGCCCGCGCGGTTTTCGCCCTGGCCTTCACCCTCGGCATCATCGGCTTCGCCGCCTGGGCCGCGCGCCGCTATGCGCCCCAGCTGCTGGCCAAACTCAGCGCCGAGCGCGGCGAGCGCCGGCTGACGGTGGTCGAGACCCTGGTGCTGGATCCGGCGCGGCGTCTGGTGCTGGTCAAAATCGACGACGAGGAGCGGCTGCTGCTGCTGGGCGAGGGGCGTGAACTGATCGAGCCGCGCGGACCCGGGTCAACCAAGTGAAAACGTCGTCCATCTTCGTCATGCCGACGCGCGAGGAGCTGAAGCGCGCGCTGAAGCTGTCGCTGCTGGCCACCCTGCTGAGCCTGATCTGGCCGATCGCCGCCTTCGCCCAGGATGTGGCCGCCGCCGCCGCGACCGGATCGGCGGTCAATATCGACCTGGGCACCGGGGCCGGGCTGACTGAGCGGGTGGTGCAGCTGGTCGGGCTGATGACGGTGCTGTCGCTGGCGCCGTCGATCGTCATCATGACCACCAGCTTCGTGCGCATCGTGGTGGTGCTGAGCCTGCTGCGCACCGCGCTGGGACTACAGCAGTCGCCGCCCAACGCCGTGCTGGTGTCCCTGGCCCTGTTCCTGAGCGCCATCGTCATGGCCCCGACCTGGCAGGACGCCTATGATTCGGGCATCCGGCCCCTGATGGACCAGCAGATGGAGCTGCCCCAGGCCTTCGATGCGGCCGCTGAGCCGGTGAAAACATTCATGCTTTCGCAGGTGGACCGCGGAGACCTCGGACTGTTCACCCGGCTGTCGCAGATCGAGCCCCCGGCGGATGTGTCGGAACTGCCCCTCAGGGTCATCACCCCGGCCTTCATGATAAGCGAGCTGAAGCGGGCCTTCGAAATCGGATTTCTTCTTTTCGTTCCGTTCCTTGTGATCGATCTTGTGGTCGCCAGCGTGCTCATGTCCATGGGCATGATGATGCTGCCGCCGGTGGTGGTTTCCCTGCCGTTCAAGCTGATCTTTTTCGTGCTCGTGGACGGCTGGAGACTGGTCGCCGGAAGCCTGGTCGAGAGCTTCCAGCGAGCCTCCGGAAGCGGATAAATCCCCACCCTGTGGGGCTTTGCGCGCCAAAGTCGCTTGCCAAGGGAAGAAAAAGCGGCGTTGATCGGGCGTCATCGCTCATGAATCAGAGCGAACTTCACATCGGGAAACGACCCAAAATGACCACTCAAGCCGAACTCATCGCCGCCGTCGCCAAGGACGCGGGTGTCAGCCAAGCCGACGCCGGCAAGGTCCTGTCCGCCATCGTGGACAACATCCACAAGAGCCTGAAGTCGGGCGGCGACGTGCGCATCTCGAACCTCGGCGTCTTCGACACCGCCGCCCGCGCCGCGCGCGAGGGCCGCAACCCGGCCACCGGCGCGACCATCAAGATCGCCGCCTCGAAGGCCGTGCGCTTCCGCGTTTCGAAGCCGCTGAAGGACGCGGTCAACAAGTAAGACCGCTTCCGCTCCTTACGGAGCAGATGACGACTGGGAACGGGCGGGGGTCGCGGGGCGATTCCCGCCCGTTCTTTGTCTGAACTGCTGCTTCATGCCGTTGACCCAGCCGGTGAAGGTGTCGGCGGACGCGGTCAGGGCGGCGAAGTTGCGCGGCCCGCCGTCGTCGACGTCCAGGGCGATGCGCAGGGCGTTGGCCGACTTGGCCCCGGCGACATAGGGCGCGTAGTTGCGCGACAGGCGGCTGAGCGCCGCGGCGTCGTGGGCCAGCGAATAGCCGACCCCGGCGCGGATCAGGCGGCTCTCGTCCTCGGCGCTGAGCGGCGCGGGATCCTTGAAGCGGTCGCCGAGACGCTGCTCGTACATGGCGGCGGCGGCGGCCCAGTTCTCCTGCTTCCACAGGATTTCGGCGCGGACGTCACGGGCGGCCGGGTTGGCGTCGGTCCCCAGCACTTCCAGCGCGTGGTCGTAGCGACCGAGCTCCATCAGGGCGCGCGCCTCCAGCGCCCGGCGCTCGGTGTTCATGGCGGTGGGCAACAGCGTCGTGCGCGAGCCCCAGATGGCCCGCAAGGCCGCCTCGGGCTGACGATCCATCAGATAGATGGCGGCCAGATCGGTGGCGACGGAGGCTTTCGCGACGCCCTCCAGCCTGTTGTCGACCTGATATTTCAGCAGCTCCGCGGCCTGATCGAGCAGATCGACGTCGACAAGCCGCCGTGACAGGCGGCGCACCATCTCGTCGCCGTCGGCGCCGATGGGGGTCAGTTCGCGGAAGTCGTAGAACAGGCCCAGCGCCTGAACAGGCTGCAACCCGTCAGCCCCGCCTTCGAGGAACAGGGCGCGGAAGGCGTTGTTGAGGTCGGCCTGCATCTCGGCCGCACCTGGCAGCTGGCTCATGCGCTTGCCGGCGCCGCGCAGGGCGGTAAGCGCCTCGCGGTACAGCCCCTGCGACAGATACAGCTGGCCCAGGGTGCGGATGACCTCCAGCTCGGTCGCGTCGCCGCGCCAGCGCCACTTCAGCTGTTCCAGCAGGGCCGCGGCCTCGGCGGGCTTCATCGTGCCGCGCGCCAGGCCGATGCGGATGACGCCCAGCTTGGCCGGCACGGCGACATTGTCCAGCGGCGCCCGGGCCACGGCGGTGTAGACGGCCAGCGCCCGGTCGGTCTGGCCCTCCAGCTCGAACAGGCGCGACTGCACCAGACGGGCAGCCAGCTGATCGGCCGGGCTGGTCTCCTGGCTGAAGCTGTAGGCCAGCAGGGAGCGGGCGGCGTCGAGGTCACCGGTCTCGACGGCGGCCTTGGCGTGGGCGGCCCCGAAGCGGGCGCGCCATTCGGCCGGGAACTGGTCGATCACCGCGGCGCCGGCGGCGAACAGGCGGCGCGCCTCGGCCCAGTCGCCCTGCTGCGAGGCGATGTAGCCCTGCCAGACCTTGGTCGAGGGATCGCCGGCGAGGGAGGCGCCGGCGAAGTCGGCCTTGGCCTCCTCCACCCGGCCGATGGACACGCGGGCGGCGCCGCGCAGGCCGCGCAGTTCGGGCTCGCCCAGCATGTTGGGGGCCGCCGCGACAATGCTGTTCAGAACGCCGATGGCCTCGTAGCCGAGACCGGATCCGACGAGGAACCGGGCCAGCGACATCCGCGCCTCGATCGGTGCGCGGGGATCGTCGCCGGCCTTCATCGCCTCTTCGGCGGCGGCGTCCTGGAGCGCGCGGTAGCGGTCGGTGAAGGGCTTGTCGCCGGTGACGGCCCATTCGCTCAGTATCAGGGCGGGGAAAGGCGCCTTCTTCGGCCCGGTCTCGGCCAGGGCGGCGGTCTCGGCGCCCGCGGACGGCGCCGAAAGGATCAGGCCGTTGGGCCGGGACAGGGTGACGAGGTCGCCCTCGGCCCGGATGGCCAGGTCGTCGGCTGGGGTTTCAACCGCCAGACCATGGGCCGTGGGGATCAGGGTCAGATCGACGGTCTGTTTCCGCGCGCCGAACCCCTTGCCGGGCGCCAGGGCCGTGACGGCGGCGAAGCGGTCGCCGGCCAGCGGGTCGGTCAGCCAGACCGCCCGGGTCGAGCCGGCCATATGGGCCACCAAAACCGGCTCGCCGCTCTCGTCGCGGTCGACGTTGACGCCCGTGGCCGCCACCGGCTGACCGCCGATGGTCACGGTCCAGGCCGAACCGTCGGCGCTGGCGGAAACAGGCAGGTTCCCCGGCGCGGCGATGCGCAGGGCGACATAGTCGGGACCGGCGGCCCAGCGGGCGTCGGAGGCGGGGCCGAGCGCCTGGGCGCCGCTCATGTCCATGCGGGCGGCGGTGTCGAACACCACCCAGACGGCCTCGCCGCGCCGGAACACGGCGGCGCCCACGGGCTGGGCCCAGGCGAAGTTCAGCACCACCTTGTCAGCCGTGGCGCGGGCGGTGACCGGCACCGAGGCCTGAAGCGCGGCGGCGGGCGTCGGGGCGGGCGAGCCCTCCGGCGCGGTCGGATAGAGGTTCAGCCACACGGCGCCGTCGGCCGAACCGCTGCGGATATCGGCGCCCTCGGCGAGGGTCAGGATCAGTTCGGTGCCGCCCTGAACGGCGCGGGTCTCGACCTTCTCGACGCCCTTGGGGGGATCGACCTTCAGGCGGGACACGTCCGGGGCGGCGGTGACGCCCAGGCGCACGATGACGGTGCGGCCGTCGCGGCTGACCCGGCTGCGGGCGCCGATGACGCCGGCGAACTCGACCCGGGTGAACTCGGCCGTGGCGCCGATGCGGATCAGCAGCGGCTCGGAGACCGCCCCGGACATCTCCTGGGCCAGCGGCGCCAGCGGCGCGAACGCCATGGCGCCGGCCGCGGCGGCGGCCACGGTCGTCTTCAGGATGCGCTTGCGGTGACTGGCCCCGGACATACGCGCGCACACTCGCGCGAAGCCCTTTAATCGCGGTTAACGCTTGGTGACCGCCCTAGCCCAGGGCGGTCTTGAGCATGCCCAGGGCGACCCGGAGGCATTCGATGCGGCAGGGGCCGCGACCGATATCGCCGAAATGATGCTCCTGATGCGCCGTCGGCGCCCCCTCGGCGGCGAGGGCGAAATGCACCAGACCCGGCTCGTCGTCCGGCCCGGCCGGCCCGGCCGGCCCGGCGAAGCCCGTGATCGCCACCGCCATGCCGGCTTTCGCCGCCTTCAGCGCCCCCTGGGCCATCGCGCGGGCGACGGGTTCGGACACCGCGCCGTTCTGCCGGATCAGGCGCAGGGGCACGCCCAGTTCCTCCTGCTTGGCGTCGTCGGAATAGGTGACGAAGCCCCGGTCAAACACGTGGGACTTGCCCTCCACATCGGTCAGGACCGAGGCCAGCAAGCCGCCGGTGCAGCTTTCGGCCGTGGCCAGCTCGACGCCCTGGCGATCGGCGGCGGTCAGCACCGCCTCGATCAGGGCCTCGACGTCATCGGGCAGGCTGTCGGTCAGGGTTTCCGTCATGCCGGGTGAACGGTCACGCTGACCGCGTCGTTCCGTCGCTGGCGCCGCTCTTGCCGGAGGCGGCGCAGAGGCCGAAATCGGCGCCACAGGAGACGCCATGCGAGACCCCGCCTATCCGCCGCTCAGCACCCTTTCCACCGGCATCCGCTGCCGCTGCCCGCGCTGCGGCAAGGGGCCGTTGCTCAAGGGCTTTCTGACCGTCCGCGACAGCTGCCCCGCCTGCGGCCAGAGCTATGCTTTCGCTGATCCGGCCGACGGTCCGGCCTTCTTCGTCATGTCGCTGGTGGGCGTCGTCGGCATGGCCGGCTTCATGGCCTTCGAGTTCATCGCCCACCCGCCCGTGTGGATGCATTTCGCCGTGACGTTGCCGGTGCTGATCCTGATGTGCCTGGGGTCGCTGCGGCCGTTCAAGGGCTGGATGGTCGCCGAGCAATACGTCCACAAGGCCGCCGAGCCCGAGTTCTCGAGCATCGGCAAGCACGGCGAAGGGTCGAAGTGGCGCTAGATACGCGACGTTGAGGCGATGGCGACCCCGGCAGGACTCCAACCTGCGACCTCGGCTTTAGGAAAGCCTTGCTCTATGCGGCTGAGCTACGGGGCCGTCGCGGGTTCGACCTAGCGGGTCGGGGCGGCGGGGGCAACGCGCGGCGCGGATTTCGTGGCCGGCCGTGGATTCTGATTGTGGTTAATCCGCTTTAAGATACAATATCTTGTATGGAACAAAGGCTGAATCGGCCGGTGTCGGTGATTCGGTCCTGATTCGTTTCGCGCCTGTTCCGCGGTTCCGGCGGCGCCTGTTAATCGCCCATCCCTTTCCCCCGCGGGCGACACCCGTTAGGGCGGAGGCATGCCCGCCGTTTCGTCCCGCGCCTTCGCCCTGATCGTCCTGCTGCTGGCGGCGTCGCTGCTGGGGCTGGCGCCGATCCTGGTGCGGGTCAGCGAGACGGGGCCGGCGGCGGCGGGGTTCTGGCGGCTGCTGTTCGCCCTGCCGGTGCTGCTGGCGCTGACGGCGAAACCGACGGAACCGGGGACGAAGACCGGTTGGGGCCGGCCGTCGAAGTGGATGCTGCTGGCGGGGCTGTTCTTCGCCGCGGACATGAGCTTCTGGCACTACGGGCTGGTCATGACCTCGGTCGCCAACGCCACGGTGCTGTGCAACCTGACGCCGGTGGTCGTGACCCTGTTCGGGTGGCTGGTGTTCAAGGAGGCGCCGGGGCGGCTGTTCATGCTGGCGCTCGGGCTGGCCATGGGCGGGGCCGTGGCCATGGCGCTGGGCGCCGACGGCGGTCAGGGGACCAATCCGCTGCTCGGGGACATTCTCTCCCTGTCGGTGACCCTCTGGTACTCGGGCTATTTCCTCGCGGTGAAGGCGGCGCGGAACACGGCGGGGGCCATGCAGGTCACCCTGTGGGCCGCCGCGATCGGGATGCCGGTGATGCTGGCGGTGGCCCTGATGCTGGGCGAGGACGTCATGCCCGCCGGGCTCGCCGGATGGGCGGCCTGCGTCGGGCTGGGTCTGGTGCATGTGGCCGGACAGGGCGGCGTGGCCTGGTCGCTGGGCCGGCTGCCGGCGGCGGTGACGGCGGTGACCATCCTGATCCAGCCGGTGGTGGCCGCCATCTTCGGCTATGTCCTGTTCGCCGAGACCATGACGCCCTTGCAGATGCTGGGCGGGGTGGTGGTGCTGGGCGCGGTCATCCTGGCCCAGTGGTCGAGCCGCGCGAAGCCGCCCGCCGAAACGAAAACGGGCGCGGAAGCCTGAAGCCGCCGCGCCCGCCGATGTCTGAATCCGGAAGCCCTTAGAGGAGCTTCAGGTCCACCGCCGCCGTCTTGCCGCGCTGGGATTCCAGCTCGTACGAGACCTTGGCGTTTTCATCGAGGCCCTGCAGGCCAGCCTTCTGAACGGCGGTGATGTGGACGAACACATCGTTGCCGCCGCCATCGGGCTGGATGAAGCCGAAGCCCTTGGTGGAGTTGAACCACTTGACCGTGCCGGTCGCCATATCTGCGTCTCCGTAAACGCGCTTTCCAGGCAGACGCCCCGTAGGAGCGCCCGTCAGCCCATCTGGATCAGCTCGTTCAGGGAAGGAGCGAACGCGGTTGTGGACACCGCGCAGTATCCGGACTGCGCAAGCGTTGTCTCGCGGGATGGGGGGACGGTCAACCGAAAAGCGATTCGCGCGAACGGCGAAAGGCGAGGCCCACAGGGCTCTAGGCGCACAGGCCCCGGGGCGATCCGTCCAGATGCAGGTGGTCGCGGTGGGCGTCGTTGTAGTCGGGTGTCAGGACGGTCGAGAAGACCCGGCAGGCGCCGTCGCGCAGGCGTTTCAGGAAGCGGCGGCCGTCGTCACCCGCGGCGCCCTGACCGGTCCAGTCATTGGCGATGGAGATGACGCGGCCGTCCTCGAGCCTGATGGCGGCGACATCCAGGGCGTTGGCGCGGGCGTGCTCGCTGGGACGGGCGTCGGGCGCGTCCTTGCCGTAGATGCGGCGGCAGGAATAGCTGCCGTAGTTCTGGACCTCCGCCACGCGGCTGCCGAACACCTCCCGGGCCGCGGGTTGCAGCACCTGCCGGTCCCAGATGACGTAGCGCACGGCCAGCGGGCACTGCATGACGAGGCCGCCCGGCGCCAGCGGGGTGATGTCGCCGCCGGTCAGGCGGACGGCGCCCCGGACGACGCAGAAGCCGCCGTCGTCCCGGTCCTCGGCGCGTTCGACCTGGACCCCTGCGGCGCGCAGGGTGTCGATGCAGGCGTCGGTGACGGCCTTGACCTCCTCGGGCGCGGCGGCGCGCTGGATGTCGAAGTCGGCGACCTTGGCGCGGGTGGCCTGACCGATGGGGTGGCTGAGATCCAGCGGCTTCCACGGCAGGTCCTGATGCGGCGCGAAGGCGTTCAGCAGGGCGAAGGCCGCGCACAGGCCGAGCGCCGCCTCCCACAACAGATTCCAGAAATCGGCGAAGTCGCGGCGCATGACCGCGACAGCCTTAACCAATTCCGAGGGTTCAGGCGACCGTCGAGAGCTGGATCAGACGCTGGCCCAGCTGCTGGCAACCGGCGCGGCCGGTGGTGAAGTCATTGGCGACGGTGACGACCGCCAGACCCCGCTGCGGCGCTACGGCGGCGAAGGCGTGCCACATGGTGTTGGTCCCCTCGTGGGCCAGGGTCGTTCCCCACGACATGTCACGCACGCCCCAGCCGCAGGCGTAGCCGGGGCCGTCGCCGGGGGCGGGCGTGGTCAGGATGCGGACGCTGTCGGGGCTGAGCCAGCCCGCGCCGTCGTTCAGGAACACGCCGATGAAGCGGGCGTAGTCGGCGAGCGTCATGTGCGCCATGCCTGCGGGTCCCAGCGCGAAGGGGTTGTCGGCGCCGGGGTGTTCCGGCGGCATGGGGGTGCGCTGGCCGTTCGCCGCGCGGTGACCCCAGGCATTGTCGTCTTTCGGCGGGCCGAAGCCGCCGGACTGGATGCCAAGCGGTGCGAAGACCTCCGCCCGCATGGCGTCCTCCCACGACCCGCCGGTGATGCGCTCGATGACGGCGCCCAGCAGCATGTAGTTGGCGTTGCCGTAGGCAAAGACGCCGCGCGCGCCGCCGGGCGGCTTGCCCAAGGCCCGGGCGGCGATGACCGCGCGCTGCTCGGGCAGGGAGGCGGGATCGTCGCGGGCGACCATCAGCCAGTCGCGGCCGATGACGTCGTTGTCGAGCAGGCCGCCGCGGTGATGCATCAGATCGTCGAGGGTGGTGTCGCCCCAGCCGGGATCGACGGCCACGCCCGGGAAGGCCTCGGCCAGCGGCATGGCCCAGCGGGCGCGGCCCTGTTCCGCCAGCCGGGCGAACAGGGCGGCGGTCATGGCCTTGGTGTTCGAGCCCAGGCTCCAGCGGTCGTCGGTCGTCACAGGCTCTGTTCCGCCTTCCTGACGCACGCCGCGCACGGCCGACCACTGCACCCCGGAACGGTTCACGATCATCGCGCCCATGGCCGGGGCCGGGTTCGCGGCGAAGACGGCGTCGAGGGCGGCGTCGGGCGTCTCGGTCTGGGCGAAGGCGGGCAGGGCCGAGAGCGCCGGCAGGACGGCGAGGCCGGTCAGCAGGGCGCGGCGGGTGGCGGTCATCGGGTCGGCTCCTCAGGGCGAAGGCGCTGGATAACGGCGATGTGGACCGGGCGCACGTTAGAAGGACGACAGGTTCGCCGCCACTCTGCCCTCTGTTTGCAACGGGATGGAAACACGCCCTTGCTCCGGGCGCGAGATGAGCGCCAGAGTGATCCATGGCCAAGAAGCGCGACTACGACGACATCCTGACGCGGCTGCAGATCGAGGTCGTGGAGACCCAGGCCTGGAGCATCGAACAGGGGCTGAAGACCCTGATCGTGTTCGAGGGACGGGACGCGGCGGGCAAGGACGGGGCGATCAAGCGCCTGACCGAGTTCATGTCGCCGCGCCAGACGCGGGTCGTGGCCCTGCCCAAGCCGACCGAGCGTGAGACGGGCCAGTGGTATTTCCAGCGTTACGCCGCGCATCTGCCGGCGGCGGGCGAGACGGTGCTGTTCAACCGGTCCTGGTACAACCGCGCCGGCGTCGAGCCGGTGATGGGCTTTTGCAAGCCCGAGCAGCACGAGCAGTTCCTGAAGGACGCGCCGCGGTTCGAGCGGATGCTGACCGACAGCGGCCTGCGGGTCATCAAGCTGTGGCTGGACATCAGCCGCGAGGAGCAGGCGAGGCGGCTGGCCGAACGCATCGGCGACCCGCTGAAGCGGTTCAAGGTGTCGGCGCTGGACGCCGAGGCCCAGGCGCGCTGGAGCGACTATTCCGCCGCCCGCGACCGGATGCTGGCCGAGACCCACTCGCGCCACGCGCCCTGGACGGTCATCGCCACCGACGACAAGAAGACGGCGCGGCTGAACATCATCCGCCACGTCCTGCACGCCTGGGGCAGGCCGGGGGCGAAGGAGCACCGACCCGACAAGGGGGTCGTCATCCCGGCCGAGCACAGCAAGGGCAAGCTGGCGGTCTAGTCAGAAGCCCAACTCGGCTCTCAACGCCTGCGCACTCACGCCGCTCGCCCGGATGTCGGCGAGGGTCACCGACCGGTCGCGCTTGGCGAAGCGCTTGCCGTTCTGGTCAAGCAAGAGCCGGTGGTGGCGGTAGGTCGGCGTGGGCAGGTCGAGCAGGGCCTGGAGCACGCGCTGAAGCGAGGTCACGGCCTGGAGATCGACGCCCCGGATGACGTGGGTGATGCCCTGTAGCGCGTCGTCGACGACAGAGGCGATGACATAGCCGGCGCCGATGTCTTTCCGCCCCACGACCATGTCGCCGAGGCCTTCCGGGACGGCGCGGCGGGGGCCGGGATCATGGCCCTCCTCGATCCAGCCGAGACGGTCGAAGTCGCCGAGACGGGCGCGGGCGGCCTTGAGCGAGAGACGCCAGGCGAAGGCTTCGCCGCGCGCGAGCCGTTCGGCTTCGTCATCGGGCGTGTGCGGTCCGGCGCTGAAGGCGGCGGTGTCTTCCGGGTCGTCGGCGTGCGGCGCGCCGCCGGCGAGGGCAAGCATCTCCTTGCGGGTGCGGAAGCAGCGGTAGAGCACGCCCTGATCCCGCAGGCGGTCCAGAGCGGCGTCATAGTCGGCGCGATGCTCGGACTGGCGACGCACGGGCGTTTCCCAGTCGAGGCCGAGCCAGCGGAGATCGTCGTAGATGGCGGCTTCGTATTCCGGGCGGCAGCGGGTGAAGTCGGTGTCCTCGATACGGAGGATGAAACGGCCGCCCGCTTCATGCGCCGACGTCCAGGCGGTCAGGGCCGAGAAGGCGTGACCCTTGTGCAGGCCGCCGGTGGGCGAAGGGGCGAAGCGGGTGACGAACATGGGCCGAGAATAGCGGTTTGCGGACGCCGTCGTCACCGGCGTGCTTTGTCGGGATGGTCCGGCGGACTAGGGAAAGCCATGGCTGTCATTCCCACACCCGAAGACGTCGTCGCCGCGCGACTGGCCCTCGTCGCCCTCGACCCGGCGCTGGAGAGGGCCCATGCGGTGACGCCGGTGTTCGACTGGCGGGTGCGCGAGGGCGGGTTCGCCGGATTGCTGCGGATGATCGTGGACCAGCAGGTGTCGCTGGCCTCGGCCGCGGCGATCTGGAAACGGGTCGAGGCGGGGCTGGACGGCGAGGTGACGCCCGAGGCGGCGCTGGCGCGGGACATCGAGACGCTGCGGAGCTTCGGCCTGTCGATCCAGAAGGCGCGGTACACGCATGAGATCGCGCGGGCGCAAGTCGAGGGGCGTATCGACTTCAACCATCTGGAACGGCTGTCGGACGACGAGGCTGTGGCGGCGCTGGTGGCCATCAAGGGCGTGGGCAAATGGACGGCCGAGACCTTCCTGATGTTCTGCGAGGGGCGCAGCGATCTGTTCCCGGCGGGGGACATCGCCTTGCAGGAGGCGATGCGCTGGGCAGACGGGGCGGCGGCGCGCCCGAACGAGAAGACGGCCTACGCCCGGGCGGAAATCTGGCGGCCGCATCGGGGAGTGGCGGCGCATCTGCTCTGGGGATGGTATGGCGGGGTGAAGCGTGGCGAGATCGCGCTGGAGGAGATCCCTTGACCCCAATCGTTGATCCAGCGCTGGCCAATCCGGAGACCGTTCTCGGCGCGCTCGACTTCTTCGGCGTGGCGGTGTTCGCGGCGACGGGCGCGCTGGCGGCGGCGCGGGAGAAGCATGATCTGGTCACCTTCGCCTTCTTCGGCGCCATCACCGGCGTCGGCGGCGGCACCCTGCGTGACCTGCTGATCGGGGCGCCGGTGTTCTGGGTGCAGGACTGGCGCTACATCGCCGTGTGCATCGCGGCCTCGGTTGCGGTGTGGCTGCTGGGCAGCCGTCCGTGGCGGTTCCGGCTGCTGCTGTGGCTCGATGCGTTCGGCCTGGCCGCCTATGGCGTCATGGGCGCGGCCAAGGCGGGGGCGTTCGATGTGGCGCCCCTCATCTGCATCGTCATGGGCGCGCTGACGGCCTGTTTCGGCGGGGTGGTTCGCGATCTGCTGGCGGGGCAGCCGTCGATCCTGTTGCGGCGCGAGATCACGGTGTCGGCGGCGCTGCTGGCCGCGACGGTGTTCGTGATCGCGCAGATGTTCGGGCTGGAGCCCTGGCCGGCGGCCTTCATCGCCGTGCCCTGCGGCTTCGCGCTCAGGGCCGGAGCCCTGATCTGGAACTGGAGCCTGCCGGCGTTTCCGGGCGGATCCGCCAAGCCCTGACTGTCGCTGAAACGCCACGGCCCGGTCATGGCGGCGTTCACGAATCACGGATAGGATTCATCCATAGACAGGGAAGGAGACGTGTCCTCAAAACCTTGGCTCAACATCTCCGACGCGTGAGCGGGAGGGCCTGATGCAGGTCCTCAGCAACCCGCCGTCCGGCTGGCCCGCCCTGGTGCTGAACGCCGACTTCCGGCCGCTGTCCTACTATCCGCTGTCGATCTGGCCGTGGGAGGAGGTGGTGAAGGCGGTGTATCAGGACCGCGTCGACGTGGTCTCGACCTACGACAAGGTCGTGCGCAGCCCGTCGATGGAGATCCGGCTGCCCAGCGTGATTGCGCTGAAGAGCTATGTCGATCAGGACCGTCAGCCCGCCTTCACCCGCTTCAATGTCTTCCTGCGCGACGGCTTCGCCTGTCAGTACTGCGCCGACACCTCGAACCTGACGTTCGACCATGTGATCCCGCGCAGTCAGGGCGGGCGTACGACCTGGGAGAACATCGTCGCCGCCTGTTCGCCGTGCAATCTGAGGAAGGGCGGGCGGACGCCCCGTCAGGCGGGGATGCCGATCCGGCGCATGCCGATCCGTCCCAACGCCTGGCAGTTGCAGGACCTCGGGCGGCGCTTTCCGCCGCACTATCTGCACCAGAGCTGGCAAGCGTTTCTTCTCACACAATGGGTTTGCGACGCCCGCGACAACGTCGAACCGCTGGATAAGCCAGATGCTGTGGTGAGATCGCTGAAGTGGCGGGGCGGGCGAACCTTGAACCCAAAGAGGCCGTTCGAGCCCGCAGTTGCGGCTGTCTAGCGGGCTCGAAAGCCCGTCCTGCCGCGCCGACGCGGCGCAAGCCTAAGACGTATTTTTCGGCGGTTAAACCGGCTTGCGAACTATCTTGCGATAGTTGGTCGTCATCGTCCCCGTGTGGATGGCGTTGAGAATCCGCGTCACATCCTCAATGTCGATGAACAGTCCGGTCGCGACACCGTCGCTGACGCCTCCACGCAGCAACACTCCAGTCAGGACATCCTTGGTGGTGTTAAACACACCGCAACCGCTCATGCCGGTGAGGGCGGTAACGACCGGCTTGTGCCACTGACCAATGAGTCGCCGTAAAAAAGGGTCATGATCATGGGCGCCGCTGTCCTCGAATCCGAGTTCAGCATAGGTCGGGTTGATCTTCCCATCTCCGATGGTCGTGTGTTCTTTCGGAAGACCGTAGGCGATCAGGGCATCCCCGGTTTCGGAGCCCCCAGTCGTCACTTGGTCGAGGGAGAAAATCCCGCCGTTGAAGAACTCGGTGCCGATATCATCGCTGAATTCGATGATCGAGATGTCGCCTATGTCGGTTCCCTCAGCATCCCCGGTTAGGTTTGTCGCGCGGCTGACAAACTTCAAACCGGCGATCTGGCGGCCATCTTTCTCATCGGTCACGCATAGCTGTCGCCATTCGAAGGTCTGACGGACGTGGGTGGCTGTGATGCCGTAGGGCTTGCCGTTCAAGCTGACGAGAAAGATGGTCCCGCCGCTGGTGGCGTAGTCCCAACCATCGAAGCCGGTATCGAAGAATGCCATGCGGGTGGCGGCTTTAAGCAGCTTCAGGCGGTCGGACATTCGACTGTGTTACCCGATCCGCAGCACGCTCACTAATAGTCGGCCTTGCGGAGTCCCAATACGGACACTGGGCCCGCATTTTTCGGCAAGTGGCTGTGGTGCTTGTCCCCGTTCGCCTTCGGTTCGACGGGGGCGATCAATACTTTTCGGATGGCGTATCCGCCGCCATGGGCCGATCCTCGTGCCTCAAGATCAGAGGGAGGCGGAATGTTCTGCGGAATTGTCGACTGGAGCGCGACTGGCGACATGCTCCAAGGCTGGGGGAGCATCCTCGGCGCCCTGGCGATTATGGTCGCGGCATACTTCGGCAGTCAGACCTTCAAGGCGTGGCGACAACAGAACCTGTCGGAACGGAAGGTCAAGCAGGCCGAACGTATCCTGACGGCCACCTACATAGCTCGTCGCGAGTTGGGCCGCGTTCGGAGTCCCGCCATGTGGTCGAACGAAACTGACCGGGCGGAAGAGAAGCTCGTCGAGGCGGGTGAACTCGTCGCAGGCCAAGCGCGTAGCGACGACGACAGAAGGCTCATCACGGCTCAGGCTTATTACAACCGGCTCAACGAAGCCGCTGACGTGCGGCGAGAACTAGAGGAGTGCCTTCCGATGGCCAGAGCCCTGTTTGGCTCGGAAGTCGAACAGGCCCTTGAGGCGATGAACCATCACTTCTGGTCGGTGAAGGTCTACGTCGATGCCAATCATCGAGACAGGAGCGGCGCCGACAAGGAGTTCCGTCGCAAGATCGACAGCACGATTTGGACTGGCTACCCCTCTAAGGAGGAGAACGAGATCGATCTCGCCGTCGAGAAAAACGTCGCCTTGATAGAGGAGAAGTGTCTCCCCGCCCTCCGGCTAGAGGCGTAGGGCATAAGGGTGTCCTTATTAGGTTTCTAGGTTTCGGCCCGCCTTAAGGTAGGGTGGCTCGGAAGGAGACCCATCCATGCAGCCCGTCCTTTTCGCCCGGTTTTACAAGAGCGACCCAGCCAACCATCTGGCCAACATCCCCCTGCTGGCGAAGGATGAAGACGGTGCGGTCGAGCAGGCCAAGACGATCTTGGCTGAACGGTTTCAGATGGAGAACCTCGCATCCCGCAAGCCGACGATGGTCGATGTGTGTGAGGCGTTGGGCAACAACGAGTTCCGCATCGTCAGGCGGTTTTACCTTGTGCCCGGGGGCGGGTTCCAGGAGCAGCCGCTGGCGCCACCGGAAAACGGCACGGTGTATCGGGTTTCCTGAAGCCGCTAGTCATCGGCCATTGCTGCCTTCTCGGCGGCCTTCCGTGCCGCGATCTTGTCGGCCTTCGCTTGCAACCAGTCCTTGGTGCTCCAATCGGCAACCGGAAGGGCTGGTCCAAGCCTGCGGACCTTTCGGAAATAGTCTGCGGCAGCCAGAGCTTCCAGCCCCAGCTTGACCGCGAGATCGTGCGCTTCCTGGACAATTTCCTCGTTCACATGCTGAGAGAGGTCGGTGAGCATCTCGCGCGTGTGGCCGATCCTGATGCGGAACGACAGAGCTTTGGAGGTCAGTTTGACGCCCAACGCCTTCCATTCCACGTCGGTCCCGAACGCGCCAAGCTCCGGGACATTTCCGTGCGACGACCCCGCGTTTCCGCGCGAACTCCAGAAGGTGTCGATGTCGCCGACCACGGACGCGCAACGGGATGCGTAGTCTTCCAGCGTGAGGGCGACGTAGAGGGCGGCGAAGTCCGCGTCCCTGCTGCGATTGAACCAGTCTTTCAGCAGCCCGAGGCCATAGGTGAGAAATGCAGCGATGACCGATGAGGTCAGGACCAGCGGCCACAACTTTGTCCAGTCCAGCAACATCGGCGCCTCCACCTGAAACCTCAGCCTTGACCCCGTCGTCATAGCCCGATTCAACGAAGCCGTGCGGTTATCGCACTGGGGGCTTCAGTGGCTACGCTTACGCAATCGGAACTCGAACGGCACCTCTGGCAGGCGGCGGACATCCTGCGCGGCCACGTCGATGCGGGGAAGTTCAAGGACTACATCTTCGCCCTGCTATTCTACCGGCGCCTCTGCGACGTGTGGGACGAGGAGTTCGAGGTTCTGCTGGCAGAGACCGGCGACCGCGAGGAGGCTGCTGATCCCGACGAGCACCGGTTCCATGTTCCGCCGCAGCATCACTGGAACGCGGTCAGGAAGCACGCCACCCAGATCGGTCAGCACCTGAACAACGCCTTCGCGGCCCTAGAAGACGCCAACCTGCGTCTGCGCGGTGTGTTCGGCGACGTGGATTTCGCGAACCAGGAGCGATTCCCCGACGCTCGCCTGGAGAAACTGCTCGCCCATTTCGAGAAGCACCGGCTGCGGAACAGCGACGTGCCGCCCGACATGCTGGGCGACGCCTACATGTATCTGATCGAGCAGTTCGCCGAGGGCGCGGGCAAGAAGGGCGGCGAATTCTACACGCCCCGGCAGGTCGTGAAGCTGATCGTCGAATGCCTCGATCCCCAGCCGGGCATGTCGATCTACGATCCCACCTGCGGCTCAGGCGGCATGCTGCTGGAGGCGGTCCAGCACCTGAAAGACAAGGGCCAAGACCCGCGTAGCCTGTCCCTCTATGGCCAAGAGAAGGAACTCGACACTTGGGCCATCGCCCAGATTAACCTGTTCCTCCACGACATCGACGACGCCTTCATCGCCAAGGGTGACACAATCCTCGATCCGAAGCGGTTCGAGCCGAAGACGGGGGAGTTCGCATCCGGCATCGGCGCCTATGACCGGGTGCTGGCCAATCCGCCGTTCTCGCAGAAGGTGTGGGGTCACGAGGTCTGGACCAACGGCGATCCCTTCGGTCGCGACGGGTATGGGGTGCCGCCCAAGGGCTACGGCGACCTCGCTTTCGTTCAGCACATGGTCGCCTCGCTGAAGGACGACGGCATGCTGGGCGTCGTCGTCCCCCATGGCGTGCTGTTCCGAGGCGGCGCCGAGGGCCGCATCCGCGAGGCCATGCTGAAGGCTGACATCATCGAGGCGGTGATCGGGCTGGCGCCCAACCTGTTCTACGGAGCGGGCATCCCGGCGGCTATCCTGATCATCCGCAAGGCCAAACCCGCCGAGCGGAAGGGCAAGGTGCTGGTCATCAACGGCGATGCCACCTTCACTCCCGGCAAGGCGCAGAACCATCTGACCGACGCCAATGTGCAGACGCTGGCCGACGCCTTCCATGGCTTCGCTGACATTGAGAAGTTGGCGCGCGTCGTGCGCATCGATGAGATTGAGGCCAACGGCTCCAACCTAAACATCAGCCGTTATGTCCAAACCGGTGCGGACACTGAGGCGGTGGATGTCGCAGCCGAGGTCGCCAAGCTCCAAGACCTGATTGCAAAACGCGACGAGGCCGAAGCCGTGCTGTTCGGGCACCTCAAAAGGCTCGGCTATGCCCAGTGAGGTGCCGGATGGATGGCGTGCGGTCGCGCTTGGAGACGTAATCCGCTTGGAATATGGCCGCGCCCTTGCGGCATCCGCGCGCGAAGCGGGCAGTGTCCCCGTCTATGGATCAAATGGTATTTGCGGCCAGCATTCCACCGCTCTCGTGAATGAACGCGCCATCGTTGTCGGTCGCAAGGGAACGGCTGGATCGGTGACGGTCACGTCAGGCCCTTTCTGGCCCATCGACACGACCTACTTCGTAGTTCCGCGAGTGGAAGCTGATTTCGACTGGCTGGCGGCTACGCTGGAACACGCCCGCTTGCCTGAGTTGAACGAGGCGACCGGCGTGCCCGGCTTGAATCGGGATAAGGCTTACCTCCAGCCTATCCTTCTCCCCCCTGTAGACGAGCAGAGGCGGATCGCCGAGGTGCTGCGGTCAGTTGACCACCAAACTGATCTAACGAAACGCACTCTGGCAGCTACCAGTGCCGCCAAAAACGCTACGCTCATTGCAATTCTCCACTCCAATTCTTGGCCATATGTCCGCGTCGGCGACCTTCTCGCGCCTACGCAGACGCCAATGCGAAGCGGTCCGTTTGGAAGCGCGCTTCTAAAGTCGGAACTTGCCGACAGTGGCGTCCCGCTTTTGGGCATCGATAACGTTCATGTCGAACGCTTCGTGCCCGAATACAGACGCTTCATATCAGACGCGAAGTATGAGGAACTCGCTCGCTACACGGTGTTCCCGAATGACGTGATGGTGACGATCATGGGCACGGTAGGGCGGTGTTGCGTCGTGCCCCAAGGCATAGGTCGTGCGATATCTTCAAAGCACGTTTGGACCTTGACGCTCGACGAGCAGAAATACTCTCCGGCGTTTCTCGCTTGGCAAATCAATCACGAGCCGCGCGTGCTGAACCAACTGCGTGGCTCGGCTCAAGGGGGTATCATGAGTGCTATCAGTTCCGAGACGCTTCGGAACCTTCTGGTGCCAGCCCCCCCGCAATCTCTCATGCTCGAACTTGACCGACTGATCATTTCGGCGAATTCGACGCTCTGCCGCTTGGAAGAAGAACTTGCGGGTCTAAAGCGGCTGAAACGCCTTGTTGCCGGTGACCTTCTCTCCGGTCGTGTCAGGGTGCCCGCATGAGCGAATACCTCCTCGCTGAGAAGCCCGCGCTCGATGCCCTGACGGCCATGGGCTACGTTGCGCTTCATCCCGAGGCGGCGATGTTGATGCGGCAGGAGGCGAACCGCGTCCTGCTGAAGCCGGTTCTCATCGAGGCCCTTCAGGCTCTCAACGAGGGACTGGGCGCCGAGGACGCCGAGGCGATCTATAGCGACCTGTCCACCCTGTCGGACAATGAGGAGTGGCAGCGGCGTCTGCGCGGCGCCTATTCCCGGCGGCTGAAGGGCGAGGCCAAGGACAAGCCGGTCGCCCTGATCGACTTCAAGCGGCCAGATAGGAATCGCTACCACGTCGTGCGCCAGTTCAAGGTCGAGGCGCAGCGGTCGCGCATCGCCGATCTGGTCGTCTTCGTGAACGGCATCCCGCTGGTCGTGATCGAGGCGAAATGCCCGCTGAAGGCGGCGGATCGATCCGGTCAGGCGTTCGAGCAGATCAAGCAGTATGAGCGCGACATCCCGCGCCTGTTCTACCCCAACGCCTTCAGCGTCGTGACGGACGGCATGGCGACGCTATATGGCGCGACCGATGCGAAGGCGAAGTTCTACGCCCCCTGGCCAGACCCGTGGCCGCGCACGCGTGACGAGTTCGCCGACGACCTGACCAAAGACCTGTGGTGCCTGTTGGAGCCGTCGCGGCTCCTGGACCTGCTGGCTCACTTCATTGTCTTCGAGACCGACCCCGATACGGGCCAGCGGATCAAGAAGGTATGCCGCTATCAGCAGTTCCGAGCCGTCAACAAGGCGGTGAACCGGGTCGCCGAGGGCACCAAGAAGAAGGGTCTGATCTGGCACACCCAGGGTTCGGGCAAGAGCCTCACAATGGTCTTTCTGGCCCTGAAGCTGAAGACCCATCTGACGCTGGACGCGCCCACGCTCCAGAACCCCAACATCCTGGTCCTGACCGACCGCATCGATCTGGACGATCAGATTTCCAAGACCTTCGTCGCCTGTGGTCTGCCGAATCCGAAACAGGCGGCGTCAGTCGGCGAACTGCGCGAGGCAGTGGCGCGCGGCGGCGCGGGCCAAATCCTGCTCTCGACCATCTTCAAGTTCCAGGGATCGAAGGAGCCGATCCCGAACTCGGAGGACTGGATCGTCCTGGTGGACGAATGCCATCGCACGCAAGAAAAAGACCTCGGCGCCTTCCTTCAGGCGACCCTGCCCGACGCCCGCTATTTCGGCTTCACCGGCACGCCCATCAAGAAGGCCGACAAGGACACCTATGCCCGATTCAGCGAGCCGGGTGAGACCTACCTCGACAAATACGGGATCGACGATGCGGTGCGGGACGGCGCCACGGTGCCGATCCTCTATGAGGGCCGTAAGACCGAATGGTCGATCAACGAGGCCGAGATCGACATCCTGTTCGACCGCTGGTTCGTCGATCTGTCCGACGAGAAGCGAGAGAAGCTGAAGCAGAAGGGCGTCAGCCTCGCTTTGATCGCCAAGCACCCGGAGCGCATCCGGCTGATCGCCCGCGACATCTGGGAGCACTTCAAACAGACCTGCCGTCCGGACGGATTCAAGGCGCAGATCGTGGCAATCGACCGTGAGTCGGTCGTGCTCTACCGCGCCGCTCTGGCCGAGGTGATCGCTACCGATCTGGTGAAGGCGGGGATGAGCGAGGCGGATGCAGCGGCCAAGGCCGACCGGATGATCGCCTGCGTCTTCTCCAAGAGCCAGGAGGACAACAAGCCGTCCGAGGATGCCGAGATCGCCGCCCTGCGGTCTCAACTGGAGGCGCACTATCTCGACGACGACGGGGAGAAGGCGGCGAAAAAGGCGTTCAAGGGCAAGACCGACGAGCCCAGTTTCCTCATCGTATGTGACAAGCTTCTGACCGGCTTCGACGTGCCGAACGAGCACGTCATGTATCTGGACAAGCCCCTGCGGGAGCACGGGCTGCTTCAGGCCATCGCGCGCACGAACCGCACCTGCTCCATCAAGCGACCGGACGGTTCGACCGTGGACAAGCCCCACGGGCGGATCGTCGACTATATCGGCGTCACGCAACACCTGGACGAAGCCTTGGCGTCCTACCGCGCCGACGACGTGCAAAACGCCCTTCGTGATCTCGACCTGCTGCGCCGCGATCTTCGGAAAACGCATGCTGAGTTCATGCGCCATCGGCGGCTCCTCGGCCTGGACGGCATGGATGAGAAGGCTGCCGCCTATGCCGCAGAGAAGCTGGTCCAGGATGGGCGGGAGGACGAATGGTTCGAGCTTCAGCGGCTGGGCCGCCACTTCGTTCGCACCTATGGAGACCTGTCACCCGATCCGGCGGTTCTCGACTTCACCGCCGACATGAAGTGGACCGCCGTCTTCCTACGGCTGGCCCAGCAGGCGATCACCAAAGACGAGAGCCTCGATCACCTCAGCTACTCCGGCAAGATCAGGGACATGCTGGAGGAGCACGTCCGCGCCACAGGGCTGACGACGACCGTCCGCCTGCGGAACATCACGGACCCCGAGTTCAAGAGCGACTTCGATACGGAAGAGAAGTCTGAGGAGGAGCTTCATGAGGCGTTCGTCCGGAAGGCTGCCGAACTGAAGCGGGTCACCCGCGAACTGGTGGACAAGAACCCCGCCCAATACGGTCGCTTCTCCGAGCGAGTGCTCGAGATCATCCGCCGGTTCGAAGAAGGTCAAATCGCCGCCGCCGAGGGGCTCAAGGACTTCGAAGACCTGACGGGCGGCATTGAGGCCGAGGCCGGGGCCCATGCTGAACTGGGAATGGACGAGCGCGCTTTCGCGATTCTGCGGATCGTGGAGCCGCACGTCACGGAGGCGGATCATGCCGCGATCCAGGCGGTCGCCGTAGAGATCGGAGGCCTCTACGCCCAAGCGCAGGCCAGCCAGCCGTCGTGGTTCTTCATGGACGGCTACAAGAAGGAACTGCGGCGCGAGGTCCGCAAGTTCCTTCGGCCCTTGAATCTCGGCGATGCCAATACGGTGCGCGACGAGATCGAAGCCTATGCGGTGCACGCCTACGCCGAGGGTCGCTGATGGGCGTCGTGCGCATCGGCCAGACCGAGGTCGCCTATGAACTCCGGCGATCCGCAGCCGCTTCGGAGCGGCGGATCACGGTCACGCCCGGTCACGTCGAAGTCCTGGCTCTAACGACTGACGACGACGCAGAGATCGATGCATTCCTGACCCGCAAGCGGCAGTGGCTGTTCAACACCCTACGGGAGCTTGAGACCGTCGTGACGAAGCGGGCGGTCGTGCCGCGATTCATGACGGGCTCGAAGATTCCGTATCGTGGACGGATGGCGAAGCTGACCGTGCGTCGGCATGACGGGCCCCACATCGAGATCGCCTTCAAGAATGGATTCGTCGTGGACCTCCCGACGTGGGTCCGGGCTGAGGATCAGGACGGAATCGTCGCCACCGAGATCAAGCTGTGGCTCAAGCGACGTGTGCGGCGGGACGTGATGGAGATCGCCGCTGCCTACCAGAGGCGGTTCGACCTCAAGCCTCGAGCCATCCGCGTGGCCGATATGAAAACCGGCTGGGGCGCCTGCGGCCCAACCGGGGCGATCCTGATCAACTGGACCCTCGTCTTCGCGCCCAAGGCGGTCTTGGAATATGTGATCGCCCACGAACTGGCGCATCTGAGGGTTCGATCTCATGGCCCGGAGTTCTGGGCAGAGATGGCGGCGATCATGCCCGACTATGCCCGTCCCAAGGCTTGGCTGGACCAGCACCAAGGGGCCTTGG
Source organism: Brevundimonas sp. (assembly GCA_036405055.1). Classification (GTDB taxonomy): domain Bacteria; phylum Pseudomonadota; class Alphaproteobacteria; order Caulobacterales; family Caulobacteraceae; genus Brevundimonas. The sequence goes on from DASWYI010000015.1 coordinate 93,511, forward strand.
ATGACAGCTTCCTCAGACCGTCTAAGAGGACCCGATGACCGACGAAGTCGTGCCTCCGTCTGCTGGAAGGCCGAGGCGGGTTTGGCTCAAAGCCTTCTGGGGATTCAATCCCGGAGAAGACGGCTACCTGGGCTTCACGAGGGAATCGGATCGGGGCCGGTTGATTGATGAGTGGCAGCCCGGCGACCTGATCCTGATCTACGGGGCCGCATCTCCCAACACCAAGGATCAGGACCGGAGACAGGCTCTCGGGTTTCTTGAAATCGATCCGATTCCCACAACCGACGCCGACCGCTCCTCGCCAGCCGGGATGGCTCGCAAGCGCGACATGGGCTGGCTGGATCGCTGGAAGCATGCCGTGCCCGTCAGGCGGGCCTGGAAGGTCACCCGCAGGATTGAGGTCAAGCATCTTGCGCCGGACACCTACACGCACGCGCGGGCGCGCAACATTGCTTCCCGTGGTGAGCTTTTGGCTGACCACGAGGCGGAAGCGGCCCTACGACTTCCGGTCATCCCAGTGAATGTGTTCGGCGAACCGCCGCTGACCGATGTTGAGTCTGCCGAGACTACGATGGCGGCAGCATTTTCGCCTTCGCGGGGGTTCCCGCCTTCCCACGGGGAACGACGAAGCAACTACGAGGACGGCGACACCTTCCTCTACATCCTGACCTACGAAGGGTGCGTCTCCACGCTCCTCGGGCGGGACAGGGGGGCTGTAGGGAAGAGAATCGTCGCGAAGATCGGTTACTCGAACGACCCGGCGAGGCGGATCGAGGAGGTGAACTCAGGCTTCCCGCCTGCGGCCAAGTGTCGATGGAAGCCCGGATTTCAGTCCAAGGCTTTTCCTTCGGCTGAAGCCGCCAAGGCCGCCGAGGATGGCCTGAAGAGCGATCTGAAGTCGCGCGCCGAAAGTCTCGGCGGCGAGTTCTTCCTGGGTGATGAGATGGTCCTCAACTCAGCATTTTTCGCCGCCGCCGCCCCAGCCGCCTTTCGTGTGATTGCGACGACCAAGTCCACCCGGCGGTAGCCGTTAGATGCTCAGGTTCGGCGAAACCCGGTCATGAACCTTGCGGAATAGATCAACTGGATCATGGTCCATCGCCCTGGCCAAGGCGATGAATTCCAGCACATCCACGCGTCGCTGGCCGCGCTCGATGATGGAAATGAAAGTCTGATCTTTGCCCAGCCGTTCGGCGAGTTCGGTCTGCGTCAACTTTGAAGCCGCCCGAGCACGAGTGAGCACATCGACCAGATGTCGATGGTCTCCTTCGAAGACCGTCTTGGACATCGGATCAGGCCTCGCCAGTTCAGAACTGGCGACCCAACTATAGGGAAAATTCCCATAGGCAGATTTTCCCTATCAGGATATGGAATATTTCCATTCTCTGGAGGGGATATGCGGAACGGGATCGGCTGCGCGACCATGGGCCTGATCGGCTTTGCGGCCCTTCTCGCCTACGGCCAGATATTCGGAGTGCTCAAGGATCAGTTCGGTGAGAAGGCGGCGGATCAAGCCATGGTCTGGATTGTCGGTGCGGCAATCCTACTCGGCGTTATCCTCGCAGTCCGCGCCACCATTCGGGCGCGAGCGGCAGCGGCCAGGATCATCCGCATCGACCGCGATTATCCCGAAGAGCCGGGGCCGTTCGGTCAATGGTTCAATAGCCAGTCTCGCTTTCGCAACTCAGACCAGATGCGGGTGGACGACGCCGTGAATGTCTTCCTCAAGGCATACGGAGGACGGGCCGTCGTTGGCTACCTGATCCGCGAGGGCTACGAGGGCTTGATCGAAGCCGATCTCCTCGACGTATTCGATGTGGATCGTGCCCAGAGGATCGGCGCCGGAATCTACTCCGCCACCTACCGCCTGCCTTGGTGGGCTTCGCTGGCCGCCCTGGTGACCGGCGGCATCATCGGATACCGAGCGACCACGCGCCGATAGGTGTCCGGCTGAATTCAGTAGACAAATCACCGATCCGCGATACCGGATCAAAATGCAAACCGACATCGCCAGCCTGACCGAGGGGTGGAGAACGCCTCGGGCCATCACTGCGCCCTGGGCTCTGGAGCCCATCGCCAGTCTCGGGCCCGAGTTCCTCCATTGGATGACCTGTCGGGCCAGCGTCGTTCGGCGGCAAGCCGTCTTCGCCGTGGCCGCCAAGGGCTGGCTGGGCGAGCCCGAGGGGATCGTCGCCCAAGTTGCGCCCGACCTTCTGCCGCAAGCCCGGACAGAACTCGCTCGCCTTCTGATGGTCGGAGACCTGCCCCCGATCATCGCCGCCGCGTTTGGCATGTGCTCTGATGGCTATCTGTCTGGGCTAAATCGCCTAGGGCCGGACGCGTTTTCGGAGCCCGGCCTCCATCTGGATTTCTACCGCCTCTACTCGGATCGAACCCTGAAAGATCGCCGCCGGGTCGGGCAACACCTGGGGCGCCTGACCGAGGACAGGCTGAGGATGCTCATCGAATTGGATGACGCACTGGTGCACGGGTCGGTGCTTCGCCGCGATCTGTCGGTCGAGCGCATGCGCGAACTCAACGCCGCACTCGAAGCCGTCAGGTCCGCTACGACGCCAGACGACGAAGAAGCCCTCCTCTCCGCACTGCGCGAAAGCGGGGACAATCGCGAGATCGATGATCTCCTTAAGACGTGGATTCGCCGGTGCCGTTTCCCGGCTCTGCCCTTCGCTGCCGACGAAGAGGCTGGAGTTTTTCCGATTCAGGATGCGCTGGAACTGATGTCTCGATCTCTCACGTATCGGAACTGTGCTCGGTCGATCCACCGAGCGGTAGATGTGATCTGCGGGCGAGCGGCCTACGTCGCATACGAGCCCGGCGGAACCCCTACGGCCATGGCCATGCTGCTTCCGCTGAACACTGACGGCTGGGTAGTCGAAGGCATCTACGGCGTCGGCAATGGCCACCTCAATGCAGACCAAAAGGCACCGCTGAAGGCATGGCTGGCCAGCCGAGGTGTCGCCAGCGTCAGCCGCCCCGCGATCCCGGATACTTGGGCGGCTGCGCTGAAGCTGTCGGGGCGTCGGGGCTGGGGTGATCTCGGCACTGACTTCGACCTCGATGACTGAAAGTCAGCCGATGTAATCGGCGGGATCGAATTCCGGTCCCTTGAACGAGAAAGAGTTCAGCGTCGTCTTGCCCCTGAAAAGGACAGGCCCGTTGGTCATCAACACGGTCATGGTCCCAGCGGCGATGGCTGCCCCGATTTCCCAGGCAGCATCAAGAGGAACGCTCATCATAACCTCGAAGCGAGTCTTCCCGGCCTCCATGAAGCCAACGGCCTTCGGTTTCCAGTCGCCGCTCAAGCGGGCTCTCATGTCCATCAGGTCTCGGCCTCCGAGAAGCCGAATCACAGCTTCTCGGTCTGCAAATCGCGTCGGATAGATGCAGGTGCCAACCACAAGCACTTCCTGATTTTCCCAAAACGCATCTGGGTCGTGCTTCGTCATCTGGACTGCCAGTCCGTAGGAAACAGACGGGCGGCCAAGCTGAAAAATGAATTCCTCGTGGCTCGGCTTCTTGAGCTTGGTTCTGGTCATTCGGCCCCGCTACCTGCTCTTCGCTTCGAATGTGGGGGCAAGGAGTGTATGGGCATCCCCGCTAGGCGGGAATGCGGCCATGTAGGTGACTTGCTCTCTCGCTGACGCTCGACCCGCTGCGTCCCTACGGCCAATCGGAAGTCTCTTGGATTTTGGATAAACCCCAGGATTGGGGGAGGTCAGCCCCCTTCGCGGATGTCTAACTTCCCAAAGCCCCGACGCCGACCGACCCAGTCTTGCGCCGCTGATCGGACTCAGGGGGGCGGCAGGCTCGACAAGAAGTTTTCCGCCTCGTCGTTCGGCTGGGGAATGCGCCCCGAGCGATCCGACCAATCCCGAGTGAAAACCTTCTTGATGATGTAGTCCCCCCAACCCAGCGGGTTGGAGAGCGGTTCGATGTGAACCGAACCGCTCGGCACCAAGCTTTGCCAGACCGTGGTAAGCGTATCGACGAAGTCGGAACGTCGAACGACAGGCGGGAGTGCCCACGCCAAGTGGACGTGCACATTCTCCGTGCGCTTCTCCAGGAACCCTCGGTAGATGGAAACTGGCCTGCGGCTGCGGACGTAGCGGTCGCCCCATAGGCACCTGTTCGTCTTGAGCCAAGCGTGGTTTACCCTCTGGGTGATTTCGCTGATTGGCACATGGCTATACCCCCCGAGGCGGTAGTTTTCCTTGGCGGAGCATTTAGCATTATGCCCACCCACTTTAGTTCTAGATTGGGTGACGTGAAATACCGTCCCTTGAATTCTGTTATTGAACGCGAGTGTCACCGCAAACATTTCGTGATTCGCCGGAACGTCGTGAAGGAACTCTGCCCACGCAGTCTTTAGATGCGGAATCGAGGTAGCCAATACACTGCATGGTAAACTCATCATCTATATAGCATTTTGCCTGAGCCGGTGGCTCGAATGCAAAATCTTTCGATGTGAAAGTTCTCAGTAGGGCTCGGTCTTGTGGGACGCGCCAAAAGGTCAAGAAAATTGTCTCATATCAATTAGGTAGACGTTTTTGAGATGTGTGGTTCACTGGGTCTATGGCTCATGTGGAACATCTGCCCGGCGCCCTTGTGGGCTACGGAAGAACCTCGACTGTTGATCAGGTGGCCGGGCTCGAAGATCAGATCGCCGAACTGACGCGTGCCGGATGCACCCGCATCTTCGCCGAGCACGCCAGCGCGGTGGATCGCCATCGCCCCGAACTCCAGGCCGCCCTGGACTGGCTCCGATCCGGCGACACCTTCATCGTCACCAAGCCAGATCGCCTCGCCAGATCGGTCACCGACCTGCTCGGGATCGTCGAACGGCTGAAGAGCAAAGGCGTGACCGTTCGCGTTCTCAGTATGCATCTCGACACGGGTAACCCGACTTCGAACCTAATTCTGACCCTCCTGGCAGGGGTGAGTTGCTGGGAGCGGGAATCGATGCTCGAACGCCAAAAATGCGGCATTGCCAAAGCCAAGGCCGAGGGGAAATACCGGGGGCGTGCTCCCACGGCCCGCGCCAAGGCCCCTGAGGTTCGTCGTCTGAAAGCCGAAGGCCGAACTATCAACCAGATCGTCCATGAGGTCGGTGTTTCGAGGGCATCGGTTTACCGAGCCTTGAATCTCAAAAGCACTGGGTTGTCCCACCAACCGAAACGGGATCGTGCCGACTCTCGATCAGGCCACTTGCCGTGACGAATTAGGCCGCGCGGCGCAGAAAAGCATTCAGGTTCGTGTTCCAAACCGGATCGGCACCTACGACTCCGCTTCTCAGGCGGGCGTCGATTTCGGGCGAAAGGTCGCGCTGATCGATTAGATGTCCGTTGTTGTGGAACTTCATGGCCGCGATTCCTCCGGCGATGATCACAGTGATGGTCCGCTCGCCGTTTTCGACATCGAAGACAACCGAACTGATCAGGCCTCGGAATGCGGAGGCCACGACCTCGCGAGCTATCCGCTCATTGCCTTGCCGGACTTTCTCTCGGACCTCGTTCACCCGTTGCAGATGGGCCGTCTGGTCAACGTGGCCCTTCGCCGTCGCGAGGTCGTTGAGCATTCTCGCCAACTCGGCTTCCGTAACCGCAATGGTCCGGATGAGGGTGTCCCGCCGCTTCAACATCAGAGGATCGGGATCGTCCGTTGAGAGGATGAGCGTAAGCAGTCGCTCCGATTGAGCCCGCTCGACCTCAAGCCGCTTTTCTAGATCGGCGACCGCGATGGCCAGGGGTCTAGTCGCGTCAACACGGACGAAGAACCGGTCGTCGAGCGCAAGGTGAAGCAGCCGGTCGAGAACGGCGTCTTCGAGTTCCTGATAGCGAAACATGACCGTCCGGTCGCACCCGGCCCGATGGGCGCCGTTGTAGCAGCGGAAGAACCGCCGAACGGCGCCGGTCTTTTGATCCTTCGATTTCTGGACGTGGACGCGGCCCATGCAAACCCCGCAACGGGTCAGGCCTTGAAAGAGGTTGATGAAGGCGTCGCCGCCTGACTTTGCGCCCTTGCGGGATTTCTGACACGTGCGAGCCCGCCGGATGAGATCGTTGTCGACGATGGCCGGATAGAAGTCGGTGATCGGATCGCCCATCGGCTTTCCGAATTCCATGGGCTGATACGTGCCATCGACAGAAGGATGGCGGAGCAGATGGCGGATCGTCGTCGGAAGCCATCGGGGAGCGGTCCAACATTCGACGCCGCTATCGTTGAGGCGGCGGGCTATGGTCATCGCGCCAAGGCCGTCAGCGGCCATCTGATAGATCGATTGGACGGCGGCGGCGCGAGCCGGGATCGGCTCAAGCCTCTTTTCGTCGTCATAGCGGAGCCATTTGGGGTGAACGGCACTCTGGGGCGTCTTGTCTGCGATACGGGCTTCCTGACGCTTTCGTATGGCATCAATGACCCGTCCGCGCATGGTGTCGACGTATTCGTAGGCGCCTTCGGCCTTGAGCAGCCGATTGATGTAGCTGCCAAGGTCGCGGCGGGTTTCGGCGTCATAGACCTTGCCGTCTTCGACCGTGGCGATCCGGATTCCATGCGAGATCATCTCCCGCATCCAATCATTGAGCACGTCGAAGCCCTGGCGGCTCAGGCGGTCGATCTTCTCGACAACGAGGATTGTGCCCGCCGGAACTTCGCCACGGCGGATGGCGTCGGACCAACGTCCGAGTTTACCCCGCCGGATATGATCACCCTTCCACGCCGACCGGCCCAAATCCTCGACCGGTCGGCCAAGGGTCCAACCGTGCTGCTTCGCCATGGCGGTGATGAGTTCGTGCTGCCGGTCGCGGGATGAGCCCGCTTCCTGCTTGGGAGTCGAATAACGGACGTAAGGGATGGCGAGAGGCATCCCAATCGTATGACCGAACACGGGGTCGAAAGTCGAAATCATTTCGCCAGTTCCAGGCGGCTCTGGAGACAGTGGCGAGTGAGAGTCCAGATGGCTCGACTACCTCTACTGGGACATCGAGCTGGAGCCCTGAGGCCGGCTAGTGCGGGAGGCTCAGCCCCGCGGCCACAAGTCCGGCCCAGAAGGTCAGGCTGCCGACGATGCACAGCACCAGGGCATGCTCGGCCAGCCAATGCGAAAGACGTCCCATGACGGTCGCCCCATCCCCGTGGAAACACGGCTGCAGACTATCCGCCCAGAGATTAAGAAACCGCGAGTTTCATCAGCGGGTTGAAAGCATTGCCGGCTGTCCCCTTTCCGTTGAAGCGCGCAAAGGGAATTTTTCTTGTAGCGGGAACAGCGGCCAATCTTCCGCGTATGGGAAACGCTTGCTAAATAGGCATTTAGGGCAACAGGGCCAGGGGCTGGGCGCGGATGCGCGTAGCATATCTATGCAACACCTTCGGCCAGCCCGACCATGACCGCTGCGCGGCCATGGGGGCGGCGGGATATGAGCTGTTCTCCATCGACTGGGCGCGTGCGGACAGCGAGTACCGGTGGGAGACCACGGACAAGACTTGGGGCGCGCACCTGACCCTTCCGGTTCAGGTCGGAGGGCTGCGGTCGCCGCTGGGCGCTTTCATGCGGATGATGCGGGCGCTGATGCGGTTCCGGCCGAACGTCATCGTCGTCTACGGCTATCACAACCCTGCCTTCTTCGTCTGCGCGGCCGTCTGCGCCCTGTTCGGGGTGACGATGCTGACGATGAACGACTCGCGGTTCAGCGACTATCGGCGCAAGGCGACGACGGACGCGCTGAAACAAGTGATGCTGTGGCCCTATCGCGGGTGTCTGGCGGCCTCGCAGGCGGCGTCGGACTACATCCGGTTTCTTGGGGTGGACAGGACCGCGATCTATTACTGCGCCATCGACACCGCCCGGGTGGAGCGGGCCTCGCGACCGGCGTTCGAGGCCGCGCCCTTTGCCGGACGACCGTTCCTGATCGTCTCGCGGTTCGTCGAGAAGAAGAACCTGTTCAGGATGCTGGACGCCTACGCCGACTATGTGCGGCAGAGCAAAAGGCCGCGCGCTCTGAAGCTGATCGGCTATGGGCCGCTGGAGCAGGCGCTTCGCAGCTATGTGGCCGACAATGCGCTTCTGGCGGATCACGTCGAGGTCGTCGGCTTCGTCAGCGTGTCCAAGGTCCCGCAATACATCGGCGGCGCCCTGTGCCTGGTCCTGCCCAGCCTGTCGGACCAGTTCGGGATCGTGGTCACAGAGGCCCTGGCCGGCGGCGTGCCTGCGATCGTGTCATCGAACTGCGGGGCGGCTGATCTGGTCCGGTCATGGCGCAACGGCTTCGTCTATGAGGCCGAGCGCACCGACGTGCTGACGCGCGCACTGCTGGAGCTGGATGGCCCGGAGGATCGCTGGCGGGCCATGAGCGACGAGGCGCGCGCCAGCGCGAAGCAGGCGGATGTTTCGCGGTTCCTGGAGGCCTTGCGGTCGCTGCTGCCGGACCGGCTGAAGGCGGCGGTCCCGGCCTAAACCCCGTAGTGATCGCGGTACCAGCGGACGAAGGCGGGCACGCCCTCTGACACTGGCGTCGAGGGCTTGTAGCCGATCAGGGCTTCCAGCAGGTCGGCGGAGGCGAAGGTGGCGGGGACGTCGCCGTCCTGCATCGGCAGCCAGGTCTTGATGGCCTCCATGCCGAGCGCGTCTTCCAGCGCGGTGACATAGTCCATCAGGCCGGTGGGCATGCCGCCGCCGATATTGACCATCCGGAACGGCGCTGCGGGGGACAGGGTGTCGCCGGGGAGGTTGTCGGCTTCGGCCGCCCGCGGGATCAGCCGCACGATGCTCTCCACCAGATCGTCGATGTAGGTGAAGTCGCGCGACATCTTCCCCTCGCCATAGATCTCGATGGGCCGGCCCTCGAGGATGGCTTTGGTGAACTTGAACAGCGCCATGTCCGGGCGGCCCCAGGGGCCATAGACGGTGAAGAAGCGGAAGAAGGTGGTCGGGACGTTGAACAGGTGGCTGTAGCTGTGGCCCATCAGCTCGGTCGCGCCCTTGGTGGCGGCGTAGAGGGTCAGGGGATGCACGGCCTTGTCCGTCTCGCGGAAGGGCATCTCGGTGTTGGCGCCGTAGGCCGAACTGGTCGAGGCGGCGAGCAGGTGCTTCGGCGGTGTGCGCCGCGCGGCCTCCAGCACATTGAACGTGCCGATCAGGTTGGCCGAGACGTAGGTTTCCGGGTGGTCGATGCTGTAGCGGACCCCGGCTTGCGCGGCGAGATGGACCACGGCGTCGGGTCGGACCTCGTCCCAGACGGCGTCCAGCGCGGCCTTGTCCTCCAGCCCGATGCGGTGGACCGAGAAGGCGTTGTGATGACGCTCCAGTTCGGAGTTGCGCGCCTCTTTCAGTGCCGGGTCGTAATAGGCGGAGAAGTTGTCGACGCCCACGACCTCATGCCCGTCGGCCAGCAGGCGGCGGCACAGGTGGAAGCCGATGAAGCCGGCGCTGCCGGTGACGAGGACTCTCATGGGATCCTTGCTCTGAACCGCACCGCCATAGACGACATCAGCACAAACGTCGCCAGCGCAATCCCGGCCATGTCGGCGAGGACGTCGGCGATGTCGGCGTCCCGTCCGGTCAGGCCCTGAATGATCTCGACGGCGACGCCGATGGCGAAGGCCGCGCAGGCGATCACCGGCAGGCTCCAGCGCGGGCGCAGGACGGCCAGCGATCCGGCGATGACGGCGAAGGCGACGATGTGGCCGAGCTTGTCCGACCCGATCCTTGCCTCGGCCGCGCCGAATGGACCCAGCATCAGGGTCAGCAGGATCAGGATGGCAGCGACGGCCGCCAGCTTCAGCAGGCGCATGCCGGTCACTGGCCGCCGCGGTTCTTGACCAGATCTTCGACCACGGCGGGATCGGCGAGGGTGGAGGTGTCGCCCAGGCTGCCGAGGTCGTTCTCCGCGATTTTGCGCAGGATGCGGCGCATGATCTTGCCCGAACGGGTCTTTGGCAGGCCCGGGGCCCACTGGATATGGTCGGGCGCGGCGATGGGGCCGATCTCCTTGCGCACATGGGCGACCAGGGCGCGGCGCAGGTCGTCGTGCGGTTCGACGCCGGCGTTCAGGGTGACATAGGCGTAGATGCCCTGGCCCTTGATGTCGTGGGGGAAGCCGACGACCGCCGCCTCGGCCACATCGTCGTGCAGGACCAGCGCGCTCTCGACCTCGGCCGTGCCCATGCGGTGGCCCGAGACGTTGATGACGTCATCCACCCGTCCGGTGATCCAGTAGTAGCCGTCCTCGTCCCGGCGGCAGCCGTCGCCGGTGAAATACTTGCCGGGATAGGTGCTGAAATAGGTGTCGAAGAAGCGCTGGTCATCGCCGTAGACGGTGCGCATCTGGCCCGGCCAGCTGTCGGTGATGCACAGATTGCCGCTGACCGCGCCGTCCAGGGGAAGGCCCTCGGCGTCGACGATCTCGAGCTGGACGCCGGGCAGGGGTTTGGTCGCCGAGCCGGGCTTCAGGTCCGTGGCGCCGGGCAGGGGGGCGATCAGGGCGGCGCCGGTCTCGGTCTGCCACCAGGTGTCCACGATGGGCAGGCGGCCCTCGCCGACCACCTCGTGATACCAGCGCCAGGCCTCCGGGTTGATCGGCTCGCCGACGGTGCCGAGCAGGCGGAGCGAGGCGCGGCTGGCGCCCTTCACCGGCGCATCGCCGTCGCGCATCAGGGCGCGAAGAGCCGTGGGGGCGGTGTAGAATATCTCGACCCTGTGCTTGTCCACGACGTTCCAGAAGCGGCTGACGTCCGGATAGTTAGGCACGCCCTCGAACATCAGGGTCGTGGCGGCGTTGGCCAGAGCGCCATAGACGACATAGGTGTGGCCCGTGACCCAGCCCACGTCGGCGGTGCACCAGAAGACCTCTCCGGGCCGGTAGTCGAACACCAGCTCGTGCGTATAGCTGGCCCAGAACAGATAGCCGCCGGTGGTGTGCAGCACGCCCTTGGGTTTCCCGGTTGAGCCCGAGGTGTAGAGGATGAACAGCGGATCCTCGGCGTTCATCGGCTCGCACGGGCAGTCGTCGGAGACGGCGGCGGCTGCTTCGGCATAGGCCATGTCGCGGCCGGCGATCATCGGCACGGAGGCGCCGGTGCGGGCCACGACCAGCACGGTCTTCACGCCCGAAACCTTCTCCAGCGCCGCGTCGACATTGGCCTTCAGCGGGATGGTCTTGCCGCCGCGCAAGCCTTCGTCGGCGGTGATGACCAGGGTCGAGCCGCAGTCCTCGATCCGGCCCGCGAGGCTGTCCGGCGAGAAGCCGCCGAACACCACCGAATGCACCGCGCCGATGCGGGCGCAGGCCAGCATGGCGAAGGCCGCTTCGGGGATCATGGGCAGATAGATGGTGACGCGGTCGCCCTTCGTGACGCCGTGGGCCTTCAGCACATTGGCCATGCGGCAGACCTGGCGGTGCAGTTCCGCATAGGTGATGGCGCGGCTGTCGGCGGGATCGTCGCCCTCGAAGAGGATGGCGGTCTGGCCGGCGCGGCGGGGCAGGTGGCGGTCGATGCAGTTGAAGGCGACGTTCAGCACCCCGTCGGCGAACCAGCGGATGCGGAAGTCCTCCTTCCGGAACGACACGTCCTTGATGACCGTGGGCGGGGTGATCCAGTCCAGCCGTTTCGCCTGTTCGGCCCAGAAGGCGTCAGGCGTCTCGACCGCGGCCTTGCGGGCGGCGTCATAGGCCGCGCGGTCCATATGGGCGCGGGCGGCCCATTCAGCGGGGACGGGGTAGAGCTCGGTATCGGACATGGGCGCCTCGGTTGAATGCCCGCTTCTAGACCCGCGCGCGGCGCCGGTCACGCTTCAGCCAGCACCATCCGCAGGAAATCGGCGTCCGACCAGCCGGCGTCGTCTCCGGTCAGGGCGCGCAGCACGCCGGACGCCTGGCGCACGACGATCAGGTCGCGGTCGGGGATCAGATAGAGCCGCTGGTTGCCCGCCCCCGCCGCCATGCGCACATCGGCGATACGGGCCATGGCCGCGCCCTCCTCGCCGAGGCCCGAGCGGCGGCCTGGACCGATCAGGCCGGGGCGCAGCAGCCACCAGGTCAGGCCGTAGCCGGGATTGAGGCTCGTACCCTCGAAACAGGCGGCGAGGGTCGGGGCGTCCACCCGGCCGTTCCCGCCCGCCATCACGGCGGCGCCGAAGGCGGCCCAGTCGCGGGCCGTGACCTGGGCGCCGGAGGGCATGGTCGGCTGGCCGTCGCGCTTCCTCCAGCTGACCGGGGTCACGCCGAAAGGCGTCAGGATGCGCCGCTGCATGAAGGCGAGGACGTCGCCGGGCTCGCCTGCCGCGACCAGCTTGCGCCGCACGATCTCGCCGAAGACCTGGAACGGTGTCGGGCCGTAGATGAAGCGGGTGCGGGGCCGGGCTGCGAGCGGTTCGGCGACGGCTTCGGCATAGGGCGGCGGGCGGCCAAGTTCGCCGCCGCCGACGCCGCTGGTCAGGGTCAGGAGGTCGCGGATGCGGATACTCGCCTTGGCATCGTCCGCCTGCCACTCCGTGAGGGTGTCGGCGCAGGCCTCGTCCAGGGCCAGCATGCCGTCCTGAACCATGGCGGCGGCGAGGACGCCGCAGAAGCTCTTGGTCCCGCTGGCCAGCTCCCAGCCGACCCGCGAGCCGCCCCCGCCGGCGTAGCTTTCATGCAGGGTCACGCCCGCCTTGCGGATCAGCAGCGACACCCCGCGCTTGCTCTCGGAATAGCGTTGCGCTTCCGCGAAGGGAGCCTGAGCCCGGACGATCGCCGGCGCGGCGAAGGCCGTGGCGAGGGCGGAAGCAGCGAGGGTGCGGCGGGTGAGGGTCATGACGGGCCTCCAGCGTGTCGCCTCAATGAACGGCGCAGCTGCGAAAGTCCGACGCTCAGAAATCCGGATCGCGCAGGTGCAGGGCCGCGAGCCGGTCGGCCATGGCCTCGTATTCCTCGGCCAATTGCAGGCAGGAGGCGCGTTCGCGCTCGTCCCGGGCGGCAGCCGCCCGGTCACGCCACACCTGCGCCCGTTGTCTGAGTTCGTCTTCCGTCACGCTCGAGCCCGGTCCGCGAGGCGAAAACGCCGCCTCACGTGAGAAACGAACGAGCCTGGCCGTTTCATCCGTCGCAGGTGCGCGGGCTCAACGCCAGCGGTTGCGGATGGCGTCCTGCTCCGCGGCGGCGTCGAGCGTGTCGCCGTCGATCAAGGCGTCGACGGCGGCGAGCACGGCGGGCGGGGTTTCACTGGAGGCGGTGCGGATCTCGCTCGCGGACGCCGCGAAGGGCGCAACGGCCTCGGCGCGCCAGCCCTTGTCCTGGCGGCAGGCCAGACCGGCGACGCCGTCGTCGGCGGACTGGAAGCTGCGGCACCAGCGGCCGTCAGAAGCGCGGAAGGTCAAGCCGACGGCGCGGCCCTGCGTATCGGCTCCGTCGGCGGCGGCGCGCTGGTCCAGCACCTTGATTAGGCCCGCATCGGTGATAGCGCCCTGACGATCGAGGGCAAAGCCGGTGTCGTCCGAAGGGTCAAGCACACCCACGGCGATCCCCGCCGCGAAGCAGGCTGTGGCCAAGGCCCCCCACGTCGCCACCTGCGGCATCGACAGGCCGCCGAACCAGCCGCGCAGACGCTCTGCCATCCCCGGCGCGGTGGCCTTGCCCGATCCGGCGATCAGGGCCTCAAGGGCGGCGTCGCGGGGGTCGGGGGCGATGGGGAAGGCGTCGCGGGCGGCGCTGCGGGCCATGCGGAAGGCGTCGGCGCGGGCGCGCAAGGACGGGTCGGCGGCCATGGCGGCGTCCACAGTCGCGCGCTCGGCGGCGGACAGCTCGCCGTCGACAAAGGCCATCAGGGTCAGGTCGTCGATGGTCATGCGGTCACCCCTGCGTCGGCCAGGGTCTGGATCAGGGTCTGGCGGCCCCGGACCAGTCGGCTGGTCAGTGTTCCGGCCGGGACGCCCATCACGACGGCGGCCTCGGCGTAGGACAGACCGTCGATCAGCACCAGAGCGACAGCCATGCGCTGATCCTCGGGCAGAGCCTGGATGGCCCCGCGCACGGCCATGGCGTCGGCGCGCAGATCCTCGCCCGCCATGGCGGCGTCGGCCTGTTGCGGCGTGCGCTCGTCCTCGGGCGAGACGACCTTGCTCCAGCGGGTGCGCGAGCGGCCCTGATCGATGTGGATGCGTTTCATGATGGTGAAAGCCCAGCTGTCCAGCCGCGTGCCGGCCTGCCAGCCGCCCCGTTTCGCGAGGCAACGCTCGACGGTTTCCTGCACGAGATCCTGGGCGTCCGTGTCAGATCGCGTGATGGCGCGGGCCAGCCGGCGCAGGCGCGGAAGCAGCGCCACCAGCCCCGTCTGAAACTCATCCAATGGCGATCCTCGGTCATGAGGGATAAAACGGCGGGCGCCGAACGTTTCATCCATCGAAGGGCTCCGGTCCAACGCAAAATTATTCAGCGCCGCTGTCGGCGCACGGAGCAAGGCTTTGATGAACCGCCTCATACTCGTGTTGGTTGCCGCGTTGGGACTGGCGATGGCCGGTGCGGCCTCGGCCCAGATCGGCGGTCTGCCCGGAGGCATGACCCTGCCCGGCGTCAGCGCGCCGGGGGCGCTGCCCACGGACCTGCCGGGCAACATTCCCGGCCAGATCGGCAGCCTGCGCGGGCGGGCGGAGGAGGCGTTGCAGGCCCCGACCCGGATTACGCGGATGGTGCGCCAGTCGAACGGCGCGCTGGAGCTCGATCCCAACGGCTGGCCCACGGTGCGGGGCGAGATCGTCGCCGTCGATCTGAGCGCGGACGCCCGTCAACGGGCGCTGGCCGAAGGCTTCACCGTGATCCGCGAGGAACGGCTGACGGATCTGGAGATGACCGTCGTGGTTCTGGCCCCGCCCCGCGGGCGGTCGCTGCGGCAGGGAGTCGAGCGGCTGAAGCGGATCGATCCGGACGGGAGCTATGACTACAACCACGTCCATGCGCCTGCGGGTGAGATGGGCGAGACGGTCGTGGCGCTGGAGCCGGCGGTTGCTCTGACGGCGCCTCCGCAGGCCAGCGGACGGCGCATCGGCCTGATCGACACAGGGGTGGACGCGAGCCATCCCTCGCTGGCCGGGGTGCGGGTGGTGCAGCGCGGGTTCGCGGGGACCGCGACGCCGGGCCGTCACGGCTCGGCGGTGGCGTCGTTGCTGGCGGGTCAGGCGGGCGGATTCTCCGGCGCGGCGCCGGGGGCGACCCTCTATGCGGCGGACGTCTATGGATCGGGCGCGGCGGGCGGCTCGGCCGAAGGGCTGGCGCGGGCGCTGTCGTGGATGGCCGAGAACAATGTGCCGGTCATCAATGTCAGTCTGGTGGGGCCCAGGAACGCCGTGGTCGAGGCGGCGGTGCGACGGCTGACGGCGCGGGGCCATATCGTGGTGGCGGCGGT
Source organism: Brevundimonas sp. (assembly GCA_036405055.1). GTDB lineage: Bacteria > Pseudomonadota > Alphaproteobacteria > Caulobacterales > Caulobacteraceae > Brevundimonas. The sequence goes on from DASWYI010000015.1 coordinate 108,901, forward strand.
GGGCAATGACGGCCCGGCCGCGCCGCCGCTGTATCCGGCCTCCTATCCCGGCGTGGTCGGGGTGACCGGGGTCAATGCGCGCGACCGGGTGTTGCCTGAGGCCGGGCGGGGGTCGCAGGTCGACTTCGCCGCGCCGGGGGCGGACATGGCGGCGGCGGCGATGGGTGGCGGCTACACCGGGGTGCGGGGCGCGTCGTTCGCCTCGCCGCTGGTGGCGGGTCTGTTGTCCGCGCGGCTGTCCCAACCCGACGCGGGCCGGGCCCAGGCGGCGGTCAGCGGGCTGGCCGGCGAGGCGCGCGATCTGGGCGCGCGCGGCGCTGATCCCGTCTATGGCCAGGGGCTGGTCGGCGGGTCGCTGCGGGTCGCTCCGACAGCGGTCGGCGCGCGGGGCCAGCTGGACCGCTGAAGAAAAATTTCACGGCCCGGGATGAAGTCGGATGCGCCGGTCGTTTGCTTTCCTGAGGGCCCCGCAGCGGCCCGTGACATTTCAGGAGAGCACATCATGCGCAAGACAATGGTTCTGATGGCCACCGCCGCGTTCGGCCTGGCTCTGGCGGGCGGCGCGAACGCCCAGGTTCTGGGCGGCTCGCTCGGCGGCAACGTCGGCGGCGCTGGCAATATCGGCGGCGGCATGGGCCCCGTGGGCGGCCAGCTCGGCGGCGCCGGCTCCATCGGCGGCAATCTGGGCGGGTCGGTGGACGGCACGCCCATCCGTGACCGCGCCTTTGCAGCCACCAGCCGCGCCGAAC
>DASWYI010000016.1:0-37571 GCA_036405055.1 Brevundimonas sp.
CTCGCGCCGCCTGCTCCAGCGCCGCGACCAGCCGGGTCAGGCGGCGCGGCTCGGCCTGGCCATATGGCGCCCCCGCCCCGTCCTGAACCTCGAACACGTCCAGCGCCGTGCCGTCGGCGGCGGTGGCGACCCGGGCGCTGACCACGTCGGCCCCGGCAGCGGAAAGGGCGGCGGCCAGATCGGCGAACAGGCCGGGGCGGTCGGCGGCGGCCACGGCGACCTGGGTCGTGGCATGCGGATCGCCCTCGGCGGCGGCGTTCGCCTGCACGGCCGCGCCCTGCGCCCTCGCCCGCACCGTCAACTCCGGCCAGTCCGCAAGGGGATCCTCGCCGTCGAAGGCCTCGCCCCGGAACAGGGCGTCCACCCGGCTGAAGAGGTCGCGCATCAGCCGCCCCTTCCAGTTGTTCCACACCCCCGGCCCCACGGCGCGGATGTCGGCGGCGGTCAGGACCAGCAGCATCCGCAGCCGCTCCGGGTCGCCCACCAGCTCAGCGAAGCCCTGCACCGTCTCCGGATCGGCCACGTCCCGCTTCTGAGCGTAGTCGGACAGGGCCAGGTGATGCCGCACCAGCCAGATCACCAGCTCGATCCGGCGGCTGTCGATCCCGAGGCGCTCACAGGCCCGGCGCGCGGCGATGGCCCCGTCCTCCAGCTGTCCGCGCTCGCCGCCCTTGCCCACGTCGTGCAGCAGCATCGCCAGCATCAGCACCTCGAAATCGACGATGCGGTGGACGATGTCCGAGGCCAGCGGATGGTCGCTCTTCAGCTTGCCGCGCCAGATGTCGTTGATCAGCCCCACGGCCTGCAGCGTGTGCTCGTCCACCGTATAGGCGTGGTACATGTTGAACTGGGTCTGGCCGACGATCCTTCCCCATTCGGGCAGGAACCGGCCCAGCAGCCCCGTCTCGTTCATGATGGTCAGGACGCGATAGGGGCGCAGACCCCGCGCCAGCACGTCGAGAAACGCCTTCGACGCCTCGGGGTCGCGTCTGAGTTTCGGCGTCACCAGCGACAGGGACCGGCTGACCGCCGAAAACGCCTCCGGATGCAGGTCCAGATCGTGCCGGTCGGCCTCGACGAACAGGGTCAGCAGCTTCAGCGGATCGCGGGCGAAGACATCCGGCCCCGTCACCGACAAGCGCCCCTCGTCGATCAGGAACCCCTCGACCGCCAGCTTCTTCCGCCGCCCGGGCAGGAGCCGCGACAGGCCGCGCGCCTTCTTCTGCTGGCGCGCCTCCAATTGCGCACTCATGGCCCGGGTCAGGGCGCCGACGTCGCGGGCGACGAGGAAATAGCGGCGCATGAACCGCTCCACCGCCGGCTCGTCGCCCCGTCCCTGCCAGCCCATGCGCCGCGCCACCTCGGGCTGCAGGTCAAACGTCAGGGTCTCCACCGCCCGCCCCGCCGTCAGGTGCAGATGCGCTCGCGTGCGCCAAAGGAAGTCGAACGCCTCCTCAAACGTCCGCCGCTCGCGCGGGGTCAGCAGACCCTCCAGCACCCGCTCGCCCAGCGGGCTGTCAGGCGCCAGGGACCGGGCGATCCAGAACAGGCTGTTGAGGTCGCGCAAGCCGCCCTTGCCGTCCTTCACATTGGGTTCGACCTTGTAGCGCACGGCCCCGGCCTTCTGGTGGCGCACGTCGCGCTCCTCCAGCTTGGCGGAGATGAAGGGACGCGGATCGGCCTTGGAGACCTGTTGCCGAAATTTCGTGATCAGGGTCTCGGCCAGCGGCTGGTCGCCCGCCAGCCAGCGCGCCTCGAGCAGGGTCGTGCGCACGGTCATGTCCTCGCGCGCCAGCTTCAGGCATTCGTCCAGCGACCGCGCCGCTTGACCCACCTTCAGGCCCAGATCCCACAGGACATAGAGCATGAACTCCGTCACCTGCTCGCTGCGCGGGCTGGACTTCCACGGGCGCAGGAACAGCAGGTCCAGGTCCGAGAACGGCGCCAGCACCCCCCGGCCGTAACCGCCGACCGCGATCAGGCTGAGCCGCTCGGCCTCGGTCGGATTGGGCGCGGGATAGAGGGCCGCCGTCGTGAACCGCCACAGCGCCGTCAGCAGCTCGTCGGCGGCTCCGGCATAGAGCCGCGCCACCTCGACGCCGCCCTGACCGCCTTCCAGCCGCCGCGCGGCGCGGGCTCGCGCCGTCTCGAACGCCTCGCGCAGGATCGCGGCCACGGCGGCGCGCACGTCGGGCGCGGACGCGGCGTCGGCCAGCCTTGCATCGAGGTCGCCGGGAGGGATCACGGGCGCACTATAGGCGGCGGCCATCCTCGCGCCACAGCGGATGCGCTATGATGGGCTCATGAAGGCTGTCCTGATCGCCCTCGCCGCGCTGATCCCGTCGCCCGCCTCCGCCCCGGAGCCGCGCGACCGCGCCCCCGACCGCGACGTCGCGCGCGATGTGGAGCGGCACATCAACCTCGCCCGCACCGACCCGGCCGCCTATGCCCGTCGTCTGCGCGAGCATCGCGCCTTCTATGACGGCGATGTCTTCCGCGATCCTGACGGGATCGCCATCCGCACGGAGGAAGGCGTCCGGGCGGTGGACGAAGCCATCCGTTTCCTCGAACGCCGGACGCCCCTGCCGCCGCTGGCTGCCAACGACGTCCTGCGCCGCGCCGCCGCCGACCATGTGGCCGATCAGGGGCCGCGCGGCGCCCTGGGCCACAACGGTTCGGACGGCTCGGCCTTCACCGACCGCATCGCCCGGCGCGGCGGGCCTCGCAGCGGCGGCGAGAACATCTCTTACGGCGGCGACAGCGGCGAGGCCGTGGTGATCCAGCTGATCGTCGATGACGGCGTGCCCGACCGCGGCCACCGCACCAACATCTTCCGCCCCGGCTATGTCTCCGCCGGCGCCGCCTGCGGACCGCACCGGGCCTATCGCTACATGTGCGTGATCGACTTCGGCTATCCGGAGCAGCCGCGGCGGCCCTAGCGGGCCTTCAATCCCTTCAACCGATACAGCGCCTCCAGCGCCTCGCGCGGGCTCATCTCGTCGGGCTCGATGCCCATCAGGGCGTCCTCGACCGCCGATGACGGCGGCGGGGCGGGCGGTTCGGCCATGGAGAAGAGGGGCAGGTCGTCCAGCCGTCCGTGGGCGGCCTTGTCACTTTCCAGTCGCTCCAGCACCTCGCGCGCCCGGCCGACGACCGAGGGCGGCACCCCCGCCAGCTTCGCCACCTGCACGCCATAGGACCGGTCGGCGGCGCCGGGCGCGGCCTCATGCAGGAAGACCAGCTCGCCGTTCCACTCCCGCGCCCGCATCGACAGGTTCGAGACGTGATCCAGCCGCTCCTCCAGCCGCGCCAGCTCGTGATAGTGGGTGGCGAACAGCGTCCGGCTGCGGTTGGTGCCGTGCAGGGCCTCGGCCACGGCCCAGGCGATGGCCAGACCGTCATAGGTGGCGGTGCCGCGCCCGATCTCGTCCAGCACGACAAAGCTGCGCTCCGTCGCCTGGGTCAGGATGGCGGCGGTCTCGACCATCTCCATCATGAAGGTGGAGCGCCCGCGCGCCAGATCGTCCCCGGCCCCGACTCTGGAGAACAACCGATCAACCACGCCCAGCTTCATCGCCGCCGCCGGCACGAAGGACCCGGCCTGGGCCAGCACCACCAGCAGCGCGTTCTGGCGCAGGAAGGTCGATTTGCCGGCCATGTTGGGACCCGTCACGATCGACAGGCGCGGGCCGCCCTTGCCGGCGCCGTCCAGACAGGCCGGGTTGGGCGTATAGGGATCGCCCGCCGCCTTCACCGCCGCCTCGACCACCGGATGCCGCCCGGCCTCGACCGAGAAGCACAGGCTGTCATCGACCACGGGCCGCACCGCGCCCGCTTCCTCGGCCCATTCGGCCAGCGCCGCGTGGGCGTCCAGTTCGGCCAGGGCCTCGGCCACGGCCTGCAACGGGCCGGCCAGATCCTGCACCGCTCGGCGCCAACCCTCGAAGACCTCGCCCTCGATGGCGAGGGCCCGGTGGCCCGCCTGGCTGATCCTGGCGTCCAGCTCGCTCAGCTCGACCGTGGTGAAGCGCACCTGAGCCGCCAGAGTCTGGCGGTGGATGAAGGGGCTCTCCGGCCCGGCGCGGAACAGGGGCTCGGCGTGTTTGGCCGTCGTCTCGAGGAAATAGCCCAGCACCGCGTTGTGCCGGATCTTGAACGGCACGCCCGCCTCAGCCACGGCGCGGGCCTCGAGGTCGGCCACCACCCGGCGGCTGTCGTCACGCAGGGTTCGCGCCGCATCCAGTTCGGGCCGATGGCCGGGCACGACGAAGCCGCCGTCGCGCGCCAGATGCGGCGGCTCGTCGGCCAGCCCCTCGGCCAGCTCCATCAACAGGTGATCGACGCCCGCCGCCGGAGCCAGCCGGATCAGACAGTCGGTGATTCGCGCCGGCAGGCCGCCCAGAGGTTCGCGCACGGGGGCGAACAGGCCCGAAATCCCTTCGGCGGTCTTGAGCCCGGCCCGGATGGCGGCCAGATCGCGCGGCCCGCCCCGCCCCAGCGCCAGACGCGACACCGCCCGCGCCACATCCGACGAGGCGCGCAGGGCGCCGCGCAGGTCGCGGCGAAGGTCACGCCGCTGCAACAGCCATTCAACCGCATCGAGTCCATGATTGATCGCCGCCGGATCGCGCAGCGGCCGCGCGATCCGTTCCGCCAGCGCCCGTGCGCCGCCCGACGTCACCGTGCGGTCGATGCAGGCCAGCAGCGATCCTTCGCGTTCGCCCCGCTGCGTCCGGTCGATCTCGAGGCTCAGCCGCGTCGCCGGGTCGATGGCGAGGAATCCGCTCTCGCCCGACCGGCGCGGCGACGACAGGGCCGGGATGCGCCCGGCTTGCGTCGTCTCCAGATAGGCGGCGATCAGCCCGAGCGCCGAGACCTCGGCCTCCTCGAACGCCCCGAACCCGTCCAGGGCCGCGACGCCGTACAGCCGCTCGACCCGGGCCCTGGCCCCCGTCGGCTCCGCTAGCGCCTGGGGCAGGGCCTGAACCACCCCGCCGGAGCCATCGAGCGCGGCCTTCATATCCCCGTCGGAGAACAGGCGGTCCGGCACCAGCACTTCCGACGGCCGGAAGGCCGACAGCGCGGACCCCAGATCGCCGGGCGCGCAGGCCACCACATCCACCCCGCCGGCCGACAGCTCCACCACCGCCACAGCCGCCCGGCCCTTGCGCACCGCCACGGCCGCCAGCCGGTTGGCCCCGCGCGCGTCCAGCAATGTGTCCTCGGTCAGGGTCCCCGGCGTCACCACCCGCACGATGTCGCGGTGGACCACGGCCTTGGAGCCGCGCTTCTTCGCCTCCGACGGCGCCTCCAGCTGCTCGCAGATCGCCGCCTTGAACCCCTGCCGGATCAGCCGCGCCAGATAGCCGTCCAGCGCATGGACCGGCACCCCGGCCATGGGGATGTCCTCGCCCTGATGCTTGCCCCGCTTGGTCAGGGTGATGCCCAGCGCCGAGGACGCGATCTCGGCGTCCCTGAAGAACAGCTCGTAGAAGTCGCCCATACGGAAGAAGACGATGGCGTCCGGCTGGCTCGCCTTGGCCGCCAGATATTGCTGCATCACCGGGGTGGTCCCGGCGTCAGCCTCTGTCTTCGGCGGATGTTGGAGGGGCGCGTTCATCGAAGCCGACAAGGTGAAGGAAGGGCGCGGCCGGCTCAAGCCGCATGATCGAACCTTGCACAGGCTTGGTCGTGCTGCGACAAGCGTGGCAGGCGGTTAAGGGAACACGGTGCGAAACCGTGGCTGTGCCCGCAACTGTAGGCGGCGAGGCGGATGATCGATCCGGGGCCATGGCTCCGGCGTCACTGGGAAACCGGGAAGGCGTGATCCTCCATCATTGACCCGCAAGCCAGGAGACCTGGCCGCCGACGTCGCTCGTCCGCTGTCCGGGACCAGACAGAGGCGCGGGGACTGACTTGTCTCGTCGAAGCGACCCGATCCTGCGCCTCCGTGACCCGTCACGGATGGATCGGTCGCTTTGAATGCTCGTCGCGCGCAGTCGCCGGGCACAAGGAGACACGCCATGAAGCGGTCCATTCTTCTGTCCACGGCGGCCTTCGCGGTCGCCTTCTCCTCCACGGCCTTCGCCCAGGAGGCCGAAACCACGGTGCCCGAGATCGTCGTCACCGCCACGCGGATCGACACAATCGCCGCCGAAACGCCCGGCGCCCGGATCGTCACCGATCGGGACATCGAACGGCGCGGCGCGGTCTTCGCCGCCGACATCCTGACCGACGTGCCCGGTCTGTCGGTCTATCGCGCGGGCTTCGGGGGCGTGACCTCGGTGCGCATGCGCGGGGCGGGCCAGGACAAGTCGCTGATCCTCGTCGACGGCGTGCCGGTGAATGATCCCAGCCAGCCCGCCGGCGGCTTCGACTTCGCCGGCTTCGACCTCGGCGACATCGAGCGCATCGAGGTGCTCTCGGGGCCGCAGTCGTCCCTGTGGGGCTCCGACGCCATCGGCGGCGTCATCGCCTTCACCAGCCGCGAACTGGACGGCGTCCGCGCCGAGGCAGAGGCCGGGTCGTTCGACACCCGGCGCGGGCGGCTTCAGGTCGGCACGGTCGGCGAGGGCCACGCCCTCGGCGCTTTCGTCTCGCGCTATGAGAGCGATGGCATTTCGGCCGCCGCCGGCGGGAGCGAGGCCGACGGCTTCGAGAACACCACCTGGAGCCTGAACGGGCGCTATGACTTCAGCAGCCGCGTTTCGATTGACGGGCGGATGCGGCATTCGGACAGTTTTGCCGAGCTGGACGCCTTTGGGCCGATCGATGCGCCGGACACCGCCGACACCACCAACCGCACGGCCTTCGTGCGACTGAGGTTCGGCGACTGGCTGGGGCTGGATCATCAGTTCACCGCCGCCGCTTCGACCCTGGAGCGCAGCAGCGTCTCCAGCTTCCCCTCGACCTATGAGGGCGAACACCGCCTGTGGCGCTGGCAGGCCGACAGCCGCGATGCTGGCGCCGTGACTTATGCCTTCGGCCTCGAGCGCGAGGAGACGGAGGCCTTCCTGAACGGCTACAGCGCCGAACTGGGCGTCGACTCCGCCTTCGGAACCCTGCGCTGGGATGCGTCAGAGCGGCTGACCCTGAACCTCGGTCTGCGTCACGATTCGACCGACGACTTCGGCGGCGAAACCACGGGGCGGATTTCAGCGGCCTACAGCCTCGACGGTGGTTTCACCCTGTCAGGCGCCTACGGCACGGGCTTCAAGACCCCCAGTGTGGCCCAGTCGGTGTGCGACTTCTGCTTCGTCCTGCCCGGCACAGTGGTCGCGCCGCTGGTCCCTGAACAGGCGAAGGGCGGCGAGATCGCGCTGGGCTGGCGCTCGGCCGACGGCCGCCTCGACGGCCGGGCGACCCTCTACCGGCTGGAGGTCGAGGATCAGATCGACGGCTACTTCGATTTCGGTACGTTCGAGTTCTACTACGTCAACATCGACCGGACCCGGACGGACGGGGTCGAGCTGGAAGGCCGGGCGCAGCTCGGCGGCGGCTTCGACCTCAGCGCCTCATACGCCTGGACCGATGCGGTCGATGAAGGCTCAGGCAGCGCCATCCTGCGCGTGCCGGAACACGCGGGTTCGGCGACGCTCGGCTGGACGGGCGAGCGTCTGTCGGGCGCGCTGACCCTGCGGGCCGAGGGCGACATGCCGGATTCGGGCGGGACGCGGGACGGCTTCGTTACGGCCAATCTGAACGCCGCCTACGATCTGAACGACAACGTCACCCTGACCCTGCGGGCCGAAAACCTCGCGGACGAGACGTATCAACAGCTGCTCGGCTACGGCGAGGCGGGGCGTTCCGGCTACGCCGGGATCAGGCTGCGCTACTGACGCGTGAGACGGCCGCCGTCGGCGTCTCCAGGGCCAGACTGGACCAGTCCAGATCCGGCATGGGGGCGTGGGCGGCGGCCAGCACCGCGCGCAGCTCGGCGGCCGAAGCCACGCTGGCGACCACGGCCGAGGCTTCCTTCAGTCCCATAACATAGGCCAGGGTCGCCTGCATCGGATCGACCCGCGCCTCGGCCAGCCGCCGGCGCGTGCGCGACAGGGCGTGGGCGTGCTGGGCCATCTCGGGCGGCAGGGCCTCGGTTCCCATGAACAGGACGCCGCGCGCGAACACCGACGACAGGTGAACAGCCACATCCAGCGCCCGCAACTCAGCCAGTAAGCCGCTCCGCGCCGCCCGCTGATCCAGCAGGTTGCAGGGGATCTGCACCACATCGGGGTTCAGCCGCCGCGCCAGCAGGGCCGGACCGTCCTCGACCCCGGCGCAGAAGCCGATGCGCCTGAACAGGCCGCGATCCTTCAGCGCCGTCAGCCGGTCCCACAGGGCGCGGCCCTCGGCGCCGGCGAGGTCCGACGCGTTGGAAACCAGAAGCGTGTCGCCGCGCGGCAGGCCCAGACGTTCCAGCGAGCGGCGGGCGCGGGCCTCGACCCGGTCGACGCCTTCGTTCAGCGAAACCGTGCGCACCGTCACCTGAAAGGGCGAGGGGAAGGGCCAGGCCTGACCCAGCAACCGCTCGCCGTCGCCGTCCGGGCGGGTGGCGATCAGGGAGACGCCGCCGTCAGCGGCCGTATTCAGAAGCGTCCGCAGGGCCTCCTCGCGCGCACCGGCGGGCGCGGGCTGGGCCCGTTCAGGCTCAGTCACCACCGCCAGAGCCAGGCGGTCGGTGGGGGAAGGGGCGGCGGTCGTCGTCACAGACCGACCATGCCGGACGAAGGTTTAAGGCCGCCTCAAGAAGACTTTGACGGAACCTTACCCGGCGAGCGCTGATACCTCAGTCGGCGTCCGGCTGGCGGTCCGGATGGGCCGCCGCCACGGCGGGGTTCGCATTGGCCGTTTCCTCCACGGCCAGAAGGCGCGGGAAGGCCTCCAGCGGCACATTGAACCGCCGCGCCGAATAGATCTGCGGGATCAGGTAACAGTCCGCCAGCGTCGGCTTGTCGCCATACATCCAGCCCGCCCCGTGCCGCCCCACCAGCGCCTCAAGCGCCGTGAAACCCGGAATGATCCAGCGCGCGGCCCAGGCGTCCACGGCGGCCTGATCGGCGCCGAAGCCCTCGCGCAGGGCCTTGCCGACCCGAAGATTGTTCAGCGGATGGATGTCGCAGCCGATCAGGGCCGCCATGGCCCGCACCTGCGCCCGCCCCGCCGCATCGGCGGGCAGCAGCGGCGGATGCGGATGGGTCTCCTCCAGCCACTCCAGAATCGCCGAGCTCTGGGTCAGGACGGCCCCGTCGGCCTCCAGCGCGGGCACCATCCCCTGCGGGTTCAACCGCATGAAGTCTTCCGACCGTTGCGCCCCCGTGCGCAGGTCCACGCCCCGCTGCTTATAGGCCAGCCCCTTGAGGTTCAGCGCGATCCGCGTGCGGTAGGCCGCGCCCGAGCGCCAGTAGCCGTGCAGAACCAGTGTCATCCGCGCACCGTGAATGTCAGGGGCTCCAAGCCCTCGATGGTTGCTTCTACGCGGTCACCCGCCACCACAGGCCCCACGCCCTCTGGGGTGCCGGTAAAGATCAGGTCGCCGGGCTGGATGGCCCACAGCTTGCCAGCCTCGACCAGAACCTCCTCCGGGCTCCAGATCATGTCCGACAGCCGCCCCGTCTGGCGCACATCGCCGTTGACGCGGATCTCTATCACCGCCTCCGCATCCGGCAGGGCGCCGAGGGTGACAGCGCCGCAGGGAGCCGACTGGTCGAAGCCCTTGGCCGCATCCCACGGTCGGCCCTTCTCCTTGGCCGCCGCCTGCAGGTCGCGGCGGGTCAGGTCGCAGCCGACCGCCCAGCCGGCGATGCCCCCGTCCGCCCCGATGGCGCACACCAGCTCGACCTCGTGATGCAGATTGGCCGTCGCCGTCGGATAGGTCGGGTCCGCCCCGTCCGTGACCAGCGCATCGCCCGGCTTGGAGAAGAAGAACGGCGGCGCCCGCGACGGATCGCCGCCCATTTCCCGCGCGTGGGCGGCGTAGTTCTGGCCCACGCAGAGGATGCGCCGCACCGGAAACCGCTCGCTGCGGCCATGGATCGGCAGGGACGGCGGGGGTGCGGGCGGGAACAGCCATTGGGTCATGGGTGTTTGTGTAGGCGCTCGCCCCCCGCGCCGCCAAGCGCCGGGCGGTTTTCCCTGCCCAAAATCCATGCTGCATTGCGGGAACCGCAAAGCCGGAGTGGCGTTCCGGCAAAGGGTTCTCTATCTAACCGTCAAGCTTAAGACCGGAGCGCGCATCATGGCCGTCAGCAAGGCCCGTCAAGACATCAAGAACGACCTTAACACCCTCAAGGAGGATCTGAAGGTCGGAGCCCGCGAGGAAACCGCCGCCCTGCGCGCGAAAGCCGCCGAGGCCGAGGCTGCCCTGCGCGCCCGCGGCGAGGTCCTGCGCGACAAGGCCCGCGGCTATTACGACGAGGCCCGAGTGCGCGGCCGCGAATATTACGACGACGCCGCCGAGCGTTTCGATGAAGCCCAGCGCTACATCGTCGAGCGGGTGCAGGAGCGTCCTGTCCAGTCCACCGCCATCGCCCTGGGCGTCGGCGTGGTGCTCGGCCTGCTGCTGGCCGGCCGCCGCCGCTGATGCTCGGCAGGGGGCTGATCCGCAAGGCGGTGGCGACAGCCATCGCCGCCGGCGCCGGATTCGTGGCGATCGTGGCCTTCGGCGCCGCGATCTTCTATGCGCTCGCCCTGGTCACGCCGCCGCTGGCCGCCGCGGCGATCACGGCCCTGATCTTCGCGGTGGTGGCGCTTCTGCTCGCCCTGCTGTTCGTGCGCACGGCCGAAGGTGACGACGAGGAAGAGGACTATGAGCCGGAGGGGCTGGGCATGCGCGCCGTTCATCTGTTCAAACAGCGCCCCATCCTCGGCACGGTCGCGGCCCTCGCCGGCGGCTGGATCTTCCTGCGCAACCCGGCGCTGGCCACCATGGTCGCCGCCGCCTTCGCCGAGAAGCCGCACAGAAGGCGTTAGGGCGCTAACGCTCGCGACGCGGTCACTCACTGGTTGAGCGCAATTGTTCTGCAAAGCCGTCGGCCTCCGGTCGGCGGCTTTTGCTTTGCGGGCCGCCGGAACGGCCAAGCCTCCGGAACGTTGATCATTCAGACGATGCCGCTCCGGATCGGGGGCGTGGCGGTCCCGTCCCGATCAATCTTCCGGAGGACCGTCCATGCTTCGCTGGGCCATCATTTTTCTTGTCGTCGCGCTCGTCGCCGCCGTTCTCGGCTTCGGCGGCATCGCCAACTTCTCGTTTGAGATCGCCAAGTTCGTCGCCGTCATCGCCCTGATCCTGTTCGTCATCTCGCTGGTCGCCGGCGGCATGCGGGGCAGGAGGCTTTAAGCAGGGCACTATCGCTCGTGACGCGGTCACTCGCTGCTTGAGCGCGCAGCGCGACTGGGCCTCAAGCAGTGAGGCTCCGTGAGCCGAGCGTCAGGCTCAAAATACGGGCCTCAAGTAACGAGCGGCCGCGCCGCGAGTGATAGGCCCAACAAAGAAGGCCGCGGTGGCTACACCGCGGCCTTTTCCTTGTCTCCGGGAACAGCCGGATCGGGCGCGGTGGCCGCACGGCGCGTGTCCTGACGCCGGTTCAGCCCCCAGGTCTCGGCCGGCTCGAAGCCGTCGCCGCGCCAGGCCATGGCCGTGACGGTGATCGCCTTGGCGTCCCATTCCACCTGATTGAAACTGGGTGGAGCCCCCCGCTCACGCTTCGACAGGGTCCCGCACCCCACCGCATAGGAGCAGGCGTCGCCCAGATTGATCGGCAGGGCGAAGGGCACATGCACATGACCCGTCATGACCAGATCGACCCCGGCTTCCGCGAAGATCAGGGCGGCCGCATCGCCGCGCTTCACGTCGCCGGTCATGGGGGCGCCGATCATCTCGATCAGGGGGTGGTGACAGGCCAGGATGCGCAGGGCGCCGGGCGGGGCCTGACGCAGGGCCTCGGCCGCCTTCTTCGTCTGCTTCAGATCGATGACGCCCTTGGACCAGTTGAGCCGCGCCTGCCAGCCGCGCGCGGTGGTCACCCCCCGTACCATCAGCTTGGGCGACAGGAACTGGTGGTCGTGGGCCGGGTGCCCGGTCGCGGTCTCGAACGCCTTCCACGGCCAGAACAGCCGCGCCGCCACGTCCCAGTAGGGCACGTCGTGATTGCCCACGGTGACGAACACCGGCTCCGGCATGGCCTCGATCCAGCGGGCGGCGGCGGTGAACTCGGACGCGTAGCCCTTCTGGGTGATGTCGCCGGTGATGAGAACCAGATCGGGCGCCTGGGCGTGGGCGTAGTCCACCGCCGCGCGGCATGCGTGGGAATGCTCGATGCCGAAATGAATATCCGAGAACTGCAGCACCCTGCCCATCAGACGCTGTCCTCCCCCTCGGGCGGCAAGGGGGCGAGAGCACGGAACGCCTTCGGGCGGAAGGTCACGACGGCTTCTGAACCGACCGACACCGATTCTCCGTCCACGAGGGTCGGGATGTTCGACCGGCTGCGGACCACAGAGCGTTTCGTCGGCTTTGTCCGCACGGCCGGATCATGCCGCCAGTCGTCAAACAGGGCGTGGGCGGCCAGTCGGAAGGCCTCCCCGGCTCCGCCCGTCGCCATGGCGGCGGCTTCCAGTCCCACCGGCTCGTCCATGACCCTGGAGATCATGGGGCTGATGAAGGCCAGGGCCTCGACCCGTCGCATCGGGCTGTTGTCCAGGGTGTAGCGCATCCGCGCCGAGAAGGCCCGCCGCAGCGCCCGCCGGGCGTAGGTCCAGGCCAGTTTCAGCTTGCCCTCGCGCACGGCCTCGCGCGCCGGCGCCCAAAGGGCCGGGGACCCCAGAATGGCGGCGCAGTAGAAGACGTGTCCGTTGACGTCGCCGCCCGAGACACAGAGTTCAGCGCCCTCCGACAGGGCGGACCGCAAGGCGGCCTTCCAGTCGCCGGTTCCGTACAGGGCCTTGGGCAGCATGTTCATGGTGCCGCCGGGCAGGGGAGCCACCAGCGGCCCTTTCGGTCCCGCGCGGGTGGCGATGGTTCCGGCCGTGCCGTCCCCGGCCAGCACAAGCAGGACGTCCGGGCACGCTTCGATCGCCGCCTCGATCTGTGCGTCGAACTGGCCACCTTCCAGCGCCACGACGGTCGCGTCGAGATCATACTCCGCCAGAATGGCCTCGGCCTGGGCCGCCGCATCGGGGCCTACGCCGCCAGACAGCGGATTGACCAGCATGATGACCCGCTTCAGCGCCACATGCGGCGTCAGCGCAGGCGTTTCGGCGGCCTCGTCCGGCGTTTCGCCGACGGGTTCGTTTGCGGCCAAGGTTTCGCTCATCCGGGCCGAACGTTCCGCCCCGGCCTATGTTCCGGCCGGAGCGGGAGAAAGCGTGGCTATTGCTTCTTCAGCTCTTCGGCCGTCGTCGCGGCGCCGGCCTGCAGCGCATCGCCGGTCTTGTCGGCGGCTTCACCGGCTTCGTCGGCAGCCTTCTCGGCGGCCTCCGGGGCCTTGCCGACCAGCTTCAGCGCGCCGTTCCAGCCGGTGGAGATCCAGCCGTCGATCATGGCGCCGCCGGCGGCCACCGACTGCTCCTTGATTCCCAGCACCGCCGTCAGGGCGCCGAACAGCGCCAGCAGGGTGACCAGCAGGCCGACGATCGGCACGCCGCCGCGCTTGCTCTTGCGCGCCCACACCGGAGACGCGGCGCCGTCATCCGCCATGCGGACAGGTTCTGGAAAACGCATGGAAAAAACCCCCTTCTTGAACCACAGGACCGCCCCTCCCTCGGTGCGTCCGGCGATCCGGCAAGCCTAATACAGTCTTAAGGGTGACGATAGGCCGGGAACCTGCGCTATAATCCAGCGTTCTCTCCCCCGGGGCGAACAAGGGACAAGGGATTCCATCATGAAGAAGGCACTTATCGCCATCGCCGGCGCCGGTCTGCTGGCTTCCGCCTGCGCCAGCGACGGCTACGGCACCAACGAAACCGTGCGCCAGGGCGCGGCGGGCGCGGCCATCGGCGCCGTGGCCGGCGCGATCATCGGCAACAACGTGGGCGACGGCAACGCCGGACGCGGTGCGGCCATCGGCGCCGTCGTCGGCGGCGTGGCCGGTGCGGTGCGCGGCTCGGAAGCCGACCGCCGCAACCAGCGCTACGACCAGGCCCGGGGCATCTACTGCTACCCCGAAGGCGACTGCTACTATCCGGACGGCCGCCGCTACCGCTAAGCGGCGCCGAGTTCTGATTAAGCCAAGGGCGGTCTTCCTACGGAAGGCCGCCCTTTCGCCATGCGGCCTATCAAGCGGAACCATATGGCCGCAACCGCTGTTCTTTCGGCAGGAGCAACGGGGCTGACCATGACGAAGAACTCGACGACGCGCGTGATGGTGCTGGCCTTGCTGACGGCGGCCATGGGGCTTTCGGCCTGTTCGACGGCCCAGCGTTTCTGGCGCCGGGACCAGCTGGTGGCGCCTTCGACCGCCTGTTCGACCCAGCGTTTCGACATCTATTTCACGGAAGCCCAGGCCCGGCTGACGGAGCCGGCGCGGGAAGCGATCGGCCTCTACGCCGCGCGGCTGCGGGAGTGTGAGATCAGGTCGGTCAATGTGACGGGTCTCGCCTCGGCGACGGGAGACAGCCAGGTCAACCGCGATCTGTCCGAGCGCCGCGCGGTGGCGGTCACCGAGGCCCTGAGCGCCGCCGGATGGCCCCTGCCGGTCTTCTCGCTGGAGGCCGCGGGGGACGCCGGCGCCGTCACCGCTGACGGCGTGGCCCAGCCCTTGCGCCGCCGCACCGAGGTGGTGGTCGAGGCCGCGCCGCGTCGCTAGGCGTCGGATCGCCGCATGCCGATGACAGCAGGGCCCCCGACCGGCTAGGGTCCGGCGGTGCGTCGCCTCCTGATCCTCATCGCCTCGGCCCTGACTCTCCTGACCGTCCCCGCGGTTCAGGCGCAGACGTTCGCCCCCATCACCTCGGCGGCGGATGCCCAGCGCGGCCAGCATATCGAGGCCGAGCTGGTGGCCATGACGGCCTCCGCCGCCCCCGGCTCGACCGTGGTGGTCGCCGTGCGCCAGCGCATCGACAGGGGGTGGCACACCTACTGGCGCAATCCGGGCGACAGCGGCGGGGCCACGACCCTGAGCTGGACCCTGCCGACCGGCGTCACGGCGGGCGAGATCGTCTGGCCGCTGCCCGAACGCCAGTCGGTGCAGGGGCTGATGAACTACGGCTATTCCGGCGAGGTCTGGCTGCCGGTCCCGATCGAGATTCCCGCCACGGCCCGCGTCGGCCAGACCCTGTCGCTCAAGGTCGACGCCCTGTTTCTGGTCTGCAGTCCGGAGATGTGCATCCCGGACCCCTTGACGCTGCAGGTCGATCTGCCGATCCGGGACGGCGCTCCCGCCCTGACCCGCGACGGTCCGGCGATCCAGCGGGTGCTGGCGGACGCCCCGCGCCCGGCCGGGATCACGGCGCATGCGACCTGGGCCGACGGCGTCCTGACGATCACCGCCACGGGCGGCCCGCTGTCGGGCGGCGAGGCCAGGAGTGCGGCCTTCTTCCCCTATGAGCCCCGCATCATCGACCATCCGGCGCCCCAGACGGGTGAGCGCGGGCCGAACGGCCTGACCCTGGCGCTCCAGCCGGGCCGCAAGCTGGCGGCCGACGGCCTGACCGGTCCCATCCGCGGCGTCATCGCCACCGACATCGGCGCCTTCGAGATCACCGCCGAGCCGGGTCAACCGTTGAGCGGCGCGTCCGGCGACGGCGCGCTCGTCGCCGAAACCGCCTCGACCGGCTGGGCGCCCTTCCTTCAGGCCGCCCTGTTCGCCCTGATCGGCGGGCTGATCCTGAACCTGATGCCCTGCGTCTTCCCCATCCTGGCGATGAAGGCGGCGGCGCTGGCGGGGGTCAGCGGCGATCCGGGGGCAGCCCGGCGCGACGGCCTCGGCTTCCTCGCGGGCGTCCTGACCACCTTCCTCGCGCTGGCGGGCGTCATCCTGCTGATCCGGGCGGGAGGGCAGGCGGCCGGCTGGGGCTTCCAGCTGCAGTCTCCGGCCATGGTCATGGGCCTGTCGCTGCTGATGCTGGCCGTGGCGCTAAACCTGTCCGGCGTCTTCCACATGGGCGCGGGGCTGCAGGGCGCGGCGTCAGGGCCGCTGTCACGCCTGCCGGGCTGGGCGGGCGCCTTCTGCACCGGGGTGCTGGCCGTGGTCGTGGCCGCGCCGTGCACAGCGCCCTTCATGGCCTCGGCCCTGGGGGCCGCGCTGGTCATGCCCTGGCCCATGGCGCTGACGGTCTTCGCCATGCTGGGCCTCGGCTTCGCCCTGCCCTTCGTCATGGCCAGCCTGTCGCCCGGCCTGATCCGCCGCCTGCCGCGCCCCGGTCCGTGGATGGAGCGGCTGCGCAACCTGCTCGCCCTCCCGATGTACGCCGCCGCCCTGTGGCTCGGCTGGGTGTTCCTGCAACAGGCGGGCGATCTGGCGACCGGCCTGCTGGCCGCCGCCGCGCTGGCCCTGACCGTCACCCTGATCCTCGCCGGCCGGATGCAGAGCGGAAAGGGCCCCGCGTTCCTCATCTGGATCAGCCTGATCGCCGCCGCCGGTCTCGCCGTCGCCGCGCACCAGACGAATTCCGCCCCCATCGCCTCCACCCGCCACAGCGCCCTGCCGTCGCAGCCCTGGTCGCCCGAGGCGGTGCAGACGGCGCTAGACCAAGGCAGCCCGGTGCTGGTCAATTTCACCGCCGACTGGTGCGTGACCTGCAAGGTCAATGAGGGCGCGGCGCTGGGTTCGCCCGCTGTGGCCGAGGCGATGAAACGCACGAACGCCGTCTATCTGGTCGCCGACTGGACCCGGCGCGACGACCGCATCGCGACTGAGCTGGCCCGCCACGGGCGTTCAGGGGTGCCGCTCTATCTGCTCTACACGCCCGGCCAACCCCAGCCCCGCATCCTGCCGCAACTGCTGACGGACGGGGTGGTGGTGGAGGCGTTGGGGAAATAGGCGCGGAACGGCCTCAAGCAGCGAGGCTCCGCGAGCCGAGCGGTAGGCCTCTTAGACTTCCGGCGCCGGCGGGGCCGTGATGACCTCGGCGTTGTCCTCGAACAGATGGCTCAGCTCGGCCAGGGCCACGGTCCGTTCCGCGTCCGAGGTCGCGGACTCAAGCGCCGCCACCCGGCCCGGCATATCCTCGGAGATGCCGCGCAGGATGCATTTCAGATCGCCGTCGGCGCCGCGCTCCTTCAGGATCAGGTGCCCCTGCATATCGCGCGCGGACAACTCGCCCGCCTGGGCCTTGAAGCCGGCGAAGGCCTCGCCCGCGAAGAATCCGGCCTGATTGACCGCGCCCGAGGCGGCCCAGTCGTCCACCAGCGCCTTCAGCACCGAGGCCCGCTGGACCAGATCGGAAAAGAACGGCTCGGCCGCCACCGACGGGGGAACCCCGGCCTCGAAGGCGGGCTGGGCGGCGGACAGGGCCACGGCGGGATCCCCCAGCATCAGGGCGGCGGCGATGGCCAGACCACAGGACATGGCGCTAATCCTAAATCATTGATGGACCCGGCTTACGCCTGACCCGTAAACGAGACCTTATTAACTCTCTTCCGCGACCGCCCCGGAGCCTGCATGTCCGACCCCCTCGTCAAGGCCTGGAGTGATTTCGACACCGCCGCGACGGCCGCCGCCGCGACGCGCATCGTCGACCAGTTCGCGGCCGATCCCGGCCGTCTGGCGCGCATGAGCGTGGACGTGGCCGGCCTGCATCTCGACCTGTCGAAACAGAGCTGGACCGCCGGGGCCTTCGACGCCTGTCTGGCCCTCGCCGAAGCCTCCGGCCTGCACGCCCGCAAACTGGCCCTGTTCAACGGCGAGGCGGTCAACGCCACCGAAGGCCGCGCCGTCCTGCACCCCGCCCTGCGCGCGCCCTCAGGCAGCCACTTCTCCGCGCTGGGCGAACCCGTCTCGGCCGAGGTAGAGGCCGTCCGCGCCGACATGAAGGCCTATGCCGAGGCCGTCCGTTCCGGCGCCGCTGCAGGCGCGACCGGCAAGGGCTTCACCGCCATCGTCCACATCGGCATCGGCGGCTCCGATCTCGGCCCGCGACTGGTCTGGGACGCCCTTCGCCCCCTCGATCCGGCTATCGACCTGCGCTTCGTCGCCAATATCGACCCGCGCGACATGGCCGAGGCCCTGACCGGGCTCGATCCCGAAACCACCCTCGTCGTCGTCGTCTCCAAGACCTTCACGACGCAAGAAACCCTCGCCAACGCCGAGGCCGCCAAGGCGTGGCTGGCGAAGGGGCTGCCCGGCGGCGGCATGGAGGCCCATTTCATCGGCGTCACCGCCGCCCCGGACAAGGCGGCGGCCTTCGGCTGCGGCCGCACCTTCGGCTTCCGCGACTGGGTCGGCGGGCGCTACTCCCTGTGGTCGGCGGTGTCCCTGTCCTGCGCCATCGCCCTCGGCTGGGAGGCGTTTCAGGGCCTCCTCGACGGCGCCGCCGAGATGGACCTGCACTTCCTCGAGACGCCGTTCGCCTACAACGCCCCGGTGCTGCTGGCCCTGGCCCAGGTGTTCAATGTCGATGGTCTGAACCGCCGCGCCCGCACCGTCGCCCCCTACGCCCACGTCCTGCGCCGCCTGCCGTCCTTCCTGCAGCAGCTGGAGATGGAATCGAACGGCAAGCGCGTGCGCCGCGATGGATCAACGGTTGATCGCGGAACCTGCCCCGTTGTCTTCGGCGAGCCCGGCACCAACGGCCAGCACGCCTTCTTCCAGCAGATCCACCAAGGCCCGGAAACCGTCCCCGCCGAGTTCGTGGTTGTGGCCCGCACCCACGCGGACACTCCCGAAAGCCCGCTGTGGGCCAATGCGCTGGCCCAGGCCCAGGCCCTGATGCTGGGCAAGACGGCCGATGAGGCCCGCGCCGAGATGCTTGGGTCCGGCATGCACCCCGCAGAGGCCGACCGCCTCGCCCCCCACCGCGCCTTCCCCGGCAACCGGCCGTCCACCACCATCGTCATGGACCGCGTGACGCCGCAAACGCTCGGGGCGCTCCTCGCCCTCTATGAGCACAAGACCTTCGTCGAGGGCGTGATCTGGGACATCAACAGCTTCGACCAATGGGGCGTCGAACTGGGCAAGGTGTTGGCCAGGGCGATCCTCAAGGACGTCGAGGCGGGCGCGCCGTCGGCGGGACTGGACCCGTCAACGGTCGATCTGCTGATGCGGCTGAACCGGCCATAGAAAAGGGCGGGCCCCTTTCGAGACCCGCCCGTTTCCCGCCCAGGCGGCCGTCGCCTCACCAGCGGCGGTCGTAACGGTAGTCGCGGTCGTCGCGGCGATCATCGCGACGGTCCCGGCGATAGTCGCGCCGGTCGTCACGGCGGTCATAGCGGTAGTCGCGGTCGCGGCTGTTGATGCCGTGCTCGCGCTCCCAGTGGCCCTGGTTCCGGTAGCAACGGCCGCCGCGGTAGTAGCCGCAGTCGTCGTCATCGCCGCCCGAGGCCGCGCCCAGCGCCGCGCCGGCCAGGGCGCCGCCGACCACATAGGATCCGTCGCCGTCACCAATCACGGCCCCGGCCAGGGCGCCGACGACGGCGCCGATCAGCACGTCCTCGGTGGTGTTGTTGTCGTTGTCCCGGCGGTCGCGGTCATAGCGGCTCTGGGCCGAAACCGGCGCAGCAGCCAGAAGCGTCAGGGCCAGAACGCCGACGGCGCCCGTCATGATCTTGGTCTTCGTCATCGCAGGTCCCCGTGTGGGTGCGCCGGTCGAAAGAACCGGCTTCGAGGATCACCCTGCGCCCTGCTGGCTGAACGGTCCGGCAGAGCTTCGTTCATCCTGCATTCATCCGCCCAAACCCTTGACCCGTGGGTCCGCCAGACCTATTTGCCCCTCGCGATTAGCACTCGGGCCTGTCGGCTGCCAAAAACGGCCGCGTCCGGGGATCACACGTTACCATTGGGAGACAATCAGATGGCGTTTCGTCCGCTCGGCGACCGCGTGCTCGTGAAGCGCGTGGAAGAGGAATCGAAGACCAAGGGCGGGATCATCATCCCCGATACGGCCAAGGAAAAGCCCCAGGAAGGCGAAGTCGTCTCCGTCGGCCCCGGCGCCCGTGACGACAGCGGCAAGGTCAACGCCCTGGAGCTGAAGGCCGGCGACCGCATCCTGTTCGGCAAATGGTCGGGCACGGAAGTGAAGGTCGACGGCGAAGACCTGATCATCATGAAGGAATCCGACGTCCTGGGCGTGCTGTCCTAAGCACCCGCGTCTGACTTCTTCTTTCACGAAATCATAGAATTAGGAGCTGCCGCCAATGGCCGCCAAGATCGTAATGTTCAACACCGACGCGCGCGACAAGATGCTGCGCGGCGTCAACGTCCTCGCCAATGCGGTGAAGGTCACCCTGGGTCCCAAGGGCCGCAACGTCGTCATCCAGAAGTCCTTCGGCGCCCCGCGCTCGACCAAGGACGGCGTCTCGGTGGCCAAGGAAATCGAGCTGGAAGACGCCTTCGAGAACATGGGCGCCCAGATGATCCGCGAAGTCGCGTCCAAGACGAACGACAAGGCGGGTGACGGCACCACCACCGCGACCGTCCTGGCCCAGTCGATCGTCCAGGAAGGCCTGAAGGCCGTGGCCGCCGGCATGAACCCGATGGACCTGAAGCGCGGCATCGACAAGGCGGTCACCGCCGTCCTGGCCGACATCAAGGCCTCGGCCAAGAAGGTCTCGAACAACTCCGAAATCGCCCAGGTCGGCACCATCTCGGCCAACGGCGACGGCGAAGTCGGCGAGATGATCGCCAAGGCCATGGAAAAGGTTGGCAACGAAGGCGTCATCACGGTTGAAGAAGCCAAGACCGCCGAGACCGAGCTGGACGTCGTCGAGGGCATGCAGTTCGACCGCGGCTACCTGTCGCCCTACTTCATCACCAACGCCGACAAGATGGAGGTTCAGCTCGAAGAGCCGCTGATCCTGCTGTTCGAGAAGAAGCTGTCGTCGCTGCAGGCCATGCTGCCGATCCTGGAGGCCGTGGTGCAGTCGGGCCGTCCCCTGCTGATCATCGCCGAGGACATCGAGGGCGAGGCCCTGGCCACCCTGGTGGTCAACAAGCTGCGCGGCGGCCTGCGCGTCGCCGCCGTCAAGGCCCCGGGCTTCGGTGACCGCCGCAAGGCCATGCTGGAGGACATCGCCGTCCTGACCGGCGGCCAGGTGATCTCGGAAGACCTGGGCATCAAACTCGAGAACGTCACCCTCGACATGCTCGGCAAGGCCAAGAAGGTCACCATCACCAAGGACGACACCACCATCGTGGACGGCGTCGGCGGCAAGGACGAGATCGAGGCCCGCATCGGCCAGATCAAGAAGCAGATCGAGGACACCACCTCGGACTACGACAAGGAAAAGCTGCAGGAACGTCTGGCCAAGCTGGCCGGCGGCGTCGCGGTCATCCGCGTCGGCGGCTCGACCGAGGTCGAGGTCAAGGAGAAGAAGGACCGCGTCGACGACGCCCTGAACGCCACGCGTGCGGCGGTTGAGGAAGGCATCGTCCCCGGCGGCGGCATCGCCCTGCTGAAGGCGTCCAAGGCGCTTGACGGCCTGACCGGCGCCAACGCCGACCAGACCGCCGGCATCGCCATCATCCGCCGCGCCATCCAGGCGCCGATCCGCCAGATCTCGGAAAACGCCGGGGTCGAGGGCTCGATCGTGGTCGGCAAGGTGCTGGAGAACGCCTCGGCCACCTTCGGCTTCAACGCCCAGACGGAAGAGTACGGTGATCTGGTGCAGATGGGCGTGATCGACCCGGCCAAGGTGGTCCGCACCGCCCTGACTGACGCCGCCTCGGTGGCCTCGATCCTGATCACCACCGAAGCCGCCGTGGCCGACGCGCCGAAGAAGGCGGCCGCCGGCGCCCCCGACATGGGCGGCATGGGCGGCGGCATGGGCGGCATGGACTTCTAAGTCCGGCCAGTCCCGACCGCAGGGTCGGGACGCTCAGCTAACGACTGAAACGAAGAGGGCGGGTCCGGCAACGGGCCCGCCCTTTTTCTTGCCTCGGCGCCATTCCCGCCCTCCCGCGTTGACTCCGGCTGACACCTCACGGAGGCGGTCTTGCGTGGTGAGCTGAAGACGTATCGGGCCAAGCGGCGGTTTGCGGAGACGCCGGAGCCCAAGGGCGCCAAGAAGGGCTCGCGGGTCGGGGGCGTCTATCTGATCCAGCGGCATGCGGCGACGCGGCTGCATTATGATTTCCGCATCGAGGCGGACGGGGTGCTGAAGTCCTGGGCGGTGACGAAGGCGCCGTCGCGGGATCCGGCGGTGAAGCGGCTGGCGGTCGAGGTCGAGGACCATCCGCTGGATTACGGATCGTTCGAGGGGACCATTCCCGCCGGCAACTATGGAGCCGGCACGGTGCAGATGTGGGACCGTGGAACCTGGGAGCCGCAGCATCCCGAGACCCTGGACGCCGATTTCGCGCGCGGCTCGGTCAAGATGACCCTGCACGGCGAGCGGCTGAAGGGCGGCTGGGCTCTGGTGCGGCTGAAGGCGGATCGGGGGAAGCCCTCCAAGCGCAACAACTGGCTGCTCATCAAGGAGAAGGACGAGCACGCCATGCCGGGCGAGGGCGACGCCAATATGGAGATCGACGCCAGCGTGGCGACCGGCCGGTCGCTGGCCGAGATCGCGGCGGGCAAGACGCAGTGGACCGCGTCAAAGCCGGTGGCGCGCAAGGGGCCTCCGCCGCCGACGGCGCGCGCCGCCGTCACCTCGAAGGCGAGCAAGCCCCACGCCTTCGTGCCCATCCAGCTGTGCAAGGTCGCCGAGTATCCGCCGCAGGGGGCGGGCTGGGCGCATGAGATCAAGTTCGACGGATACCGGCTGCAGGTCGCGTCGGGCGGGGGGCGCGGGACGGTGCGGACGCGGAAAGGACTGGACTGGTCGGCGAAGTTTCCGGAGCTGGCGGCCGACGCCGCCCGCTGGCCCGACGCGGTGGTGGACGGCGAGCTGTGCGCCCTGGCCAAGGATCACATGCCGGACTTCTCGGCGTTGCAGGCGGCCATATCGGACGGCGACACGGGCGCGCTGATCTATTTCGCCTTCGACCTGCTGTTCGAGGGGCCGGAGGATCTGCGCGGCCTGCCGCTCAGCCACCGCAAGGCGCGGCTGCAGGCCTTTATCGACCGCATCCCCAAGGCGGCGCGCGGGCGCATCCGCTATGTCGACCACTTCGCCTCGACCGGTCAGGCGGTGCTGGAAAGCGCCTGCCGCATGGATCTGGAGGGCGTCATCTCCAAGAAACTGGACGCGCCGTATCACGCGGGCCGGTCGTCCACCTGGCTGAAGTCCAAATGCCGGGGCCGGGACGAGGTGGTGATCGGCGGCTGGACCAGCGAAGGGGCGCGCTTCCGCTCCCTGATCGTCGGGGTCGCTGATACGGGAGGCCTGCGCCATCTGGGCCGGGTCGGGACGGGATACAGCGCACCCTTGCTGAAGACCCTGCTGCCGGCGCTGAAGGCGGCGGAGACGGACCACAGCCCCTTCGTCGGCAAGGGGGCGCCGAGGAAGTCGGGCTCAAGCGGCCAGACCATCCATTGGGTGAAACCGGTGCTGGTCGCCGAGGTCGAGCACGGCGGCTACACCGACACCGGCTCGCTGCGTCAGGCGGCGTTCAAGGGCCTGCGCGAGGACAAGGGCGCGGCGGAGGTGACTGAAGCGCCCCAGGCCCCGTCCGACCCGTCGAAGGAGAAGGGTGTGGCGGCCCGCCCGCCGCAGCTGGCCGTGCCGGGCGGGAAGCCGGGCAGGCTGGTGGTGGCCGGTGTCACCATCTCCAACCCCGACAAGGTGTTGTGGCCTGCGACGGACGCTCAGCCCGCGATCACCAAGGCCGAGCTCGTCCGCTATTACGAGATGGCGGCCCCGCGCATCCTGCCCCACGTCGCCGACCGGCCCGTGTCGATCATCCGCACGCCCGAGGGGATCACCGGTGAAAAATTCTTCCAGCGCCACGCCATGCCGGGCTCGAACCCGCGCCTGAAGCTGATCGATGTGAAGGAGCGCAAGCCCTATATCGGCGTGGTCGATGTCGGCGGGCTGGTCGCCATCGGCCAGTCCGGCGGGCTGGAGCTGCATCCTTGGGGCTGCAAGCCGGGCGACCCGGAGACGCCGGAGCAGGTCACCTTCGACCTCGACCCCGACGAGGGGCTGGACTTCGCCGATGTCATCGCCGCCGCAAAGGTGGTGAAGGCGAAGCTGGAGAGCCTGGGCCTCGCCGCCTTCTGCAAGACCACGGGCGGCAAGGGCCTGCACGTCGTGGTCCCGATCAAGGCCGACGCCCGGAACCGCGTCGCGTGGGACGAATGCAAGGCGTTTGCGAAGGCGGTGTCGGAGGCGATCCGCGCCGACCATCCCGACCGCTTCACCACCACCCTCTCCAAGAAGGCGCGGGGCGGGAAGACCTTCCTCGACTATCTGCGTAACGGCCGCATGGCGACGGCGGTGGCCCCCTGGTCGCCGCGGGCGCGGCCGGGGGCGGGCATCGCCTTCCCCTTAAGCTGGGGGCAGGTGAAGGCCGGGCTGGACCCCCGCGCCTATACGCTGCACGACGCCGCCGCCCTGCTGAAGACGCCCGATCCGTGGAAGGACTTCCGCAAGGCCGAGGCGGCGCTGAAACCGGCGATGAAGGCGCTGGGCTAGGCTCTAGTGGCCGCCTTCCGGATAGGGGGTGGTGACGGCGCCAGAGATCATGCCGGGCAGGGCCTCCGACAGGCCCATCAGGATGAACTGGATCGCCAGGGCGCAGAGGATCAGGCCCAGCACCCGCACCACGATCGACATGCCGACATTGCCCAGAAGACGGCTGATCGGGCCGGTGGCGGCGAAGCACAGGAAGGCGGCCAGGCTGGCGGCGAGGATGGCGGCGACGCCCGCGGCCTGACCCGCCGGGCCGATCTTCGCGGCCTCGCCCGCCTGGATGATGATGGTCGAGATGGCGCCGGGGCCGATCATCAGGGGGATGGCGAAGGGCACCACCAGCCGCTGGAACCGGCGGCGCGCATAGCCGCGCACGTCGCCGGGGTCGTGATCCGGATCATGGAAGGTCTTCAGGAACTCGCCGCTGGTCATGTCGAGGCCCAGCAGCAGCAGCAGGATGCCGCCCGCGATGCGGAACGCCGCCAGCGAGATGCCGAAGAACTGAAGCAGCGAAATGCCGGTGAAGAAGAAGAAGCCGAGGAAGCCCGCCGCGAACAGGCAGATCAGGGCCGCGACCGACAGGCGCTGACGCAGGCTGGCCCCCGCTGTCGCCGCCGCGAAGATCGGGATGTTGCCGATGGGATCGACCAGGGCGAACAGCGCCACGAACAGGTTGACCCCCAGATCGACCGCGTCCATGAGATGCCCTCGCCCAATAAATCCATCCGCCGGCCCTTTTCGGGGACCCGCGCGCCTGCGCGCGTGTCCTGTCTAGCCGGTCAACCGGAGATCGTCGATGTCCCTGCCCATGCTCACTGACCCGCGCCTGATCGTCGGGCTGGACCTGCCGTCGATCGAGGCGGCGCGGGCGATGGTGGACCGGCTGGGGGCGACGGTCATCTTCTACAAGATCGGGCTGACGCTGCTGGCGCGGCCGGGCGGGGTGGCCTTCGCCCATGAGCTGCGGGCGGGCGGCAAGTCGGTGTTCCAGGACTGGAAGCTGCACGACATCGGCGCCCAGGTCGAAGGCGCGGCCCGTTCGGTGGCCGAGGGCGGCTGTGATCTGGTCACCGTCCATGCCGAACCGCAGGTGATGCGCGGCGCCGTCGCCGGGCGCGACAAGGCGGGGTCGGGCACGAAGATTCTGGCCGTGACGGTCCTGACCAGCCTGTCGGACGTCGACCTGATCGAGATCGGTTATAGCTTTGACGCGGCGGCTCTGGTCGAGCGGCGGGTGAGGCAGGCGCTGGACTGCGGCGTCGACGGGGTGGTGTCCAGCCCGCTGGAGGCCGCGCGCGTCAGGGAAATCGCCGTGGCGGCGGGCCGTCCCGACTTCCTGATCGTCACCCCGGGCGTGCGCCCCGCCGGCGCCGACAAGGGCGATCAGCAGCGGGTGGCGACGCCTGAGGACGCGCTGAAGGCCGGGGCCACCCATCTGGTCGTGGCGCGCCCGATCGTGGGGGCGGACAACCCCCTGCTGGCGGCGTCCGGGATCGTGGAATCGATCAGCGGCCTTTAGCCTTGGCGTGATCTAGCCCGAAAACCGGAGGCCACTTTTCAGGATCACGCCCTAGCCCCGCTCGCCGGGCTCCTGACGGTATTCCTGGCGCGGACGGTGCGGCGGCGGGGCCGGGGGCGGCGCGGGCGGCTGGTAGCGCGGCGGGGGCGGCCGGTGGTCGCCGTCGCTGCGGTGGTCGGCCTCGCCGTCGTGGTCATAGCCGTAGGGGCGCGCGTCGCCGCTGGATGAGCCGCAGCCGCAGCCGTAGGAGACCCAGCCATCGGTCGGGGCGGGGTGATAGCCGCCGCGGTCCTGATCCTCATGGCGCCGGCTGTCGCCGTAGCGGCCGCCGCGGTCCTCGCGGGTCCAGGTCGAGCCGCTTTCGGTGCGTTCCTCGTAATAGACCTCGTAGCTCTGGCTGTAGCCCGAGCCGCCGCCATGGCTGTCGCAGCGGCTCTGGCACGGGGGCGGATTTCCGCCGCCCGGGCAGCCCGCGTCGGGCCGCACGGCCGGGGCGTTGCGGTAGTCCCGGCCCATGCCGCTGACCGCATAGCCGAAGGGCGCGCTGGGCGGAGCGCCGCAGCCGGCGGGCATCTCGGCATAGACGGGTCCGCCGCCATAATAACCGAAGCCCGCGTCGCCGCCGTAGCCGCCGCCCGTGTAGATCACGCCGCCGCCGCCGCGATACCCGCCGCCGCCGAAGTCATAGCCATGGGCGTTGATGTAGCCGCCCGCATAGGCCGAGGCCGACGCGCTCGCGTTGACGTTGACGTTCACATTGGTGTTCCCGCCGCCGTGGCAGCAGGCTGGGGGCGGGGCGGGCGGATGTCCGCCGCCGTGGCCGCCGCCATGTCCGCCGCTGCGGGGATCGCCGGCCAGGGCCGGTCCCGCCAACAGAAGGCCGGCGCCCAGCACCGGTGCAAGCCACTGTTTCACAGCCATCGCCTCCCTCATCAACAGGCCTTTCTAGGCCCGCTCAGCCCTGATCCGCCGACGTTGCACCGCAGGGGGGAACGGCGACGCGCCATTTCCCCCGAAAGGCGCGCTCAGCGGTCGTAAAGATAGACATCCGGACAGCCGCAGCCGTCGTAGTGGTCGCCCCGATGACGGTGGCCGTCGCGCCCGTAGCCACGCGCGGTCGGCGGCCGGTCGTCGTTGTAGCCCCATTCGTCGCGATAGCCCTGGCGCACTCGCTCACGGCGGTATCCGTCGCCGCGATAGCCGTAACCCTCGCGATAGCGGCTGTAGCCGTAGCCCTGGCCGTAACCATCGTAGCGGTAGGCCGACGGATAGCCGCCGTAGCCGTAGTGGGCGTAGCCGTCGGCATTCTCGCCGGTGCGGACATAGGCCTGGGTCTCGATCTCCGAGAGGGGCGTGCCGGGTCCGGCGTAGCCCGGCGGGTAGCCATAGGGTCGGCCATAGACCGGCTGGCCATAGGCGGCGACGCCCCATACGGCGCGCGCCGGCGGCGGGGCCGTCTGGGCCTGGGCCGCGCCGGCCATGAGACAGAGGGCCGCAGCCCCGATGATCGCCGTCGCCCGCATCAGCCGTCTCCGCATCGTCAACGAAAGGTTAACGCAAAGCGGGGCCGTTCGTTCGAAAAATCAGAAGTCGACCGCGAGGCCCTTCTTCTCCCAGTCGCCGTAGCGGGTGGGTTCAGGCCCGCGCGGCCCGCCGTGCTCGGCCGGAAGGGCCCTTTCCGCCTCGGCGGCGCGGCGTTCGGCCGCCTCCAGCAAAGCCCGCCGCGCGGCCTCGCTCAGGGGCTTCTCCGGCGTTGCATGAGGGACGTCGGCGTTCAGAACCGGGGCGGCGGCGTCAGCGGGGGTGGGCTCATCGGTCACAGGGCGGCTCTCTTGAGGCCGGAAGGCCAGCGCCTCACATAATGGATCAACAGCGCGGCGCCACCGCCGCCAAGCGATTAGAGACCGATGAACCACGCCAAGACCTTCATCCTGCTGGCCGCCCTGACAGCCCTGTTCGTGGGCATCGGCTATCTGATCGGCGGGGCCGCGGGCATGCTGATCGCCCTGCTGATCGCCGGCGGCATGAATCTGTTCAGCTACTGGAACGCCGACAAGATCGTGCTGAAGATGTACCGCGCCCAGCCGGTGGACGGGTCGCATCCAAACGCCGTGGTGCGGACCTATGTCGCCGATGTGCTGGAGATGGCCGACCGCGCCGGACTGCCGCGTCCGGTGGTGGCGATCATTCCGAACGACCAGCCCAACGCCTTCGCCACGGGCCGCAATCCGGCCAACGCCGCCGTCTGCGCCACCACGGGCCTGCTGGACATGCTGACCCGTGAGGAGATTCGCGGGGTGATGGCCCACGAGCTGGCCCATGTGAAGAACCGCGACACCCTGACCATGACGGTCACGGCGACGGTGGCGGGGGCGATTTCGGCCCTGGCCAACTTCGCCATGTTCTTCGGCGGCGGCGATGACCGTGAGCGGCCCGGCGGGATGATCGGGACCTTGGCCCTGATGATCCTGGCGCCCATGGCCGCCGGTCTGGTGCAGATGGCGATCAGCCGCTCCAGAGAATACGAGGCCGACCGCGTCGGGGCCGAGATCGCCGGTGATCCGAACGCCCTGGCCTTGGCGCTGGAGAAGATCGACGCCTATGCCCGGCGCATCCACAACCCGACGGCGGAGCGCAATCCGGCCTCGGGCCAGCTGTTCATCATCAATCCGCTGGCCGGGCGCGGGGCCGACAACCTGTTCTCGACCCACCCCGCCACCGGCAACCGCGTCCGCGCCCTGATGGAGTTGGGCGCGAAGATGGGGATGAAGCCGCGTGCGGCGGCGCCTGCTTCGACCACCACCGGGGTGCCGGTTACGCCTTCGGGGCCCTGGGGGTAGTCATCTCCTCCCTTCTCCCCTTGCGGGAGAAGGTGGCAGCCGAAGGCTGACGGATGAGGGGTCGACGGGACCCGTCCTTATCCACTTCGACACGACAATCCCTGACCGCTAGCGAGACCCCTCATCCGACCTCGCTCCGCTCGGCCACCTTCTCCCGCAAGGGGAGAAGGACCGTGTTCACAGGAACGAATACGGATCCACGTCGACGCTCAGCCGCACCGACCCCGGAACCTTCACCCGCATCAGCCAGGCCCGCAGGAAGCCCTGCAGGTCCACGTCCCGGTCGGCCCGGACCAGCAGCCGCTTGCGCCGCCGTCCGCGCACCAGCGCCAGCGGCGCGTCGGCGGGGCCATAGACCTCAAGACGCTCGGCATTGGGAATAGCGGCGGCCAGATCGGCGGCGACCTTCTCGACGGCCGCTGCGTTCTCGCTCGACAGGATGATGGCCGCCAGCCGCCCGTGCGGCGGCAGGGACGCGGCCTCGCGCTCGGCCATCTCGGCGGCGACGAAGGCGTCGCGGTCGCCCGCCGCCAGGGCCTGAAGCACCGGATGCTCGGGCGTCCAGGTCTGCAGGATGGCGCGGCCCGGCCGGTCGGCGCGGCCCGCCCGGCCCGTGGCCTGACTGAGCAGTTGATAGGTGCGCTCTGCCGCCCGCAGATCGCCGCCGCGTAAGCCCAGATCGGCGTCGACCACGCCGACGAGGGTCAGCCTGGGGAAGTTGTGTCCCTTTGCCGCTGCCTGGGTCGCCACGAGGATGTCGATCTCGCCATCCACCATCGACTGGATCAGGGCGCGGGCGGATTTGGCGTCGGGCGCGGTGTCCGAACTGAACACCGCCGTGCGGGCCTCGGGGAACAGCTGGCGCACCTCCTCCTCGACCCGCTCGACGCCGGGGCCGACCGAGACCAGCGAGTCCGTCGCGCAGCACGACGGGCAGACCTTGGGCCGCGCCATCGAGAAGCCTGTCAGGTGGCACACCAGCCGCCCTGTGTAGCGATGCTCCACCAGCCAGCTGTCGGTGTCCGGCGCCGTCATCCGGTGGCCGCAGACCCGGCACAGGACCACCGGGGCGTAGCCGCGCCGGTTCAGAAACAGCAGCGTCTGTTCACCCCGCATCAGGGTTTCGCCGATGGCCTCGCGCAGCGGCTGGGACAGCCAGGTCTGGGGATCGGGCGGGGCTTCGCGCAGGTCCAGCAGGCGGATGTCGGGCAACACCGCCGCCCCGTGCCGCGCCGCCAGTTTCAGCCAGCCGTATCGCCCGGCCTGAGCATTGGCCAATGTCTCCAGCGACGGGGTGGCCGAGGCCAGAACGACCGTCGCCCCCTCGATCCGCGCCCGGGCCACGGCCAGATCGCGGCCGTGATAGACCAGCCCCTCGTCCTGTTTGAACGACCCGTCGTGCTCCTCGTCCACCACCAGCAGGCGTAAGCTTGTGAACGGCAGGAACAGGGCCGAGCGGGCGCCGACCACAATGTTGCAGCGGCCGACCGCCACCGCCTCCCACACCTGACGCCGGCGCGGCGGGGCGACGCCGGAATGCCACTCGGCGGGGGCGGCGCCGAAGCGGGCGGTGATGCGCGCGATCAGGGCCTGGGTCAGGGCGATTTCGGGCAGCAGGATCAGGATCTGAGCCGCCGGATCGGCCTTCAGCGCCCGCGCCGCCGCCTCCAGATAGGCCTCGGTCTTGCCGGACCCAGTGACCCCGTCGAGCAGGAAGGGCGCGAAGGCCCGGCTCTCGACGCCCTTTGCGATCGCGTCCGCCGCCGCCGCCTGATCCGGATTGAGCGATGCGGGCGCATGGTCTGGATCGGGGGCATCGAACGCCGACACCGCCTCGATCTCGATGACCTCCAGCACGCCCTCGTCCAGCAGACCCTTGACCACGCCGGATGACACCCCTGCCGCCCGGGCAAGGTCCGCCCCGGCCATCGACCGTTGCCCCAGCGCCTCCAGCACCGCCGTGCGCGCCGCCGTGGGCCGGGCAGGCTGCGCATCGCCGACGCGCCGCACCCGCCGCTCCGGGCGGGGCCTTGGCGCGCGCAGGCCCTTCAGCGCCGTCGCCGCCATCTCGCCCGGCGCCGACAGGGTCCAGCGCGCCGCCCATTCGACGAAATCCACCGTCTTCTCAGGCAGCGGCGGATCGTCCAGCACGTGGTCGATGGCTTTCAGCCGCCGGTTCGATCCGGTGGTCTCGCGCGCCTCTGACACAATGCCCCGCATCAGGCGCGGCCCCAGCGGCACGGCCACCTGATCGCCGCGCACGACGTCCACGCCCTCGGGGACTTGGTAATCGAAGGCCTCGGGCACCGGCAGGGGAATGAGGACGCTGGCGACTTTCAATTCCTCCCCCTAGCGAAGCGCTGGGGGAGGGGGACCGCCCGAAGGGTGGTGGAGGGGGCAAGTTCAGGCGCCGGCGGATGGGGTTGGCCCCCTCCACCGCTCCGCGGTCCCCCTCCCCCAATGGGGAGGATCGACGGACCCGCTTCACGCCGCTAAACCCCTTCCTCATGAAACTCTTTCTCGACACAGCCGACGTCGCCGTCATCAAGGACATGGTCCCCACCGGCATGGTGGACGGCGTCACCACCAATCCCTCGCTGATCGCCAAATCCGGTCGCAACATCGCCGAGGTCATCGCTGAAATCTGCGCCCTGGTCGAGGGGCCGATCTCGGCCGAGGCCGTGGCGACCGACTTCGAGACCATGGTCAAGGAAGGCGACAAGCTCGCCGCCATCGCCCCGAACGTGGTGGTGAAGCTGCCCCTGACCTGGGACGGACTGCGCGCGGCGCGGGCCTTCTCGGACAAGGGGATCAAGACCAACGTCACCCTGTGCTTCAGCGCGGCCCAGGCCATGCTGGCGGCCAAGGCCGGCGCGACCTTCATCTCGCCCTTCGTCGGGCGGCTGGAGGACCACGGCGCCGACGGCATCGCCCTGCTGGAGGAAATCCGCGTCCTGTATGATGTGCATGGTTTCGAGACGCAGATCCTGGCGGCGAGCCTGCGCAATCCGGGCCATGTCAGCGCCGCGGCCAGCGCCGGGGCTGACGCCGCGACCATTCCGGCCGACACCTTCAAGGCGCTCGTCAAACACCCCTTAACCGACAAGGGGCTTGATGCCTTCCTGGCGGACTGGGGCAAGACCGGTCAGTCGATTCTGTAAATCGGCCCGGGAGGGGCTCAGTGACCGGGTCCCCTGACCTCTTTTCATCGCTCGACGCCGACGACGGCCTGCACTGGCCGCGCGTACGTGAGTGGCTGCACGCCCATCCGGAGCATCTGTCGGGCGACCGGTCCCTGCTGGAGGAGCTGGGTCTGCGCTCCAGCGGTCCCAACGTGGTCGAGTTCGGGGCGGCGGCCCTGATCCGGCTTGAGGCCGTGGCCGAGCGCGAGGCGGGCGCGCGGCGTCAGATCGAGCTGATCGCCCGTGCCAATTTCGCCGCCCAGACCCAGACCCATGTCGCCGCCCTGGACCTGATGGAGGCGCGCAACCATTCCGACCTCGCCCGCCGTCTGGATGCGGCGGCGCAGGGACGATTCGGCCTGGCGGGCGCGGCCATCGCGGTGGAGAAGACCGGCGGCGTGCCCTTTGGCTGGCGCGCGCTGGACGAGGGCCGGGTGGACGGGCTGCTGGGTCAGAACGGCCTGCACTGGCTGGGACCGGCGTTCGAGGGGCTGAACCTGTTCGGCGCGGCGGAGGACGAGGTGAAGTCCGTCGCCCTGATCCGCATGGCCCTGATGTTCCCCGGTTCGGAAGGCCCGCGCCACGCGCTGTGCGCCTTCGGCTCGCCCGAGGCCGACGGCTTCACGCCCGAGATGGGCTGCGAGCTGGCCGCCTTCGTCACCCGCGTGGTCGAACGAATGGGCGAGCGCTGGCCGGTGATGGGATGACCGCCGATCAGGCCCTCTCGGCCTGGCTGGAGCATCTGGCGCACGAGCGCCGCCTGTCGCCCCGCACGCTGGAGGCCTATGGCCACATCGGGCGGCTGTATCTCGCGTTTCTGCAGACCTATCGCGGCGGGGCGCAGTCGCTGGCCGATCTGGGCAAGGTGACCGCCGCCGAGGTGCGGGCGCATCTGGCCGAGCGGCGGGGCGGCGACCATCCGCTGGCGGCGCGGTCGCTGAGCCAGACCCTGTCCGCCATCCGCGGCTTCCACGCCTTCCTCGACCGGCGGCTGGGCACGCCGGCGCCGCAATTGGCGCTGGTGCGGGGGCCGCGAGTGAAGGCGTCGCTGCCCCGGCCCGTGACCGAGGATCAGGCGCGCGGGATGCTGCTGGAGCCCGAGGCCGACCCCGACACCGAACCGTGGGAGGCCGCGCGGGACCGGGCGGTCCTGTCGCTGCTCTACGGATGCGGCCTGCGGATTTCGGAGGCCCTGTCGCTGCTGCGCTCGGACGCGCCCCTGCCCGACAGCCTGCGCATAATCGGCAAGGGCGGCAAGACGCGGATGGCGCCGGTGCTGCCTGCCGTGCGGGCGGCGGTCGAGGCCTATCTGGCGCTGCAGCCCTTCGTGCTCGAGGCGGACCAGCCCCTGTTCCGGGCGCGGCGCGGCGGGCCGCTCAGTCCGCGCCATGTGCAGGCGACGGTGCAGCGGCTGCGCGGACGGCTGGGCCTGCCCGCCTCGGCCACGCCCCACGCCCTGCGACACAGCTTCGCCACGCATCTGCTGGGGGCCGGGGCCGACCTGCGCGCGATCCAGGAGCTTCTGGGTCACGCCAGCCTGTCCACGACCCAGAAATACACCGGCGTCGACGCGGCCCGGCTGCTGGGCGCCTATGCGGCGGCGCATCCCCGGGCATAGAGTAAGAAAAACACCTCGGGGGAGGTCGGTCGGAATGACCGGAAACTTTGATCGCCGCGCCGTCCTGGCCGCCCTCGCCGGGCTGGCGCTGGCTTCGCGCGCATCGGCTCAGGACACGCCGGCGCAGGAGGCCGAGGCCCCGCGCCTGCTGAACAACCTGCTGACCCGGATGTCGCTCTATGCCTCGGTCAACGGCCGGGCGCGGCGGCCGTTCGTGGTCGACACCGGGGCGGGCGCCAGCGTCATCAGCGCCGAGCTGGCGGCCGAGATGGCCCTGCCCCCCGCCGCGCCGGTGCTGGTTCATGGCATCACCTCGGCCGAGGTCGCGCCCACGGTCCACATCGGGCGGCTGGGGGTCGGCGGACGCCGGTTTGACGACCTCACCTGTCCGGTGTTTCCCCGCGCGCTTCTGGCCGCCGACGGCCTGATCGGGCTGGACGTGCTGGCGCGGTTCCGGCTGAATTTCGATCTGGTCCGCAACACTGTCCGCCTGACGCCGTCCGGGACCGATGTTCTGACCAACAGCGACGCCTTCGCCACCGGTTCGCGCCTGTCCCGCGAAGGTCGTCCGGCGCGGCGCGGGCGGTTCGGCCAATTGATCCTGACCAGCGCCAGCGCAGCCGGCCGGCCGGTGGACGTCTTCGTCGACAGCGGGGCGCAGTATTCGATCGGCAACACGGCCCTGCTGCGCGCCGTCGGGCTGGACACCACCGAGGGCGAACGCATCGAGGTCTACGGCGTCACCGGCCAGGTGCTGACGGCCCGCGCCGGGATCGCGCCCGATCTGGTCATTTCCAACCAGAGGCTGGGGGACACGCCCCTGCTGTTCGCCGACCTGCACGCCTTCGAGGCGCTGGCGCTGACGGAGCGGCCGGCGCTGCTGATCGGGGCGGATCTTCTGTTCCGCTTCCGCCGCGTGATGCTCGATTTCGGCCGCTCGCGGATCGCGCTGAGCGGCCTGCGCAGAAATTAAGCCTGCATCGTCCAGCCCTCGACGCCCATGGCCGCCTGTTTGACGGCTTCCGAGCGGGTCGGGTGGGGGTGGCAGGTGCGGGCGATGTCTTCCGACGCGCCGCCGAAGGCCATGGTGATGCAGGCCTCGCCGATCATCTCGCCGGCCTGGGGCCCGAAGATGTGGACGCCCAGAACCTTGTCGGTCGCGGCGTCGGCCAGCACCTTCACGAAGCCGTCGGTCTCGTGGTTGATCTTGGCGCGGGAGTTGGCGGCGAAGGGGAATTTGCCCTTCCTGAAGGCGACACCGGCCGCCTTCAGCTGCTCCTCGGTCTTGCCGACCCAGGCGACTTCAGGCGCGGTGTAGATGACGCTGGGGACCAAGTCATAGTCGACGTGGCCCGCCTTGCCGGCGATGTATTCGATGACGGCCACCGCCTCTTCCTCGGCCTTGTGGGCCAGCATCGGGCCGGTGGTCACGTCGCCGATGACCCAGACCCCGGCCGCGCCGGTCTTCAGATGGTCGTTCAGCAGGAAGCCGCGCTTGTC
Source organism: Brevundimonas sp. (assembly GCA_036405055.1). Taxonomy (GTDB): domain Bacteria; phylum Pseudomonadota; class Alphaproteobacteria; order Caulobacterales; family Caulobacteraceae; genus Brevundimonas. The sequence goes on from DASWYI010000016.1 coordinate 35,324, forward strand.
AGTCTCAATCCCGACCGTCTCCAGCCCCAGACCGGCGGTGTAGGGACGCCGCCCGATGGCCACCAGAACCACGTCTCCCTTCAGGGTCTCGGCCGTTCCGCCCGCCGCGGGCTCCAGCGTCAGTTCCACGCCGTCCTTGCCCACCGTGGCGGCGGTGACCTTGGTGCCCATGCGGAAGGTCATGCCCTGTTTGGCCAGACCGCGCTGGAAGGCCGTGGCCACCTCGCCGTCCATGCCGGCGCCGACCTTGTCGAGGAACTCCACCACCGTGACCTGGGCGCCCAAGCGACGCCAGACCGAGCCGAGCTCCAGCCCGATCACGCCCGCGCCGATGACGATCAGATGTCCCGGCACAGCCGGCAGCGACAGGGCGCCGGTGGAATCGATCACGCGGCCTTCGACGAAATCGACGCCGGGCAGGGGCGTGGGCTCGGAGCCCGTGGCGATGACGATGTCTTTGGCGGTCAGGGTCGAGACGGTTCCATCCGCCGCCGTGACCTCGACCTGACCGGCGCCGGCGATGCGGCCACGGCCCTTGATCCAGTCGACCTTGTTCTTCTTGAACAGGAACTCGATGCCCTTGGTCAGGGCGCCGACGCTCTCGGCCTTCTGGGCCATCATCTGCGTCAGGTTCAGCTTGGGCGTGCCGACCTCGATGCCGAGGCCCGCGAACTCATGCCCGGCCTGTTCGAACAGCTCCGACGCGTGCAGCAGGGCCTTGGACGGCATGCAGCCGACGTTCAGGCAGGTGCCGCCGAGTGTGTCGCGCATCTCGATGCAGGCAGCCTTCAGGCCCAGCTGTCCGGCGCGGATGGCGGCGTTGTAGCCGCCCGGGCCGCCCCCGATGATGACCACGTCATAGGAAGCGGGGGCTGCGGCGTCGGCCATGGAATCCTCTGTCTGTCCGGGCGCGGGGGAGGCGCGGGCGGAACCTAGGCCGTCGGGCGCGGGAATCAACCGGTCTCGGTCAAAAGGACAGCTGGCCGGGCTGGCGAGTGGAGCGCCTGCGGCGGCTGACGACGAAGATCAGCAGGCCCACGAGCACCAGAACGCCGAGGATCAGCCAGGTCGGATCGACGCCCGCACTGGTCACGGCGGAAGGGGCCAATTCGGTGGAGCGGGCGGCTATGTCGCCCGAGCCCGCGCCGCCCCGGTCGATGGCCAGACGCAGCACGGCGTCGGCGATGAAGCCGAGGAAATAGGCGATGGCGGCTCTGGGGTTGCCGGACCCCAGTAGGGCCGCGGCGATCAGATACAGGCCCACCGCGCCGATCCACAGCACGGCGACAGGCAGGCCGCCGCCCATTTCCGCCTCGGCCCCGGCGCGCATGGCCGCCGCGTCGGGCGACGCGCCCTCGAAGAACGGCGCGATGAAGGGCCAGGCCAGCCAGCCGGCGTAACCGAGCACCGCCAGCACCAGGACGAAACGCAGGATCTTCATGGGGAGCCTCCGGGGTTGTTAACCACCCTACACCCGCTTCAACGAACCGGGCTAGCCGGAGTTCAGGCGGCCTGCGGAAGCGTGATCGCCACCTCGGCGCCCTCGCCCGGCAGGCTGTCGATCGACAGCTTGCCTCCGGACTGGCGGGCGAAGGCGTGGGCCTGTGACAGGCCCAGACCCGGGGCCTCGGGCTTGGTGGTGAAGAAGGGCTCCAGCGCCCGGGTCGCCAGCTCGCGGTCCAGACCGGGGCCGGTATCGCGGACGCTGAGGCGCAGGCCGCCCTCCATCAGGGTCTCCAGCCGCACGGCGACCGAGCCCTGACCGTCCACCGCTTCGACGGCGTTGCGGACCAGCGCCTTGACCGCGCCCTCGAAGGCGACGGGGTCGATGCGGGCGGGGGCCGCCTCGGCGGGGCCTTCGATCATCAGGTCGACGCCGGGACCGGCGAGGGCGCGGAGGCGCGTCTCCATGGCCTTCAGCAGTACGCCGGCGTCCAGCGTCTGCACCGGGTGGCCGTCCTCGCCCTGGCTGAAGGCGGTCAGGCGGCGCGTCAGCGCCTCGCCGCGCTGTCCGGCGGCCAGGGCGGCCTCACCCAGACGCCGCACCCGCTGCGGGTCGTCGGCCTGTTTCAGCATCAGATCCAGCGCGCTGGTCATGACGGCCAACAGGGCGTTGAAGTCCTGGGCCACGCCGCCGGTCAGGCGGCCGACGCTCTCCATGCGGCGCGCCCCCTCGACCTCGGCGCGGGCGTCGGCCTCGGCCTGACGCGCGGCGGCGTTGGCGGCCTCGGCGGCGGCGCGGGCCTCG
>DASWYI010000017.1:0-44635 GCA_036405055.1 Brevundimonas sp.
GGCGGCTTCGGCGTCAGCGACGGCCTCTGCATCGGCGACGGCGGGCAGGACGTCGGGCGCGGGCGTCGTGGCCTTGGCGTCCGGCGCGGCCTCGCCCGGGCCGGCCAGAACCTGCGGTTCGGCGGCGCCTTTCAGCAGGGCGGCGAAATCGCCGGCGGGCGTCGGCTCCTGCGCGGGCAGGACCTCCGCCTCGACCTTTGTCTCGGTCTCGATCACCAGGGTCGGAATGACGGGCAGGGGAACGGCCGGAACCGTCTGGGCGACGTCGGCCTGGACCTTGGTCTCTTCCGTGGCGGTGGCGTCGGACTCCCCGGCGACGGCGCCGGCCAGCAGACCCTCGAACGCCGAGGCATCGCCGTCGCCCGCAGCGGGCGCAGCGGCGGACGCGCCGGGAACGGCGGCCGGGGCGGCGATGACGGACAGGAGGCTCTCAGCAGACATGGGTCGCCAGACGCGAAGGGTTCGGCGGCGCCTGCTGCGCCCAAGGTTCGCCAGCCCCGTCGCAAGTCACGGGCCAGTCGCGAAAACGCGCCCAATATTCTGAAATAGAAAGATATTTGCCTGAGGGGTGCGGCCGCCGCTTCCGCCGCCCACGGTCGAATCTTGCCGCGCCGCCGACGGTTTTTGCCCGGTGCCCTCTGCCGTGCCGGGCGGCCTTCTCAATTGGCCCGCCGCTTGCGCCCCTTGCCGGTCATGACCGCCGTGCGATTTGCGATATCGTTGAAAAACAAAGTGTTGAGCCGTGGCGCGGTCGCGCGCGCCGGGCAAAAAACGCATCCGGGCGGGCAGGGCTTGCCGGGCCGCGCGCGTCAGGAGGCCTGCTGATGTCCCTGACCTCGATCATGAACACGGCCAACTCCGGCCTGACCGCAGCCCAGACCCAGCTGCGCGTCGTCTCGGACAACGTCTCCAACGTCAACACGCCCGGCTACGTCCGCAAGATCGCCGACCAGCAGAGCGTCACCAGCCACGGCGTCGGCGTCGGCGTCGAGGTCACCCGCATCCGGCTGGCCACCGACCGCTTCCTTCAGGCCGCCAGCATGAACGCCGGGTCCGAGGCGGGGCGGCAAGGCGTGCGCTACGAACTGTATGACCGCATCCAGGCGCTGTTCGGCGATCCCGGCGGCGACACCGGCTTCTTCTCCAGGGTGGACGAGGTGTTCTCGGCCTTCGCCGCTTCGGCCGAGGACCCGACCTCCTCGCCCCGGCGTCAGGAGGCGCTGTTCCGGGTTCAGGCTCTGTTTGACGAGTCCACCCGCGTGTCAGGCCAGATCCAGTCCGTGCGCGAGGACGCCGACGGTCGCATCCAGAGTGCGGTCGAACGCGGCAACGCCCTGCTCGAGCAGATCGAGAGCCTGAACGTCGAAATCGCCCGCGCCACCTCGACCGGGGGCGATGCATCCGGCGCCGAGACGGCTCAGAGCGCCCTGATCGGCCAGCTGTCCGAACTGATGGACGTGCGCGTCTCGGCGCGCGCGGTCGGCGGGGTGTCGATACGCACCGGCGCCGGGGTGCTGCTGGCCGGCGAGGGCCATGCGACGCTGGAATACAATCGCGCGGGCACCGTCAACGGCGAGACGTCCTTCAACGAGATCTGGGTCACCGAGCCGCGCGGCCAGAAGCGGCCCCTGATGGACAGCATCAGCTCCGGCCAGATCAAGGGACTGGTCGAGCTGCGCGACGTGGATGCGCCGCAGGCGGCCGAGCGGCTGGGCGAGCTGATGGCCCGGGTCGCTGACGAGCTGAACCGCGCCCACAACGCCTCGACCGCCGTGCCGCCGCCCACGACCCTGACCGGGCGCAACGTCGGCCAGTCGCTGGAAAGCGCGATCGCGGGCTTCAGCGGCCAGACCACCATTGCCGTGACCAATGCGTCGGGCGTGATCCAGGCCCGCGCCGACATCGTCTTCTCCGGCGCGACCATGACGGTCAACGGCGCCGCCGCCACGCCGACGACCTTCCTCGCGACCCTGAACGCCCAGCTCGGCGGGGCGGCCACCGCCAGCTTTACCAACGGCGTGCTCAGCCTGTCGGCGACCGGAACGAACGGCGTGGCCGTCGCCGATGACGCCACGGCGCCCAGCAACAAGGCCGGTCGCGGGTTCTCGCACTACTTCGGCCTCAACGATCTGGTCACGTCGAACCGCCCGGGCTTCTATGACGCCGGTCTGACCACAGCCTCGCCGCATGGCTTCACCGCCGGCCAGACCCTGACCATGCGCTTCACGGGCGAGAGCGGCGCGACGATCCGCGACCTGTCCGTCGCCATCCCCGCCGGCGGGACTGTGGGCGACCTGTTGACGGCCTTGAACGACACGGCGACGGGCGTGGGCCGTTTCGGCAGCTTCGCCCTCAATCCGACGACCGGAGCGCTGGCCTTCACCGCCAACAGCAATCCCGCAGCGCGCCTGACGGTGCTGGAGGACCGGACCACCCAGGCGCCTTCGGGCATTTCGCTGACCGAGATGTTCGGCATCGGCGGCGGCGTCCGCGCCTCGCGCGCCGACGGCTTCAAGCTGCGCACCGACATCCGCCAGAGCCCGTCGAAACTGGCCTTGGCCCAGATCAATCTGTCGGCCGCCGCAGGGACTGCGGCCCTGTCCAGCGGCGACGGGCGTGGCGCCCTGGCGCTGGCCGACGCGGGCCAGCGCACCACGACCTTCCAGGCGGCCGGGGATTCCTCAGGCGGCACGATCTCGATCTCGCGCTACGCCGCTGAACTGGCCGGCGACATCGGCGGCAAGGCGACCCTCGCCGCCAGCCGCAAGGACAGCGCCTCCGCCCTCTACACCGAGGCCAGCGCCCGCCAACGCGGCGAGGAGGGGGTGAATCTGGACGAGGAGCTGGTGCTGATGACCACCTATCAGCAGGCGTTCAACGCCTCGGCTCGTTTGATTCAAGCCGCTCGCGAAATGTACGACACGCTTCTGGGGATGATCTGATGACCCGGGTATCGACCTACGGAAACTACCAGTCGGCGCTGCTGGACCTGATGTCGGCCCAGACCCGGGCCCAGGAAGCCGAGCAGCGCGTCTCGACCCAGAAGAACGCCACCGATCTTGTCGGATTCGGGCGCGGATCCGAGACCCTGACCGCCCTGAAGTCGAGCCAGGCCCGCATCCAGGGCTTCATCGACACCGGCGAGGTGGTCGCCGCCCGCCTCGGCGCCCAGGACCTGGCCTTCAGCCGGGTCTCGCAAGGGTCCGGCGGCGCGCGTCAGGCCATCGCCGACGCCCTGTCATCGGGGCGCCTTGAGGGCCTGATGTTGGAGCTGCAGACCCAATTCCAGATCGTTCAGGACGGACTGAACACCAAGCATCAGGGCCGCTACCTGTTCGCCGGAGGCAACACCGAGGCCGCGCCGGTCGAGGTCATGACCATGGCCGATCTGGCCGCCGCGCCCAGCGTCGCCTCGACCTTCACCAATGACACCCTGAAACAGGCTTCGCGCCTGGACGAGGGCACGACGATGGAGACCGGCTTCCTGGCTGACGAGGTGGGGACCGACCTGTTCGAAATCTTCCGCGACATCCAGGCCTATCATCAGACCACCCCGATCACCGGGCAGGGGACGGAGGCGATCAAGGCCTTCCTGACCACCCAGCTGTCGCGTCTCGACGCCGCATCGGCCGACGTCACCAACTACGCCGCGCGCAACGGCTCGATGCAGAACCGCGTGGACGCGATCCTGAAATCGCAGGATGAGCAGAAGACCTCACTGGAAGAGCTGGTGTCGGACAAGACCGACGCCGACATGGCCCAGGCCCTGACCGACCTGCAGCTGTCGCAGGTCGCCATCCAGGCCTCCGCCCAGGTCATCAGCCAGCTACGGCAGACCTCGCTGCTCGATTTCCTGAGATAAAACCGCTTTTTATTACGGCCGCGCTGGACGCGGCGCTCGGCGGAACATACCATGAACACATGGCCCAGCTCGATCTTCGCCGCAAACTCTCGATCCTCGCGGACGCCGCCAAATATGATGCTTCCTGCGCCTCGTCCGGCACGTCGAAGCGCAACAGCGCGGATGGCAAGGGCATCGGTTCGACCGAGGGCATGGGCATCTGCCACGCCTACACGCCGGATGGGCGCTGCGTGTCCCTGCTCAAGATTCTGCTGACAAACTTCTGCATCTACGACTGCGCCTACTGCATCAACCGGGCGTCCTCGAACGTGCCGCGCGCGCGGTTCAGCGTGGACGAGGTGGTCGAGCTGACGCTCAACTTCTATCGCCGCAACTACATCGAGGGTCTGTTCCTCTCGTCCGGCATCATCCGCTCCGGCGACTACACCATGGAGCAGCTGGTCGAGGTGGCGCGAAAGCTGCGGGAGGAGCATCAGTTCCGGGGCTACATCCACCTGAAGCTGATCCCCGAGGCGGACCCGAAGCTGGTGGAACTGGCCGGGCTCTACGCCGACCGGCTGTCGGCCAATATCGAACTGCCCCGCGACGAAGCCCTGCAACGGCTGGCGCCGCAGAAGGACGTGGGCGTCATCAAGAAGGCCATGGGCCAGGTGCGGCTGAAGGTCGAGGCCGCCCGGCCGCAGAAGAAAGACCGCATCAAGCCGCCGAAGTTCGCGCCCGCCGGCCAATCGACCCAGCTGATCGTCGGCGCCGACGGGGCGCCGGACACGGAAATCATCGACCGGTCGGCCTCGCTCTACGGCGGCTACGGCCTGCGCCGGGTCTATTACTCCGCCTTCAGCCCGATCCCGGACGCCTCGTCGAACCTGCCGCTGTCGAAGCCGCCCCTGATGCGCGAGCACCGGCTGTATCAGGCCGACTGGCTGATGCGGTTCTACGGTTTCTCGCCGCCCGAAATCGGCGAGGCGACGGTGGGTGGCATGCTGGACCTCGCCATCGACCCCAAGCTGGCCTGGGCTCTGAACCGGCGCGAGCAGTTCCCGGTCGATGTGAACACCGCGCCGCGCGAGATGCTGCTGCGGGTGCCGGGGCTGGGGGTGAAGACGGTCAACCGTATTCTCTCCATCCGCCGCTGGAAGACCCTGCGGCTGGAAGACATCGCCCGCCTGTGCCGGGGCATCGACAAGGTGCGGCCGTTCATCGTGGCGCTGGACTGGACGCCGGGCGGCCTGACGGACGCCGTCGACCTGCGGGCCCGCCTCTCGCCCGAGGCGCGGCCGGTGCAGATGAGCCTGTTCTAATGCGCGTAGCGGCGCTCACGTCCGAGACCGATTTCGATAGCTGGCGTCAGGCGGCCCGGGCGTTCCGGGTGGCCGGCGTGACGCCGGCCGAGGCGGCGTTCCGCGTCGGAGGGGGCGGGCAGGGGCTGTTTGATGAGGCGCCGGCGCCGGTGGGCGCGGCTGAGCCGTTCGCCGTGCCGAAGGCTTTCGTGGATGTGGCGCAGTCGGTGATCCTGCACCGCTCCAGCGACCGGTTCGATCTCCTCTACCGCCTGCTGTGGCGCCTGAAGGCCGAGCCCAGGCTGATGCATATCGCCAGCGATCCCGATGTCGCCGACGCCATGGAGCGGGCGAAGAACGTCAGCCGGGCCAGCCACAAGATGAAGGCCTTCGTCCGCTTCCGGCAAACGGTCGATGACCTGGGCGAGGCCTGGGTGGCCTGGTTCGAACCCGCGCATCGGGTGGTCGAACGCACCGCGCCCTTCTTCCAGCGGCGGTTCACCGGCATGCGCTGGTCGATCCTGACGCCGGACGGTTCGGCCTTCTGGGATACTCAGACCCTGCGCTTCGGCCCGCCCGCCACGCGCGACATGGCGCCGGCCGAGGACGAGATCGAGGAATTCTGGAAGACCTACTACGCCTCGACCTTCAACCCGGCCCGGCTGAAGACCCGGACCATGCAGGGCGAGATGCCCAGGCGCTACTGGAAGAACCTGCCCGAGGCCGCGCTGATCCCGGAACTGGTGGCCGCGTCGCTGGTTCGCATGGACACCATGGTCGCCGCGCCCGCCTCAACGCCCAATCCCCGAACGGACAAGACCGCCCTGCCGCAGCGCGAGGTGTTCGCGGGCGGCGGCATCGTTCCCGCATCGCTCGCCGAACTGGAAGCAGGCGTTCAGGCCTGCCGCCGCTGCCCCCTCTGGCGCGACGCGACGCAAGGCGTGTGCGGCGAGGGACTGCGCAGGGCGCGGCTGATGATCGTGGGCGAGCAGCCGGGGGATCACGAAGATCTGGCCGGCCGCCCCTTCGTCGGCCCGGCGGGGCAGGTGCTGGATGCGGCCCTGGCCGAGGCCGGGATCGATCGCGCGGACGTCTTCCTGACCAACGCCGTCAAGCACTTCAAGCATATGCCGCAGGGCAAGCGACGGCTGCACAAAACGCCGGACACGGGCGAGGTGAGGGCCTGTCGCTGGTGGCTGGATCATGAGCGCGCGCTGGTTCAGCCGGAGCTGATCCTGACGCTGGGCGCGACGGCGGCGCTGGGCGTGCTGGGCCGCAAGGCGGCGGTGACGAAGGAGCGGGGCCGGCCCATAACCCTCGACGACGGCGCCCGCGTGCTCTTGACCGTTCACCCATCCTACCTGCTGCGCCTCCCCGATGCGGCGGCGAAGGCGGCCGAGCGTGAGCGGTTCGTGGCCGATCTGCGACAGGCGAAGGCCATCCTGGACAAAGCGTGAGCGTGGCCGAACGAATACGGCTCCGCTGCGTTCTCATCCCGCGCCAGGCTTGACCATGGGCAAAGCGGATGGGGCGTTCTAGGTAAAGACATGGCCAGGGCGGACTTCCAGATCGAGTCGGAGGGGGGCGGCGACGTGCTGCGCCTGACCGGCGACTGGACCACGGGCGGGCTGGGCCGTCTGTCGCGCCGGCTGGACGACGCGCTCGAGGGGCGCACGGTGGCATCCTTCGATCTGGCCGGGCTGGGCAGGTTCGACACCGCCGGCGCGCTGGCGCTGGTGCAGGCCACCCATTTCAACGTCCCCGACGGCGCCTGGGCCTCGCGGCCCGAGGCCGGGCGCATCTACGCCATGGTCGAGAAGCTGGAGCGCGAGAGCGCGCCGGCGCCCCGGCGGACGGACTCGGTCACCCGCATCTTCGCCAAGATCGGCCAGGGTCTGTACGACATCGCCGGCGAGGCCATGCTGTCGATGGCCTTCCTCGGGCGGCTCATCACCGCCACAGGCTCGGCGATCAAGCACCCGAAGCGCATCCGCTGGGCCGCCTGGGTCAGCCAGACCGAGCGCGCCGGGCTCGACGCCATTCCCATTGTCGCGGTGACCAGCTTCTTCATCGGCGCTGTGGTGGCCTTCATCGGCGCGGACCTGCTCAGCCAGTTCGGGTTCGATGTGTTCGCCGTCGAGCTGATCGTCATTTCCGTGCTGCGGGAGTTCGCCGTGGTCATCACCGCCGTGCTGCTGGCGGGCCGTTCATCCTCGTCCTTCGCCGCCGAGATCGGTTCGATGAAGATGAACCAGGAAATCGACGCCATGCAGGTCATGGGCGTCAATCCGTTCCAGGCGCTTGTCATCCCGCGTCTGGCGGCCCTGTTGGTCATGCTGCCCCTGCTGACCTTCATCGCCATGCTGGCGGGGCTGTTCGGCGGCCTGATGGTGACCTGGAGCCAGCTGTCGCTCGGGCCGTCGTTCTTCATCCAGCGGATGGTGGAGATCAACGACGTCGGCAATCACCTGATGGTGGGGCTGTCCAAAGCGCCGGTGTTCGCCATCGTGGTCGCCTCCATCGGCGCGCGTCAGGGTATGGCGGTCAGCGGCGATGTGGAGTCCCTGGGCCGCCGCGTCACCGCCGCCGTGGTTCAGGCCATCTTCGCCATCATCTTCCTCGACGCCGTCTTCGCCCTGATCTTCCTGGAGCTGGGCGTTTGAGCGAGGCGCTGAACATTCCCGAGCTGAAGACCCCGGCCGAGCCCGTCGTGCGGGTGCGCGGCCTGCTGAGCCAGTTCGGCGAGCATGTGATCCATCAAAACCTCGACCTCGATCTCGAACGGGGCGAAATTCTGGGCGTGGTCGGCGGCTCGGGCACGGGCAAGACGGTGCTGCTGAACACGATCCTGGGCCTCAAGGAGCCGGACGGCGGCTCCGTCTCCCTGTTCGGGACCGACCGGGCCGAGATGACCAAGGCGGATGTCGCCTCCGTCGAGCGTAACACCGGGGTGCTGTTCCAGCAGGGAGCCCTGTTCTCGGCCCTGACCGTGCTTCAGAACGTGGCCTCGCCCCTGGTTGAGCACACGCGCCTGCCCCGGGACATGATCGTCGAACTGGCCGAGATGAAGATCGCCATGGTGGGCCTCAAGCCCGAGGCGCATCACCTCAAGCCGGCCGAGCTTTCGGGCGGGATGCGCAAGCGCGTGGGCCTGGCCCGGGCCCTGGCTCTGGATCCGGAGCTGCTGTTCCTCGACGAGCCGACGGCGGGGCTCGACCCGATCGGCGCCGCCGCCTTCGACGAGCTGATCCGCAACCTGACCGACGACCTCGGCCTTACGGTCTTCATGATCACCCACGATCTCGACAGCCTTTACGCCATCACCGACAAGGTGGCGGTGCTGGCCGACAAGCGGGTGGTGGCCAAGGCTCCGGTGCGGGAGCTGGAGATGTCCGACCACCCCTGGATACGCGAATATTTCCTTGGACCGCGCGGTCGCGCCGGCGCCAGGGCCGCCTAGGAGAGCGGGAAACAGATGGAAAGAGACGCCCACTACGCCGCCGTCGGCATCGCCACCGTCGCCCTCATGGCGGCGTTGATGGTGTTTTCGATCTGGCTGGCCCGCCTGTCGTTCAACAACGAATACGATGTCTATGACATCGTCTTCTACGGCCCCGTGCGCGGCCTGTCGGAAGGCGGCGAGGTCCATTTCAACGGCATACGCGTCGGCGAGGTCACCGACCTGAACCTTGATCCCAAGAAGGGCGACCAGGTCATCGCCCGGGTCCGTCTGGACGCCACGACGCCGATCCGCGTCACCTCGCGCGCCCAGCTGGAGCCCCAGGGCATCACCGGCCTGAACTACATCCAGATCACCGCCGGAACCGAGGGCAGCGCGCTGTTGAAGACCCAGTATCCGGAAAACGTCGTGCCCGTGATCCAGAGCCAGCCCAGCCCGATCGCCGAGCTGCTCAGCGGCTCGGGCACGGTGCTGGCCCAGACGGTGGACGCGCTGAACCGCATCAACCGGGTGCTCAGCGACGACAACATCCGCTCCTTCTCCACCAGTCTGAAGAACGTCGAGGCCATCACCTCCGAGTTCGAGGCCCGCAAGGGCATGCTGGAACAGCTGGAGCAGGCCCTGACCCGCGCCAACAGCGCCATCGCCGAATGGGAGGCGCTGGGGGCCAGCGGCCGCCGTCTGGTCGAGACGGACGGACGCGAGGCCATCGCCAACATCAACGCGGCCACCGCCGACGCGCGCACGGCCATCGCCTCGATCAACCGCACGGCCACAGCGCTGGAAGGGCCCGTGGGCGAGTTCGCCGACACCGGCCTGCCGCAACTGACCGAGGCCATCGGCACCCTGAACGAGGCGGCGGCGTCGTTGCAGGCGCTGGTCGATGACGTTCGCGCCAGCCCGCGTGAGCTGATCGCCCGGCCCGAGTCGAAGGAAATGGAGGTCCGCCCATGATCCGCACAACCCTTCGCCCCGAACTGTTGCGTCTGGGCGCGCTAGCCGCCGCCCTCACCACGCTCGGCGCCTGCTCGCTGCTGTCGTCGCCTGATCCGGTGCAGATGTACCGCTTCGGTGGAAGCGAAGCCTCAGTGCGCACCGCCACGGCGGCCGAGCCGGTGGAGATCGCCCTGCGCCGCGTCGAGTTCGCCCAGGCCGTCCGCAGCGAGCGCATCCTGGGGGTCACCGGAACCGAGGCCGCCTATATCGCCGGCGCGCGCTGGGTCTCGCCCGCGCCGGACCTGTTCACGGATGCGCTGGAAAGCGCCTTCGCCGGGGCCTCCTCGCGGGTGCGCCTTCTGGGCCCGCGTGAGATCACGCCGGGGACCCAGACGCTCGATATCGACGTGCGGACCTTCGAGGCGCGTTACGCGGTCAGGAACGGCGTGCCCACGGTGGTCGTCGTGGCCCGCGCCCGCCTGCTGAACCGCGACCGCACCATCGACGCGGAAGAGACCTTCGAGAGCAGCATCCCCGCCGGCGCCAACCGCGTCGCCTCGATCGTCGAGGCCTTCGACGCCGCCACGGCGGCCGTCACGGCGGACATCGTCGCATGGACCGAGGCGAAAGCGGGGGAGTGAAATCCTTCTTCTCCCATTGGGAGAAGGTGGCGCGTGAGCGCCGGATGAGGGTCGGCTGTCAAAGTCGGCGTCAGCCGTCGCCGAGCCTCAACGCTCCCGCATGTTCGCGAACTGTTTCAGCAATCTGTTCAGGCAGCGCCAGCCCCATGGATTGACGCTGATTGCGGGCGAAAATGATGTGACGGGAAGGCATGTCTGGCTGATCCTCCCGGTGTGACGGCTCACGCCGACTGGATCACTCGACCCTCACCCTTTCGCCTGACCAATCGCTGCGCTCTTGGAGGCTCAAGCCCTCTCCCAATGGGAGAGGGATCTAAGCGGCTTCCAGCCTTCGCTCCACGTCTGACCGCCGCGTGCGGGTTTCGGCGACTTCGCTTTCGGCGGCTTTCAGACGGGCGGCGACGGCCTCGCGGTCGCGCCACAGGGCCACGGCGTCGGGGCGGATGCGGCGCGGACGCTTGCCTTCCAGACCCAGACCGGCCGTCCAGCCCTTGCGCCAGTCGGCCAGGCCGTCGACGGCGCGGCGCAGGGCGTCGACCGTGCGGGCCTCGCTGTTCTGGATGGCGCGCACCAGCGGCAGCTGACGCACCGCGGCGGCGACGGTGGCGGCCAGGGCTTCGACCCGGCCCCGGAAATCCGCCGCCGGATCGGCTTCCCCTTCGCCCGGCGCCGGTTGGGCCGCCAGCCAGTTGCGGCCCGCCACCACATGGGCGTTCAGCTCCTCGACCGCCCTGCGGCTGTCCTCGATCAGCTGGTCCAGCACCCCGTGCTTGCGTTCAACGGCGGCCAGCTTGTCGGACAGCTCCTTCGCCGTCTCGGCGATCGAGCGTCCGGCGTCGGAGAAGGCGGCGCGGAAGGATTTCAGCCGCTTGCCATGCCCGTCGAACAGCCCCGCCAGACCGCCACGCGGAACCAGCGCCTTTGGGTCAAGCCCTTCCAGACGGCTTTTCAGGTGCGTCAGCAGGGCCGAGCACTCGGTCAGTTCGCCTGAGCGGGCGTCGGCGCGCAGCCGGTCGATGCAGGCGGCCACAGCGGCGCGGGCGTCCTCGGCGAAGTCGGCGGCCAAGCCTGGGTTAGCGGTCAAACCGGCGCGGATCGCCTCGACCCGGGCCGCGTCCACAGGCGCGCCGCCGATGCCGCGATGCGTGCCGTCCCCCATTTCACGCCCTCCATCACTCGGCCTTTTTCAGACCGTTGAGGGCACTATGCCTATGCCTTGAGCCCGGCGGCAACCGTGTAGGTCGCCTCGGTCTTCGCCGCGACCTCGTCCAGGGTCACGCCGTCGGCCAGTTCGATCAGCTCCAGACCCGTCCCGTCGGGCTTCACGTCGAACACGCACAGGTCGGTGATGACGCGGCTGACCACGCCCGTGCCGGTCAGCGGCAGGGTGCAACGTTTCAGCACCTTGGACTGGCCGTGCTTGTTGGCGTGCTCCATCACCACCACCACGCGCTTGACGCCGGCGACCAGATCCATGGCCCCGCCCATGCCCTTCACCAGCTTGCCGGGGATCATCCAGTTGGCGATGTCGCCGTTCTCGGCCACTTCCATGGCGCCCAGGATCGACAGGTTGATGTGCCCGCCGCGGATCATGGCGAAGCTGTCGGACGAGCTGAAATAGCTGCTTTCCGGGATCTCGGTGATCGTCTGCTTGCCGGCGTTGATGAGGTCAGGATCGACCTCGTCCTCATAGGGGAAGGGGCCCATACCCAGCATGCCGTTCTCGGACTGCAGGGTCACTTCCATCCCGTGCGGAATGTAGTTGGCGACCAGGGTCGGGATGCCGATGCCCAGATTGACGTAGAAGCCGTCCTGAAGCTCGTGCGCGGCGCGGGCGGCCAGTTGTTCGCGGGTGCGGGGCATCAGACGGTCTCCCTCTGACGAACAGTGCGTTGTTCGATGCGCTTCTCGGACTGGGTCAGGACGATGCGGTCCACATAGATGCCGGGCGTATGGATCTGGTCCGGGTCCAGCGTGCCGGTCGGCACGATGTGATCGACCTCGACCACCGTCACCTTGCCGGCGGTGGCCATCATCGGGTTGAAGTTACGCGCGGTCTTGCGGAACTGCAGATTGCCGCGTCCGTCGGCCTTCCATGCCTTCACGATGGCCAGATCGGCCACCAGTCCGGTCTCCATGACATAGTCGCGACCGTCGAAGTTGCGCACTTCCTTGCCCTCGGCCACCAGGGTGCCGACGCCGGTGGCGGTGAAGAAGGCGGGGATGCCCGCGCCGCCCGCGCGGATGCGCTCGGCCAGGGTGCCCTGCGGGTTGAACTCCAGCTGCAGCTCGCCGGCCAGATACTGGCGCTCGAACTCCTTGTTCTCGCCGACGTAGGACGAGATCATCTTGGCGATCTGACGCGTCTCCAGCAGCTGGCCGAGGCCGAAGCCGTCGACGCCCGCGTTGTTGGAGATGACCGTCAGCCCCTTCACGCCCGTGTCGCGCAGCGCGGCGATCAGGTGCTCGGGAATGCCGCACAGGCCGAAGCCGCCGGACATGACGGTCATGCCGTCAAAGGTCAGGCCCTCCAGCGCGGATTTCGCGTCAGGGAAAATCTTCCGCATCGCTTCCTCTTTTTTCACCGTCTGATGAATATCGCGGCGTAAGCCGTCTCTAACGGCAGGCCCTAGCACATGGCAAGCCGCCGTCGCCACCGAACGGCTATCGCGGTTGGCCGATTGTCACGGGCGCTTTCGGCGGCGCTCCACGCTCGCGGTATTTCGCGCCCTTCAGCATGCCGAGCAGCGCCTCCCAGTGGATGCCCCAGGTCACCTTCCAGGTCAGCAGGGGATGGGTGACGAAGGCGCGGAGCAGGGACCCATCGCTCAGGGGCCGCCGCTGTCCGGCGAAACTGGCGGTCAGGATCGGCGTCTCGCCGCGCCGCACGGCCACCACCACCGAGACCGCCTCGCCGGGCGGTCGAACGGTGAAGTCGTAGGTCAGCCCCATGTCCATGAAGGGCGAGACGAACAGCCGCTTCTCCGCCGTCTGCCGCACGGGCCCCGGGCCGTCCGCCGGAACCGCGACCAGATACGAATGCCGCTCGTGGAAGGTGTTGGTCACCTCATACAGCAGCGCCGCCAGCGCGCCGTCGGGCCGATGGCAGAAATAGACGCTGATCGGATTGAAGCCGTAGCCGAGGATGCGCGGCATGGTCAGCAGCCGGATCGGCCCCCCGTTCAGGGCGATGCTCGCCTCGGCCAGATGCCCCTCGATCTGCGCCCGCAACGGCCGCCCCGACCGGTCGCCGTGATCCACTGCCCGCCAGCTGGTCAGGCCGAACCGCCCGCGCCCCAGCATCCGGGGCCGCTCCGCCTCGATGGTGTCGAGGTCCAGCAGCAGCATGTAGGTCCGATACCGCAGCCGGTGGTCATAGGTCCGCGTGCGCTGGTGGACGACTTCGCCGACATAGAGGGCGGAAGTGTTATCCTTCCCCCCTTGCGGGGGATGGAGGAAGGAACGGCGAGGCCGTTCAGACGACGGGGCGGCGGAGCCGCTCGGATGGGGGTTCTTTGTTGAGGCAGGCACGCTTGGAGACGCCTCGCCGCGCAAATCGCTGCCGACTGAGCCCGCCACATCCCCCATCCGTCTCGCTGCGCGATCCACCTTCCCCCGAAATGGGGGAAGGGACGTAATCGAGCTTATCATGCAGCCCTGTCCAGCGGCTTGGGTGTGGCCGGCCCCAGGTGAATCCGCCCGCTCTCATTTTCGACCGACCACGGACGGCGCACGCCGCCCGCGGCCTCGGCGGCGGCGAGGCCGGCCTGGATGCCGTCCTCGTGGAAGCCCGACCCGAACCACGCCCCGGCGAACCAGACATTGCGCCGGCCCTGCAGGGTCCACAGCGACTTCTGGGCCTCCACGGCGCGGGCGTCGAACACCGGGTGCTCATAGTCCCACTCGCCGAGGATCAGGGACGGATCGGGCTCCTTCGCCGGGTTCAGGCTGACGAATAGCGGCGGGCCGGGCAGGGACTGCAGCTCGTTCATCCAGTAGGTGACGCCGCCTTCGCCCGCGCGGTCGGAATAGCCCAGATGCGTCCAGGCGGCCCAGGCCTTGCGCCGCTTCGGCATCAGCGAAACATCGCGGTGCAGGACTACGCGGTTGGGGCGATAGGCGATGGCGCCCAGCAGATCACGCTCCTCCCCCGACGGGGCCTCCAGCAGCTTCAGCGCCTGATCCGAATGGGTGGCGAGGATGACGGCGTCGAACCGCTCCAGCCGTCCGTCCTCGAACCGCAGGGCCGCGCCGTCCAGACCCCGCACGACACCGGCGATGCGGGCGTTCAGTTCGATGCGTCCGCCGAAATCCGCGACCATGCGGCTGACATAGGCGCGGCTGCCGCCGTCCACCGTCCGCCAGGTGGGGCGCAGATCCAGCTTCAGCAGGTTGTGGTTCATGTAGAACCGCACGAAGGACGCCGCCGGATAGTCCGCCATCTGGCCCATGGTGCAGGACCAGATCGCCGCCGCCTGGGGCATCAGATGCGCCTCGCGGAACAGGGGGCCGAAGCCCTTGCGGGTCAGATAGGCGTCCAGCGACTCGTTCGACCGCTCCAGCGCCGGCAGGTCTCGCGGCGCCTCCTTCTGGAACCGCAGCACGTCGCCGATCATGCGCCAGAACTTCGGGCTGGCGTAGTTGCGCTTCTGGGCGAACAGGGCCCCGAGGCCCTGGCTGCAATATTCGAACGCCCCGTCGTCGATCGACACGGCGAACGACATCATCGCGGGCTTCACCGGCACGTCCAGATGCCGGAACAGGGCCGACAGGTTGGGATAATTGCCCTCGTTATAGACGATGAAGCCCGTATCCACGGCGACGGGCGCGTTCGGCGCCGGCGCGTCGACGGTGTTGGAATGCCCGCCAACCCGGCTGTCGGCCTCGTACAGGGTCACGTCATGCGTCTTGGCCAACAGCCATGCGGCCGACAAGCCCGCGATCCCGGACCCGACCACGGCGATGCGCTTACCCGTGGCGGGGGCGGCGGCTTCGGCGACGAGGTGGGGGCTCATGCGGTCTCCGTTCGGCGGGGGATGGGAGCTACGCAACAGATAACGTCGCGGATGAGTCATCCGTGCTTTGTCGCCGCACGTAAATGGCTGCAATCAAAAGCAAGTCAGGATCGACAACCCCCGTTCGGTCAATTCAGGATGAATGCATGAGTCTCGCCAATATCGCCATCCGCCGGCTCCAGGACGCGCCCTTCCCGGACTTTGTCACCCGGCCGGCGATCGACAGTCTGGTGACCGAGGCGAGGAAGCGTCTGGACCGCGAGGGTTCGCACGACACCGCCGCCTTCGCCGCCGACATGGCGAAACGGGCCATCGCCGAACACACCGACAAGGCCAATGAGCAGCACTATGAGCTGCCGGCCGAGTTCTTCGAGATCTGCCTCGGCGCGCGGCTGAAATACTCCTGCTGCCTCTATCCGACGGGTGGCGAGACGCTGGATCAGGCGGAAGAGGCGGCGCTGGCCGAAACCTGCGTCCACGCCGACCTGCATGACGGCCAGCGCATCCTCGAGCTCGGCTGTGGCTGGGGCTCGCTCAGCCTGTGGATGGCGGAGCAGTATCCCAACGCCCGCATCACCGCCGTGTCCAACAGCCACGGCCAGCGCGGCCACATCGAGGCACAGGCGAAGACGCGCGGCCTGACCAACCTGACGGTCGTCACCTGCGACATGAACGATTTCGACGGCGCGGGCGGCGGGTTCGACCGCATCGTCTCGGTCGAGATGTTCGAGCACATGGCCAACTGGCGCGCCCTGCTGACCCGGGCCAGGGGCTGGCTGAAGCCGGACGGGCGGATGTTCATCCACGTCTTCACCCACCGCGACGCGCCGTATCGCTTCGACCACGGCGACAGCTCGGACTTCATCGCCCAGCATTTCTTCACCGGCGGCGTCATGCCCAGCCACGCCCTGGCGCACCAGTTCCCGGACCTGTTCACGGTGGAGCAGGAATGGACCTGGAACGGGACGCACTACGCCCGCACGGCCAACCACTGGCTGGCCAATATGGACGCCGAGGCCGACCGGGTGATGGAGCTGATGACCGAGACCTACGGCGCGGATGCGAAGTTGTGGCGGCGGCGCTGGCGGCGGTTCTATCTCGCCACCGCCGGCCTGTTCGGCAACGACAACGGAAACACCTGGGCCGTCAGCCATTATCGCCTGAAACCCGCCTGACCGGAGCGAGACCATGCTGAAATACATCATCGCCTATCTGGGCGCCGGCGTGACCTTCGCGGCTATCGACGCCGTATGGCTGACCACCATGGCCAACCGCCTCTACAAGCCGGTGATCGGCCCGATCATGGCGGACAAGCCGGACATGAAGGCGGCGGTCGCCTTCTATCTGATCTCGATCGCGGGGACCGTCTTCCTGGCCATCGATCCGGCCCTGCGCGAGGGCGCCTGGACGCGGGCGGCCCTGAACGGCGCGGTGCTGGGCTTCGTGGCCTACGCCACCTACGACCTGACCAATCAGGCGACCCTGAATGTCTGGTCGACCAAGCTGACCCTGGTCGATCTGGCCTGGGGCACGGTTCTGACCATGACGTCCGCGCTGGGCGGCTATTTCGCCGCTCGCTGGGCCGAGGGGAAGTGGGGCTGATCCCGGCTTTCGATTTCTGACGGGACTATCCCGCGCCTTGACGCGCCCCCGGTTGAGGGCGGACGAATGCGCATGACGTTTCGACAACCGGGGGATTCCACATGACCTTTCTGAAGCGCGCCGCGGTGGGCGCCCTGCTGCTGGGCGTCAGCGCCTGCGCCACGGCCGGCGGCGGCTATCTCGACCCCTTCGCGGCCCCGACCTACGGCCAGGTGACCCTGAACGCGGGCTTCACGCCCGATCCCTATCTGGTGGATGTGGTGGCCGGGGGCGATCTCGACGCATCCAGCCTGGGCTCCGGCTGCGCCGGCGGCATCGCCTCGTCGCCGGACTTCCGCGTGACCTATCGGGCCGGCTCCTATCCGCTCAGCTTCGCGGCGATCTCGGGCGCGGACACGACCCTGGTCATCAACGGACCGGACGGACAGTATCACTGCGACGACGACAGCGGCGGCGACGGCGATCCGTTCATCAGCTTCAGCAACCCGCAATCCGGCGTCTACGACATCTGGGTCGGCGTCTACGACGGCGGCACGGCCGATGCGGTGCTCTACGTCTCCGAAGAGTGATCGGCGGCGTTAAGCCTAATCCTCGCGCCGCAGGCGTCGGCGGTGGCTCTTGTCGCAAATATCGGCTTATGTGCCGGCGTAAGGTTAAGCGTTCGGGGGCGTAGCGCGTGCGTGCCGGCATCAACAGTCTGACCGCGGCCCTTGTGGTCGGCGTCCTGATCGGCCTGGCCCTGACGCCGGACGGCCGCGCGTGGCTGGGCAAGCCGACACTTTTGCTGGGCGGCAGCGCCAACGCCTCGGACTCCGGTCCCGCCGTGTCGCCGCCGCCCGCCGCCGAGCCGGCGAAGGTCGTCCACGTCGCTCCGCTGAAGGACCGCTACGCCCAGACCGGCGCCCTGCGCATCGGCGTGTTCGGCGACAGCATGGCCGACGGCCTGTGGGCCGGTCTCTACCGCGATCTGCGCGGCGTTGACGGCGTGACCGTCACCAAGTTCAGCGAGGTCTCCACCGGCCTGTCGCGCTACGACTATGTGGACATCCAGGCCAAGACCACGCGTCAGCTGGACGAGAACCCGCTCGACGTCGCCGTCATCCTGTTCGGCACCAATGACGCCCAGGGCATCAGCATGGACGGCCAGATCCACCAGTTCGGCACCGAGGGCTGGAAGGCCGCCTACGCCCGCCGCGTGGACAATCTGGTGGCCCTGCTGCGCAGCCGGGGCGTGGCCGTCTACTGGGTCGGCCTGCCGAAGATGAAGAAGGCCTCGTTCGACGGCCGCATGACCCTCATCAACGACGTGGTCGAGGCGCGGATGAAGGCGCTGGGCGTGCCCTATATCGAGACCCTGGCCCTGACCTCGAACGCCGAGGGCGAATACGAGGCCTATCTGTCGGGCGCCGACGGCCGCCGCCAGTTGATGCGCGCCAACGACGGCATCCACATGTCGATGGCCGGATACCTGCGCATGAGCGCGCCGGTCGCCGAGCGGCTGAAGCTGGACGCCGCCATCGCGCCTCGTGCGGAGGCCGCCCCGGCCCCAGCCCCCGCCGCGCCCGCCCGCTGACAATGCGCCTCGCCGCCCTGGCCCTGACGGTCGGACTGGCGGCCGGCCCCGCCGTCGCCCAGACGGCCTATGCGCCCACGGTCCTGCCCGCGCCGGGCGACACCGTCTGCCCCGGCGGCCTGTGCGGGCCCGAGGCTCTGATCCCCCTGTTCGAGGCCCTGCGCGCCACGGAGACGGGCGAGCGCGATGTGCCTGTCCACATCCTCCAGATCGGCGACAGCCACACCGCCGGCGACCGCATCACCGGCAAGCTGCGCGCCGACCTTCAGGCGCGGTTCGGCAACGGCGGCCGGGGCGTATTGCCCGCGGGCATTCCCTACGCCGGTTACGCCCCCATGCAGGTTGAGGTGGCGGCCGAGGGCTGGACCAGCGAGGTCGCGTCGCTCGCCGCGACCGGGACCAACGCCTACGCACCCTTCGGCGCGGCGGGCATGCGGGGCAGGGTGTCGCCGGGCGACCACCTGGACCTGCGATTTGATCCGGGGTCCGAGCCGCACTGGCTTGTGGTCTGCGGCTGGCCGAGGGGCCCGGGCGCCGGTCTGGCGGTCCAGGGGGACGCTGAAACCCGGATGGTGGATCTGAACACCGGCCCGGACGGCGGCACGGCGCCGGCCTGCGTATCCCTGCCGCAATACGAGCAGGCGGTAAGCGAGATCCGTTTGCTCGGCGTCGGCGCCGGCGTGACGCTCAGCAGCGTGCTGGCGGTGAAGGACGACGCGGGCAGGTGGCCCGGCAGTTCCTGGACGGCGCGCCCGCGCCCCGGAGTCCTGGTCTCCAACCTGGGCGTCATCGGCTCGACCCTCGCGGACTTCGCCTCGCGCGACGACGCCATGCTGGGTCTGGAGTTCGGCGCGTTCCACCCGACCCTCGTCATACTCGCCTACGGCACCAACGAGGGCTTCGACGACGGGCTCGACGGCGCGGCCTATGAGCGGCTGCTGCGGGGCCAGATCGACCGCATCCGCGGCATCAGCGGCAGCGCCCCCATCCTGATCCTCGGCGCCCCGGACGCCTTGCGCAGCGGCGCGCCCAGCGGGTGCAGCGCCGACGGTCTGCGCCGTCCGCCGCCGAACCTCGCGGTGGTCCGGGATGTGCAACGGCGGGTCGCGGCCGAGATGGGCGTGGCGTTCTGGGACTGGCGTGGGCGTATGGGCGGGGACTGTTCGGCCGACAGGCTGGCGACGATGGCGGAGCCGCTGATGCGCGGCGACCGGGTGCATTTCACGTCGGAGGGCGCCGACTGGATCGGCGGCATGCTCAGCCGCGACCTGATGGCCGCCTATGACGCCTGGAAAGGCCAGACCGAAGCAGGGCAGGGCGAGTAGATGCTGTTCCCCACGCTCGCCTTCGGCGTCTTCTTCCTGTTCGTCTATTTCACCACCTGGTCGCTCGACCGCGAAAACGGGCGGCGAAAGCTGTTCCTGCTGCTGGCCAGCTGGTTCTTCTACGCCCAGTGGGACTGGCGCTTCGTCGGCCTGCTGATCCTGTCGGCTGTCCTGAACTGGGGCGTCGCGGCCCTGATCGCGCGCACAGAGATCAGCGTGAAGCGCAAATGGCTGGTGGCGCTGGGCGTCGCGGTCAACCTGCTGATCCTCGGCTTCTTCAAATACTACGGCTTCTTCATCGAGCAGATGGGCGACCTCCTGACCCGCGTGGGCTGGGAGCGGGACCTGCCGCTGCTCCAGGTCGTCCTTCCGGTCGGCATCAGCTTCTTCACCTTCCAGGGCATCAGCTACGTCGTGGACGTGCACCGGCGCACGACCCCGGCGGCGAAGAGTCTGCTCGATGTCATGCTGCTGATGAGCTTCTTCCCGCATCTGGTGGCCGGGCCGATCGTGCGCGCCTCGGATCTGCTGCCCCAGTTCGACCGCGCTCCGCGCCTGACGCGCGAGATGGCGACGCATGGCCTGCTGCTGATCGTCTGGGGCCTGTTCAAGAAGACGGTGATCGCGTCCGAACTGTCGGTGCACCTTGTGGACCCGGTCTTCTTCGACCCCACCGCCTACGGCGCGCTCGACATCGCCGCTGCCGTCTATGGCTATGCGGTCCAGATCTACTGCGACTTCTCGGCCTATTCGGACATGGCCATCGGGATCGCGGCCCTGCTCGGCTATTCCTTCCCGCGCAACTTCGACCAGCCGTATCGCGCCAACTCGATGCAGCAGTTCTGGCGCCGCTGGCACATCAGCCTGTCCAGCTGGCTGCGCGACTACCTCTATGTGCCGCTGGGAGGCGGCAAGAAGGGGCTGGCCAGTTCCTGCATCAACGTCTTCATCACCATGCTGCTGGGCGGCCTGTGGCACGGGGCGGCCTGGACCTTCGTGGCCTGGGGCGCCCTGCACGGCGGGGTGCAGGTGATCGAGCGGCTGGGCCGCAAGGCCTTCGGCGACCGCAAGGTGATCCCGACCATCCTCGGCGTGCTTATCACCTTCCACATCGTCTGCCTGGGCTGGATCCTGTTCCGGGCCGAGACCTGGGGCATCGCCGTCGCCATGCTGGAAGGCCTCGGCCGCTTCACCCCGGCCCTGATGGTGACGCCGCTGCTGCTGACGCTGATCGTCGGCGGGCTGGCCATGCACTGGCTGCCGCCGCGCGCCATCGAGGGCGTGGCCGAGCGGCTGAAGACGGCGCCGTCCCTGACGCTGGCCATCCTCATCGGGGTCGCCTTCCTGCTGGTCGAGGCCGTGCGCCCCGACGGCGTGGCCCCCTTCATCTATTTCCAGTTCTGAGGCGTTGAGGCGGCGATGAGCGACGAACCCGAACAGCCTCTCGATCCCTTCCCCACGGCGATCCCTACGGTGTCACCGTTCCCGCCGCTGGAGAACGAACCGGTCACGGACTGGGTCGAACAGGCCGACGCCCACGACCTGCCGACGCGCGAGAACAAGCTGGTGGCGCTGGGCCGGTTCGCCTTCCCGCCGGCGCCGCCGCTGGACGACGAGGGCGTCGCCGCCCGCGACCGCCGCTGGACCAGCCGCACTATCGTCTTCCTCGCCGTCTTCATGCTGATCTTCAACGCCGCCTCTATCCAGAACTGGTCGCGGCAGCAGGCCCCCGGTTGGGTCACCTCGACGGTGCAGCAGCTGTCGGATGTCTGGTCGGCCCAGCTGAGCCAGCTGGGCGCCGACCAGCCGCGCCACGCGATCCGCACGGCCTATGACAACGCCCGCGCCGCCCGCTTCCCGGGGCAGGAGCCGGCCCAGCCGTAACAACGGTCGTCAGGATCGGAAAGGTGCGCCGCCTCGCGGATCACGGCCTGATGCCTCCACCATTCAAGGGAGGCTTCCATGAAGATGTTTGTGAAGGGCGCGCTGGCGCTGTCTCTGCTGGCCGCCACGTCGGGCTGCGCGTCTCTGATTACCGGCGGCGACCTGATCCGGCCGGGCGAGCCCATGGCGCGGCTGGTGTTCGAGAACACCTCGCGCGGTCAGGTGATCGACACCATCCTGATCTCGACCTGTGACGCCTCGTCCTACGGCCTCGACCGCCTGCCGGACGGCGTCGCGGTCAATCCCGGCCAGTCGTACACCTGGGACGTCTCGTCCGGCTGCTATGACGTCATGGCGGGCCGGGTGGGCCAGGGCTCGACCCCCGGCCAGCGGATCAACATTCCGGCCGGCCGCAACTTCTATCTGACCTTTGACGGCGAGGGCGACGCGGGCACAAGCGTGCGCTGACCGCAAACGAAGGCGGGCGCGGAGATCGCTCTCCGCGCCCGCTGATCCGTCGATGGCGGCCAGGCCTCAGCCCGGGCCGGTGGGCGAGCCGAAGTCGAAGCCTTCCGGACGCCGCTGGCCGGCGCCGAACGAGTAGCTGAAGCCCACGAACCAGACGGGCTCGCCGAAGCGCACCGTCGTGCGGTCGTTGAAGGTCGTGGTGTCGATCCGCACCTTCTGCTCGGCGCTGTCCAGGATGTTGGAGCCCGTCACCATCAGGCTGAAGTTGTCGTTGAACTTGTGACGATAGCCGAGG
The DNA here is from genome assembly GCA_036405055.1 of Brevundimonas sp. Lineage (GTDB taxonomy): Bacteria > Pseudomonadota > Alphaproteobacteria > Caulobacterales > Caulobacteraceae > Brevundimonas. Next base: position 22,342 of record DASWYI010000017.1, read on the forward strand.
TTCAGGGTGCCGAAGGGCTCGCGCGCACCCTGGGCCTGCACCTGCTCGCCGATCCAGAAGCCGTTCAGCTGGAAGAAGTCCTCAGGCGTCGCCTGCCAGTTCAGCGAGCCGCGCACCGTGCCGGTCGTGCCGCTCTGGTCGGCATAGCCCGGGGTCGAGATGTCGTTCCGGTAGACCGATCCGGACAGGTTGTACGTCACGGTGTCGCCCAGCTTCCCGTTCGCCAGGAACTCCGCCCCGATGCGGTCGCTGGAGGCTAGGTTCTCACGGGTCACCAGAACCACGCCGCCGCCCAGATCCTGGGCTACGTCGGTCACGCCGCCTTCGCTGGTGCGATAGAAGGCCGTCACAGAATAGAAGGTGCCGTTCGAGCGCAGCTGCCACATCGCCTCGAACGAGTCGGTGATCTCCGGCTCCAGGTCCGGGTTGCCCCGGCGCAGGTTCTGCGGGTCCATATAGATGGTGTAGGGGTTCAGATCCTGCGGCGACGGCCGCTGGATGCGCCGGCTGTAGCTGCCGCGCAGCTTCTGCGTATCGGTCAGGTCGTAGGCTAGGTGCAGGGTCGGATAGGCCCGCAGGTAGTCGCGGTTGACCACGATGCCGTCGGTGATCTGGTTCAGCTCGAAATCGACCTGCTCAACCCGCACGCCCAGCTGCGCCATCAGTTTCTCGCCGTAGGGCCGGTCATAGGTGAAGTAGGCGGCGTGGATCGTCTGGTCGTATTCGAACTGGTTGGTCAGGGCCGCGACCGGCGTCATCGTGCCGGGGGTCGCGCCGCGTGAGCCGAAGCTGTCGAAGTCGTCCATGGTGAGGTCGCCCTCATAGCCGACCTTCAGCGTCTGCCGGTCGCCCATGGGCCGGGTGTAATCGACCTTCAGGCCATAGGCGTCGCGCGACTGCTCGTTGCGGATGGCCTCGTAGAAGTCCGATCCCGCGCCGATCTGGATGTCGGTGAAGGCGTCCAGCGTGCGCTCGCCCTCGTTGTGATCGAACTCCAGGTCGGCCACCAGCTCATGCTGATCGCCCGTGAATTTCCGCCGCCACGAGCTGCGCGCCGAGACGCCCGAGTTTTCGAAGCTCTGGTCCGACATGCGTTCATAGGCATAGGAGGCGACGCCGAGTCCGTTGGCCCGCTCGAACGTCTCCTGGCCCCTGTTCTCGCCGTTGATGCCGCGCCCGCTGATCTCGCCGCTCAGGCGGTCGGTGGCGTTCAGATTGTAGTCGATGGACAGACGGCCCTGGGCCATTTCCATCTCGTTGCGGCCCATGCTCTCTCCGTCCTCGACGGTCGTCGTGGCCGGGGTGGCGCCGGGACGGACCCGGCTCTGTTCGGTTTCGACCTCGCGATTGTCGCGGCGATAGCCCACGTCGCCGGCCAGGGTCATGTCGCCGGCCGTGCGGCTGCCGCTGAACGAGACGCCGCCGCGCTGGTCGCCGTCCCACTGGCCGCGCACCGTGCCGTTGCTGGTGGCCTGGCGCGTGGGCTTGGAGACCAGGTTGATGATGCCGCCGCTGCCTTCGGGGCTGAAGGCCGCCGAGGGGTTGGTGATGACCTCGACCCGCTCATAGCCGGCGGCCGACATGGCCTGCAGCGCGTCGCCGCGCGAGTTTCCGCTGAGCACGCCCGAGGGCCGGCCGTCGATCAGGATGGTGACGTTGCCGTCGCCGCGCAGGCTGACGTTGCCCTGCAGGTCGACCTCGACCCCCGGCACGTTGCGCAGGGCGTCGGCGATGGTGCCGGTCTGGGCCTGCAGATCGTTCGAGACATTGTAGATCATCCGGTCCGAGGCCGAGATGATGTCGGGCCGCCGGGCCTCGACCACCACCTCGTCGACCGCCGATTCCTGCTCGGCCGGCGCGGTTTGGGCCGGGGTCTGGGTCTGCGTCGGCGGCGTGGCCGGACGCGGCGTCTGCGGCTGGGTCTGCGCGGCCGCGGCCGTGGCGGACAGGGACGCGGCGGACAGCAGCGTCATCGCCGTCGTCATCAACAGCTTGCGGTTCAACATCGGGACTTCACCTGGCGACAGAGAATTGAGCGACTGACCCCCCGGCCCGGCGCATGGTGTCTGTAGCGGGACTCCCCGCTCACCACCTCTTAAATTTAAGCAATGATGCCAACCGCTTAGTTACAGCCCTGCAACACTTGCGGCGGTCTGGCGGCGGCTTGCCTGTCGCGATTTCTGTAAAGGCTCTTTTACTTCCGTGACATACGGCCCGGCGCGGCAAAAGAAAGGACGATGGTGGGTGATGTAGGGTTCGAACCTACGACCCGCTGATTAAGAGTCAGCTGCTCTACCAACTGAGCTAATCACCCGGACCATTCGTCAGGTCTGGCCCTGCATGGACCGCGCCGTTTCGCCTGTTCCGATGCGGGACCGGTTCAGCGAGGGGGCGGACATAGAGGCAATGCCCCAGCTGTGCAAGGGGATTTGCGCGTGCGTTCCTGTTTGTCGCAGGAGGGGGTAGGGTCATCGCCGGAATCAGCCGCCGGGGAGCGGCGATCGGGGAGACGCGACACATGGCCTTCTGGAACCGCCGGCGATCGATCGACGCCATGCTGGCCCCGCACGACGGGCCGGCGATGAAGAAGACCCTCAGCTGGCCGCACCTGCTGGCGCTGGGCGTCGGCGCCATCGTCGGCACCGGCATCCTGACCCTGATCGGGGTCGGGGCGGGTCTGGCCGGACCGGCGGTGATGATTTCCTTCGCGCTCGCGGGCCTGGTCTGCGCCTGCGCGGCCCTGGCCTATGCCGAGCTGTCGACCATGATGCCGGCTGCGGGCAGCGCCTACACCTATTCCTACGCCGTGCTGGGCGAGCTGATCGCCTGGGTCGTGGGCTGGAGCCTGATCCTCGAATATTCTCTGGTCGTCTCGGCCGTGGCCGTCGGCTGGTCCGGCTATGCGGTCGGATTCCTGACCGGCATGGGCGTCGATCTGCCCACCATGCTGACCGCCGGGCCGCACGTCGCGGGCGGACTGGTCAACCTGCCGGCCGTGTTCATCATCGCCGTGGTCACGGGCCTGCTGCTGCTCGGCACGCGCGAGAGCGCCACGCTGAACGCCATTCTGGTGGTCATCAAGATCGCCGCCCTGATCGCCTTCGTGGCCATCGCCCTGCCGGCCTTCGACAGCGCCCATTTCACGCCCTTCATGCCCAACGGCTTCGGCGCGCCCTTCGTGCAGACGGGGGTCATGGCCGCCGCCGCCGTGATCTTCTTCGCCTTCTACGGCTTCGACGCCATCTCGACCGCCGCCGAAGAGACCAAGCGGCCGGAGCGCGATCTGGCCATCGGCATCGTCGGCTCCATGCTGGTCTGCACGGCCCTGTATCTTGTGGTCGCCGCCGCCGCCATCGGCGCCCGCCCGGTCAGCGACTTCGCCGAAAGCCCTGAGCCCCTGGCCCTCATCATGCGTCAGCTGGGGCAGGGGACAGCGGCCCAGTGGATCGCCGCCAGCGCCGTGGTCGCCCTGCCCACCGTGCTGCTGGCCTTCCTGTTCGGCCAGAGCCGCATCTTCCTCGGCATGGCGCGCGACGGCCTGCTGCCGCGCGGTCTGGCGAAGATCTCGGCGCGCGGCGTGCCGGCGCTGGTCACGGTCTTCACCGCCATCGTCGTGGCGGCCCTCGCCGGCGTCATGCGGCTGGACGAACTGGCGTCGCTGGCCAATGCGGGCACGCTCGCGGCCTTCTTCGCCGTGGGCCTCAGCCTGATCGTCCTGCGGGTGCGCGAGCCCAACCGTCAGCGGGTGTTCAAGGCGCCCCTGTGGTGGCTGGTCGGCGCCATCTGCATGATCGGCTGCGTCACCTTCTTCTTCAGCCTGCGCACCACGACCCAGCAGTATTTCCTGATGTGGAACGGCATCGGCCTCGTGGTCTACTTCGCCTGGTCGGCCTGGAACTCGCGTCTAGCCAAGGGCGAGGAGACCGCCGCCTGATGGCCGCGCGGGACCTCTCCGGCGCCGTCGATTTCGCCGTGCTGGAACGCATGACCGGCGGCGACGACGCGATCACCGAAGAGGTCCTGGGCCTGTTCGCCCAGCAGGCGTCCATGTGGTCGCCGATGCTGGATATCCAGAACGAGGGCTGGCGCGACGGCGTCCACACCATCCGCGGCGCGGCGGCCGGCATCGGCGCCGGCGCCCTGGCCCAGGCCTGCGCCGTGGCCGAGATGGTGGACAAGGCGGATGCGCCGCCGCTGCTGGACCGGGTCAGGGATGCACTCGACACCGCCCTGGCCGACGTCGCGGCCTATCGCCACGAACTGATGCTGCGGGGCCTTCGGGGCTAGCCCCGCGTGCGGTCCCAGGCCGCGAACTCGTGTGCGATGCAGCGGTCGATCAGCAGCCGCCACACCGGCTCGGCGATATCGGCCGACAGACCCGCATCCTTCGCCGCCGCCAGAACCTTGGCCACCACATCCTCGATGCGGGCGTCGTCGTGGACCACGTCGCGGCTCGGCTTGATGCGCGCGGCGGCGTCCATATAGCGCTGGCGCTCGGCCAGCAGCAGGACCAGCGCCCGGTCCAGCGCATCCACCCCCTGCCGCACCTCGGCCATGGAGGCGCACGCTTCCGGCGCCGTGCGCGCGTCGATCTTCACGTCAGCCGACCCCATCTTATCCAACGAAGGCGCGCTCCAGCACATAGTCGCCGGGCTCGGCGTTCGAGCCCTCCTTCAGGCCGTACTGCTCCAGCAGTTCGGCCGTCTCCTTTATCATCGCCATCGAGCCGCACAGCATCACCCGGTCCCGTTCCGGCGAGAAGCCTTCGGGCAGGCCCAGGTCGGCGAACAGCGCGCCCGATTTGATGCGGTCGGTGATCCGGCCCGGCGTCGGGAAATCCTCGCGCGTCACGGTCGGATAGTATCTCAGCTGCGCCTTCGCCTCGTCGCCGATCAGGGGATCCTCATGGATGCCGCTGGTCAGGAAGTCGCGATACGACAGGTCGGCCACATGCCGCACCGTGTGGCACACCACCACCTGGCCGAAGCGGGAATAGGTGTCCGGATCGCGCGCCACCGACAGCCACGGCGCCAGCCCCGTTCCGGTCCCGATCAGCCACAGCCGCTCGCCGCCGGTCAGGGCGTCCAGCACCAGCGTACCGGTGGGCTTCTTGCCCATCAGCACCTCGTCGCCGGCCTCGATCTTCACCAGCCGCGAGGTCAGGGGCCCGTCCGGCACGGCGATCGACAGGAACTCCAGCTCCTCGGCCCATTGCGGCGACGCGATCGAATAGGCGCGCATCACCGGCTTGCCGCCGTCCGCGCCCGGCAGGCCGATCATCACGAACTCGCCCGAGCGGAAGCGGAAATCCTCGGGCCGTTCCAGCGCGAAGCTGAACAGCTGGTCGGTCCAGTGCTTCACCCACAGCACCTTCAGGGCGTGGAACGGGCTGGCTTTCGGAGGGGAGGGCGATACGGCGGCGTCGGTCATCGCGGCTGTCTTTAGGGGGTGTCGCGGCGCGGCGAAAGGGATGCGGTGTCGCGCAGCGGAAAGGGGGGATGACGCCGCCGGTTTCTCCCTCTAGCGTCCGGCCCCATGCGCACAGTTCTCCTGACCTCCGCCCTCGTCCTTTCCGCCGCCGCTGCGAATGCCCAGACGCCCGATCCGGCCGTCCTGACGCCCGAGCGGGTCTTCTCCAACCCCAGCCTCAGCGGCCCCGTGGCCCGGGGCGTCAGCCTGTCGCCGGACGGCGAGCTGGTGGCCTTCCTGCGGTCGCGGCCGGACGATGTGGACGTGCTGGACCTGTGGGCCGCGCCGACGGGGGCGGGCGAGCCCTACAAGCTGCTGGACGCCCGGGCGCTGGTCCCGGACGCCGGCGAGCTGTCCGAGGCCGAGAAGGCGCGGCGCGAGCGCATGCGCATCTCCCAGCGCGGCGTGGTCGAATATTCCTGGGACGAGCAGGGCCGCTACATCCTGGCGCCGCTGGAAGGCGACATCTTCCTCGCCACGCGCGCCGACGGCTCCGTCCGACGTCTGACCGAGACCGAGGCCGACGAGATCGACGCCAAGGTCAGCCCCGAAGGAAACTTCGTCTCCTACGTCCGGGATCAGGATCTGGTCATTCAGGACCTCGCCACCGGCACGGAACGCGACATCACCACCGACGGCGACGGCCTCATCACCTGGGCCACCGCCGAGTTCATCGCCCAGGAGGAGATGGACCGCGACACCGGCTACTGGTGGAGCCCGGACGAGACATACATCGCCCTGCAACGCACCGATGAGTCGACCGTCGACGTCATCCCGCGCCTCGACATCTCGGGCGGCGGCGCCCGCACGATCGAGCAGCGCTACCCCCGCGCCGGCCGCCCCAATGCGGTGGTCGAGCTGTATGTTCAGGACGTGGCGGCCAACCGCCGGGTCAAGGTCGACCTGGGCGAGAACACCGACATCTATCTGGCGCGCGTGAACTGGTCGGCCGACGGCCGCACCCTCTATGTCCAGCGCGAAAGCCGCGACCAGAAGACGCTCGACCTGCTCAGCGTCGATCCGGCCACGGGCGCCAGCCGCGTGATCGTGACCCAGCGTTCGGACGCCTGGGTTTCGCTCAGCCACGACTTCAAGGCCCTGTCGAACGGCGACTTCATCTGGTCGTCGGAGGAGACGGGCTGGCGGCACCTGTATCTCTACAACCGCGACGGCCGCCGCATCCGCGCGATCACGCAAGGGCAATATCCGATCAAGTCGCTGGACGGCGTGAACCAGCAGACGGGCGAGGTCTTCTTCACCGCCTCCATGCGCGACGGGCGCGAGGAGCCGACGGAGCAGCAGATGTTCCGGGCATCGCTCCGCCGGACCGTGACGCCCGTGGCGATCACCCCGGCCGGCGGCTGGTGGAGCGCTTCGGTCAACCGCACGGGCACGGCCTATGTCGGCAACTACACCGACCTGAACACACCCATGCAGTCGGCCCTCTATCGCGCCGACGGGACGTTCGTGCGCTGGATCGAACAGAACAGGCTGGACGCGACCCATCCCTTCTATCCCTACCTCTCGCGCCGGGGCGAAACGACCTTCGGCACGATGCAGAGCCACGGCGAAACGCTCGTCTGGCAGATGACCACGCCGCCGGGGTTTGATCCCACGAAGACGTACCCGGTGGTGATGCAGGTCTATGGCGGCCCGGGCGGCGGCGGGGTGAAAAAGGGCTGGCAGAGCGCCACCAGTCAACTGTTGACCGAGGCTGGCTACATCGTCTTCCGCCTCGACAACCGGGGCGAGGGTTACCGCTCGGCGGCGTTCAAACAGGCGCTCTATCTGAAGATGGGCCAACCTGAGATCGAGGATCAGATTCTGGGTGCGAACTATCTGAGATCGCTGCCGTATGTGGACGACAGCCGCATCGCCATGATGGGCTGGTCCTACGGCGGGTTCATGAGCCTGATGGCCATCACCGAGCCGCGCATGGGCCTGGCCTCGGCCATCGTCGGCGCGCCGCCCTCGAACTGGAGCCTGTACGACACCCACTACACCGAGCGCTTCATGTCGACGCCGGAGGGCAACGTCGAAGGCTACGCCGCATCCGACGCCATTCCGCGCCTGCAGAACATGACCGGCCGGATGCTGCTGATGCACGGCATGGCTGACGACAACGTCATTCTCGAAAACTCCACCCGCGTCATGGACGCCATGCAGGCCCGCGGCCTGCCGTTCGAACTGATGCTCTTCCCCGGCCAGCGCCACGGCGTGCGGGGCAACGAAAGGCAGCTGATGCAATGGCGGACCTATCTCGACTTCCTCGACCGCACCATCGGTTCGCGGGCGCCGGCGGCTGAGTGACTCTCTATTCACCGCTCATCCCCGCGAATGCGGGGATCCAGATCGTAAGACGCACCGAGGGGATCAGATGGCTCAGCTAAACGGACCCCGCACCGGCGCTCGTGATCTGGGCCCCGGCATTCGCCGGGGAGAGCGGAAGTGGATTGGGCTGATCGCGGGGGCCCTGGCCGTCACCGGCTGCTCAACACTTCCGGCCCAGCAAGAACTGGTGGGAACCCCCACGCGCGTGAACGATCGCGGTGCGCTCTACGACTGCCCCGAGGTCGTCATCGACGCGACTTGGGTCGATGCGCTTCCGACGGATGTCGGGCTGGGAGATTGCGCCAGGGATCGGGCGCGAACGAGGGCCGTTCTCCTCTGGGCCCCCGGCGTGGATCGTGTGCCTGTGCTGACAGCGCCGGGCATCGTCGGCCTCCCAATCCTCCTGAAGGACAACATCGAAACCGCCGACATGCCGACCACCGCAGGCTCGCTGGCGTTGTCGAATAACGCCCCCGGCCGCGACGCCCCGCTCGTCGCCCGCCTCCGCCACGCCGGCGCCGTCATCCTCGGCAAGACCAATCTGTCGGAGTGGGCCAATATCCGCTCGACCAATTCCATCAGCGGCTGGAGCGCCGTGGGCGGTCAGACGCGCAACCCTTACGACCCCGAGCGCACGCCTTGTGGCTCCTCGGCGGGCAGCGCGGTGGCCGTCGCCATCGGCCTGGCCCCCGCAGCCATCGGGACGGAGACCAACGGCTCCATCGTCTGCCCCGCCTCGGTCAACGGCGTAGTGGGTTTCAAGCCGACCGTGGGCCTCGTGTCGCGCACCCACATCGTCCCGATCAGCCATTCGCAGGACACCGCCGGGCCGATCACCACCACGGTCGAGGATGCGGCCATCATCCTGACCGTCATCGCCGGCTCGGACCCCCTCGACCCCGCCACGGTCGAGGCTGATGCGCGCCGGGTCGACTACCGCGCCGCGCTGGACGCCGGCAGCCTGAACGGCGCCCGCATCGGGGTGATGCGCTTCCTGTCGAAGAATTTCTCGCCCGACACCCAGGCCGCGTTCGAGCAGTCGTTGCAGGCCATGCGCGACGCCGGCGCGATCCTGGTCGAGATCGAGGAGGGGCCCGACATCGGCGCCATCGGCCGCGCGGCCCTGACCGTGCTGATGACCGAGCTGAAGGTCGACCTGAACGCATACCTGGCCTCCACCGACCCGGCGCAGGTGCCGACGCGGACCCTGGCCGACCTGATCGCCTTCAATGACGCCGAGCCGCGCGAGACGGTCCTGTTCGGACAGGAGCTGTTCCTGCGCGCCGAGGCCACCAATGGGCTCGACGATCCCGAATACATCGAGGCCCGCGCGAGCTCGTTCCGCATGGCCGGGCCGGAGGGCATCGATCACCTGATGGCGGCGAACAACGTCGTCGCGCTGGTGTCGCCCACCACGTCGCGCGCCTGGACCAACGATCCGAACGACGACGATCGCTCGCAGGGGTCGTCCAGCACCCTGGCCGCCGTCGCCGGTTATCCGCACCTGACCGTGCCCATGGGCTTTGATCGCGGCATGCCCGTCGGCATCAGCTTCATCGGCGGCAAGTGGCAGGATGCGCGCATCCTGTCCCTCGGCTACGCTTTCGAACAACGCACCTACGCGCGGCGTCCGCCGGCGTTCTGAGGGTTCGCACGGGGAGGGGATCATGCGGTTCAAGACGGTCGGGCTCGGCGCCCTGATGCTGGCGGCGTCGCTGGCGCTGGGCGGCTGCATCATCATCGACAGCCCGGGCGACGAGATGGTCTGGACCGAGGCCGCGTGGGACGACGCCGAGATGGACGCCGCGGCGATGGCGGCCGTCGATGCCGCCGCCGCCGCCATGGACGCAGCCGCCACGGCCGGGGCTGACGCCACGGCCTATGACTACGGCGCCCCCCTGCGCGGCTGCCCCCAACTGGCCCTCGACGAGGGCGGCGACCCCGACGGCGAGCGGTTCGGCTCGCGCCTCTGCGTCTTCGACCGGATCATGACCAACGCCGTCCTCGCCTGGGCCGACGACGTCGACAGCGTCGGCTGGACGGAGGCGCAGGGGATCACCGGCCTGCCCGTCCTGCTGAAGGACAATATCGAAACCCGCGACCTGCCGACGACCGCCGGCTCCATGGCCCTGCTGAACAACGCCCCGGGTCGCGACGCGCCGCTGGTCGCCCGCCTGCGCGCGTCGGGCGCGGTCATCCTCGGCAAGACCAATCTGTCGGAATGGGCCAACATCCGCTCGGGCGCCTCGTCCAGCGGCTGGAGCGCCGTCGGGGGCCTGACCCGCAACCCGTGGGACTTCAGCCGCAGCGCCTGCGGTTCCTCCTCCGGCTCTGGCGCGGCGGTAGCCATTGGCCTCGCCCCCGCGGCCATCGGCACCGAAACCGACGGCTCCATCACCTGCCCGGCGGCGGTCAACGGCATCGTCGGCTTCAAGCCCACGGTCGGACTTGTGTCCCGCACCGGCATCGTCCCGATCAGCCATTCGCAGGACACCGCCGGCCCCATGACCCGCACGGTCACTGAGGCCGCCATCGTCCTGACCGCCATCGCCGGCTCTGACCCGGCCGATCCCGCCACCGCCGAGGCGGACCGCCACAGGACCGACTACCGCGCCGCCCTGAATGCCGGTTCGCTACGCGGGACCCGCATCGGTGTGGCCCGCTTCCTGACCGGCTATCACGCGGCCACAGACGCGGTGTTCGAGGCCCAGCTGCAGGAACTGCGCGACGCCGGCGCCGTGCTGGTCGAAATCACCGACGGCCCCGACATGGGCGCCATGGGCACGGCCGAGTTCGCCGTCCTGATGACCGAGCTGAAGGTCGATCTGAACGCCTATCTGGCCACCACCGACCCGCAACAAGTTCCATCCCGCACCCTCGCCGACGTCATCGCCTTCAACGAAGCGACGCCCCGCGAACTCGAACTCTTCGGCCAGGAGCTGTTCCTGCTGGCCGAGGCGACCAGGGGCCTTAACGACCCCGCCTACATCGAGGCCCGCGCCACCTCGTTCCGCCTCGCCGGGCCCGAGGGCATCGACAGGCTGCTGCGCGAGCACAACGTCGTCGCCCTGATCGCCCCGACCACCGCCCCCGCCTGGAGCATCGACGTCATCGACGGCGACCACTACCTCGGCGCAGCCAGCCAGATCGCGGCGGTGGCGGGCTATCCGCACCTGACCGTGCCCATGGGCTTCGTGCGCGGCCTGCCGGTGGGCATGAGCTTCATCGGCGCCAAGTGGGACGACGCCCGCATCCTGTCCCTCGGTTACGCCTATGAACAGGTCACAATGCATCGCCGCTATCCGCCGATGGGCGACGACCACGACCATGCGGCCGACGACTGGATGCAGGTGCTGGCGCCGCTCGCAACCTTGCCCGTCGACTGACCGTTAGAGCCCTGATGGAAAAGCTTTTTGTCCGCTTCGCGACCTTCACCGCCAAGGTCGCCGGCAAGCCCTGGACCTTCATCGCCTGCCTGGCGATCGTGCTGCTCTGGGCCGTCACCGGTCCGATCTTCAAGTTCAGCGAGACCTGGCAGCTCATCATCAACACCGGCACCACCATCATCACCTTCCTGATGGTGTTCCTGATCCAGAACACCCAGAACCGCGACGGCGCGGCGATGCAGGCCAAGCTGGACGAGCTGGTCTTCGCGGTGAAACAGGCGGACGAGCGCTTCATCGGCATCGAGCACCTGACCGAAAAGGAGCTCGACGCCATTCTTGACGAGGTCGAGAAACGCGGCCTCGCCGTCCAGTCCGGCAAACCCGCCAGGGCCATCCCAGGCAAGCGCTCACGCGGCGAACAGGTCGAGGCGGTGCAGCCCGCGAAGGCGTCGCCGAAACGAAAAGCCCCGGCAAAGGCCCGGTGAGCGACCTGATCGCCAACGCCGTCGGCACAGGCGCCGCCCTCTGCTCCATCGCCAGCTTCGCGCCGCAGATGCTGAAGATCTGGCGCGAGAAGGATGCGAGCTCCGTCTCGCTGAAGACCTACGCTTTGACGGTCACCTGCTTCGTGCTGTGGGTGATCTACGGCGTGCTGATCGGCGCCTGGCCGATCGTCGCGGCCAATGCCAGCGCGTTCCTGATGGCGCTGGGCGTGCTGTTGATGAAATGGCGCTTCGACCGGCGCTGACAGGGGCGGCGAGGGCGGCTAAGACAGGCCTATGTTCAAATCCGTCCTGGTCGCCAATCGCGGCGAGATCGCCTGCCGCGTCTTCCGCACCGCCCGCCGCATGGGCCTGCGCACCATCGCCGTCTATTCGGAAGCCGACGCCAAGGCCCTGCACGTCCGCGAGGCCGACGAGGCGGTCCTGATCGGCCCCGCCGCCGCGCGCGAGAGCTACCTGGACCCGCAGAAGGTGCTGGCGGCGGCGAAGGCCACCGGCGCGGAGGCCATCCACCCCGGTTACGGCTTCCTGTCCGAGAACGCCGACTTCGCCGAGGCGGTGGTCGCGGCGGGCATCATCTGGATCGGCGCCCCTCCGGCCTCGATCCGCGCCATGGGCCTGAAGGACGCGGCCAAGAAGCTCATGGTCGAGGCGGGCGTGCCCGTCACCCCCGGCTATATGGGCGAGGATCAGAACCCCGACCGCCTGAAGCGTGAAGCCGACGCCATCGGCTATCCCGTGCTCATCAAGGCCGTGGCGGGCGGCGGCGGCAAGGGCATGCGACGTGTCGATGCGTCTGACGCCTTCCTCGATGCGCTGGCGTCGTGTCAGCGCGAGGCCGCCTCCAGCTTCGGCGACGACCGGGTGCTGATCGAGAAATACATCCTGTCGCCGCGGCACATCGAGGTTCAGGTGTTCGGCGACAGCCACGGCACGGTGGTCCACCTGCATGAGCGCGACTGTTCGCTGCAACGCCGCCACCAGAAGGTGATCGAGGAGGCCCCGGCCCCCGGCATGGACCCCGAGACGCGGGCAGCGGTCACCGGCGCGGCCGTCAAGGCGGCGAAGGCCGTGAACTACGTCGGCGCCGGCACCATCGAGTTCATCGCCGACGCTTCGGAAGGCCTGCGCGCCGACCGAATCTGGTTCATGGAGATGAACACCCGGCTGCAGGTCGAGCATCCGGTGACGGAGGCCATCACCGGCGTCGATCTGGTCGAATGGCAGCTGCGCGCCGCCGCCGGCGAGCCTGTGCCGCTGAAACAGGCCGACATCCCCCTGAACGGCTGGGCCATGGAGGCGCGGCTGTATGCCGAGGATCCCTCAAACGGCTTCCTGCCCAGCATCGGTCGGCTGGACCACTTCGTCATGCCCGACGGCATCCGCGTCGACACCGGCGTGATGCAGGGCGGCGAGGTCAGCCAGTTCTACGACCCCATGATCGCCAAGCTGATCGTGCACGAGGACACGCGCGAAGAGGCCGCCGAGGCCCTCGCCGACGCCTGCGCCAAGGTCGAGGTCTGGCCGGTGAAGACCAACGCCGGTTTCCTGGTGAAGTGCCTAGAGCATCCGCGCTTTGTTGGGGGCGACGTGGATACGGGGTTCATCGCGGCGGAGGAGGGGGAGCTTGTATCCTCCACCGTTCCTGAGGAGGTGAGCCTTATCGGTGCAGGCGTCCTGATGGATCGTTTGAAATGGTCCGAGCCGTTTTACGAACAAGACCCATCACCGTGGGGGCCAAGTTCCTACTCTCTAAGCGGGTTTCGTTTGAATGCATCAAGCCGGTCGCTTTTTGCCTTGACGGTTGAGGGTGAGCGCCAGGTTCTGTCCATCGCCAGCCGGGACTACGGGTTCATTGTCGAAGCCGAAGGTCGTGAAGCGACGATCGACTATGGAAGGCGCGCACCGCCAGTTCGCCGTCGGAAAGCGAGTGCTGGCGGTCGGGATTTCGGATTCTCCGAGTTCGATGACGATGTCGTCGTAGTCTTTGACCGTGGCCGGGCTTTGCGGATTGAACCTTGGCGCGCCGCTGCAGGTCCGTCCGCCGGCCCAGCCTCCGACGGCTCCCTCCGCGCGCCGATGCCGGGCAAGGTCGTGGCGACGCCCGCCGCCGCCGGGGACACCGTCGCCAAGGGCGCGCCGATCGTGGTGGTCGAGGCGATGAAGATGGAACACGCCCTGACCGCGCCTTTCGACGGCGTGGTCGAAACGGTCGGCGTGGCCGTGGGCGAACAGGTGGCCGACGGCACGGTCCTCGCCGTCGTTCGCAAGGCGGAGAGCGCATAGGCGCTCATGCCGCTTCACCTCATCAAGCTCTGCGTCGGCGTCGCCAAGGTCGAGACGCTGGAACGCCGCGCGGCCAAGGGCGAATGGCTGACCGTCCACACCCGCATGACGCCCAAGCGCGCGACGGAGCTGGAGGACGGCGGGTCGCTCTACTGGGTCATGAAGGGCTCGGTGACCTGCCGCATGCCCATCGTCGACATCTCGACAAAGGGGGAGGGCAAGGCGTCGCAATGCCTGATCCGCCTTTCGCCTGACGTCATCCGCACCGCGCCCCAGGCTCGTCGCCCGTTCCAGGGCTGGCGCTATCTGGAGGCCAGGGACGCGCCGATGGACATGTCGTCCCTGGATGCGGGGGAAATGCCGCTCGATCTCGCAAAACGCCTGCGCGAGATGGGGGCCTGGTGACTGCTCCTCCTGTCAGGAGGGGAGAACCGTGCTGCGTCCAGCCGGGCAACTATGCGCGTCAGGCTTGCTAACTGGTTGATCTCTGGCTCCTTCACCTGTTCTCGAGCCGCTTTTCCAGCCCTGGTCGGGCCATGGCCTATGCTTGCCCTGTTCCATTGCTGAGGGAGGGCGCAGAGGCCTTGCGAGTTTCTGGCGGTGGAGGTCTGGAGAGCGGGACGGCGGCCGGGCGCACGACTGTGCGAGGGGCTGTCGGGGTGACTGGCCAAGGCGTCAGGTCATCAAGGGGTGCGGGGGATACGCATCCGTTCCGGGGACCGTGTCGCAAGCACGGCCCGCCCGCCGGGGGCAGGGACTTAGGCGTCAAGAGCGCCACCATAGAGCCGGGGTCACAGCCGGCAGGTCCCGCGCTGCCGCAAAACGCCGGACGCGGAGCGTCAGCCTTCGTCGAAACGGCATTTGTCTCAGCATCCGGGCGCGGGCCCGGCGCTCCGTCACAGCCCTCCCAACCGATCCGATCACCGGAACGGCGATGACGCGTGTTCTGACGTCAGAAGTGCAGGGCAGCCTCACCGCGCAGGATCGCCTCGGCCTCGGGCGTGTGCTTGGCGCCGGACCGGTCGTGCAGGACCAGCGGCGGCAGCAGGCGCAAGGGAGCCTTGCCGGTGCGGATCGCCTGCACCAGCACCCGCTTGGCTGGTTCGTCGGCGAAGGGCTGGATCGGGCGGATGGCGAAGGAGCCGCACTTGCCGCCCAGCAGGCTCAGGATGTCGGCCAGCCGGTCGGCGCGGTGGATCATGACGATGCGTCCGCCCTCGCGCACGGCCTTCATCAGGAAGGAGGCCCAGGCCCCCAACCCGTCGTCGGCGATCCAGGCGCCGCGCTTTGCCGCGTCCGGCGCCCGCAACGCGCCCTCGTCGTCGAAGAAGGGCGGGTTGGAAACGGCCCAGTCGAACTCCGGCAGACCCAGTGCCCGGAACCCGGTCGCGACGTCGCCGGTGACCACCTCGACCCGGTCGGACATGCCGTTCAGGGCCGCATTGCTCCGGGCCAGTTCGGCGGCGTCCACGTCCCGCTCCAGTCCGGTCAGGGCTGCGCCGTCGCAGCGGGCCGCGATCTGCAGCAGGGCCCCGCCCGCGCCGCAGCCGGCCTCGATCACCCGCTGGCCCGGTTTGGCCTCCACCGTGGCGGCCAGAAGGGCGGCGTCCATGCCGGCGCGATAGCCCCGCACGGGCTGCACCAGCCGGACGCGGCCGCCGAGCACTGTGTTTTCCGCAACATCCACGCCGGTGCGACCCTCTCGCGCCTTGATCTTCCAAGGCCCGGTCACCATTGTGCGCCGCGTCGCGTTCGGGCAAGCCGGGACGACGATTCCGCCTTCGCTGAAAGACTGATCTTGGACGCTGTCATCGCCCCCGCCCGACCCAAGGGTGACGTCGAGGCCCTCGTCGCCCTCGCGGCCGAGGACATGCGCGCGGTCGACGCCCTGATCCTGGATCGGATGCAGTCCGACGTCCCGGTGATCCCGAAACTGGCCGAGCATCTGGTCGGGGCCGGCGGCAAGCGTCTGCGGCCCATGCTGACCGTGGCCGCGGCCCGGGCGACCGGCGCGACGGGCGAGATCGCGGGTCCCCTGCGGCTGGCGGCGGCGGTTGAGTTCATCCACACGGCGACCCTGCTGCACGACGATGTGGTCGACAGCTCCGAGATGCGGCGCGGCAAGGTCGCGGCCCACCTGATCTGGGGCGCGGCGCCCAGCGTGCTGGTCGGTGACTTCCTGTTCGCCCGCGCCTTCGAGCTGATGGTCGAGACGGATTCGATGCGGGCGCTGGGCATTCTGGCCACGGCCTCCAGCGTCATCGCCCAGGGCGAGGTGCTGCAACTGACCCGCGCCCACGACCTGAACCTGGACCGCGACACCTATTTCCAGATCATCGCGGCCAAGACGGCCGAGCTTTTCGCGGCGGCGGCTGAAGCCGGGGCCGTGGGCTCGGGCGCTGATGCGGCGTCGGTGAAGGCGCTGCGCGACTACGGCATGGCGCTGGGCATGGCCTTCCAGCTGGCGGACGACGCGCTGGACTACGGCGGCGCGACCGAGACGCTCGGCAAGAACGCCGGCGACGACTTCAACGAGGGCAAGGCGACCCTGCCGCTGCTTCTGGCGGTCGCCCGCACCAAGGGCCACGACGACGGCTTCTGGGAACGGACCATCGTCGAGGGCGAACGCACACCGGACGACTTCCGCCGGGCGCGCGAGCTGGTGATCGGTTCGGGCGCGATCGGCGCGACCCTGGATGCGGCCGGCGAGTTCGCCGATGCGGCCAAGGCGGCGCTCGCGCCGCTTCCCGTCGGGCCGTGGCGCGAGGCGCTGGAATCTCTGGCCGACTTCGCGGTCAGCCGGGCGGCTTAGCGCAAGGACGCGCAGAACCGCTGGATGCGGGTGCAGGCTTCCTCAAGCACGGCGTCCGAGGTCGCATAGCTGACGCGGAAATAGGGGCTGAGGCCGAAGGCGGCGCCCTGCACCACGGCCACGCCCTCGGCGGCCAGCAGTTCGGCGGTGAAGACCTCGTCGTCGGCGATGACCACGCCTGCGTCGGTGGTCTTGCCGATCAGCCCCTCGATCGACGGATAGACGTAGAAGGCGCCCTCGGGCGTGGCGCAACGGACGCCTGAGGCCTGATTGAGCATCGACACGACCAGATCGCGCCGGGCCTCGAAGGCCTTGCCGCGCTCGGGGATGAAGTCCTGCGGCCCGTTCAAGGCCTCGACGGCCGCCCATTGGCTGATCGACGAGGGGTTCGACGTCGTCTGGCCCGCGACCTTGCGCATCAGGTCAATCAGGGGCTTGGGTCCGCCCGCATAGCCGATGCGCCAGCCGGTCATGGCGTATGCCTTGGACACCCCGTTGACCGTCAGGGTGCGGTCGTAGAGGTCCGGCGCCACCTGGGCCATCGTCGTATATTCGAAGTCGCCGTAGATCAGGTGCTCGTACATGTCGTCGGTCAGCACCCAGACCTGCGGGTGACGACGCAGCACGGCGGCCAGGGCCTCCAGCTCGGCGCGGGTGTAGGCGGCGCCGGTGGGGTTGGACGGCGAGTTGAGGATGATCCACTTCGTCCGGGCCGTGATCGCGGCCTCCAGCGCTTCGGGCCGCAGCTTGAACCCGTCGGCCTCGTGGCCCACGACCCGCACCGGCTCGCCCCCGGCCAGCAGCACCATGTCGGGATAGGACACCCAGTAGGGCGCGGGCACGATCACCTCGTCGCCCGGCGACAGGGTGGCGACCAGGGCGTTGTAGATCACGGTCTTGCCGCCCGGAGCGACGTGGATCTGGGCCGGCGGATAATCGAGGCCGTTCTCGCGCTTGAACTTGGCCGAGACGGCTTTCTTCAGCTCGGGCATGCCGTCGGCGTCGGTGTATTTGGTCTCGCCGCGCTGGATGGCGGCGATCGCCGCGGCCTTGATGTTCTCCGGCGTGTCGAAGTCCGGCTCGCCGGCGCCCAGGCCGATGACGTCGCGCCCCTCAGCCTTCAGGGCGCGGGCCTGGGCCGTAACCGCCAGCGTCGCCGACGGCTTCACACGGGACAGGGCGGCGGACTGCAGGCTGGACATGGCGACTCCGGGGTGAGGCCCTTCATTACGCAGTTGCGAAGGGGCGATCAAATCCCGGTGCTCGCCGTGGCTGAAACGGAATGCTAATCGGCCCCTCATGCGCCGCATCCTCGACTTCATCCTCAACATGGAGGCCCGCCGGTGGCGGACGGTGCTGGCGACGGCGCTGTTGCTGGGGGCGACTGTGGGGCTGCTGGCGCTGGGCAAGAGCCAGTTCGGGCTGGCGGCGGAAGAGAAGCTGGAGGCTTGGCTTCAGGGGTATGCGGGCAGCCCCTGGGCGTTCGCCGTGACGGTGGTGCTGTTCGTGGCCTCGGCCTTCATCGGCGTGCCGCAGTTCATCCTGATCGCCGCCTGCGTGGTCGCCTTCGGGCCGTCGCTGGGCTTCTGGTACAGCTGGGCGGCGACGGTGGCCTCGGCGGCGGTGACCTACTGGATGGGGCGCGGGCCGACCGCGCGGCTGGTCGACCGTTTCGGCGGCAAGACGACCGAACGGCTGAAGCGGTTCGTGGGCAAGAACGCCTTCTACGCCAGCTTCATGATCCGTAACGTGCCCTCGGCGCCGTTCATCGTGGTCAATATGGCGTTCGGGGCGGCGCGGGCGAACGTCTGGGCGTTTCTGGCCGGATGCGCCCTGGGGGTGCTGCCCAAGACCGCGCTGGTGGCCTTCTTCGGCGGGGCGGTGGTGACGGCGGTCAGCGGCGACGGCGTCTGGACGTCCCTGATCCTGGCGGGGGCGGCGGTGCTGTGGCTGGGCCTGATGCTGGGGGTGCGCGAGCTGATCAAGCGGCGCGAAAACCGGGTTGAAGAAAAATAGAAACAGGTCTTGTTGCGGATCAACGTGACCCCTACCTGCGTTCCTCAACCGACAGAGGGACCAAACATGATCAAGCTCTTCATCTCGCCCGGCGCCTGCGCCATGGCCTCGCACCTGGCTCTGGAGGAGGCGGGCGCCGACTATGAGACCCAGGTCGTCAACCTGCGCGCCGGCGAGCAGCGAACGCCCGAATATCTGGCCATCAACCCGGCCGGCGCGACCCCGGCCTTGCAGACCGACGACGGCGTCCTGACCCAGAACGCGGCGATCATCGGCTGGGCCGCTGCGACCTGGCCGGAGAAGAAGCTGGCCCCGACAGACGTCTTCGGACTGGCGCGGTTCAACGCCTTCAACGGCTTCCTGTCGTCGTCGCTGCACCCGGCGCTGGGCAAGGTGCTTTTCAGCCACCCCGCGCTGGAAGGCGCGGCGAAGGACGACGCGGTCAAGCTGGCCCTGTCCAAGCTGCAGCTGGTCGAGGACCACTATCTGGAAGGCCCGTGGGTGTTCGGCGACACCTGGACGGCCTCGGACGGCTATCTGATGGTCTTCAGCCGCTGGGCCCGTCAGGCCGGGCTGCTGGACAAGGCGCGGTTCCCGAAACTGAACGCCCATCTGGACGCGGTTCAGGCCCGGCCGGCGACGCAGGCCATGCTGAAGGCCGAGGGGCTGGAAGCCGCCTGACGCCGTTCACGGTGACTTGCCCTGATCGCCGGCGGCGGTCAGGGTAGGGCGTCGAACAACGGAGCACGCCATGTCCATCGCCCTGACCTTGGCCCTGATGCTTTCGGTCCCGCAGGACAAGCCGCTGACGGTCGCCGACCTGACCTATTCCGAGACCTATGCCTGCGCGGCGCTGGGCGTCGCCTCCGGGCAATGGGTGACCGAGCAGCTGAACGGCGCCGCGCCCAGCGCCGATGAACAGAAGCTGCTGACCGCCCTGGCCGGGTTGGCCGACGCCGCCAGCGGCGCGCTGGACGCGGCCCAGGCGCGCGAGGGGCTGAACGCCGCCCAGGCCAGTGCGGCTGAAAGCGCGGCCCTGGCCGATCTGGGCGAGACGGACGACGAGACCCTCTTCGCCATGACCGATCTGTGCGGAACCATTTTCGGCGTCAATTTCGATTGACGATCGCGTGTAAGTCGCTCGCAAAGGGCTTGTAATCCCTGTCCCGTAAGGGCACACGGGCCGCTGGTCGGCTCGGCGACAGGATCAGGGCGGTCAAGGCGTGGGGATGCGCGTTGGCCGGGGTTTCGTCGCAGCGGACTGAACGCTGCTGACCGCCTTAAATAGGCCCGAACCCGAACGGTATCCCACACCCATGCATCTTTTCGGCATGATCTCGAACGACATCGCCATCGACCTCGGTACGGCGAACACCCTGATCTACATGAAGGGCAAGGGGATCGTCCTGAACGAACCCTCGGTCGTCGCCCTGCGCAACGTCGGCGGGCGCAAGATCGTCCACGCCGTGGGCATCGAGGCCAAGCAGATGCTGGGCCGCACGCCGGGCCACATGGAGGCCATCCGCCCCATGCGCGACGGCGTCATCGCCGACTTCGAAGTCGCCGAGGAGATGATCAAGCACTTCATCCGCAAGGTTCACAACCGCAAAGGCTTCGTGAACCCCAAGGTGATCGTGTGCGTGCCGTCGGGCGCCACGGCGGTCGAACGCCGCGCGATCAATGATTCCTGCCTGAACGCCTCGGCCCGCCGCGTGGGCCTGATCGACGAGCCGATGGCCGCCGCGATCGGCGCCGGCCTGCCGATCCACGAGCCGACCGGTTCGATGGTCGTCGACATCGGCGGCGGCACCACCGAGGTGGCCGTGCTGTCCCTGTCGGGCATCGTCTATTCGCGCTCGGTCCGCGTCGGCGGCGACAAGATGGACGAGGCGATCATCAGCTACATGCGCCGCAACCATAACCTGCTGATCGGCGAGACCACCGCCGAGCGCATCAAGAAGGACATCGGCACCGCCCGCATCCCGCTGGACGGCGAAGGCCTGTCGATCGAGGTCAAGGGCCGCGACCTGATGCAGGGCGTGCCGCGCGAGGTGAAGATGAGCGAGCGTCAGGCGGCGGAAGCCCTGGCCGAGCCCGTCACCCAGATCATCGAGGCCGTGAAGGTCGCGCTGGAGGCCACCCCGCCGGAACTGGCCGCCGACATCGCCGACAAGGGCATCATGCTGACGGGCGGCGGCGCCCTGCTGCGCGGCCTGGACGCGGAAATCCGCGACCATACGGGCCTGCCGGTCTCGGTCGCCGACGATCCGCTGTCGTGCGTGGCCATCGGCTGCGGCCGGGTGCTGGAGCATCCGCGCTGGATGAAGGGCGTGCTCGACTCGGCCCTTTAGGGCCCGGGTCGAACGGCTGCCTCAAATCGCTGTCACTGCTGAATCCCGCCGGTATCCAATCGGTATGGATTTTGCGATAGCCTGACAAAATCAGCGGAACGTCCCGCTGATTCCAACCTCTTGATGGAAGGCGCGCCGTGGCGTTTCGCGACGGACCGTTCGAGAATCTGAAGGTGCCGCTGGTATGGACCGCGGCGGTCGTCGTCGTGGTCGGCATCGTGGGCGCGGTTCTGCTGCTGCTCAGCGACCGTCGGGACGGCACGGGCCCCTATCAGGGCGTGCGCAGCGGCGGCGAGGCCGTGGCCGGCCCGGTGGGCGGCGTTCTGGCCGCGCCGGTGCGCTGGATCGGGGCGGCCAGCGACTATGTCGGCGGTTATTTCTTCGCCGTGTCCGAGAACCGCCGGCTGAAGGCCCAGATCAAGGAGCTGCAGCCCTGGCGTGACCAGGCCATCGCCCTGAAGAACGTCAACGCCCGCTATGAGGCCATGCTGGGCATCCGCACGGAGCCGCCGGTGCCGCTGGCCCGCGCCCGCTCGATCTCGGACGCCCGGGGGCCCTTCGCCCGCGCCCGCCTGATCGATGTCGGCACGCGCGGCGGCGTCAAGATCGGCAATCCCGTCATCAACGAGCACGGTCTGGTCGGCCGGGTGTCCGGCGTGTCCGACAATGTCAGCCGCGTGCTGCTTGTCACCGACGTGGCCAGCCGCATCCCGGTGCTGATCGACCGCACCGACGCCCGCGCCATGCTGACCGGCGACGGCAGCGGCAACCCGCGGCTGGAGTTCGTGCGCGGGGTCGGCTCGATCCAGCCGGGCGACCGCATCCTGACCTCCGGCGACGGCGGCGGTCTGCCGCGCGGCGTGCCGATCGGCGTGGCCGCCCGGGGCATCGACGGCTCATGGCGGGTCAAGCTGTTCAGCGACCGCGCCGCCATTGACTTCGTCAACGTCATGAAGTTCGAGGACTTCGGCCAGCTGGTCTCGCCCGATGCGCTCAGCGCGCCGCCCCTGGCCGGATACGATGTCGCCCCCGCGCCGACGGCCGAAGACGCCGCCGCCATCCGGGATGACGCCGCCCGCCGCGCCGCCGCGGCCCAGACTTCCGCCCCCCGGACGTCCAGCGCCACGCCGCCCGCGGCGA
>DASWYI010000018.1:0-13687 GCA_036405055.1 Brevundimonas sp.
GGTGGGCGCGCGACACCTCGGCCAGCTGCACGTTCGGCAGGTTGACGCAGAAGGTGGTGTCGCCCCGGTTCAGATAGGCCAGCAGGCGCTCGGCCGCGAACTCGCCGATGGCCTCTTGGGCCTCCTCGGTCGAGCCTCCGATGTGGGGTGTCAGGATGACGTTCCTCAGACCCCGCAACGGACTGTCGAAGGGGTCGGCGTTGGTCGCCGGTTCCTCGGGGAAGACGTCCAGCGCCGCGCCGGCGATGCGGCCCGAGCCCAGAGCCTGGGCCAGGGCTCCGACGTCGACCACATGGCCGCGCGACAGGTTCAGCAGCAGGGCGCCGGACTTCATCCGCGCCAGTTCGCCCGCGCCGATCAGGGCCGTGTTCGCCTCACGTCCATCCACATGCAGGCTGACCACGTCGGCCTCGGCCAGAACGGCGTCGAGCGACCGCAGCCGCCGGGCATTCCCCAGCGCCAAACGCTCGTTGAGGTCGTGGAACACCACGCGCATCCCCAGGGCCTCAGCCAGAACCGACAGCTGGGATCCGATGGCTCCGTAGCCGATGATGCCGAGCGTCTTGCCGCGCAGCTCGCGGGCGCCGGTCGCGGACTTGTTCCACTCGCCCCGGTGCATGGCGGCGGACTTGTCGGCCACGTCGCGCATGAGGGCGATGGTCAGGCCGATGGCCAGTTCCGTGACAGACCGCGTATTCGAGTAAGGCGCGTTGAACACCGCTACGCCATGGTCCGACGCCGCCTTCAGGTCGATCTGGTTTGTGCCGATGCAGAACGCGGCAACGGCCATCAGCCGGTCGGCGGCGGCCAGAACCCGCGCCGTGACCTCGGTCTTCGACCGCACGCCCAGCCCGTGAACGCCCTTCAGCCGCTCGATCAGGGCGTCCTCGTCCAGCGCGCCGTTGAGACTTTCGACCTGATAGCCGGCCTCGGTCAGGCGCTCGACCGCCGCCGGGTGGATGTTCTCCAGCAGCAGGATGCGCATGCGGCTGCGGGGATAGGACCACCGCCCGGACAGGCCCTCGGCATGCAGGATTTCGTCCAGGGAAGCGACCTCGACGTCAGCGGCCTCGACCACCCGGGGACGGCGCACGATCTCGGTGAAGGCGTAGAAGCGGTCCGCCCCGCCCGCCAGCTTCACCTCCGCATCGGTCCAGCCATCGCCGACCATGACCACCGGGCCGGTCAGGTTCAGCCCGTCCAGCGCCAGCGCCTTGCCCCGGTCGGCCAGCAGCGGGCTCGGCTCGACGCCGGTCACGCGGCCGTCGGCGTCGTAGCTCAGGACGTTGGCGAGGATGCGGTCAGACGCAATGCCCAGACCGGCAGCCACAGGCGCGATAACCTCGCGAAAGCCTCCGGAGACGATGACGATGCGGGCGGCGTTGTCGCGGAAGAAGGCGCGGTTGCGGGCGACCGACGGCGCAAGCGCATCCACGGCGCGAGCGGCCAGAGCTTCGACATGGGCGCGGGTCAGGGGCAGCAGCGCCAGCCGGCGGCGCAAGGCTTCGTCGAAAGCGATCTCGCCCGCCATTGCCTGATCAGTCAGGCGGGCGATCTCGGCGCGCACGGCCTCTGCATCCAATGATCCCGCAAGGCACAGGTCCGCCAGCACCTCGAGCGTCTCGAAGTTCACCAGTGTCGAATCGAAGTCGAAGACGAAGGTCGGCGCGGTCATGCGCCGACAGTGACCGACCTTCGCAGTTGCAGCAATGGTTCCTAGAACTTGCCGATGCGCCGAATCCGGCTGTCCGGCTGACGGCTTTCCAGCACGGCGGCGCCGACGGCGGCCGCGATGGTGGCCAGCGCCAGCAGCGCCCCGCCCTCCTGCGCATGATCCCTGGCGAAGCGGCCCGCGTCATCGGCATAGCGGCGGGCGGTCTTACCGTGCTTCTTCAGCGCCTTGCGTGAGGATTTTCGCGCACCCTTGAGCCAGTCGCGGGCCTCATCGCCATAGGCCTCGGCGCGTTCTCCGGCGCCCGACAGCCCGTCGCGGACGCTTTCAGCCAGACCATCAAAGCGGCTGCGCAGCCCATCCGTGTCGATCCAGCCGCGCGGATTGAACCGCGTGCGCAGGGTCTCGTACCGCGTCGGGCCGGTGCGCTGGTTCAGCAACAGGGCGGCGATGCCGACGCCGGCGAGCACAGCGATGACGCCGCCGGTGATCCCGGGATGCTTGCGGACTTCGGCCAGGGCGCTGAACTGTCGAACCATGGGATAGTGAACCTCTTCGTCTAGGCCGTCTTCGGTCGGGTCATAGAGCCCGTCGTCATACGGCTGATAGGCGGAATGCCGATCCCGCATGAGGCTAGGAGCGAACCGGGCGAGAAGTGGTTCCGCCAGACCCGGAAAAGCCGCGTAGAGCGAGGCGATCAGCCGCCCGCCGCCGCCGACCGTGATCTCGCGGATTGGATGACTGGCGCAGTACAGGATGGTGTCGGCCACCACGCGGGTCGCATAGACGGGCTGGGGGTTCTGCACGGCATAGCCGGTCAGGTTGCGCGCGTGCTTGCTATAAGGGCTGTCGACCGCCCCCGGTTTGATGAGACTGAGGCTGATGGGCGCCTCTTCGCGGATCAGCTCCATGCGCAGCGCATTGGTGAAGCCCTTCACCGCGTGTTTCGACGCCGAATAGACGCCCTGCACCGGGATCGGGGCGTCGGACAGGATCGAGCCGACATTGATGATGGCCCCGCCGCCGGGACGCCCACGCAGGTGCTCGACCGCCACCAAGGAGCCGTTGACCAAGCCCCAGTAGTTGGTTTCGAACAGGCGACGCTGATCCTCCAGCGTGGTCTCGCGGATCGGGCCATAGATCGAGACCCCGGCGTTGTTCACCCAGGTGTCAAAGCCGCCGAACAGACGTCGGCACTTGTCCGCCGCCTCGGCCAAGGCGTCGTAGTCGGCGACGTCGGCCACGGCCCAGGCGATGCGCGCGCCCTGCCCCTGCAACTCCTCGCACAGCGCCTTGAGGTCGCTTTCGCCCCGCGCGATCAGGAAGACGCAGGCTCCCGCCTTCGCCGCCCGCCGCGCCGTCGCCAGACCGATGCCGGACGTCGCCCCCGTCACCACGATGGCCTGTTCGTTCAGAGGCTTCAGGGTCGGCCGGGTCAGCATGGACGGTCTTTGCGCTCGCGTTTTCGGTCGGCGATCAAACGGGACGCCGCCTTCGCCGGTTCCTGCCTTATCCCTCGCCCCTTACCAGATGGGAACCCGTCCACTATCTAGCGCCCTTCCCCACTCCCTCCCGAGCTGTTCCTTGACCGATACCCACCCCGCCGATGACCTCGCCGCCGCCTTCCAGATCGAGGGCTGGCCTGTGCGCGGGCGGCTGGTGCGTCTGGGAGACGCCATCGACACGGTGCTGAGCGCCCACGAGTATCCGGAGCCTGTCGCCGCCCTGCTGGGAGAGGCCTGCGCGTTGGCGGCGCTGGTGGGGTCGAGCCTGAAGTTCGAGGGCCGGCTGATCGTCCAGGCGCAGGGAGACGGGCCGGTGCGCTATGTGGTAGCCGATTACGACACCTCCGGCGCCTTGCGCGGCTTCTGCCGCTTCGATCCGGCCGAAGTGGCGGCGGCCTCGGAAGGGTTCAGCCGCCCGGGGGCGCAGACCCTGCTGGGCAAGGGCGTCTTCATCATGACCCTGGACCGCGGGGCCGATTTCGAGCGGACGCAGGGCATCACGCCGATCGAGGGCGAGAGCCTGAGCCTCTGTGCCGAGCACTATTTCGAACAGTCCGAGCAGGTGCCGACCCAGGTGCGGCTGGCCGTGGGCGAAGTGACCACCGAGGCTGGGACCAGCTGGCGCGCTGGCGGGGCCATGATTCAGGTCATCGCCGCCGATGACGCGCGCGGCGACACGGTCGAGGTCTGGGACCGCTCCCGCGCCCTGTTCCAGACTCTGGGCGATGACGAACTGCTGGACCCGACGATCACGCCGGAGACGCTGCTGTACCGCCTGTTCCACGAGGATGGCGTGCGGCTGGAGGACGCGAAGTCGCTGAAGGCCCAATGCCGATGCTCGAAGGACCGCATCGCCAAGACGCTTGCGTCCTTCTCGGCAGAGGACCGCGCCGACATGGTCGAGGAGGACGGCAAGATCCGCGTCACCTGCGAATACTGCTCGTCGGTCTATGAGCTGACGCCGGACGAGGTCGGCGCCTAGGCAGTCGTCTCGCGCGTTTCCGCCCGCACAGAGGTCGTCGCGCCGCGCTGCATCCGGAACACGCCCGACCAGTCTCCGTGGATGATCCATTTGCCGAAGATGCTGTTTCCGTCATCGGTGATGTCACCGACATAGTCGATGGTGAGGGTCTGCCACCCATCCGGAAACTTTGTGAAGAACAGCGTCAGTCCTTCGCGGTGGCCCTCGATGGCCGCCTTGATGTCGGGAGTGTCGGGGCCGTAAATCAGGTCCGGTTCGACTGTTGTGCCGCTGATATGGCCGTTGATGTCGACCAAATCCGCCTTGAACGGCGTCGGAGCCATGTCGTCGTCAGGATTCCACTCGGCATCGACCGGGTAGAAATAGACCCCCGTCCACGCGCCCGTCAGGTTGATCCCTGACGGCTCAGCCATCCAGGTCCAGCGAATAGCCCGCCGAGCGCACGGTGCGGATCGGGTTGACGGTGCCCTCGACGTTCAGGGCCTTGCGCAGGCGGCCGACGTGGACGTCGACAGTGCGGGCCTCGACATAGACGTCGCTGCCCCAGACGGCGTCCAGCAGCTGTTCGCGGCTGAACACCCGGCCCGGGTGCTGCATCAGGTGGTCCAGCAGGCGGAACTCGGTCGGGCCGAGATGGATCTCCTTGCCCGCACGACGGACGCGGTGGGCCACCCGGTCGATGACGATGTCGCCGTGGTTGATGCGGTCGTCGGCCAGACCGGGGCGGATGCGGCGCAGGACGGCGCGGATGCGGGCCTGAAGCTCGGTCATCGCGAACGGCTTGGTCAGATAGTCGTCGGCGCCGGTGTCGAGGCCGCGCACGCGATCGCTCTCTTCACCCCGCGCCGTCAGCATGATGATCGGCAGGTTGCGCGTCTCGGGCCGGCCGCGAATGCGGCGGCAGACCTCGATGCCCGACAGCTTGGGCAGCATCCAGTCCAGCAGCACCAGGTCCGGCGCCCGTTCGTCGATCTGGAGCATCCCCTCCTCGCCGTCCGAGGCGATGACGACGCGATAGCCCTCCTTTTCCAGATTGTACTGGAGCAGGGTCGCAAGCGCGTCCTCGTCTTCCATCACCAGGACATAAGGCTGCACGTCGGTCTCTCCGTTTCAGGCGAGGAAGTCAGGCGGTCGGCAAGGGTGGCGGCGGCGAAAGTTCCGGATCGCCCGTGCCGCTCCAGCGCGGGCGTTCGCCGATCATCTCGTCGCCGGTGATCTCGTAGTGGATGGTTTCGGCGATGTTGGTCGCGTGGTCGCCGATGCGTTCCAGGTTCTTGGCCATGAACAGCAGGTGGGTGCAGGCGCTGATCGTGCGCGGGTCGCCCATCATGTAGGTCAGCAGTTCGCGGAACAGGGCGTTGTAGTGCTCGTCGACCTCGTCGTCGGTGCTCCAGACGGCGAGCGCCCGATCCACCTCGGCGGCGGTGTAGGCGTCCAGCACGTCGCGCAGGCGGGTTGAGACCAGCTTACCCATGCGCTCGATCGAGCGGGTCAATGGTTGTAGCGGATCGCCATCGGCCAGGATCAGGGCGCGCTTGCCGATGTTCTTGGCCAGGTCGCCGGTGCGTTCCAGATCCACCGCCAGCTTCATCGCCGACAGGGTCTTGCGCAGGTCCGAGGCAACGGGCTGACGCAAGGCGATCAGGCGGATGGCGCGCTTTTCGATGTCGCGGTGCATGGCGTCGAGACGGGCGTCACGTTCGACCACCGCGCGGGCCAAGGCCACGTCCCGGCGGGCCACGCTTTCGACCGCGTCGGCCACCTGGGCCTCGGCCAGGCCGCCCATGCGGGCGACCTCGGCCGTCAGCTGGTTCAGCTCGTCGCCATAGGCCTTGACCGTATGGGTGTTCATCAGCCGAAGCGTCCCGTGATGTAATCGAGGGTGCGCCGTTCGCGCGGATTCGTGAAGATTTCCTCGGTGCCGCCGGTCTCGACCAGCCGCCCCATGTGGAAGAAGGCGGTGCGCTGGCTGACCCGCGCCGCCTGGGCCATGGAGTGGGTGACGATGACGATGCAGTAGCGCTCGCGCAGTTCGTCGATCAGTTCCTCGATCTTGGCCGTGGCGATGGGATCCAGCGCCGAGCAGGGCTCGTCCATCAGGATGACCTCGGGCTCGACCGCGATGGCGCGGGCGATGACCAGACGCTGCTGCTGGCCGCCCGACAGGCCGGTGCCCGGCGAATGCAGACGGTCGGCGACCTCGTCCCACAGACCTGCGCGCTTCAGCGAGGCCTCGACCACCCCGTCCAGCTCGGCTTTGGACGTCGTCAGGCCGTGGATGCGCGGGCCATAGGCGACGTTCTCATAGATGGTCTTGGGGAAGGGATTCGGCTTCTGGAACACCATGCCCACGCGGGCGCGAAGCAGCACCGGATCGACGGCGCGCGAGTTGATGTCCTCGCCGTCCATCTCGATCCGGCCGGTGACCCGGGCGCCGGCGATGGTGTCGTTCATGCGGTTCATGGTCCGCAGGAAGGTTGACTTGCCGCAGCCGGAAGGGCCGATCAGGGCCGTGACGGTCTTGTCCGGAATGTCCAGCGAGACGTCGAACAGCGCCTGCTTGCCGCCGTAGAAGACGGACACGTCGCGCGCGGCGATCTTGGTTGGGCCCACGGGCGCACCGGCGCCCTGTCCCGGCTGCGGCGTGGCCGGGCCGGCATGGCCTTCGGGCGCATGGAGAATGCGGAACTTCATTGTCTTACCACCGGCGTTCGAAGCGCCGGCGCAGCACGATGGCGGCGGCGTTCATGACGATCATGAAGGCGAGCAGGACCAGGATCGCGGCTGCGGTCCGCTCATGGAAGGCGCGCTCGGAGGCGTTCTCCCAGATGTAGATCAGCGACGGCAGGGCCCCGACGGGCTCGGTCACCGAATGGGGCACCCCGGGCATGAAGCTGACCATGCCGATCAGTAGCAGGGGCGCGGTCTCACCCAGAGCGTGGGCCATGGAGATGATGGCGCCGGTCATGACGCCCGGCATGGCCAACGGCAGGACGTGCTGGCCGACCGTCTGCACCTTGGAGGCGCCCATGGCCAGCGCGGCCTCGCGGATCGAGGGCGGCACGGCGGCGAGCGACGACCGCGTGGCGATGATGATGGTCGGCAGGGCCATCAGGGCCAGCACCAGCCCGCCCACCAGGGGCGAGGATCGCGGCAGGTGCATCCAGTTGATGAACAGGGCCAGACCCAGCAGGCCGTATACGATCGAGGGCACGGCCGCGAGGTTGTTGATGTTGACCTCGATCAGGGCGGTCAGGCGATTGCGGGGCGCGAACTCCTCCAGCCACACGGCCGCCGCCACGCCGATGGGAATGGCGAGAAGGGCGGTGACCGCCAGCATCAGGGCGGACCCGACCACGGCGCCCAGCACACCCGCAAGCTCGGGTTCAGTCGAGTCGCCATTGGTGAACAGCGCCTTGTTGAAGCCGGCGCCGACGGAGCCCTCGGCCTTCATCCGCTCCAGCCAGCCGATCTGTTCGTCGCTGAGGCGGCGCTGGTCGGCGGGGGTGTCGCGCGAGATCGCGCCCTTGAAATAGAGGTCCGCCTCGTCCGACAGGGGCGCGGCGATGGGCACGGTCTGGCCGATCAGGGCCGGCCGATCCTGGATCATCGCCGCGGCACGGAATTTCAGCTCCGACGAAAACAGCGCCCGCATGGCCGTGGATTTCGTTCCCGCTTCGTCATCGACGACACCGAACTTCTTCAGCTGCTGCTCGGCCACCAACTGTTCGAAATTGGTCCCGGCGGGATAGGCGCGGTCGATGCGCGCCGGGTCCATGAACACCGCCACGGTGGTGTTGTGCGAATAGAAGGCCGTGTGCCCCTGCTCGATGATCCGGCCGAGCAGCAGCAGCAGGAAGGCCACGGCCACGGCGATGGCAAGCACGCCATAAGCGCGGAAGCGCCGCTCGCGCCCGTGCCGACGCTGAAGGCCGGCCTTGAGCCGTTCGAGCCGCAGGGCGGCCATGTCCTGGCCTGTGTCAGTCATATTGCTGCCGATAGGTCTGGACGATCTTCTGGGCGACGATGTTGAGCATCAGGGTGACCAGGAACAGGGTCAGGCCGAGGCCGAAGGCGGCCAGGGTCTTGGGGCTGTTGAACTCCTGGTCGCCGGTCAGCAGGGTTACGATCTGCACCGTCACCGTGGTCACCGTGTCCAGCGGGTTCAGGGTCAGGCGCGCCGCCAGACCCGCCGCCATGGTCACGATCATGGTCTCGCCGATGGCCCGCGACATGGCCAGCAGCAGGGCGCCGGCGACACCCGGAAGCGCGGCAGGCATCAGCACGCGTTTGACCGTCTCGGACTTGGTCGCGCCCATCGCATAGCTGCCGTCGCGCAGGGACTGCGGCACGGCGTTGATGATGTCGTCGGACAGGGAGCTTACGAACGGGATCAGCATGATCCCCATGACGGCGCCGGCCACCAGCGCCATCTGGTTCTGCACCAGCATCAGATATTGCCCGACACCGTCGAGCGGTCCCCCGACCAGCCAGGCGCCCAGGGCGTTGAAGCCCACGCGGAACGCCGGCCCTACGGTCAGGGCGGCGAAGAAGCCGTAGACCACGGTCGGCACGCCGGCGAGGATCTCCAGCACCGGCTTGACCGTCGCCCGTGTGCCGCCGCCGGCATATTCCGACAGATAGATCGCCGACATCAGGCCGATCGGCGCCGCCACCATCATCGCGATGATCATGATGAGGAAGGTGCCCGCGAACAACGGCAGGGCGCCGAAGGCTCCGGTCGAGCCCACCTGATCGGCGCGAATCGCTGTCTGCGGGCTCCACTGCGTTCCGAACAGGAATTCGGTCACCGGCACCGACGAGAAGAAGCGCGTGGCGTCGAACACCAGGCTGGCGA
The DNA here is from genome assembly GCA_036405055.1 of Brevundimonas sp. Lineage (GTDB taxonomy): Bacteria > Pseudomonadota > Alphaproteobacteria > Caulobacterales > Caulobacteraceae > Brevundimonas. The sequence continues at coordinate 9,018 of DASWYI010000018.1, forward strand.
TGATCCCCAGGGTCGTCAGCACCGCCACGGCGGAACAGGCGAACAGCACCCCGACGATCCAGCCCTCGACGCGATTCCGCGCCCGCATGCCGGGCCGTATCTGGCTGAACACGAACAGTCCGCCCAGCAGCGCGGCCAGCAGCGCGGCGACGCCCGCGCCCCAGCTCAGAGCCTGATGGATGCGCGCCACGCGCTGACCCTCGACCGGAAGCTGCTCGGCCAGGGGGTGGGCCCAGATCTGCTGCGCCTGTTCTCCGTCAGCCAGCCGCCGGGCGTCGGCGAAGAAGGCCTCGCGGCGGAACGGCTCCAGCGCCGTCACCTCGGCCGGCGCGTCCGCCGCGACCAGCCGCTGGCTGACCTGGCCCTGGAAAGCGCCGGCGGCCAGCAACACGGTCAGCGCCGGAACGGCGACCCAGATCAGGGCGTAGAGACCGTGATGGCCCGGCCGCGAATGCGCCGCCGCGCCTTGCGCGCGACGGGCCGCGAGCGCGCGTCCGCCGACATAGGCCAGCAGCGCGAGCACGATCAGGATCGGCAGGAAAAACCAGGTCATCAGGGTCCGGGAGCACACGCCATGAGCGCACCGGGGGAGGCCGGTTCGACTCGGCCGGAAACTGCCCGCGATTGGTCAGCGGAATAAGACGGCCAGATGACAGTTCAGTGAAGCCGTCAGACCTCCTCAGCGGCCCTTTCGCGCACCATCGCCTCGGGCAGATAGGCGGTGAAGGCCGTGCCCTGCCCCGGCGTGCTTTCGACCGTCATGCCGCCCCGGTGCCGGTTGATGATGTGCTTGACGATGGCGAGGCCCAGACCTGTGCCTTCGCGGGCGCCGCTCTTCTGGCCCTCCACGCGATAGAACCGCTCGGTCAGGCGCGGCAGGACCTCGCGCGCCATGCCCGGCCCCCGATCACGCACGGTGACGGCGACATAGCGCCCTTCTCCCGCGCCCCGATCCGGCGTCAGCAGCGGCAGCCGTTGCGCCCCCGGCATCCAGGACACCATCGCCTGATCCAGCGACAGGCCGCGACGCAGGGTGATGGTCACTTCGCCGTCGACCGGGGAGTATTTGATCGCATTGTCGATCAGGTTCTGGACCACCTGAAGGAGCTCGTCACGGTCGCCGGTGACGTTGGCCGCCGTCTCGCCGCCCTCGACGGTCAGGCTCACGCGCCGGTCGTGGGACAGGACGCTGACTGCGTCGATCACGTCCAGCGTCGCGCGGGCCAGATCGACCTTGCCGGCGGGCGGAATGTGCTCGTTCAGCTCGATACGGCTGAGCGACAGCAGGTCCGAGACCAGCCGCCCCATCCGCTCCGCCTGGGCCGCCATGATGTCGAGGAAGCGGTCGCGGGCCTTCTCGTCGTCGCGGGCCGGGCCCTTCAGCGTCTCGATGAAGCCGGACAGCGAAGCGAGCGGCGTCTTCAGCTCGTGGCTGGCGTTGGCGAGGAAATCGACGCGCATCAGCTCCATGCGCCGCACATCCGTCTCGTCGCGCAGCACCACCAGCGCCAGAGCCGCGTCGTCCGCCGAAGGCAGGGGGCGGGTCAACGCCCGCCAGTGGCGCGCCTGGGCCCCGGCGGCGGCGTAGTCGGTCGCCCGCGTCAGCCCGCCGAACAGCGCCTCGTCGATGGCCTCGAGCACCGCCGGATCACGCAGCACCGACACCAGCAGCGCGCCCTCTCGCTGGATGCGCAGCAGGTCGCGCGCGGCCTTGTTGGCCAGCACCACGCGGCGCCCGGCGAAGTCGTCGGCCTCGCCGCCGCTGACCACCAGCACCGGATCGGTCAGGGCCTCGAACACATGGTCCAGCAGCCGCGTCTCGGCGGGCGGCGGCTCCGCCTCGGTCACCGGTGCGTCGGCCGGGGCGGTGACGGGTGGCCTGCGATTGGCCAGCCAGCTGGTCGCCGCCGACAGCGCCGCGCCGGCCAGCAGCACCGGCGCCAGCTCCTGATTGTAGATCGCCAGCCCCACCAGCACGACGATGGCCACGCCCGTGCCGGCGCCGACCGTCCACAGCCTCGAGGACTGCGTGGGCGCGACGGGCGATGGCGAGGCGTCTGGCATTGGCGTTCCGTGATCGCGGCGTTTTCGCGACGCCGTCTGCCTTGTCTTGTCACGCCCCATGCCCTGCGTCGATGACGGGGCCGCGACGGACAGGCTTGGCCATTCTTTTTTTATCTGTTGGCGTCACGATGGCCCCATTCGGGGGAACAAGGTTTGCCGACTGCCCAACCGGCCATGCTGCTGAACCAGGACTGGCGCCTCATGGTGCTGGCCGCGCTCGTGTGCCTGGGCGGCACGGCGATCGCGCGGGTTCTGCTGCGCTACGCCATACGTGGCAAGGAAGTGGGCGATCCCCGTCGGTCCACAATGTTCCAGGCCGCCTGCGCCGCGGTCATCGGCCTGACCGTCTGGTCGGCGCACTTCCTCGCCCTCAGGGCCCTGCCGATCGAGGGGCGCATCGGGTACGATCTGCTCGGCGCCGCGGGGTCGCTGGCGATCATCACCTTCGCAATGCTGGTGTCAGTGCGGATGCTCTTCATCAGCTCAGGCCCCTTGTGGAGCGGCGGAGCCGTCGTGGTGCGCACCCTGGGCGCCTTGTGCATGCATGTGGTCGCCATGGCGGCCTTCCGCTTCAGCGGCCATATAGAGCTGGATCCGGTTATGACGGGCGCCGCCGCGATCGCTGCCCTGAGCCTGTCGGTCGTGACGATGTATTTCTCGGGCCGGCAGAACGTGTGGGGCAACATCATCGGCGCGGCCGCCGGGCTGGCCAGCGTCGCGGCGCTGTATCTGATCTCCATTGCGGGGGCCCGGATCACGCCTGATCCGTCCCTGGTGCTGCCCCCCTCCGCCCTGTCCGAGACCATCATCCTGACCTGGATCACGGGGGTCATCGGCGCGCTGATGATCACGGCCGCCGCCGTCGGAGCCTTCTTCTACGGGTCGCGGATGACCGCGATGGCCCGGGTGCGCGAGGCGATCGACACCATGCCGGACGGCCTGGCCTTCTATGACGCCGACGATCGGCTGGTGCTGTGGAACGCCCGCTACGGCGAGGTGAACCGCGAGCTGGGGCCCGTCCTGCGCCCGGGCATGATGTTCCGGGAGCTGCTGGAAGTCGGCCTGAGCCAGCAGCTCTACGCCGACGCCGTCGGGCGCGAGGCGGACTGGATCGAGGAGCGCCTGACCGCGCGCCGCGCCGCATCCCAGAGCATGGAGCAGGAGATGGCCGACGGCCGCTGGCTGCGCATCCAGGACCGGCGCGCCGCCGGCGGCGGGGTGGTCACTTCGGTCAACGACATCACCGACCTGAAGGCCGACGCTCACGCCCTGGCACAGGCGCGTGACGACGCCGACGCCGCCAACCTGGCCAAGAGCCAGTTCCTGGCCAATATGAGCCACGAGATCCGCACGCCGCTGAACGGCGTCATCGGCGTGGCCCAGGCCCTGTCGCGCACCCAGCTGGACCGCGAACAGCGCGAGATGCTGAACCTGATCGAGTCGTCGGGCCACACGCTGCAGACCCTGCTGAGCGACATCCTCGATCTGGCCCGCGTCGAATCCGGGCGGCTGGAGATCATGTCCGAGCCGTTCGATCTGGACCGCGCCATCCGCGAGGCGGCGCAGTTGTATTCCGCCACCGCCGCCGACAAGGGGCTGCAGTTCTTCGTCGAGGTCGCGCCAGAGGTGCAAGTCTGGGTCCGCGGCGATGTGGTGCGGCTGAAGCAGATCCTGACCAACCTGGTGTCGAACGCCGTCAAGTTCACCGGCTCCGGCTTCATCAGCATGACCGTCGCGCCCGGCCCGGAGCGCGACGGCCGCGCCACCCTGCGGTTCAGCGTCGAGGACACCGGCATCGGCTTTGACAGCGCCGTGCGCGACCGCCTGTTCGGCCGGTTCGAACAGGCCGACGGCGGCATCACGCGCAAGTTCGGCGGCTCGGGTCTGGGCCTGTCGATCTGCAAGCAGCTGGCGACCATGATGGACGGCGAACTGGACTGCGAAAGCGAGCCCGGCGGCGGCTCGGCCTTCTTCCTGACCCTGCCGTTCGATCCCGTTGCGGCCCCGGCGGCGGTCGAGGACATGACCCCTGCCCGCCTCGGCGATGTGATCCCGACCCTGCGCGTGCTGCTGGCCGATGACCACGCCACCAACCGCAAGGTGGTCGAGCTGATCCTGGCCCAGGCGCCGGTCGAGCTGACCTGCGTCGAGAACGGCGCCGAGGCGCTGGACGCCTATCGCGGCGGCGACTTCGACCTGGTGCTGATGGACATGCAGATGCCGGTCATGGACGGGCTGGAGGCCATCCGTGAGATCCGCCTGCACGAGGCGGCGATGGGCGAAGAGCCGGCGGCGATCGTCATGCTGACCGCCAACGCCCTGCCGGAACATGTGGCGTCGGGCGCCGCCGCCGGGGCCGACCGCCACCTGTCCAAGCCGTTCAATGCGGCGGACCTGCTGAGCCTGGTCATGGACGTGGCCGTCAGCGGGCCGAAAGCTCTGGCGGCTTAGGCATGCGCCATCGCCCGCCGCCGTTTCGGGCGCGGTCGGGAAGGGCAGGCGGAGCGCCGGGCGTTCGCCCGGAGTTCTTTGTGATTACCGTTTCGGCGAAAGACAGACGCTCCGCGCATGATGTCTGAGCTGGGAGCTTCCGGCCCGGTTGTGAC
>DASWYI010000019.1:0-22864 GCA_036405055.1 Brevundimonas sp.
CGACCCCGTGCTCCATTATCCGGCGCGCGCCGAGCGTCGCCATCACGGCGTCGTAGAAGGCGCCGGCGCGCTGCAGGTCCGTGACGCCGACCGAAACATGCGAGACCAGAGGCGGACGCGTTTCGGTCGGGGCGGTCATCGGGCTATTTCCACTCGACCTTGAGGATCTCGTAGGCCTTCACCCCGCCCGGGGTGTTGACCTCGACGACGTCGCCGACCTCCTTGGAGATCATCGAGCGCGCGATCGGCGAGGAGACGGAGATCTTGCCAGCCTTCACGTCGGCTTCGTGTTCGCCGACGATCTGGTAGCGGCCCTCTTCCTCGGTGTCCTCGTCGACCACGGTGACCGTGGCGCCGAACTTCACCTGGCTGCCCGACAGCTTGGAGACATCGATGACCTGGGCGCGGCTGATCTTGTCCTCAATCTCGGCGATCTGGCCCTCGATCCAGCCCTGACGCTCCTTGGCCGCGTGGTATTCCGCGTTCTCGGACAGGTCGCCGTGGGCGCGCGCTTCCGAAATGGCCGCGATGACGCTGGGCCTTTCGACGGACTTCAATTGCTTCAGCTGATCGTCGAGGGCGCGATAGCCCCCCGCCGTCATCGGCACTTTTTCCATTGTGTCGTGAGTTTCTTCTAAGGCCCGAACGGACAGTCACAGGAAATAGCAAGGCCGCGCAGAGCGTGCGCGGCCGGGGCAGAGAGACTAGGGCGGGGGCGCGAAAAATTCAAGCCGTGTGGCGGCGACGCCCTTTCTGGATGTCCCGCATCAGGCTGCGCGTGACCCAGGCCAGAGCCAGAAGGCCGCCGATCATGCAGATGGCGGACAGGATCGCCACCCCCGCGGTCAGGAAGGCGAGGATGAAGGCGATGGCGGCCAGAAGGCCGGCGATGATCTGGACGGTGTGCAGGCGCATGCATCGTTAACGCGTCCACGCCGCCGGGGTTGCGGTCAGGCGTAGGCGTAGGGGCCGCCGCGCTCCAGCGCCCGCTGATAGGCCGGGCGGGCATGGATGCGCTTCAGGAAGGCCGACACCTTCGGCATGCGGTCGCCGTAGGGGACGCGGCTGCCGCCGGCCTCGAGCGGGAAGCTCATCATGATGTCGGCGGCGGTGAACTGGTCGCCCGCGAACCACTCGGATTTCGACAGCTCGGCCTCCCAGTAGCCGAAGTGGGCGGCGATGTTCGGATCGACCATCAGGCCCTGCACCCGGTCGCAGACCTTGCGGATGATCCCGCGCACCAGGAACGGCGACCGCGCCGGCAGGCTGGAGAAGATCAGCTTCAGCAGCAGCGGCGTCATCGCCGACCCCTCGGCGTAGTGCAGCCAGTAGGTGAAGCGCCGAGCCTCGGGCGTGCCCGCCGCCGGCTTCAGCCGCCCCTGACCATAGGTCTCCAGCAGATATTCGATGATCGCTCCGGTCTCGGCCACCCGCGCCTCGCCATCGTCCAGCACCGGCGACTTGCCCAGCGGATGGATCGCCTTCAGCGACGCAGGGGCGAGGTTGGTCTTCTTGTCCCGCTCATACCGCTTGACCTCATACGGCAGGCCCAGCTCCTCCAGCAGCCAAAGCACGCGCTGCGACCGGGAGTTGTTCAGGTGATGGACGACGATCATGAAGCTTCGCCTCGCTCCGCCCGGATCACGGCGGCCAGGATGGGGAGATGGTGACGCACGGTGTTGAAGACGTCGCGTTCCAGAACGTCCTCGTACTGGTGTCTGTAAACGTTGCCTGACGCCTTGATCGCATGCCACGGAATTTGCGGGTGTCGGTCGAGCATATCCGTCGGCAGGCGGCGCGCGGCCTCGGAAATGACTTCCAGGCAGCGGACGACGGCATAGACCCGCAAACGATCCTCGATGAACTGGTCGAGCGTCAGGTCGCCGAGCCAGACCGTCGCCAGGACTATGTGGTCGTGAATGTCGTCGAGGGCCCGCGCCGGATCAGAAGGCATAGACCGCGTCACGCTCCGCGCCGGGCCTCACATGCGGCCGCAGGGCCTCGCGCTGAGCCACGTCGACGGCCTGATCGAACAATCCCTGCAAGAACAGGATCACGTCTGAATACCCCCAGACGCCGATGGGGGCGGTCGGGTCGATCTCCACCAGAATGTCGATGTCGCTGTCCGCTCGGCCTTCATTGCGCGCCATGGAGCCGAACAGGGCGGCATGGGTCACGCCGCGGGCTTCGAGCTCGCCGCGGTGGTTTCTCAGCACGGACAGGATCTGGTCGCGTGTCATGAGGTGACGATACCACGACGCCGGGGGCCGATGAAATGCAGAGCTTTCAGGGCTTCGGCATCAGCGCCGTCGCCGCCGTGACCATGGCCTCGACGCCGGTGGTGACGGATTCCTCGGGCGCGATGCGGAACAGGGCCGAGTGGTGGGGGGTGATGTGGTCGGCGTCCTCGGGCCGGCCGCCGCCGACGTTGAAATAGACACCGCGCACGCCGTACTCGGGCAGGACATAGTAGGCGAAGTCCTCGGCCCCCATGCCGGAGCGCGGCGGGGCGGTCATGCGGTCGGCGCCCAGCTCAGCGGCGATGGCGTCGCGCACGCGGACGGCGGTGGCCTCGTCATTGAGGGTCGGCGGCGTGGACTCGGTGGGCGAGCGGGTGACAATGGGCATGCGATCAGCGGGCACGCCATAGGCCTCGGCCGTGCCCTGAACCACGCGGTCGATGCCGTCCAGCAGCTGTTCGCGCACGGCGAAGCTGTCGGAGCGGACGGTGATCTGAAGCTTAACCTCGTCGGGGATGATGTTGTGCTTGTTGCCGCCGTTGATGGCCCCGACGGTGATGACGGCGCCCTCCAGCGGGTTGATGTTGCGGCTGCGGATGGATTGCAGCGACACCACGATCTGGGACGCGATCAGCACCGGATCGATGGTGATGTGCGGATAGGCGCCGTGGCCGCCGACGCCGCGCACGGTGACGTCCACGCTGTCCGAGCTGGAATAGGCGATGGTGAGGGGCACCTCGACCAGGCCGGCCGGCAGTTGCGCCTTTACATGGAAGGCGACCGCGTAATCGGGCTTGGGGAAGCGGGTATAGAGGCCGTCGGCGACCATGGCGCGGGCGCCGCCGATGCGCTCTTCGGCCGGCTGGGCGATCAGCACCAGGGTGCCGGACCAGCTGTCGCGCCGGGCCATCATCTGCCGCGCCGTGCCGATCAGGGCCGTGACATGCACATCGTGGCCGCAGGCGTGCATGACCGGCTTGTCGGTCCCGTCCGTGTCGGTCTGGGTGACGCTGGAGGCATAGGCCAGTCCCGAGTTCTCGCGGATCGGCAGGCCGTCCATGTCGGCGCGCAGCATGACCGTCGGCCCGTCGCCGTTCCGCAGCACAGCCACCACGCCCGTGCCGCCGACGCCGGTGGTGACCTCATACCCCAGCGCCCTAAGCTGGGCGGCGATGATGCCCGACGTCCGAACCTCCAGCCCCGACAGCTCCGGATTGCGGTGGAAGTCGAGGAAAAGGGCCTCGAGATTGGCGTCGTAGTCGGCGGCGATGGCGGTGCGCAGGTCCGCCTGTTGCGCGTGTGCCGGAAGCGCCAGCAGCAGCACCGCCGCCGTGGCCATCATCATCGTCCGCATCGCCGCTCTCCCCTGAATGACGGCGGCGAGCGTGGCCCGGCGGCGCGGGCTTGGCAACCGGCCCCATTTCGCGGCAAGTCCCTTGCGCATGAGCGAGCCCGAACCCCGACTGACATCCCTGGCCCACGGCGGCGGCTGCGGCTGCAAGATCGCGCCGGGCGTGCTGCGCGACATCCTCGCCGGGATGCCCCAGGCGGCGGCGTTCGCCAATCTGATGGTCGGGACCGAGACCAGCGACGACGCGGCGGTCTGGCGACTGAACGACGAGCAGGCGCTGGTGGCCACGACCGACTTCTTCATGCCGGTGGTGGACGACCCGTTCGACTTCGGCCGCATCGCCGCGACCAACGCCCTGTCGGATGTCTACGCCATGGGCGCGACGCCAATCTTCGCCCTGGCCATCGTCGGCATGCCGATCAACCAGCTGTCGGTCGGGACCATCGGCAGGATTCTCGAAGGCGGCGCCTCGGTCTGCGCGGCGGCGGGCGTGCCGGTGGCGGGCGGGCATTCGATCGACAGCGTCGAGCCGATCTATGGGCTGGTGGCGCTCGGACTCGTGCATCCGGATCGGGTCCTGATCAACAAGGGCGCTAGGGCGGGGGACGTCCTGATCCTGACCAAGGCGCTGGGCGTGGGCGTGCTGAGCGCCGCCTTCAAGCAGCAGAAGCTGGACGACGCGGGCTATGCCGCCCTGATCGGTTCGACGACGAAGCTGAACACCGTGGGGGCGAAGCTGGCCGGGATGTCTGGAGTCCACGCCGTGACCGACGTCACCGGCTTCGGCCTGCTGGGTCACGGGCTGGAGATGGCGCGGGGCGCGGGGCTGACGGTCGAGATCACCGCCGATGCAGCGCCGCTGCTGGAGGGTGTGGAGGCTATGGCCCGCGCCGGGCTGCGCACCGGCGCCTCGACCCGCAACTGGGCCAGCTACGGCGTGGCGGTCGATCTGCCCGCCGGGTTCGGGGACTGGCGCCGCGACCTGCTGACGGACCCGCAAACCTCCGGCGGCCTGCTGATCGCGGTGGCTGAGGATCAGGCAGACGCGGTGCTGGATCTCGCCCGCGCCGAGGGATTCACCGCCGCCGCCGTCGTCGGCCGCGTGGTCGAGGGGCCGCCGCGGGTCCGCGTCCTTTGATCCGCCGCGCCACCGACCTGACGCCCGCCGCGCGTGACGGCTTTCATGCCCTGATCGACGTGCGCAGCCCGGCGGAGTTTGCGCTCGATCACCTGCCCGGCGCCATCAACCTGCCGGTCCTTGACGACGCCGAACGGGCCGAGGTCGGGACCATCTACGTCCAGCGGTCGAAATTCCTCGCCCGGCGGCTGGGCGCGGCGAAGGTGGCGCGGAACATCGCGGCGCATCTGGACGGGGCGTTGTCCGATCGGGGCGGGGACTTCCGGCCGCTGGTCTATTGCTGGCGCGGGGGGCAGCGGTCCGGCGCCATGGTCACGGTGATGGACCAGATCGGCTGGCCCGTGACGGTGCTGGAGGGCGGCTACCAGACCTGGCGGCGGCAGGTGAAGACGGCCCTCTATGACGCCGGCCCTGCGCTGAACGTAATCCTGCTCGACGGCCCGACCGGCAGCGGCAAGACCGAGGTGCTGCACCGGCTGGCGGCGCGCGGCGTCCAGACGCTGGACCTTGAGGCCATGGCAAACCACCGCGGCTCCCTGTTCGGCGCCATGCCGGGCGGCCAGCCGTCGCAGAAGCTGTTCGAGACCCGTCTGCACGACGCGATCAGCCGCCTCGATCCCGCCCGGCCGGTGGTGGTCGAGGCCGAGAGCAGCAAGGTCGGCGCGCGCCTGATCCCGCCCGTCCTCTGGGCCGCCATGCAGGCGGCGCCGCGTGTGGCCCTGACCGCGTCGGTTCAGGCTCGCGCAGCCTTCAGCGCCCGGACCTATGCCATGATGGCGCAGGACGCCGAGGCCATGGACCGCGCTTTCGCCCGCATGCCGCGCCATGTGGCCAAGGCGACCATCACCGAGTGGCGCGAACTGGCGGCGTCGGGCGCGCATGAAGCCTTGGCCGCCGCCCTGATCGGAGCCCACTACGACCCCGCCTATCGCCGCAGCAGCGGAGATCGGGCGTCGACCGTGATCGACGCGGGCGACCTGTCCGACGCCGCGCTGGATGCGGCGGCGGCGGTCGTCGAGGCGCGGCTGGCTCAGGCGTAGTTCTGGATCGCCCGCACGTCGAGGTCGCCGGCCTTGATGGCGCCGATGGCCTGAGACGCCGCAAGCGCCCCGGCGGTGGTGGTGTAGTAGGGAATCTTCATCATTAGGGCCGTGCGGCGCAGGCTGAAGCTGTCCTGCAGCGACTGCTTGCCCGAGGTGGTGTTGAACACCAGCTGGACCTCGCCGTTCTTCATGGCGTCGACGATGTGGGGGCGGCCCTCCAGCACCTTCTTCACCAGCCCGACCTCGAGGCCCTGGGCGGCCAGATAATCGTGGGTGCCGCCGGTGGCGATCAGGGTGAAGCCCTCGGCCAGCAGCGTCCTCGCGGCGTCGAGGATGAAGGGCTTGTCCTCGTCCTTGACCGAGATGAAGGCGCAGCCTGCGGTCGGTAGGGTGGTGCCGCCGCCGATCTGCGACTTGGCGAAGGCGCGGGCGAAGGCGGGGGCCATGTCGGCCTCTCCGTCACGCTTCCAGTCCAGCCCCATGACCTCGCCGGTCGAGCGCATTTCCGGCCCCAGAACCGTGTCGACGCCCGCGAAGCGCGCGAACGGGAAGACAGCTTCCTTGACCGCGATGTGGTCGTAGGGGCGGTCAGTGAGGCCGAACGATTTCAGCGGCACGCCGGCCATGACCTTGGCGGCGATGGCGGCGATGGGCGCGCCCATGGTCTTGGCCACGAACGGCGCCGTGCGGCTGGCGCGCGGATTGACCTCCAGCACGAAGATGCGGGGCTCGGCGCTGTGCGGCTCCTCGATGGCGAACTGCACGTTCATCAGGCCGCGCACCTTCAGGGCGCGCGCCATGGCCTCGGTCTGGCGCTTCAGTTCGGCGACGGTCTCGGGCCGCAGGGAGTAGGGCGGCATGGAGCAGGCGCTGTCGCCAGAGTGCACCCCGGCTTCCTCGATATGCTCCAGCACCCCGGCCACGAACACCGTCTCGTCGTCGCACAGGGCGTCCACGTCCACCTCGGTGGCGCGGTTCAGATAGTGGTCGATCAGGACGGGATCGTCGCCCGACACCCGCATGGCCTCATGGACGTAGCGGTCCAGCTGCTCGCGGTCGTGGACGATCTGCATGCCGCGCCCGCCCAACACATAGGAGGGGCGGAGCACGACCGGATAGCCGACCTCGTCCGCCATCCGCGCGGCTTCCTCGGCCGAGCGGGCCAGACCGTTCGGCGGCTGCATCAGGCCGATGTCGTGCAGCATGGCCTGGAACCGCTCGCGGTCCTCGGCCAGGTCGATGGAGTCGACCGACGTGCCCAGGATCGGCACGCCGTCCTCCTGCAGCGCATGAGCCAGCTTCAGCGGCGTCTGGCCGCCGAACTGGACGACCACCCCGATCAGATCGCCCTTCGACCGTTCGACGTCGATCAGCTCCAGCACATCCTCGGCCGTCAGCGGCTCGAAATACAGCCGGTCGGAGGTGTCGTAGTCGGTGGAGACTGTCTCCGGGTTGCAGTTGACCATGATCGACTCGACGCCGATCTCGTCGAACGCAAAGGCCGCGTGGCAGCAGCAGTAGTCGAACTCGATGCCCTGACCGATCCGGTTCGGCCCGCCGCCGAGGATGATGGCCTTCTTCGCCGCCGAGGGTTCGGCCTCGCACTGCGGAACCTGGCCGAGCGCGCCGGTCTCATAGGTCGAATACATATAGGCGGTGGCCGAGGCGAACTCGGCGGCGCAGGTGTCGATGCGCTTGAATACGGGGCGGACGCCCAGCGCCCGGCGCGCCTTGCGCACCGCCATCTCGCTCTCGCCCGTCAGCTGGCCCAGACGCGCGTCGGAGAAGCCCTTGGCCTTCAGCTTGCGGAAGCCGTGGGCCTCGGCGGGCAAGCCCTTGACCCGGACATGGCCTTCCTCGCGCACGATGTCGGCGATCTGGCGCAGGAACCACGGCTCGTAGGAACAGGCGGCGGCGACCTCTTCCACCGTCAGGCCGTGGCGGAAGGCCTGGGCGATGACGAGGATGCGGTCCGGCGTCGGCTGGCCCAGCGCCCGGATGACGGCGGCGCGGGCCGAGGCGTCATCCTCGACGTCAGCCACGCCCTCGATCTCGATCTCGTTGAAGCCGGTCAGGCCGGTCTCCAGACCGCGCAGGGCCTTCTGCATGGATTCCTGGAAGGTCCGGCCGATGGCCATGACCTCGCCCACCGACTTCATCGAGGTGGTCAGGTGCGGCTCCGACCCCGGATATTTCTCGAAGGCGAAGCGCGGGATCTTGGTGACGACATAGTCGATCGACGGCTCGAACGAGGCCGGCGTCACCTGGGTGATGTCGTTGGTCAGTTCATCGAGCGTGTAGCCGACCGCCAGCCGCGCCGCGACCTTGGCGATGGGGAAGCCCGTGGCCTTGGACGCCAGGGCCGAGGAGCGCGACACGCGCGGATTCATCTCGATCACGACCATGCGGCCGTCTTTCGGGTTGATGGCCCACTGGACGTTCGACCCGCCCGTCTCGACGCCGATTTCGCGCAGGACGTTGATCGAGCCCGTGCGCATCCGCTGATATTCCTTGTCGGTCAGCGTCAGGGCGGGGGCCACGGTGATGGAGTCGCCGGTGTGGACCCCCATCGGGTCGATGTTCTCGATGGAACAGATGATGATGCAGTTGTCCGCCGTGTCGCGGACCACCTCCATCTCGTACTCCTTCCAGCCCAGCACGCTTTCCTCGACCAGCACCTCGGTCGTGGGCGACAGGTCCAGGCCGCGCTCGACGATCTCGCGGTATTCCTCGACGTTGTAGGCGATGCCGCCGCCGGTTCCGGCGAGGGTGAAGCTGGGCCGCACGATGGCCGGCAGGCCGACGAAGGCGAGCGCGTCATCGGCCTCGTCGATGTGGTGGATGGCTCTGGAGCGGGGCGATTCCAGCCCCAGCTTGTCCATGGCGTCGCGGAATTTCTGCCGGTCCTCGGCCTTGTCGATGACGTCGGCTTTCGCCCCGATCATCTCCACCCCGTGCCGCTTCAGCGCGCCCGAGGCGTCCAGCGCCAGCGCCGTGTTCAGGGCCGTCTGACCGCCCATGGTGGGCAGGAGCGCGTCGGGCTTCTCAAGCGCGATGATCTTCTCGACCATCTCGGGCGTGATCGGCTCGATATAGGTGGCGTCGGCCACCTCGGGGTCGGTCATGATGGTGGCGGGGTTCGAGTTGACCAGAATGACCCGGTAGCCCTCGGCCTTCAGCGCCTTGCACGCCTGCACGCCCGAATAGTCGAACTCGCACGCCTGGCCGATCACGATCGGGCCGGCGCCGATAATCAGGATCGACTGGATGTCGGTGCGCTTGGGCATGCTGGTTCGGCTCTCAGTTCGTCAGGACCGCGCATTCCCAGCCGTCGTAGTCGAGCTGGAAGGCGGCGGCCCAGGATTGCATCATGGCGCTGACGGGGGCGAAGGACGCCTCGTCCACGGCCATGGTGGTTTCGAGGATGGTGCAGTCGTCCTGACCCCGGGTCAGAAATCCGGCGCGGCGCGCGACCTCGTTCAGGTCGTCGTGGTCGCCCTCGCCATAGAAGTAGAACAGGGTGTGGCGCGGCGTGACGCCCGTGTCGCCATGCGCCGCCAGCGACGCCCGGACCATCGCATCCCGCTCATCATGAGGGATATCGGATGCGGTCACGGGGTGCGGTGCTCCTTGCGCGCGCGAACCCGACGCGGTGGGGCGCGCGGCGGGCCGTTCGGGTTGTCGGTTAAGCGGCCCGTCTAGAGAACGGGGGGGCGGGGGGCAAGGTCGAAATCAAGTTCCCTTCTCCCCTTGAGGGAGAAGGTGGCCCGTGAGGGCCGGATGAGGGGGCTGCCAGACTACAGGCTGACCTTCAGATGATGAGCGGGCGGACACAGCCCCCTCATCCGTCTTGCTCCGCAAGCCACCTTCTCCCTCAAGGGGAGAAGGCATGTTTTTAGCCTCGCTCCGCAATCCACCGCGGCAGGTCGCGGATGCTCTCCAGCACCCCATAGCGCGCATGGCCTTCAGGCGCGTCGGCCAGTTCGTGGGCCCAGGTGATGTGATAGGGGATGTGCACCGCCCAGGCGCCGGCCTCCAGCGCCGGCAGGACGTCGGACTTCATGGAATTGCCGGCCATGACCGCCTCGGCCGGGCCCGTGCCGTGGCGGTCGAAGACGCGGTCATAGGTGCCGCGATCCTTCTCGGACACGATCTCGACGGCGGCGAACAGGTCGCCGAGGCCCGACGCGGCCAGCTTGCGCTCCTGATCCATCAGATCGCCCTTGGTGACCAGCACCAGCCGATAGCGCTCCGACAGGGCCGCCAACGCCTCATCGACCCCGGGCAGGGTCTCGACCGGATGGGCCAGCATCTCGCGCCCGGCGGCCAGGATTTCGCGCACGACCGATCCCGGCGCCTGACCGTCGGTCAGCTCCATCGCCGTCTCGATCATCGACAGGGTGAACCCCTTCACCCCGTAGCCGTAGAGGCGGAGATTGCGCTTCTCGGTCTCGGCCAGCCGCGCCTTGATCGCGTCGTGATCGCCGTATTCGTCGAGCAGATCCACGAACCGCTCGTGGGTCAGCCGGAAGATCGTCTCGTTGTGCCAGAGGGTGTCGTCGGCATCGAGGCCGACCGTGGTGATGCTCATGCCCGCCGTCTCGCGCAGGAGACGACGGGACGCAAGGGCTGCTTGACGCTTCGCGCGGGTCGGGGCCTTGTCGCACCATGCAGTCTACCCTTCCGGCCCGGCTCTACGGCTGCCCCGACGCCTGGGTGCGAGAGCGGACCGGCGTGTTCGGCCGGGCCTGGCTGTTTCTGGGGCATGAGGCGGAGGCGTCTGAGCCGGGTGACTGGATCGCCACGGACATCGCCGGGCATCGGCTGCTGATGGTGCGGGGCGCGGACGGCGCCTTGCGGGCCTTCCACAATGTCTGCCGTCACCGGGCGGGGCCGCTGGTGACGGGCGCGTCCGGCAACTGCGGCAAGGCGCTGACCTGCGCCTACCACGGCTGGCGCTATGCGCTGGACGGGCGGTTGAGGGCGGCGACGGGGTTCGGGGCGTCGGAGGGCTTTGATCCGCGTGAGTTCGGACTGTTCGCCGTGCGGCTGGAGACCTGGCGGGGGCTGGCGTTCGTGACGCTGGACGCCGAGGCGGCGCCTCTGGCCGACGTGGTCGCGCCGCTGGAGGCCCTGCTGGCCGAGCGGGGTCTCGATATCGCCAAACCGGCCCTGCGCCGAACCCACGACCTGAACTGCGACTGGAAGGTCTATGCCGAGAATTATCTCGAGGGCTACCACATCGGCGCCGTGCATCCGGTGCTGGCGGACGAACTGGGCGGGGCCGAATACCGCGTCCGGGTCGAGGGCGATCTGGTGGTTCAGGAAGCGGTGGGCGTGAACGACGGCCCCCAGGCCGGCGTCTGGGGCTGGCTGTGGCCCAACCTCGGGATCAACGTCTATCGGGATGGGGCCATGATCGAACGCATGACCCCGGTCGGCCCGGGGCGCGTCCGCCTCGACTATCTGTTCCTGAATGACGGGGGGGAGGGGGCTTTGGGGGATGCGCTCGCCGCCTCCGACCGCCTGACGGCCGAGGACGCCGCCATCTGCGAGGCGGTGCAGGCCAATCTGTCGGCCGGGATTTACGACACGGGCGTGCTAAGCCCGGTGCATGAGGGGGCGGTCAGCTGGTTCCAGCGCCGCATCGGGGAGGTCCACGGATGATCGAGACACGCAAGCTGGGCTGGGGCCTCGCCGCCCTGGTCGTGGCCGGCAACATGATCGGGTCGGGGCTGTATCTGCTGCCCGCGACCTTGGCGCCGACCGGAAGCAGCAGTCTGATCGGCTGGGTCATCTGCGGCGTCGGCGCCCTGACCCTGGCCTGGATGTTCTCGGGGCTGGGCCGGTTCCAGCCCACCGCCGACGGTCTCAGCGATTTCGCCGAGCGCGGCATGGGCCGGTTCTTCGGCTATCAGGCGGCGCTGGCCTACTGGGCCGCCTGTGTCGCCGGCAATGTGGCCGTGGCCGTGGCGGGGACGGGCTATCTCGCCTTCTTCTTCCCGGTGCTGAAGGAGCCCATTCCCGGCGCTCTGGCCAACCTCGGCTTCATCTGGCTGGCGACGCTGGCCTACATCGTCGGGGCGAAGTCCGCCGCGCGGTTCGGGGCGACGGCCCTGATTATCGGGTTGGTGCCGATCGTTCTGGCGGCCGTGGCCGGGGCCATGGCGTTCGATCCGGCGGTGTTCTCCGCCTCGTGGAACCCGGGCGGTCAGCCGCTGACCGCCACGGTGCCCGCTTCGCTGGCGGTCATCTTCTGGGCCTTCCTGGGCGTCGAGAGCGCGGCGGCCTTGTCGCGGCTGGTCAAGGATCCGGCGCGGGACGTGGGCCGCGCCAGCGTGGCCGGGGTGATACTGGCCTTCATCGTCTATGTCGCCGCCTGCGTGGCCGTGTTCGGGGTCATCCCGGCGGGCAAGCTGGCGGACTCGACCAGCCCCTATGCCGACCTCGCCGCACGGGTGCTGGGTGCGTCGCTGGCGGGCGTCGTCGCGGTCTGCGCCATCATCAAGGTCGCGGGCACCGTCGCCGGCTGGACCATGATGGGCGGCGAGACGGCCCGCCGCGCGGCCGAGAAGGGTTATATGCCCCGATGGTTCGGCGGCGACGGGAACCTGCCCCTGTCCAATCCGGTCCTCAACGGCCTGGTGATGAGTGCGCTGGCTCTCATCACCATCCAGCCGTCGATGGGGGAGCAGTTCGGAATCCTGATCGGCGTCACGTCTGTGCTGACCCTCAGCATCTACGCCGTCTGCTCCATCGGCCTGTTCCGCGCCGCGCCGTCGATGGGGTGGCGCGTGCTGGCGGTCGCGGGGCTGGTGTTCTCGGTCTTCGCCGTCATCGCGGCGGCAGGCGGTTATGTCATCCCGACCGTCGGCTTCTTCGTGCTGGTCAGCCTCGGCTGGTTCCTTGTCCGCAGGAAGCACCCGGTCGTGATTGACCCGCCCGCGCCGCCGCTCTAGTCACGCCGCCGTTTGCTCGCCGGGATTCGGTGGTAAGGAGCGCGCCATGACCACTCAGCTTCTGCCCGGCGTGACCGGCGTGCTCGCGCTCGCCGATGGAACCATCCTGCAGGGGATCGGCTGCGGCGCCACGGGTTCGGCGCTGGGCGAGGTGGTCTTCAACACCGCCATGACCGGGTATCAGGAGATCCTGACCGACCCCAGCTACATGAGCCAGATCCTGGCCTTCACCTTCCCCCACGTCGGCAATGTGGGCACGAACGTCGAGGACATAGAACAGATCGGCGGCGGCTCGGACCAGTCCGCCCGGGGCGCGATCTTCCGCGACCTGCCCACTGACCCGGCCAACTGGCGCGCGGACTCATCGTTCGACGACTGGATGAAGCGGCGCGGCGTGGTTGGCCTGTCGGGCGTCGACACCCGGGCCCTGACCGCCCTGATCCGCGACAACGGCGCGCCCCACGCGGTGATCGCTCACGATCCGGAGGGGAATTTCGACCTTGAGGCGCTGGTGGCCCAAGCCAAGGGCTGGACCGGCCTCGTCGGCCTCGACCTGGCCAAACCGGCCTCGACGCTGCAGGCGTTCGAATGGAACGAGGGTTTGTGGGACTGGCCCGAAGGCCACCCGCGCGTGGACGCCGCGGACAAGACCGTCGTGGTCGTAGACTATGGGGTGAAGCGCAACATCCTGCGGGCTCTGGCCTCGACCGGCGCGAAGATCACCGTGGTGCCGGCGGATACGAAGGCCGAGGACATTCTGGCCCGCAATCCGGACGGGGTGGTTCTGTCCAACGGGCCGGGCGACCCGGCCGCGACGGGCGAATATGCGGTGCCGGAGATCCGCAAGCTGATCGACAGCGGCAAGCCCATCTTCGGCATCTGCCTCGGCCACCAGATGCTGGCGCTGGCGCTGGGGGCGAAGACCGTGAAGATGGATCAGGGCCACCACGGCGCGAACCATCCGGTGAAGGATCTGACGACCGGCAAGGTCGAGATCGTGTCGATGAACCACGGTTTCACCGTCGACCGCGACAGCCTGCCCGACGCGGTCGAGGAGACCCACGTCAGCCTGTTTGACGGCACCAACTGCGGCATCGCCCTGAAGGACCGGCCGGTGTTCAGCGTGCAGCACCATCCGGAGGCTTCGCCCGGGCCGACCGACAGCCTGTATCTGTTCCAGCGTTTCCGCGACATGATGCGCGGATGAGCTGGACCCCGCCCTCGACCCTTCAGGAAAAGATCAAGCGGGCGCTGTTCAGCCCCCGGCATGAGCTGAAGCGCATCGTGGCGCGCGAGCTGAAGAAGGGCGAGCCGGAGCTGCGGCTGCTGCCCCAGCTGGTCGATCCGAAACGGGCGGCGGTGGACGTGGGCGCCAACCGGGGCGTCTGGACGCATCAGCTGGCGGGCCTGTGCCCCCGGGTCCATGCGTTCGAACCCAACCCCAAGATGTTCGCCATCCTGAAGGCTGCAGCCCCGGCCAATGCCGAGGTGCGCCAGATGGCCCTGTCGGACAGGCCGGGCGTGGCGGCGCTGAAGGTGCCGAAATCGGCGCGGGGTTATTCGAACCAGCACGCCTCGCTGGAGTCCAACTGGAGCGAGGGCCACGAGTACGGCGTGGTCGAGGTCGAGACGGCGCGGCTCGACGATCTGGGGCTGGAGCCCGTCGGCTTCATGAAGATCGACGTCGAGGGCCACGAGGCGGCGGTGATCGCCGGCGCCGTCGGTCTGATCGCGCGGGACAAACCCACACTCGCCATCGAGCTGGAGGAGCGGCACATGGACCGCTCGATCGAGCAGGCCGTCGGGTCGGTCGAGGCGCTGGGCTATGACGCCTTTGTCTGGAAGCAGGGCGAGCTGCGGCCGATCAGCGCTTTCGATCCCGAGGCCGACCACCGCGCGATGGTCGAGCAGCCCGGCTACATCTTCAACTTCATCTTCCGTCCAAAGGCCTAGGTCGCGGCCGCCGTCGGTGGGTGGGCCTGGAACATCTTGTTGATGATCCACCAGCGTCCCTCGATGCGGATCAGGGTCATGACGTCGACGAACCGCACGGTGGGATAGTCCAGCGTGATACGGGCCGTGGCCATCTCGCCGTTGACCTCGATGCTGTCGATGGAGCGCTTGCGCCGGTCCTCGTCGGCGGCGGGCGAGCCCGAGGCGCCGCCGATGTACTGTTCGGCGGTCATGCGGGCCAGCCGGCCGTCGGCGCGGATGCCCCACAGGACGGCCTCGGGATGGAAGGCCTCGCGGAAGGCGGCGGGATCACCGGTGGCGTGGCCGCGCAGATAGGCCTCCAGCGGCGCGCGCAGGGCCGCATCGGCCTGGGGCGCGCTGACCTGTTCCTGGGCCCGGACACTCGTGGCGAGCAGGGGCGCCGGGACGGCGAAGGCGGCGGCGAGGGCGAGGATGATCGGCTTCATGACGATCAGTCCGCGAAGCCGTAACGCACGGCGACGCTGACCATGGCGTTCTCGTTGTCCTGCGACCGCATCAGGAAGGTCACGTTGCGGACCTGGCCGAGGGTGCGGCCCGAGGCCGAGGCGATGGCCTGGGCCTGATCGCGGGCGGCGCGCATGGCGTCGGCGGTGGCGGCGTTCCAGACGGCCTCGCCCGGATCCTCGGCGAAGTTCAGGCCGAGCAGCGACAGGAAGGGGCCGAACTGGCCGAGGTCGAGGCCGTTGAGGCTGTCGTCCAGCTTGTCGACCCCGGCTTCGGACAGGGCGTCGATGAAGGCCGACATGCGGGCCTCGTCCGGGCGGCCGACCTGAACCGAGATGGAGGCGGTGATGGTGCTCGAGGATTCGGCCGCGGCGTCGGCGGCGGGCGCGGCGGCGTCAGTCTCGGCGTAGGTCCCGTCTTCGTTCATGGCGGGAATGGCCACGGCCATGGAGTCGTAGTTGGTGAAGTCGTAGCCCTCCTCAATGCCCCAGGTTGTCTTGCCGGGCTCGGCGGTGACGCCGAAGCGGCGGGCGGCGGCCACGACCTTGGCCAGTTCCTCATCGCGCTGGCGGGCAGCCTCGACGGCGGTGGCGCCCGATCCGGTGATGGTCAGGGTGATGGCGCCGGCCGCGGCGCGGCTGGGCAGGGGCGCCTTGCCCTGGGCGGTGACGAAGACGCCCGCGCCGGCGGTGGCGGATTCGCCCAGACCCTGGCCGATCTGTTCGGCGGTGGCGGCCAGCATCCCTGCGACGTCCTGGGCCATGGCGGCCGGGGCGATGGTCAGGACGGCGATGGCGGCGAAGGCGGCGGCGAGCGGTTTCATGAGGTCCCCCGAAGACTGAGGCGGCAAGACAACCATGTCCGACGACGCTTGCACAGGCGGGGTGGCGAAGCGTCGCGGGGGGCGCCAAGCTCACGCAGCACCAGGGGGAGTCGCCGATGACCGCACAGGCCGAAGCTCGGAGAGATCCGCCGGCGGCGATCGCGGCGGGCGGCGTGACCCGATCCGGGGCCTCCCGGATCGACGGCATCGACATGCTGCGGGGACTGGTGATCGCCATCATGGTGCTGGACCATGTGCGGGACTTCTTCCACCGCACGGCCTTCACGGCCGATCCGCTGGCGCTCGACTCCGGCGACGCGTGGCTGTTCGCCACCCGCTGGATCACCCACCTGTGCGCCCCGACCTTCGTGCTGCTGGCGGGGGTGTCGGTCTGGCTGCAGGCGGCGAACGGCAAAAGCCGGCCGGACCTGACGCGGTTCCTGCTGACGCGGGGGCTGTGGCTGATCGTGCTGGAGCTGACGGTGGTGACCACCGGCTTCAACTTCGGATGGGGCGTCTTCATGCAGGTGATCTGGGCCATCGGGGCGTCGATGATCGCCATGGCGGGGCTGATCTGGCTGCCGCGCGCGGCCCTGCTGGTCCTTGGGGCGGTCATCGTGGCGGGGCACCAGCTGCTGGCGCCGATCGATCCGCCGGATCTGGGCGCCTTCGGACAGGTGTGGGTGGCGACGTTCGAGTTCGGGCCGGGCCTCGGCGGCTTCATGGCCTATCCGTTCGTGCCGTGGCTGGGGGTCATGCTGCTGGGCTACGGCCTCGGGCCCCTGTTCGCGCAGGCGCCGAAAGCGCG
This sequence comes from Brevundimonas sp., assembly GCA_036405055.1. Lineage (GTDB taxonomy): Bacteria > Pseudomonadota > Alphaproteobacteria > Caulobacterales > Caulobacteraceae > Brevundimonas. The sequence goes on from DASWYI010000019.1 coordinate 16,802, forward strand.
GACGCAGTCGGTGCTGATGCTGTCCATCGGCCTGCTGACGCTGTTCTGCGTCCTCCGCATCGTCAACGGCTACGGCGATCCGCAGCCGTGGTCGGTGCAGGACCAGCCGCTGTGGACCGCGTTCAGCTTCATCAACGTCATGAAGTATCCGCCGTCGCTGGATTATGTGCTGGTGACCCTGGGCCTGTCGCTGGCGCTGTTGCCGCTGCTGGACCGGTTGAAAGGGCCGATGGCGAGCGTGCTGCTGACCTTCGGGCGGACGCCGCTGTTCACCTATCTGCTGCACGTCTGGATCGCGCATGGGCTGGCGCTGGCCGTCGGCGTGGCGATGGGGGTTCCGGCGAGCGTCTTCTTCAACCTGCTGGGCGATCCCAGCCGGGCGATCGAAGCGGGGTGGGGGCTGGGTCTGCCGGGCGTCTATCTGGCTTGGGCGGCCACGCTGGTGCTGCTTTATCCGCTGTCGCGGTGGTTCGAGGGCGTGAAGAAGCGCCGTCGCGACTGGTGGCTGGGTTACCTGTGATGAAGCGACGGCTGATCGTCCTGGCCGCCGCCGGTCTGCTGCTGAGCGGATGCGTCAGTGGTTCGCGGTCCGTATTCGCCGCCGAGGACCGCGCAACGGCCGTCCCCATGGGGATCACGGGCACGGCTGAACGGCCCGTGCGCTTCTATCTGGACGACGCCAGTCGGGTGGCTTTCTTCGAGGCCAGCATCCGGCGCGGCCTGCCGGTCGGGGCGGACGGGCGCATGGACATGGTGGCCCTGTCGGGCGGCGGCGCCAACGGCGCCTTCACCGCCGGCGTCATGGCGGGCTGGAGCGCGTCGGGGACGCGGCCGGACATCGAGATCGTGACGGGGGTGTCGACGGGGGCCCTGGCGGCGCCTTTCGTCTTCCTGGGCCCGGCGTGGGACGACGAACTGGCCGAGGCCTATCTCGGCGGCCGCGCCGAGCGGCTGCTGCAGCCCCAGGGCCTGGGGGCCCTGTTCGGTTCGGGCGTCTTTCGCGGCGAGCCCCTGCGGGACCTTGTCGAGAGCTTCATCGACGAGGCCGTGCTGGAGGCCGTGGCGGCGGAGGCGGCCAAGGGCCGTGTGCTGCTGGTGGCCACCACCGACCTGGACAGCCAGCGTGGCGTCAGCTGGGACATGGGGGCCATCGCCAGCCGCGGCGGGCCCGAGGCCCTGGCCCTGTTCCGCGATGTGCTGATCGCCTCGGCCAGCATTCCCGGCGCCTTCCCTCCGGTGCTCATTCCGTCCGAAAGCGGCGGGCGGCGGTTTGAGGAAATGCATGTGGACGGCGGGGTGGCCACGCCGTTTCTGGCCCTGCCGGAGACCTTCTGGTCATACCGCGATCAGGCGGGGCGGCTGGAGGGGGCGCGGCTGTACGTCATCGTCAACGGGCGGTTGGCGCCGAGTTTCGAACCCACGCGGGACAGCGTCGGCAATGTGCTGAGCCGGACCGTGGACACGATGATGCTGTCGTCCCTGACGACGACCCTGGCCGGCAACCGCGCCTTCGCCGACCGCAACGGGCTGGTGTTCCGGTATGCGTCCCTGCCGGATGACAACCGCGCCGATCCCCTGGATTTCAGCGTCGAGTCCATGCGGCCCATCTATGAGATCGGGCGGGCCGGCGCCCTGGACGGTTCGATCTGGCGCTAGGATCAGGGCAGGGGCGCGAAGCTCTTGTGCTCGCGGATGGCGCAGGCCTTGCGCACGGCGACCGGGGCGGCGTGGAGCCAGTAGTCGGCGTCCTCCGCGCGGTTCGAGCGCAGGCGTTCGACGCCGCGCCGGCGGCGCAGGGCGGCGTTCTCCAGCAGGCGGGCGTGCAGGGCGCGCGGCGACAGATCGTGAATGGCGGGCGCGCCGGGAACGGCGACGGGGTCGGGTCCGATGGGCTCGACGGCCGGGCGGGAGATGGCCATGAACATGGGAGGTCTCGCAGCGGATGTAGAGGCGGCGCTTCTGCACCTGCGGGGTGACGTGGTTAACCACAGGGTCTGTGGATAGTTCCGCTTCAAGCCAGAATGATGTTTGAACCCGGACAGTTATGTCGGTTTCCTCGCCTTACTGGTTAATGAAAGGTAAACGAGACCGTGGATGGGCTGAACGGGTTCTCGCGCCGCCGCGCCGGGCCGTCTAAGGATCAGTGGTGCGCTTCGACGACCGCTTCATTGAAGAACTGAAGGCCCGCCTTCGCCCGTCCGACGTGATCGGGCGGACGGTAAAGCTCAAGCGTCAGGGACGCGAATACGTCGGCCTGTCGCCCTTCTCGAAGGAGAAGTCGCCGAGCTTCTTCGTCAATGACGACAAGGGCTTCTTCCACGACTTCAGCTCCGGCAAGCACGGCGACGTCATCAGCTTCCTGCAGGAGACCGAGCGGCTGAGCTTCGTCGAGGCGGTGCAGCGGCTGGCGGCCGAGGCGGGGATGACCCTGCCGGCGGAGGATCCGCAGGCGGCGGAGCGCGAGCAGAAGCGTCAGGGCCTGACCGACTGGATGGACCTGGCCCAGAAGTGGTTCGCGGCGAACCTGCGACGCAGTGTCGGCAAGGCGGCGCGGGAGTATCTGGAACGGCGCGGCCTGCCGGAGGATCAGTGGGAGCGGTTCGGCCTGGGCTATGCGCCCAACGATCGTGAGGGGCTGAAGGCTGCGCTGGTCCAGCGCGGCGCCAAACCCGGCGATCTGGTGGAGGCCGGGATGCTGATCGCGCCGGAAGGGGGCGGCCAGCCCTATGACCGGTTCCGCGACCGGCTGATGTTCCCGATCCTGGATGCCCGGGGGCGGATCGTCAGCTTCGGCGGGCGGGCGATGAACCCCGACGACCGGGCCAAATACCTGAACGGGCCGGAGAGCCCGCTGTTTCACAAGGGATCGACCCTCTACGGCCTGCCCGAAGCGCGGCGCATCCTCGGCGCCGAGTCGAAGGGCGAGCAGGGGATCGTGGTCGTCGAGGGATACATGGACGTCATCGCCTGTCAGCGGGCCGGGGTGCCGGCGGTGGCGCCGATGGGCACGGCCCTGACCGAGGAGCAGATGGAGCGGCTGTGGCGCGTGTCGGCCGAGCCGGTACTGTGTTTCGACGGTGATGCGGCGGGGCGGCGGGCGGCCTATCGCGCCATCGAGCGGGCGCTGCCGCTGCTGAAATCCGGCCGATCGTTCCGCTTCGCCCTGCTGGAAGGTGGTCAGGATCCGGACGACATCCTGCGCGACAAGGGCGCTCCGGCGCTGCGTCAGGCGGTGGGTGCGACCCAGCCGTTCGTTGATGTGCTGTTCCAGCGCGAGGCCGAGGCGGAGCCGCTGGACACGCCCGAGCGCCGGGCCGGGCTGAAGGGCCGGCTGCGCGCCGCCGCCGGGGCCATTCAGGACCGCGATCTGGCGGACCAGTATCGTCAGGCCCTGTTTGATCGCTTCGACAATCTGTTCCCGCGCCGCGCGCCGCAGCAGGGCGCCGGACAACAGGCCGGCGGGCGCTGGCGGCCCGGCCCGCCACCGAAGCAGGGCCAGACCGCCGAGGGAGCGCAGGCGATGCAGGCCCTGTCGCGCTCCATCGAGCCCGTGGCCGCCGCCCTGGCCCATGGGGCGGTGGATGATCCGGAGCGCATGGACGATCATCTGGAGGCCATCGCCGCCCACGGGTTCGGCGATCCGGCGCTGGACGGGCTGGCTCAGGAGCTGGTGCGGCTGCGTTTCGCCAACATGGGAGCCGGCCAAACCCTTGACAGCGCGGCGCTGCGTCGCCATCTGGCGCAATCGGGTCACGATGCTTTGATGCGCGAGGTCGAGAAGGCGGCGGCGAAGTCCGGCGCGCCTTTCCTGGCCGCAAATGCGCCCCTCGCCGAAGCAAGGATCCGGTGGTCGCAGGCGTTCGATGCCTCAACCCGCGTCGCGGCGTTGGAGCGGGCGCTGGCGTCAGCGAAGTCGGACGCCCACCGGGGGTTCGACGCCTCGGCTTTCACCCAGTTGAAAGCCGAGCGCGATGCGTTGCGGCGGGCCATCAAGACCGGAACGATTTGGGAAGACAGCGCGGGCTCGTAACAAACGAAGTCGCGGCGCGTTGCATATTTGCCGATGGGGCTGATCACCCCCTTGGCCGGAGACAGAACTGAATGAACGCGCAGACCGAGACGCAGGAAACCGAAGCCACGACCGACGGGCCCCTGCTCGATCTGACCGACGCCGGCGTCAAGAAATTCATCAAGCAGGCCAAGGCTCGCGGCTATGTGACGATGGAGGAGCTGAACAAGGTCCTGCCGTCCGAAGAGGTGACCCCCGACGCGATCGAGGACACCCTGGCCATGCTCAGCGAGATGGGTGTCAACGTCGTCGAGGCCGAGGAAGACGCCGAGACCAAGGAAGGCGAGGGCGGCGAGGTCGCCAACGCCGCCGAGACCGCCGTCGCCGAGACCCCGGCCAAGGCTGCCTATGACCGCACCGACGACCCCGTGCGGATGTATCTGCGCGAAATGGGCTCGGTCGAACTGCTGAGCCGCGAGGGCGAGATCGCCATCGCCAAGCGCATCGAGGCCGGCCGCGACGCCATGATCTCGGGCCTGTGCGAAAGCGCCCTGACGTTCGAGGCCATCATGGTGTGGCGCGACGAGCTGGCGAACAACCGCATCCTGCTCCGCGAGGTCATCGACCTGGACGCCACCTACGGCGTGCTGAACCCCTCGTCCCTGCCGCACAACCAGGGCGTGGCCGCCGAGGGCGCCGAGGAGAAGCCCGAGGAGGAACAGGCGGCTGACGGCGAGGAGAAGCCCGAAACCGACGAGGACGACGAGGACTTCGACGACGGCGGCGGCCTGTCGATCTCGGCCATGGAAGCCGAGCTGCGCGACGGGGTCATGGAAATCCTGGACGCGGTGGCCGGCGACTTCGGCGCCTTCCGCAAGCTGCAGGACAAGCTGGTCGAGAGTCGTCTGAAGGGCGAGGAGCTCTCGCCGAAGGACCTCAAGGCCTACACCACCCTGACGACCACGATCTCGGGCCGGTTGAAGACGCTGAAGCTGAACAACAACCGCATCGAGGCGCTGGTCGAGCAGCTGTATGCCATTAACAAGCGGCTGATCGGTCTGGAGGGCCGGCTGCTGCGTCTGGCCGACAGCTACGGCATCTCGCGTCCCGAGTTCCTGAAGGCCTATTTCGGCTCGGAGCTGGATCCGTCGTGGTCGACGCGGGTCAAGGACATGGGCGTGCGCTGGACCAAGTTCAGCGACAACGAGGCGACCCAGATCGCGGCGATCCGCGGCGACGTGGCCGCCGTGGCCACCGAGGCCGGCCTGCCCATCGACGACTATCGCCGCATCGTCCAGACGGTGCAGAAGGGCGAGCGCGAGGCCCGTCAGGCCAAGAAGGAAATGGTCGAGGCCAACCTGCGCCTCGTGATCTCCATCGCCAAGAAATACACCAACCGCGGCCTGCAGTTCCTGGACCTGATCCAGGAAGGCAATATCGGCCTGATGAAGGCCGTCGATAAGTTCGAATACCGCCGCGGCTACAAGTTCTCGACCTATGCGACCTGGTGGATCCGTCAGGCGATCACCCGCTCGATCGCCGACCAGGCCCGCACCATCCGCATTCCGGTGCACATGATCGAGACGATCAACAAGATCGTCCGCACCTCGCGCCAGATGCTGCATGAGATCGGCCGCGAACCGACACCGGAAGAACTGGCTGAAAAGCTGGCCATGCCGCTGGAGAAGGTGCGCAAGGTCCTGAAGATCGCCAAGGAGCCGATCTCGCTCGAGACGCCGATCGGCGACGAGGAGGATTCGCACCTCGGCGACTTCATCGAGGACAAGAACGCCATCCTGCCGATCGACGCGGCCATCCAGGCGAACCTGCGCGAAACAACCACCCGCGTGCTGGCCTCGCTCACGCCGCGCGAAGAACGTGTCTTGCGCATGCGCTTCGGCATTGGCATGAACACCGACCACACGCTGGAAGAAGTCGGCCAGCAGTTCTCGGTCACCCGCGAACGGATCCGCCAGATCGAGGCCAAGGCGCTGCGCAAGCTGAAGCACCCGAGCCGCTCGCGGAAGCTGCGCAGCTTCCTCGACAGCTAGGAC
>DASWYI010000020.1:0-32425 GCA_036405055.1 Brevundimonas sp.
ATGGCGTCGTTCAGGGCTTGGGTCGCCGCCTCGTTGTCGGCGCAGAGGTCGCCGAGCCGCTGCTCCAGCCCGCGTCCGCGCCGGCCGCGCCCCTCCGGTCCACGTATCCAGCGGCGCAGCTCGGCCGCCTCCTGACCCGACCGGCAGGCGGAGAAGGCGCTGTCGGCGGCGTCGAACAGGTGGTGGCCCTCGTCGAAGACGATGCGCTTCAAGGCCGCGGTCTCGCCGTCCTGCTTCTGGCCCCGGGCCGAGCGGGCGCCGTCGAAGGCCGCCTGGGTCATGACCAGGGCGTGGTTGGCGACGACGAGGTCGGCCCGGCGGCTGGCGCGCACGGTCTTCTCGATGAAGCACATGCGGTAGTGGGGGCAGGCGGCGTGGACGCATTCGCCGCGCCGGTCGACGAGGTTGCCCGCGCTCGCCTGCTGCGCCGGGGCGACGGCATAGAGGGTGGGCAGCCAGCCGGGGAAGTCGCCGCCGGTCATGTCGCCGTCACGCGAATGCATGGCCCAGCGGCTGGTGAGGGCGAGGCCGATCAGGTCGCCGTTCCCCAGCTGGGCCGACTGGACCATCTCCTGCAGGTTCAGCAGGCAGAGGTAGTTTTCGCGGCCCTTCCTGACGACGGTCTTCTTCCTGCGCTCGACCGGGTCGGGCCACAGGGCGGCGCTTTCGCGGTCGATCTGGCGTTGCAGGGCGCGGGTGTAGGTCGAGACCCAGGCGGCGCCCGCATTACGCTCGGCCCACAGGCTGGCGGGGGCGAGGTAGCCGAGGGTCTTGCCGGTGCCGGTGCCCGCCTCGGCCAGCAGCATGCGGGGGCGGCCCTCCTCGTCGCGGGGCGAGAAGGCGAAGGCGGCCTCGGCGGCATAGTCGGACTGGGTCGGACGGCTCTCGTCGAGGCCCGAGGCCTGAAGCAGCTTTTCCAGGCGGATGCGGGCGGACTCAGAGTCGACCGGCGCGCTGCCCGCCTCGCCGCGCGGGGGCTCGTCCTCCCACTCCGGCAGGCGCGACCAGGCGTCGAGGCCGCTGCCGCGATGCTGGCGCTGGCGCACGGGCTGGGTCTGCAGCGCGGCCAACACGCGCGGGGCCCAGGACCAGCCGGCGCGGTCGAGGGTTTCAGCGAGGGTGACGGCATCCTCGCGCTGCGGATACGCCGGGTCGGTCAGTTCGGTCAGCAGGGCGGCGGCGGCGTCGCGCAGGGCGGCGGCCTGGGCCTCCGCCCCCTTGGGCTCGCTCATGCCCATGGCGAGCGCGAGGCCCGACGGCGAGGGGGCGCAGAAGCGGGCGGGGCGGACGAAGGCGAACAGCTCCAGCACGTCCAGCATCTCCGCCGACCGGGGCGGGGGCGACAGGCCGAGGCGGCGGGCCGTCAGGCTGGCATGGGCGACCAGCACTGGTGCGGTGGTGAAGGCCGCCTCGGCCGCCCCCCGCTTGATCAGCCGCGCGCCCTCGTCATCGCAGATCGCGCCCGCGCCGGGCGGGGTGGCGAGCGCCGGCGGCAGCGGGGCCGAGGGCTCGGCACCGGTGATGCGGGTTGATGTGAGGGACTCGGAAGGCACGTCCCAGACTAGCGGCTTTGTGTCAGAAACGAAACGGGAACGTCAGTCGAAAACGCCCGCCCGGATGTTGGCCCGCAGCGCAGGCTCCAGCAGTTTCGGCGGGGGCAGGGTGGCGTCGCGGGCGGTGCGCATGGCGATGAAGTCGGATGCGGTCGCGCCGGCGCCGACATGGATGTTGCCGTCGCGCTCGGCGGCGACGGTGGTCTGCCAACGGAAGTCGGTGCGGCCGTCCCTGGGCAGGTAGTCGTGGCCGACGAAGACGCGGGTGTCGCCGGGCAGGGCGAGGATGCGCTGGATCGAGCGGTAGAGGGTTCCCGCGTCGCCGCCGGGGAAGTCGGCGCGGGCGGTGCCGAAGTCGGGCATGAACAGGGTGTCGCCGACAAAGACCGCGTCGCCGATGCGGTAGCTGACGCAGGCGGGGGTGTGGCCGGGCGTGTGCATGACCTCGACGGTCAGGTCGCCCAGCGCGAACCGCTCGCCGTCGGAGAACAGGCGGTCGAAGACCTCGGCGCCAGGAGTCTCCATGCCGAGCTTCGGGGCGAAGGTTTCCTGGACCTCATGGATGCGGGCGCCGATGCCGACGGGCGCGCCGGTCCGCTCGCGCAGATAATGACCGGCCGACAGGTGGTCGGCGTGGGCGTGCGTCTCCAGCACCCAGGCGAGGGCCAGGCCCTGGCGCTCGATCTCGGCCAGCACCGCGTCGCTGGAGGCGGTGGAGGTTGTGGCGGCCTCGCGATCGTAGTCGAGCACCGGGTCGATGATGGCGGCCGCGCCCGTGGCCGGGTCGCTGACCAGATAGGTGACGGTGTTGGTGGCGCCGTCGAAGAAAGCCTGAACGGTCGGATGCATGGCATGTCTCCACTTCGGATGACGTTTACATATTAGCACTTGCTAATTTAGCAATGCCTAATATATCCCCGGCATGAACATCGCCGACCCCCTCGACATGTCCCGTCTGGAAGCTAGCGCCGCCAAGGCTGCGGGGCTTTTGCGCGCCATGTCAAACGAGCGGCGCCTGATGATCCTGTGCCGACTGGGCGAGGGAGAGGTTCAGGTGGCCGCGCTTCAGGATGCGGTCGGCCTGTCGCAGTCCGCCCTGTCCCAGCATCTGGCGGTGCTGCGCGACGAAGGCCTGATCGCCGCGCGCCGCGAGGGACAGGCCGTCTTCTATCGCATCGCCGATCCCGCCGCGCTCAGGGTCATCGCGACCCTGGCCGACATCTTCTGTCCCCCTCACCTGAAAGGCTCCAAATGACCGCAACCCTGACCCCGCTCGCGCCCCGCGACGTCGCCGCCCGCCTGGCGCAAGGCGACGCCGTCCTGATCGACGTGCGTGAACCGGACGAGTACGCCGGCGAGCATGTTCCCGGCTCCATCTCCGCGCCGCTGTCGGCGTTCGAGGACGCACAACTGGGCGGCGCCGGGATGGTGATCTTCACCTGCCGCAGCGGCGCCCGGACCGGCGCCAACTGTGATCGTCTGGCCGCCCGGGTCGAGGGCGCGGCCTACGTCCTGGAGGGCGGTCTCGGCGCCTGGAAGGCGGCGGGTCTGCCCGTCGCGCAGGCCAAGAAGGCGTTCTGGAGGTGATCCGGCGGTCGATGCCCTGGACCCGGCAGAGGACGGTCTGATCCGATGGACGCCCTTGTCTGGACCTTGACGGCGGCCGCATTGAGCGGGGCCGTGGTCGGCCTGTTCCTGAGCGTGTTCGGGGGTGGAGGGTCGGTGCTGGCCACGCCGCTTCTGCTCTATGTCGTCGGGATACGCGATCCGCATGTGGCCATCGGCACCTCGGCGGCGGCCGTGGCGCTGAACGCCGCCGCCGGTCTGGCGGGTCATGCCCGCGCCGGCCGGGTGAAGTGGCCGTGCGCGACACTGTTTGCGGTCAGCGGCGTCACAGGATCCCTGATCGGATCGAGCCTGGCCAAGCAGGTGGACGGCAGCAGCCTGTTGCTGTTCTTCGCCCTGGCGATGGTGGTGATCGCCCTGTCGATGTTGCGGCCGTCCAACAGCGGCGGTGATGCGAACGTCCGGCTGGATGGGCGGCATGCGCTGAAGCTGGCGCCGATGGGGCTGGGCGCGGGGTTCGCCGCCGGGTTCTTCGGCATCGGCGGCGGCTTCCTGATCGTGCCCGGACTGATGGCGGCGACGGGGATGACGCTGGCGCATGCCCAGGCGTCTTCGCTGTTGAGTGTGGCGGTGTTCGGCGCGGCGACATCGGCGAACTACATGGCATCCGGGCTGGTGGACTGGCCGGTCGTGGGGGCGATGGTCGCGGGCGGTGTCGCGGGAACGCTGGCCGGACTGCCGCTGGCCAAGCAACTGGGCGACAGGGCGAAGCTTGGCCGGTCGCTGTTCGCGGGGCTGATAATTCTGGTCGCGATCTACGTCGCGTGGCGCGCCATTAGCGGGTGAAACGGAAGGGGAACATGCTATAGGCCGGGGGTGACGACGCCTCCGGTTCTGTTGCCTCCCCTGTTCGCCGACTGGTTCGCCAGGCGGGGCTGGAGCGCGCGGCGGCATCAGCTGGAGATGATCGCGGCGGGCCAGCGGGGTGAGCATGCGCTGCTGGTGGCGCCGACGGGGGGCGGCAAGACCCTGGCGGGGTTCCTGCCGTCGCTGATCGAGCTGAGCGAGCGGGGGCCGAGGCCGGCGCACGGGCCGGGATCGGGGGTGCATACGCTGTACCTGTCACCGCTGAAGGCCCTGACCACCGACGTCGAGCGCAATCTGATGACGCCGATCCGCGAGATCGGACTGAACATCCATGTCGAAAGCCGCACCGGCGATACGAAGCAGTCCAAGAAGCAGCGGCAGCGTGATTTCCCGCCTGACATCCTGCTGACCACGCCGGAGCAGCTGGCGCTGTTCTGCGCCTGGGATGGGGCGCGGGCTTATTTCGCCGACCTGAAATGCGTGGTGCTGGACGAGGTGCACGCGATCTGGAGCGGCAAGCGCGGGGATTTGCTGAACCTGGGCCTGGGGCGGCTGCAGCAGTTCGCGCCGGGGATGCGGCGGGTGGCGCTGTCGGCGACGATCGATGATCCGGGGATGATTGCGGAGTGGCTGGCCCCCAATCTGGAGACCGGCGTGACGATGGTTCACGGCGACCCCGGCGCGCCGGCCGTGGTGGATGTGCTGGTCAGTGAGGGTCATGTGCCCTGGGCGGGGCACACCGGGCTGCACGCCCTGCCGGAGGTGTATGAGATCATCGCCGGGGCCGGGATGGCGCTGATCTTCGTCAATACGCGCTGGCAGGCGGAGTTCGTGTTCCAGCGGCTGTGGGAAATGAACGACCGGAACCTGCCCATCGCCCTGCACCACGGGTCGCTGGCGGCGGAGCAGAGGCGCAAGGTCGAGGCGGCGATGGCGCGGGGCGAGCTGAGGGCCGTGATCTGCACCTCCACGCTCGATCTTGGCATCGATTGGGGGGATGTGGATCTGGTGATCCAGCTGGCCGCGCCACGCGGGGCCAGCCGCCTGGTGCAGCGGATCGGGCGGGCCAACCACCGGCTGGACGAGCCGTCGCGCGCCCTGATGGTCCCCGCCAGCCGCTTCGAAATGCTGGAGTGCCAGGCGGCGCGCGAAGCCGTGGCCGCCAACCAGTTCGACTGGGAGCCGCATCATACGGGAACGCTGGATACGCTCGCCCAGCACGTCATGGGCTGCGCCTGTTCGGAGCCGTTCCGCATGGATGATCTGTATACGGAGATTACGGGATGCGGGCCGTATCGCGGGCTGAGCTATGAGGACTTCGAGGCGGTGGTCGATCTGGTGGCGACGGGCGGATATGCGCTGCGCACCTATGAGCGGTTCGCGCGGATCGTGCGGACGCCCGATGGTCGGTGGAAGGTGCGCAACGCCCAGACGGCCCAGCGCCACCGCATGAACGTGGGCACCATCGTCGGGGCGGCGACCCTGAACGTGAAGGTGGCCTCGCGGCGCGGCAAGCAACTGGTCGGCGGGCGCAAGATCGGCGAGGCCGAGGAGCATTATTTCGAGCAGATGACGCCCGGCGACACCTTCGTCTTCGCCGGTCAGGTGTGGTCATTCCAGGGCATCACGGGGATGGATGCGCTGGTGTCGGCGGCGGTCGACCGCGAGCCGAAGATCCCGTCCTGGGGCGGGTCGAAATTCCCCATGTCCACGTCGCTGGCCGACCGGGTGCGGACCATGATTCAGGACCGCGACCACTGGCGCGTCCTGCCGGTCGATGTGCAGGAGTGGCTGGAGCTGCAGGAGGAACGGTCGGTCATCCCGGATGCGGAATCCATGCTGGTCGAGACGTTCCAGCGCGGCAATCGCCACTATCTGATCGCCTATCCGTTCGAAGGGTCGTTGGCGCATTCGACCCTGGCGATGCTGCTGACCCGGCGACTGGACCGGGCGGGGGTGGGGCCGCTGGGGTTCGTGGCGACAGACTATGCGCTGGGCGTGTGGTCGATCCGGCCCATGGATGGACTGGATTTCGACGCCCTGTTCGAGGCGGACATGCTGGGGGACGATCTGGAGAGCTGGCTGGAGGAAAGCTTCATGATGAAGCGGTCGTTCCGCAGTTGCGCGCTCATCTCCGGCCTGATCGAGCGCAACCAGCCGGGGGCGGAGAAGACCGGGCGGCAGGTGACGTTCTCGACCGACCTGATCTACGACGTGCTGCGGCGGCATCAGCCGGATCACCTGCTGCTGCGCACCGCCCGGACGGATGCAGCGGCGGGCTTCCTGGATGTGGCGCGGCTGGGGCAGCTGCTGACGCGCGTGCAGGGAAAGGTGCGGCATCAACCGCTGGAGCGGCCGTCGCCGTTCTCTGTGCCGGTGCTGGTCCAGATCGGGCGCGAGCGGGTCGGCGGGGGCAATGCGGCGGACATGATCCTGGAGGACTCGGCCGAGGCCATCATCGCAGAGGTGATGGGGTGAGCCCGGCGGTGAAGGATGCGCTGGCGCCGATGCGCAGCGCCTGTGCGGGTCTGCGGGTGCGGATCAACGGCGAGGTCTGCGTGCTGCGGTGTTCGGGGGCGCTGTGGGTCGAGGCGGCGCGGACGCTGATCGCCTCGGACCTGCATCTGGAGAAGGGGTCGGCGTTCGCGGCGCGGGGGCAGTTGTTGCCGCCCTATGACAGCCCCGCGACCCTGACCAAGCTGGAGGCCGAGGTGGCGGCGCTGGACCCGGCGCGGGTCGTACTGCTGGGCGACAGTTTCCACGACACCAAGGCCGTAGCGCGGATGACGGCGGACGACCGGGCGCGGATCAATGCGTTGGCGGCGGGGCGCGAATGGGTCTGGCTGGAGGGCAACCACGACCTGAAGGCACTGGCGGGGGCGCTGGACGTGCTGCCCGGGCGGGTTGTGGAGACGATGACGGTGGGCGCGCTGACCCTCATCCATGAGCCGCAGCCGGGGGACCAGCCGGGCGAGGTGGCTGGGCATCTGCATCCGGCGGCGAAGGTGTCGCGCTATGGCCGGGGCGTGCGCAGACCGTGCTTCGTCACGGACGGGCGGCGGCTGATGATGCCGGCGTTCGGGGCGTTCACCGGCGGGCTGAACGTGCGCGATCCGGCCATCGCCGGGCTGTTCGATGAACCTCCGATGGCGGCCGTGCTCGGCTCGGACAAGGTCCACGCGCTGGCGTGGGGGAGTTTGGGGTAGACCCCTTCACATCATCGCCAGCATCCAGATCGCCATGCCGATCATCATGAGGTTTTCGATCAGCGAGAGGAAGCCCAGCGGCACGTTCGAGCCGCCGCCGACACACGCGCATTTCAGCTCACGCCTGTCGATATAGACCGCCTTGAATACCGACACCGCCCCGATGCCGCCGATGAACAGGGCGATCGGCGCCGAAATCCATGTCAGCACCCCCGCCACCATGAGCGTTCCCGCAGCAAGCTCGGCGAACAGATAGACGGCTCCGTAGGAAATCCAGCGCCGGGCCAGCAGGTCATAGTTGAGGAACATGGTCGCGAAGGAGTCGAGGTTCTGGAGCTTCAGCATGGCCAGGGCCATCATGGACAGGCCGATGAACCATTCCGCCGCATGCATTGTCAGGGCGGATCCATGGACCGCATGACTGAGGGAAAGCGCCATCAGGGCGGTGACCGCGAACACCGCCAGCACCGGGGTATAGGTTGTCGCGTCAGGGTCGCGGACCTTGAGTCCGAAGTGGCGGCGCAGGTCGTCGTATCCGCCGATGCGCCGGCCGTCGATAAAGGTCTGGGGCGTCGTTCGGACGCCCTGCTCTGCCTTGAAGGCATCTGTCTCCTCGCGGGTCCGCAGCCAGCGGTCATCCACGGCATAGCCCCGGCGGCGCAGCAGGGCCCGGGCCTTCAGGCCGTAGGGACAGACGTGTTTGTCCATCACCATGCGATAGAGGACGGCGGTGCGGGTTTCTGCTTCGGGCATCTTTTCACCTCGGATTTGCAAGCTCATCCAAGGCTTGTAGGTTCCGTACCATGGTACGGAGTCAAGCGGGATGCACAGGACAATCGCAGGGTTGGCGAGCGAAGGCGGCGTTGGGGTCGAGACCGTGCGCTACTATCAGCGGCGCGGTCTGCTGGAGACCCCGGCTCGACCCCAGGGTGACGGGCCGTCCGGTGGGATCCGGCGCTATGGCGAGGGCGATCTGCGTCGGCTGAGGTTCATCCGCTCGGCTCAGGCGGCAGGGTTCACGCTTGAGCAGATCGGCGAGCTGATCCGGCTGGACGCAGGCGAGGATCGGTCGCGCGCCCAAGCCCTGGCGCAGGAGCGGCTGACCGCACTGGATGCGAAGATCGCGGAGCTGGAAGCCGCCCGCGCCGCGCTTCAGCGACTGGCACGCGCATGCAGCGCCTCAGCCGCCGGCCCCTGCCCCATCATCGAGGCGTTTCAGGCCTGAGGGGCTCGCCAGCAGCGCATTCGACGCCCCCTCGATATCCCCCTCCAGCCGCGCCATGAACTCGGCGCGCTTCAGGCCGGCGGGGATGGCGGGGAGGAACTCATAGACCACAGTGCCGGGGTAGCGGCGGAATCCGTGGGCGGGCCAGTGGACGCCGGAGTTGGTGGCGACGGGGACGCAGGCCACGTCGAGGTCGCGGTAGAGGGCGGCGATGCCGGGCTTGTAGTCGGGAGCGGCGCCGACGGGCGCGCGGGTGCCTTCCGGGAAGATCATGATCTGGCGGCCCTCGGCCATGCGGGCGCGGGCCTGTTTGACCATGTCCTTGAGCGCGGCGGACCCGGCCGAGCGGTCCACGGCGATCATCCGGGTCTTGGCGGCGAACCAGCCGATGAAGGGCAGGGGCATCAGCTCCTTCTTCATGACCACGCAGGGGTCATCGAGCATGACGAAGGGGACGACGATGTCGAGCATGCCCTGATGCTTGCCGGCCAGCAGGGTCTGGCCGCTCGGGCGGTGCTCAAGGCCCCGGAACTCGACCTTGACCCCCGCGATCCAGCGCAGGCCGAACAGGGTCACGCGGGCCCAGATCTTGATGACCCCCATCGCATAGCGGTGCGGCATCAGCAGCGCCGGCGACAGGCCGACGGCGACGCAGGCCATGGCCAGGTAGAGCCAGGCGGTGAAAGCTAGCGAACCCAGGGTGTTCATGCGACCTTCGCGGAGGCCGGTTCGGCTTCAGGCGCGGGCGTGTCGCCGCTGAGGCGCCGCACACCCGCCTTGGTCAGGGCGGCGAGGTATTTCATGTATTCCAGCGTCATGCGTCGGGCGGTGACGGCGGCCTTCCACCAGCGGCTGTTGTCCAGCGCGGGGGTCTCAACGGCGTAGGGAGTCAGCTTGATCCCCGGCGCGGCCGAGCGGATCTCAACCAGCGAGCGGGGCATGTGGTAGTCGGAGGTGACCACGATCAGCTCGTCATAACCCTTGGCGCGGGCCCAGACGGCGATCTCCTGGGCGTTGCCGGTGGTGTTCTCGGCCTCGAAGCCCAGGTCGACACAGCAGTTGAACAGGCGGTTTGAGCCGGGGGTCAGTTCGCGCAGTTCGGCGCGGCGGACCTCGCGGTTGACGCCCGAGATCAGGACGCGCTCGCCCTTGTCCTCTTCCAGCAGGCGGATGGCGGCGTTCACGCGCTCGGGCGACGGGCCGGTCAGGGCCACGATGGCGTCGGCGCGCGCGGGCTCGTCGGCGGGGGCCAGACCCCTCACCCGGTCGGCGAAGGCGAACAGGCCGACCAGCCAGACCAGCACGACGATGCCGATGACCGCGAGAAATCTCATGCGTGTGTCTTTGTGCTCCTTGAGGCGCGGCCGAGGCTGGTGAGAGCCGTGATCCGCGCCGCCGCGACCGCCACCGTAGCCGCCAGCAGCGGACATGGCGAGATCAGGATGACATCGCCCCAGGTCAAGGGCAGGGCGGGGGTCAGGCCGCCGTCGCCGCCGAGCGCGCGCAGGCCCGCGATCAGGAGGGCCGCAGCCGCTGTGCCTGACGCGCCGCCGAGCAGGGCCAGCAGGCCGAACCGGGCCTGAAACAGGCCGGCGATGGTCCCGTCGGTGGCGCCGTTGAGGCTGAGGGTCTCGATCACCGCCTTCTGCGCCGCCATCCCGGCCCGGGTGGCGTAGGCGATGGCGGCCCCGGCTGCGCCTGCGGTCAGGAGGAAGGCGGCGACAGCGAGCGCCGTGATCAGGCCCGCCGACCGCTCGACCTCGCCCCGCCACAGGCTGTGGTCATCGACAGTGGCGTCGAGACCGGCCTCGGCCAGGGCGCGGCTGAGGCTGGGGGCGCTGGCGGGCGCGTTCGGGTCGAGGCGCACGGTCACGAGGTGCGGCAGGGGCAGATCGGCCAGCACGGCGTCGCCCAGCCACGGGCGCAGCAGGGTCTCGGCGGTCTTGCGGTCCATCGCGGCGGCCTCGGCCACGCCGGGCACGCCGGCGAGGGTCTCCGCGGCGCGGGCGGCGGCGGTGTCGCCGCTTTCACCGACCCGGGGGCGGACCTGAACGGTGGCCTCGGCCCGCAGCTCGCGGCCCCAGCCCGAAGCGGCGCGGTCGGCGGCGGCGGCCCCCACGGCGGCGAGGCAGGCGAGGAAGCACAGGACGGCGATCAGGGACGCCAGCCAAGGCTCGCCGCCCGAATCACGGGGCAGGAGGCCCGGTCGACGCTGGAGGAAGCGGCCGATCATGCCACGCCTCCGGTCAGGCGACCGTTCGACAGGTGCAGCACCCGCGCGCCCGAGCGTCTGGCCAGGGCCTCGTCATGGCTGGCGATCAGGACGGTGGTCCCCAGCCGGTTCAGGGACTGGAACAACTTCAGCAGCCGCCCGGCCATGGCGCTGTCGACGCTGCCGGTCGGTTCATCGGCGACGATCAGGTCAGGCTGGCCGACCACGGCGCGGGCGATGGCGAGGCGCTGCTTCTCACCGCCGGACAGGGCGGGGGGTAGGGAATGCATCCGGTCACCAAGGCCGACCCACGTCAGCATCTCCTCAACGTCCGGCCCATAGTCAGCCGGCTTCACCCCCGCGAGGCGCAGGGGCAGGGCGGCGTTGTCGAAGGCGGACAGGTGGTCCAGCAGGCGGAAATCCTGAAACACTGTGCCGATGCGGCGGCGCATCAGGGGCGCGGCGTGGCGAGGCAGGTCGGTGACGTCCTCGCCGAACAGGACGACCCGCCCATGGTGTGGCTTTTTGACCAGTGTCAGCAGCTTCAGCAGTGACGACTTCCCCGCGCCGGAGGGGCCGGTAAGGAAGTGGAAAGAGCCCGCAGGCAATGTCAGGCTGACGTCCTTCAGCACGCCGGGCGCATCCGCATAGCCGAACTCCACGCCTTCCAGCCGGACGGCGGGGGCAAGGGGGCGGTCATCGGCGGCGCGGGCGGGCGTAACGGGCATGGGTTTTCAAGTTTGAACCGGGGTGGCGCGGCCATCCCGACGGGAGGGGGCCAAAAGCCTCGCGGTCAGCGACCATGATACTGACGTGCCCGTCCTGCGCCACCAGCTATTTCACGCCCGATGACGCCATCGGCCCCGGCGGCCGCACCGTGCGTTGCCAGTCGTGCGCCAACACCTGGCGCGCCATGCCGGACGAGCCGCTGGAGCTGACCACGGCCACGGCCTCGATTTCCGCCCCGGTCGAGGAGCGCAGCTTCGGCAAGCGCGATGAGGCCGCCGCGCCGGAAAGCCTGGCCGACACCCCGGCCGCCGAACTGCCCGGCGCCTTCCGCGCCAAGGCCGAGCAGCAGCGCCGCCTGCGCCGCGCCGCCGCCCACGGGGTGGTCTGGGCCGGACTGGCCAGCGTGTTCCTGGGCCTGCTGGGCGCCGCCTGGCTGTTCCGTGTCGAGGTGGTGCAGATGGCCCCGCGCACGGCCTCGGCCTATGCGGCGGTGGGTCTGAAGGTCAATCCGACGGGGCTGGAGTTCGAGGCGGTCAGCGCCAAAGCCGCACCGAACGATCCGGGCAAGATCATCATCTCCGGCGCGCTGCGTAATGTCCGCGAGAGGGAGATCGTCGCGCCGCCGGTGCGGGTCGCCCTGCTGGACGGTCACGGCGCCGAGATCGGCCATGCCGTCATCCGCATCGACGCCGCGCCGGTCCTGCCCGGCAAGGTCCAGGGCTTCGCCGCCGTCATCGCCGACCCCGGCGCACGCGGGGTGGATGTCGGCGTCGACTTCGCGCCCGAGGCTCCTCCGGTGAAGGCCGCCGCCCATGCGCCGGTCCGGCCCACGGCCCACCGGCCTGCGCCCCAGCCGAATCATGGCCCGCCCCCGGCCGCCGAGGCCACGGGCCTGCGCCCCGCCATGGCGCCGCTGGAGCCCGCGCCGCCGGGACTGGCGCCGATCGACGCCGTCCCGCTCGACACGGGCCATGCCGAGGCGGTATCGCCTTCGCATGGCGAGCACTGACACCCCCGCACCCACCGTCCTGCTGTCCGAGGCCGAGATCGCCCGGGTCGTCGACGACCTGGCTCGCCGAATCGCGCCCGTGACCGACGACGAGACCGTGGCGGCGGTGCTGCTGACCGGCGGACTGTGGTTTGCCGCCGACCTGACCCGCGCGCTGGCGCGGCGCGGCCGCAACGTCCGTTTCGACGCCCTGTGGCTGGCCTCCTACGGCGACAGCAAGGAAAGCCGGGGCAGGATCGACGTCCATGCCCCTTACCAGCGCAAGATCGAGGGCCGCCGGGTGCTGATCCTCGACGACGTGTTCGACACCGGCCTGTCACTGGCCGAGGCCGTGCGGATCACGCGGGAGGCGGGGGCCAGCGAGGTGCTGACCTGCGTCTTCGCCAAGAAGCCCTGGCCTCTGCCGCGCGCGCCCGAGCCCGACTTCGTCGGCTGGGAGGCGCCGAACCGGTTCCTGGTCGGCTATGGGCTCGATCATGCCGGCGCCCTGCGCGGCTTGCCGGACATCTGCGCGCTGGACTAGAGCCAGTCGTACTGCTGAGGTATATACGTCATCAGCACTGGAGCGCGCGATGTCCAAGGACGCCGTTTTCACCATGAAGCTGGAGCCGGACCTTCGGGACCAGTTCATGGCTGCCGCCGAGGCGGCGCACCGGCCTGCGTCGCAAGTCGTGCGCGAGATGATGCGTGAATTCGTTCACCGCCAGGCCGAGGCGACCGACTATGAAGCCTTCCTGCGCCGCAAGGTCGAGGCCGCGCGGGCTTCGGCGCTGGCGGGTGACGGACCGTCCAATGACGACGTCGAAGCCGAGTTCGCGGCCCGCCGGGCGACGAAACAGGCGTGAAGGTCCGCTGGACGCCGCAAGCTTATCAGGACCGCAGTGACATCTGGGACTATCTGGCGGCGCGGGATTTCGCCGCCGCCGCTCGCATGGATCAGAGGTTCAGTGATGTATTGGCGCCGCTCGCCGACTTTCCATGTCGGGACGCGAGGGATTGGTGGCGGGCACGCGCGAACTGATCCCGCACCCAAGCTATCGCCTCGTCTATGAGATTTTCGGCGAGACGATCTGGATTCTGGCTTTGGTCCATACGTCACGGGAATGGCCGCTCGTGATGGATCGCCCGGAGGACTAGAGCCAGTCGGCCAGCGGTTCGCGGGCCAGCATCTCTTCATAGGACGAGCGCGGGCGCACGGTCGCCCAGCGGCTGCCATCGACCAGCACCTCGGGGACCAGAGGGCGGCTGTTGTATTCGCCTGACATCACCGCGCCATAGGCCCCGGCGGTCATGAAGGCGACGAGGTCGCCGGCCTCCAGCGGCGGCAGCATGCGGTCGCGGGCGAAGGTGTCGCCGGTCTCGCAGACGGGGCCGACCACGTCGTAGGGCCTCAGGTCGCCGGGACGCGGGCGCACCGGCACGATGCGGTGGAAGGCGTCGTAGAGGGCAGGGCGGATCAGGTCGTTCATGGCGGCGTCGAGCACCAGGAAGCGGCGGCCGTCTGATCGCTCGTTGATCTGGATGACGCGGGCCAGCAGCACCCCGGCCTCGGCGGCCAGCAGGCGGCCGGGCTCGAAGGCGGCCTCGATGTCGAGGCCATCCAGCACCTCGGCGGCCATGGCGACGTATTCCGCGGGGGTGGGGGGCTGGGCGCCGCCGAAATAGGCCACGCCCAAACCGCCGCCGAGATCGAGCCGCTCGACGCTCAGGCCGCGCGCCCGGAGCGCCCGGGTCATGTCGCGCAGGGTCTCGAAGGCGGCGCGGAGCGGGCCGAGGTCGAGGATCTGGCTGCCGATGTGGCAGGCGAGGCCAACGGGCCGCACGTGCGGCGAGGCGGCGGCCCGGGCGTAGAGCGGCAGGGCGTCGGTGAGGGGCACGCCGAACTTGTCGCCCGATCCGCCGGTGGTGATCTTGGCGTGGCCGCCCGCGCCGATGGCGGGGTTCACGCGGATCGCAATCTCGGGACAGGCGCCGAGTCTGGCGGCGACCGCGATCAGTCGGTCAAGCTCGACCGAGGATTCGATGTTGATCTGGCGCACACCGCTGCGGACGGCGAAGGCCAGTTCAGCGTCGGTCTTGCCCACGCCGGACAGGATGATGCGGTCGGCGGGGACGCCGGCGGCCAGCGCGCGGCGAATCTCGCCCTCGGATACGGTGTCGGCGCCGCAGCCGAGGCGGGCGAGGGTCGCCAGCACTGACAGGTTGGAATTGGCCTTCACCGCAAAGGCGATCAGCGCTTCACCGAGCGCGCCGCGATGCGCGGCCACGGCGTCCGCCAAAGCTGAATAGGCGTCGGTCAGGGCAGCGGTGGAATAGACATAGGCAGGCGTGCCGACGGCGTCGGCCAGGGCCTCAAGGCTCAGGCCTTCAGCGTGAAGAACGCCGCCCGTCGTGGCGAAGGTCAACGCGCGCCGGGACCACCCGGGCCGCCGAACGGGCTGCTCGACGGGCCGCCGTCGATGGGCAGCTGGCTGGGCGGGCGGTTGATGGTGGCGGGCTCGGCGATCGGTTCGCCGTTGGGGCCGCGCATGGCGCGTTCCGTCTCGCGGGCCGGCGGTGCCTCCAGATCGGCCATGCGGCCGCAGGCGGCGGCGGACAGGGTGGTGAGGAGCGCGAGCCCGGAAAGGATGATCTTTTTCATAGCCGGGACTTCCAATCCGCAATGCGCGCCCGGACCTGCTCCGGCGCCGTGCCGCCATAGCTCTGGCGGCTGGCGCAGGAAGCCTCAGGCGAGAGCACCTTGTAAACCGCTTCCGTGACGCCGGGCTCCAGCGCCTGCAATTCGGCTAGCGGCAGTTGCATCAGGTCCACGCCCAGAGCCTCGGCCCGCTTCACCGCCGCGCCGGTGACGTGATGCGCCTTGCGGAAAGGCAGGTTCAGTTCGCGCACGAGCCAGTCGGCCAGGTCCGTTGCGGTGGAGAAGCCGGCGCCGGCGGCGGCGGCCATTCGCTCCGTGTTGGGGATCAGGGCCGCGACCATGGCGGTCATGGCGCCGAGGGCGAGGTCGAGCGCGTCGAAGGCCTCGAACACCGACGGCTTGTCCTCCTGCATGTCCTTGGAATATGCCAGCGGCAGGCCCTTCATGACCGTCGACAGGGCGACCAGCGAGCCCATGATGCGGCCGGTCTTGGCGCGTACCAGCTCGGCGGCGTCCGGGTTGCGCTTCTGCGGCATGATCGACGAGCCGGTGGTCAGGTCGTCGGGCAGGGACGCAAAACCAAACATCGGCGTCATCCAGACCACGATCTCCTCGGCCAGCCGCGACAGGTGGCCGGCGCAGATGCTGGCGGCGGCGAGGCTTTCCAGCGCGAAGTCGCGGTCGGACACGGCGTCGAGGCTGTTGGCCATGGGCCGGCTGAAGCCGAGATCGGCCGCCGTCGCGTGGCGGTCGATGGGGAAGGGCGAACCGGCGAGCGCCGCGGCGCCCAGCGGGTTCTCGTTCATGCGGGCGCGGGCGTCGGCGAAGCGGCCGGCGTCGCGGCCGAACATCTCGACATAGGCCATCAGGTGGTGGCCCAGGGTCACCGGCTGGGCGGTCTGCAGGTGGGTGAAGCCGGGCATCAGGTCGGCGGCATGCTGCTCCGCGCGGGCCAGCAGGGCGCGTTGCAGCCCCTTCAGCTGCTCGATCTGACGGTCGCAGGCGTCGCGGACCCACAGGCGGAAGTCGGTCGCCACCTGGTCGTTGCGGCTGCGGGCGGTGTGCAGACGGCCCGAGGGTTCGCCGATCAGCTCGGCCAGCCGGGCCTCCACATTCATGTGGATGTCTTCGTACTGGTCGCGGAAGGGGAAGGCCCCGGCACGGATCTCGTTCTCGATGGTCTCCAGCCCCGACAGGATGGCGGTGCCGTCTTCGGCTCCAATGATCTTTTGGGCCATCAGCATGCGGCAATGGGCGCGCGATCCGGCCAGATCTTGCGCCCACAGGCGGCGGTCCACGCCAATGGAGACATTGATCGCCTGCATGATTTCTGCGGGCTTCGACGAGAAGCGTCCGCCCCACATGTCTTGACCTTGGGCGTTCGCTCCGGCCTTAGTCGGGTCGCCCTCTGGGGGCGTGGCGGCGGATTGGTCGGACATGGGCGGCTCGAGGAAGGCGGGAGGAATGATCGCCCTGGCGATCCTGCTGGTCGTCCTGATCGGGGGCGCGGCCCTGCTATACGCCAATCGGGCCGCGATCTTCAAAGCCGCAGAGCCCGCAGCCGCCGAGAAAAGCGAACTGGCGCGGTTCGCGGTCGGGCCGCTGGCGCGGCTGGAGACGCCCAAGGCCCTGGTCACGGCGCCGGATCACGGCTTCAGGGACCGGGACGGCAAGGCGGTCAGCTTCGCCGATTTCCGCGGCAAGGTGGTGGTCGTGAACCTGTGGGCCATGTGGTGCGTGCCCTGTCGCACCGAGATGCCGACCCTGGCGCGTCTGGCCCAGACCTATGCGGCAAACCCCGACCTGGTGGTGCTGCCGGTCAACGTCGACGCCGACCCGGACGCCATCGCGGACGCCCGGAGCTTCATCGACGTGCATGAGCCCCTGCCGATGTACAGCGACGCGGCGTTCAAGCTGCCGTTCCTGTTCCCGGAAAAGGGAAAGATGCCCCAGACGATCCTGCTGGACCGTCAGGGGCGCATCCGCGCGACCTTCGCCGGCGAGGCGGACTGGGCCAGCCCCGAGGCGCGGGCCCTGATCGACGCGCTTCTCGCTGAGACGCCCTAGACTTGCGCTGACGCCCGCAACGCGGTTGCGGGCTGACTGAGCGCTCTAGTTGCCCTTTTCGTCGTTCGCGGTTTCGGCCTTCTGCTCGTCGGCCTTTTCCGCCAGCTTGTCGGTGGCCTCGTCGACTTCCTGAGCGGCTTCGGAGGCGCCGGCGGCGATGGCCGAGCCGACCTGCGCCGCCTCTTCCTTGATCGCCGAGCCCGCGTCGGCGGCCTCGTCTCGGGTCTCAGCCTTTTCAGCGGGGGTGCAGGCGGCGAGAGCCAGGCCCGCGGCGGCGGCGATGAGAGCGATGCGCATGGGGTTTCCTCCGAAAGTGAACCTTCACCGGAACGCGGACGAACGGTGACGGTTGCGCGGAGCCCGGACCGGAGCGAAAGTGACGCATCACAGTTCCCTTGGAGGGGGTCCCATGAAGCCTTCAACCCTGATTCTGGCGAGCGCTTCGGCCGCCTTGCTGATGTTCGCCGCAACGGGCGCGGCGGCCCAGCAGGGGCCCGGCGGCGGCCCCGGCGGCGTGCAGTCGGCGCAGCAGCAGGCCGGCGGCGCCATCGGGCGCATGACCGCCGATCAGCAGTCGAATGCCTTCCAGTCCGAGGAAATGCGCCGCCGCAACAACCCGACGCCGGAGGAGGCCGAAGAGCAATACGGCGCGGAGCGGATGGATCTGGCCCGCCGGGTCCAGGCCCTGGTCGATCAGCACCAGTGCCGCGCCGCGCGTGAACTGGCCAACGCCGAGGGCGACCGCAACATGGCCCTGAGGGTTCGTCAGACCTGCCGTTGAGGGCCGGGGGACGATTGGTGGCTGGGGGCGGGCTCGAACCGCCGACCTGTGGGTTATGAATCCACCGCTCTAACCAGCTGAGCTACCCAGCCCCGATCGCTCGAGTCCCGGCGGGAACTGGTCTATCCGCCGGAAGAGGCGTGCCTATACAGACCCATCGCCCGCCGTTCAAGCGGCAACCCCGGGAGGTTCCCATGCGGCCCCATCTGCTCGCCCTTTCGGTCGCCCTGGCGGCCCTGTCCACGGCCTGCGGGGCCAGCGGTCAGGATCAGGCACAGCCGGGCGCGCCGGTCGAAACCCGCGCGCCCAACGCCGCGAACCAGCAGCCGGCCGCGCCCGACCAGACCCGGGCGCCGGGGGTGACGACCCGCGCCGCCATGACCCACCGGATCGTGGCCACGGGGTTGGAGCACCCCTGGGGCCTGGCCCTGATGCCCGACGGGCGCTGGCTGGTCACCGAGCGGCCCGGACGGATGCGCATCGTCACCCGTCAGGGCGATGTCGGCGCGCCCATTGAGGGCCTGCCCGCCGTGGACGCCCGGGGGCAGGGCGGCCTTCTGGACGTCGCCGTCAGCCCCCATTTCCGCGTCGACCGCACGGTCTACTGGAGCTTCAGCGAGGCCCGGCCCGAGGGCGGCAACGCCACCAGCGTGGCGCGGGGCCGGCTGTCGGCCGACGGCGCCCGGATGGAGGATGCCGAGGTCATCTTCCGCGCCATGCCCGCCCATGACGGCGCCCTGCACTTCGGCGGGGCCATCACCTTCGACCGTCAGGATCATCTGTTCCTGACCCTGGGCGAGCGCAGCGACCGGGAGATCCGGCCCCAGGCCCAGCAGTTGAACAGCCACATGGGCAAGGTCATCCGCATCAATGCCGACGGCTCCATCCCCGCCGACAACCCCTTCGTGTCCGAGGCCGGCGCCCTGCCCGCGATCTGGAGCCTGGGGCACCGGAACGTGCAGGGGGTGGCCATCGGGCCCGACGGGGCTGTCTGGACCATGGAGCACGGCACCCGCGGCGGCGACGAGCTGAACCGGCCGCGGGCGGGCGGGAACTACGGCTGGCCCGTCATCGCCTATGGCGTCGAATACTCCGGCCGGCCGATCAACGAGGGGATCACGGCCCGCGAGGGCATGGAGCAGCCGGTCTATTACTGGGACCCCGTGATCGCGCCGGGGGGCATGACCTTCTACGACGGGGCCATGTTCCCGGAGTGGGAGGGGAACCTGCTGATCGCCGCCCTGAAGGAGAAGCACATCGTGCGGCTGGTGATCCGGAACGGCCGGGTGGTGGGCGAGGAGCGGCTGCTGACCGACCTGAACCAGCGCATCCGCGACGTGGCCGTGGGGCCGGACGGGGCGGTGTGGGCCATCACCGACGAGGACGAGGGCGTTCTGGTGCGGCTGGTCGTGCGCTAGTCCAGCGCCCCCCATCCGAAGGCCAGCAGCGGGCCCATGTCCGCGACGAAGCCGGCGAGGATGTCGGGCAAGTCCGGCGATCTAACCTCCTCCTCAGTCAGGGGCCGGCGGGCGTACCATTGCAGGCGCTTCAATGACGGAGCGAGGGGGCCGTCGGCGTGGTCCTCATAGCCCTTGGGCATGCGTTTGACGGCCATGCCGGGGGTGAGGCGCAGGCCCCGCGCCGCCAGATGCGCCTCGACGGCCAGCCAGCCGTCCGGGTCGGCGACGATGGCGCGGCGGACCCGCTCGGAGTTCCTCCGGTCGTAGAGGAAGAAGCCCGCCGAAACGAACGGCCCGCGCCCATGGGCGTCCTCCAGATCGCGGATGTCGGCGGGCGCTTCCTCCGGGGCCGCCTCGCCCAGCCGCGCCCCCGGATGGGTCGAGGGGTCGAGCGGGTCGATGCTGTCGTAGTCGAAGGTGTCGGCGGTCGGCCGTGACCCGCCCGGCGGTTCGATATGGATGTAGGCCATGCCCGGCGTGGCGCGGAACGAGCCGCGCGTCAGCATTCCGGCCATGTGGGTCTTGTACGGCGCCTTGTTCTTCGAAAAGCGCACGTCGCGGTGGATGCGGAACAGGCTCTTCTTCGCGTCCCCCATCAGCGGCAGGCCGCGCGCGGCGCAGGCGTCGGAGGCCGCTGTGATCATCGCCTCCATCGCGGGCCGCAGGCGGTCGTCATAGACGGCGCGGTGGGCGGTGAACCAGTCGCGGTCATTGTGCACGGCCAGATCCGACAGAAAGGCCAGATCGGCGGGGTCGAAGCCGGGGAAGGGGGCGGTCATGCCCCGGACCCTAGCCGGGGTCGGGTTCCGAAAAAACACCGTGCGCATCGTGCGCATCGTGCACGTCCGGGGCGGCGGCCCGGCGTTGGGCGTGGAGCATGTCGTCCTGCAGGATCATGCGGTCGATCTCGGCCTGCTCCGCCTCCATGGCCTGGCTGACGCGGCGCCAGCGCAGGGCCGCGACGGCGTCGCCGCGCAGCACCGCCCGCATCATCCGGCAGTTGGCCACATAGCCCAGCTGGGCATAGTCGATGCGGTCGAGGTCGCCGTCGACATCCTGCTCCAGCGCCACGCCCTCGTCCTCGGCGTCCAGCCGGTTGGGCGGCGACCACGGCTGATCCATGCGTCGCCAGCCCTGCCGCGCCGCCCGCTTGCGCAGCGCCCTCACCCCGACCCCGTGCCGCCGCGCGCACTCCGGCGCCGACGTCCCCGCCAGATAGTCCGCCCGCACGGCGTCCCAAACCGCGTCCGGCGCGCTGCGCCGTCCGGTTGAGGGGGTGTTTGTGGGGCCGTCATCCTGCATCGCCTGTCTCCGAATGTTTGGGGACGAGGATAGGGGCGCCGCCCATGTGGGCTGGGACGCGCGGGCGATTATCTGGAAAGGTGATGCGGATCAGAGGGATGGGGAGAGGGGGCGTGCGAGGTTGGGGTGGTGGATGTGGCGGAGTCCGGCGGTTAGCCGACATGGTGTTCAAGGGGCGTTGAGGGTGATGGCGGGGAGTGGTGGAGAACCAGCAACCCATTCGAGACGCGTAAACTCCCCTGATAGCCAAGCCATTGCGCCTCACGCTACCCAAGGTTAGTCCATGAAGGCGAAGGGGAGAATGCAGCTATGGAACTCGTTTTTCAGACGGAAGACGACACGTCGGTCCTAGAAGGCATCGTGGAAGAATTTATCGCCTACATGGACCCTATCGAGGGTGATGGCCTTCTGCTTTTCCGTGATGACTGCACAGGTGCGATCTACGCCGAATGCCACATCGCCGCTGATATCATGCTCCAGCACAGCACCGATGACGTTGCACTCGATCCGGACGGGTCGCTTGAGTATCGCGCCAATCGTCAATTAGTGGATGACCACGCCGCTTTCAAGCAGATGGAATCGGACGCACTACGAGGGCGCTCCTTCAGCAATTTTGTTGCCGAATTCATTCCCGGCGAAGCGAAGCCCTTAAAGATCATCGGCGGCCAGCACCGGTACAATGCCGTAAAAGGCGCTATGTAAGGTGGGATAAATGCTATTCATGGCTTGAAGGTATACTTTGGTCTCACAAAAGATCAGAGATTAGACGTGCAGGTCATATCCAACACGAACATTACGGTATCAAAAGATCTCCTTGATCGGATGTATGAGACCGTTTCGGGGTCGGAACTTCGAGCGTGGTGCCAGAAGGCTGGCCTCCTCTCGAAGGGGGAGGATTTCGCCGACAAGAGAAAGAGGGGCAGTCCGATTTCGGTAGCGGCCGCCCGAAATTTCATCATCAATTTTTATGCCGGACGAGCGGCAAGTTCGGAGCAATTTTCCGACACTAACACAACGCCGGTGTTCTCTAAATCCGGCGTCCAGAATCCTGCCGACTGGTCCGCAGTCAAAAAAGATTACCCGCAACTCTGGACCGACGCTGCCCTACTTGATGCAGCCAAGCAGTATGCGAAGCTTAGGCAAGCTCAAGAAGATGCTTTCATCGACAAGAACGGCAAGCCGATAGCCGGCACTTCCGACTTCCGAGACAAAGCCAATAACATGGCAATCGTTTCTGCCTGGGCTTATACTGCGGGCTTGTTACAGGAAAATTCAGTTCGCTTGCAGAAGCACTACGATCTGCCGAACTCAGCGAAACAAGACCCCTTGAAGGCGGGGATATTGGCTAAGGCTCGGCACGGAACCGATCCCGACAACTACCGCGGCCTAGGCTACAGAACCGACCCTCAGGAACGCGGCCGGATGGTAGAACTATTCTGGATACAAGCAGAGAAGGGTGGCGGATTCACCGCCAAAATGGTGGAGGTCGCTCTAGAGGCGTATCATGCCAAGCACGCCGTTCTTCGCCACAAAAAACTTGCCGAGGGTCTCAATTGAGTTCCCGGGACGAGTTTGCAAGAGAGTTGTTCGAAGACTCCAAGCAAAGTCTTGGTCTCTCGAAATCCGCGTCAAGCGAGATTCTGAGGCAGCGACATCTTCGTCACTCCCTGATGTCGGCTTTCAGTTATCTGGAGCTGCAGATTGAGCTGATTGCGAATCATTTTGAAGGAAATGAGTTTTTCTCTCTTCATGAGCGAGGGGTAATGAATCAGCAGGACGTAGTTTTCGACAAGGGAGTCTTTAAACTAAAACCCGTTGTTCGATATTCCAGGCTTCAAGATCGTATGCTTTTGCTCCAAAGCAAATTTAAGGGGAGCAAGCTGAGTCAGCGGAGTTGGTGGGACCCATTGCTCCGAGGAATGGATCGGCGGAATTCCATTGCGCACCCAAGAGAGCCGGTTGTGCTGGACCCGTCCGAGATAGAACAAGATCTATTGGCAGTTTTGGCCTGCGCTAACGATCTCTTTGAAATCGTTTTCGGAAAGGGTGTGCCGTACGCGGCTTTCGGCGTTAAACCGAAAGGCGCAACTTAGCTCAGTCGAGACGGATCGAGGTGTCCGATTCCCTCCCCCTTAGCGTCGCGAATGGGGAAGTTGGCGAGCTCGGCTTCACGCCTTCCCTCCACCGCCTGAGCCGCCGCGCCCATCTCCGCATCGCGCCAGTCGCGGGGGCAATGCTACTCTCGTCGGTCTGTGCCTGCGCGCCCGAATTTGAGCCTTGTAGTTAGACATTCAACATGGTCGCATTGTCTCTTGTTCGGCAGAGGTAGAAATCATGAAGGATGATCTGAAGTTTATAGTTATAGTGCTGACTATAGATTTACTTTGCGCTCTATTATTTTTCAATCTGACGCTAGATGACTCGATTAACTTAGGCCCCTTGGGTACGTGGGTATCCGGCATCGGCTCGCTAATCGCGGTTTTAGTTGCCCTCAATGGGATCCGTAGAACGGACGAGCGCGAGTTGGAGAAAGAAGACCGAGAAACGCTAAGGAGGAAGGTCGAAAAAGAAGAGAAAGCGCGAGTCTACGTAACGGCCGTTCGAGAAATGTTGAGAAGTATCCGGCTGAAAATACGCGGCTTGAATAAGTTGACGGGAGAACCTCAAAAGGCCGCGGCCTTTGAGCGGGCGATAGAAATGCACGATTTGGACGATGCTATCGCTGCGCTTGATAAACTCCCCTTACACCAAGCCCCAAACCATGAACTGATCGAGTTCATCAGCCGAGCGCGAACTGCAGCACGGGTCTCTAGACGTCGTTCACGACGAGCGCTTGAACGCGCTCGCACCTCGGATACTGGCGAGGCGAGCCTTACTCTCGTTATCCAGTTGGCCGTGATCGAGTCTGTATGGAGTGGCTTCAACAAGACTTTCAAACCTGGTCGCACACCAGGCCAAAGCCGAAGTGAGCGACGGGCGAGCGAATAAGCGCCTGATTTTTCCCGCCAGCCCGTTTCACACCTTCACCTCCACCACCCCGCCCCCGGCCCTGAACTTGGCGCTCATCTCGGCCATGCCGGCTTCGGCGTCCGCCAGCGAGCCGCCCGCGTCGTTCTGGGGCCCGCTTTGGGAGTTTTGGGCGTCGCGGCGGATGTCCTGGCTGATCTTCATGCTGCAGAACTTGGGGCCGCACATGGAGCAGAAGTGGGCGGTCTTGTGGGCTTCCTTGGGCAGGGTCTCGTCGTGGTATTTGCGGGCGGTTTCGGGGTCGAGGCCGAGGTTGAACTGGTCCTCCCAGCGGAACTCGAACCGGGCGCGGCTTAGGGCGTCGTCGTGGGCGCGGGCGGCGGGGTGGCCCTTGGCCAGATCGGCGGCGTGGGCGGCGATCTTGTAGGTGATGACGCCGTCCTTGACGTCCTGCCGGTCGGGCAGGCCGAGGTGCTCCTTGGGCGTGACATAGCAGAGCATGGCCGTGCCGAACCAGCCGATCATGGCCGCGCCGATGGCGCTGGTGATGTGGTCATAGCCCGGCGCGATGTCGGTGGTCAGCGGCCCGAGGGTGTAGAACGGCGCCTCATGGCAGTGCTTCAGCTGCTCATCCATATTGGCCTTGATCTTGTGCATCGGCACGTGGCCGGGGCCCTCGATCATCACCTGACAGCCGTGGTCCCAGGCGATCCTGGTCAGCTCGCCCAGGGTGCGCAGCTCTGCGAACTGGGCCTCGTCATTGGCGTCGGCGATCGAGCCGGGGCGCAGGCCGTCGCCGAGGCTGAACGACACGTCATAGGCGCGCATGATCTCGCAGATGTCGGCGAAATGCTCGTAGAGGAAGCTCTCCTTGTGGTGGCTGAGGCACCACTTGGCCATGATCGAGCCGCCGCGCGAGACGATGCCGGTGACGCGGTTCGCCGTCAGGGGCACGAAGGGCAGGCGCACGCCCGCGTGGATGGTGAAATAGTCCACCCCCTGCTCGCACTGCTCGATCAGGGTGTCGCGGTAGACCTCCCAGGTCAGATCCTCGGCGACGCCGTTCACCTTCTCCAGCGCCTGATAGATGGGGACGGTGCCGATGGGCACGGACGAGTTGCGGATGATCCAGTCACGGATGTTGTGGATGTTCCTGCCCGTCGACAGGTCCATGACGTTGTCGGCGCCCCAGCGGGTGGCCCAGACCAGCTTGTCGACCTCGTCGTCCACGGAGCTGAGGACCGCCGAGTTGCCGATGTTGGCGTTGATCTTCACCAGGAAGTTGCGGCCGATGATCATCGGCTCGACCTCGGGGTGGTTGATGTTGTGCGGGATGATGGCGCGGCCGCGGGCGATCTCCTGCCGCACGAACTCGGGGGTGACGAAGTCGGGGATCGAGGCGCCGAAGTCCTCGCCGTCGCGGACGCAGGGGCTGTTCTGCTCACGGCGCAGGTTCTCGCGGATGGCGACGTATTCCATCTCGGGCGTGACGATGCCCGCGCGGGCGTATTCCAGCTGGGTCACCGGGCGGCCGGGGACGCCCTTGAACACCTTGTGGTTTGACGTGTCGAAACGGGGGGCGAGGTGGCGGCCGGAGGCGTGGCCGTTGTCCTCGGGCTTGACCTCGCGGGGGTTCAGGACGGGGGCGATGTCGCCGCGGTCGAGCTGCCAGCTGGATTTGACGGCGGGCAGGCCCTTCCGGATGTCGATGACGGCCGTCGGGTCGGTGTAGGGGCCGGAGGAGTCATAGATCGTCACCGGCGGCTCATTGGCGCTGGGATGGACGGCGACCTCGCGGAAGGGGACGCGAATCTCGGGGTAGAGCTCGCCCGCGACATAGACCTTGCGGCTGCCCGCGCGCTCGCCGGTCGGGATGGTCCCGGTCTCCTTCATCACCTGATCGCGGGCGGCTTGAAGGGGGAGGCTATCGCTCGCGACGCGGTTGCTCGCTGCTTGAGCCTCGGACTCTTTGGGGGGCGTGACGGCGATGTTCATGGCGGCCTCAGGTGTTGAGGGCTGCGCCGGCGTCGGGCGGAGTGGTCCTGTGGCGGCGGACCGAAAGCGTACTCATCCCTTCGCCGGCATGACCCGGATCAGGTTCGGCCGGTCAGAGGGCTACCTCTATCTCAGCCGCTTGAGCGCGACCCCCGGGAGAACGGGGGGACCCTAGGCCTATGCGGCGGGCGGTTCAATCCGGCCAGACGCGGGTGAGCGTATCAATGGCGGTCTCGATCCGCTGCCAGCCGGCGTCGTCGAGGGTGACGCCGGCGAAGGCGCCGCGGGCGGCGGCGGCGAGGGCCAGGTGCTGGACCGCGCCCAGCAGGACGACGTTGAGGGCCACGATGTCGCCGGTGGGCGGCGCCTTCAGCAGGGGGCGGCGGTCGCGGACCCAGGCCTGCATGACCCCGGCGCGGGCCAGCTCCATCTTCCTCAGCAGCGGCGTGTCCTGGGCCAGCTCCCACGCCAGCAGACGCAGGATCAGGGGATTGGCGCGCAGCGCGCGCAGATAGGCGGTCAGGGTCTCGCGCGCGAACTGCCGGTAGCTGGTGGCCGACGACGGCGGCTCGGCGGCGAGGGTCTGGCCCAGCCACAGGTCGAGGCGGACGGCGAGACGCTCGACCACGCCCTCGACCCCCTCGAAGTAGCGATAGATCAGCTTTCGGTCGACGCCGGCCTCGGCCGCCAGCGTCTGGACGTTCAGGCCGGTCCAGCCCTCGGCCAGCAGCAGCCGCTCGGCGGCGGCGACGATGTTGGCCTCGGTCGCGGGGCGGTCGCGGAGCTTTGTCGGAGAATCACTTGACATGTCCCAATAGTGGGACCTATGCGCAAGTCACACAAGTGAGACATATGGGGATTTGACGATGTTCATGACGATGAAGCGCAAGGCCGGACTGGCGATGACGGCATTCGTGGTGGCGGCCAATGTGCCGTTCGCGATGCTGGTGGAGACGTTCGGATACGACGACGTGCTGCGCGAGCCGCCGCTGGAGGTGCTGGCCGCGTTCAATGCGGGCGGGCCGAAGCTGATCCTGATCTGGCTGGCTTTCGCGCTGGTGGCGCTGAGCTTCCTGTGGGTGTCGAGCTGGACCGGCGAGGCGGTGAAGCAGGCCGGCGGCCGATGGCCTCAGTGGGTTGCGGCGGCGGGCGCGGCGTCCGCGGTGGCGCAGGCGGTGGGCCTGTTGCGCTGGGTGTTCGTGGTTCCGGGTCTGGCCGATCAGGCGCTGGGCGGCGATGCGGCGACATCAGCCGCGGCGGTCGTCTTCTATCAGGGGATGCACCAGTTCGCGGGCGTCGGCGTCGGCGAATGGCTGGGCCAGACGCTGCTGGCGGCCTGGACACTCGGCTTCGGCCTGACCCTGCTGAAGGGCGGGATGTGGTCGAAGATGCTGGGCGGGATCGGCCTGATCCTGACGCCGTTGTGGATCGTGGGCCATGCGGAGCTGCTGGCCAGCGTCGATCCCAGCTTCCCGGATTTCCAGATTGCGCAGTGGGTGTTCAGCGGCTGGCTGGTGTGGCTGCTGGCGGTCGGCCTGACATGGACCTTCGCCCGCACGAAGCGCCTGGACGCTGCTGAATGAGAGGGAAGGTGCGGCCCGACCGGCTTTCGGGGGGGCGTGAACAGGCCGGGCCGCAAGGGACGGTTTAGGGTTGAGGCCTTCGTCGTCCGGCTTGAGAATGCGCAGTCGGGGAATTCGGTTCCGCGGAAAAGTGAAACCCAATTTCCGTCCATCCCCGCGAAGGCGGGGACCCAGTTCTGTCCAGCGTGACGCCAGTGCTTCAGGACTGAGATTGGTGGATCACAAGAGCTGCTGCATCACCCAAAGAACTGGGTCCCCGCCTTCGCGGGGATGATCGGAGTAGAGGACCAGAAAGAACAGGTTGCGCCAATCGGCGGATAGCTGACCAATGCAGCCCTCAAAGCGAGGGGAGAGATCGCATTGGTCAGGGCCGCACCGGGCGTTTCGCCCGCGGCGCCGCAGCCGGGGGACAAGCCCGTCGCGGCGAGGAAGCCGATCTGGACGCATCTGTATTTTCAGGTGCTGGTGGCGATCGCGCTGGGCGCCCTGATCGGACACTACTGGCCAAAGGTCGGCGAGGATCTGAAGCCGCTGGGAGACGCCTTCATCCGGCTGGTGAAGATGATCATCGCGCCGGTGATCTTCCTGACCGTGGCGACGGGGATCGCGCATCTGCGGGACCTCGGCCGGCTGGGCAAGGTGGTGGGCAAGGCCTTCGCCTATTTCCTGACCTTCTCGACCCTGGCCCTGATCGTCGGTCTGACCGTGGCCAATGTGGTCAGACCCGGCGCGGGCATGCACATCGACCCAGCGACGCTGGATGCGGGGGCGGTGGCGACCTACGCGACGAAGGCGCACGACACCTCGATTGTCGGCTTCCTGATGAACATCATCCCCGAGACGGTGGTGGGGGCGTTCGCGGGCGGCGAGATCCTGCAGGTGCTGTTCTTCTCCATCCTGTTCGGGATTGCGCTGGCGATCATCGGCGACCGGGCCGCGCCGGTTCTGACCGTGCTGGAGAGCGTGTCGGAGGCGATGTTCAAACTGGTCGCCATCCTGATGAAGGCGGCGCCGATCGGGGCGTTCGGGGCATTCGCCTTCACCATCGGCAAATACGGAATCGAGTCCGTCATCAACCTCGCGGCGCTGGTGGGGACGTTCTATCTGACCGCCGCCCTGTTCGTGGTGGTGGTGCTGGGGCTGGTGGCCCGGTTCAACGGCTTCTCGATCTTCAGGCTGATCCGCTATCTGAAGGAGGAGCTGCTGCTGGTGCTCGGAACGTCGTCGTCCGAGGCGGCCCTGCCCAGCCTGATCGAGAAGATGGAGCGGGCCGGGTGCGACAAGTCCGTGGTCGGGCTGGTGGTGCCGACGGGCTATTCGTTCAATCTGGACGGGACCAACATCTATATGACGCTGGCGGCCCTGTTCATCGCCCAGGCGTGCGGGGTGGAGCTGTCGTTGGGCGACCAGCTGCTGCTGCTGGCGGTGGCCATGCTGAGCTCCAAGGGTGCGGCGGGGGTGACCGGGGCCGGGTTCATCACCCTGGCCGCGACGCTGGCCGTGGTGCCGACCGTGCCGGTGGCGGGGATGGCCCTGATCCTCGGCGTCGACCGCTTCATGAGCGAGTGCCGGGCCCTGACCAACTTCATCGGCAATGCGGTGGCGACCATCGTGGTGGCGAAGTGGGAGAAGGGTTTGGATGGAGCGGCCTTGAGCGCGGCGCTGGATGGTGGGCCGGGGCCGGTGGCGAAGGCGGCGGTGCAGGCGGACGCGGATTGAGTTTTTCCTTCTCCCCTTGGGGGAGAAGGTGGCAGGCGATAGCCTGACGGATGAGGGGGCTGTGTCAGTTCGCTCATCGTCGAAAAGTGAGTTCAAGTCAGGCATCCCCCTCATCCGGTCGCTCACGCGACCACCTTCTCCCCCGGAGGGGAGAAGGGAGACACACAGCGGACTTTTCCCATGCATCTCGCCCGTTTTCCCCGCATTCGACTGGCGCATCTGCCGACGCCGCTGGAGCCTGCGCCGCGGTTGAGCGAGGCGCTGGGGGTGGAGATCTGGATCAAGCGGGATGACTGCACCGGTCTGGCCGGAGGCGGCAACAAGACGCGCAAGCTGGAGTTCCTGCTGGGCGACGCCTTCGAGCAGGGGGCGGATACGCTGGTGACGCAAGGGGCGGTGCAGTCGAACCATGTGCGCCAGACGGCGGCGGCGGCGGCGGCCCACGGGCTGAAGTGCGAGGTGATCCTGGAGGAGCGGACCGGTTCGAAGGCGGTCGACTACACCCGCAACGGCAATGTCCTTATGGACCGGCTGTTCGGGGCGGGCATCCGCACCGTGGCGGGCGGGTCGGACATGACGGCCGAGCTCGAGGCCACGGCGGCGGAGGTGACGGCCCGGGGCGGGCGGCCCTACATCATTCCGGGCGGCGGCTCAAACCCGATCGGGGCGCTGGGCTATGTCGACTGCGCCCGCGAGATCGTGGTGCAGGCCGATGAGCTGGACATGGCGGTCGATCGCATCGTGACCGCGACGGGCAGCGCGGGGACGCACGCGGGCCTCGTGGCCGGGCTGGCGGTGATGGGGGCGGACATTCCGGTGCTGGGCATCGGGGTGCGGGCGCCGAAGGCGAAGCAGGAAGAGAACGTCCTGAAGCTGGCGCGGCAGACAGCGACGCTGCTGGGGCGGCCGGATGCGGTGACGGACGCGATGGTGGTGGCCGACTGCGACTATGTCGGCGAGGGCTACGGGCTGGTGGACGGTGCCGTGATCGAGGCGCTGAAGCTGGCGGCGCGGACCGACGGGATCGTGCTGGACCCGGTCTATACCGGCAAGGCGATGAAGGGGCTGATCGCGCTCGCCAAGGCGGGCCGGTTCGAGAACGAGACGGTGGTGTTCCTGCACACCGGCGGGGCGCAGGGGCTGTTCGGCTATCAGGGTGAGATCGAGGGGGCGCTGTAGGGCGAGCGATGGAAACAGATGTTCATCCCGACGGACGATTGGCGGCCGCGCTTGTCGCGTGTGGCGTCGATCCTGTGCAGGTGAAGATCGAATGGGATGGCCTTTGTCAGGAAGACGTTCTCACTTTTCTGGACGCAAGTTTAGCGGGCGCGACGCTGTCGGCGCTGGCGGACCTGTATCTGACGTTCCCAAGCCGTTTCGTTTTCGCGACGGACGCCCTCCAGGAAGCCTTTGAAGCCGCTGTGACGGCTACGCCTGCGATGGTCAGGTCGCGAGAGGCGTTGGCCAAAGGTCAGAAGCAGAAACTTGAAGACGCTGGTTTGTCCTCATTCTCGGCGTTCGACCCGGCACACGAAACCCTCCAAGACTTCGCCATGCGCGTGGAAACGGCTTGCGGGTTTGGTCCGGGTGAACTGCTCAAGGTGCGAGCGGGCGAGACGATCAGCATCGAACCGCAGAACCCCGCTGAACTCCGGTGGGACAAACTGGGACTGGTAATCGCTCTGCTTGAGCAATCAGGATTGGGCGTCCCGGTGATTGTGACCGGGACTGCGGGCCCAGTACCGAAAGAGAAGCAGACATGATCAAGGTTCTGGGCGTGCTCGGCGGGATGGGGCCGGCGGCGACGGTGGCGTTTCTGGCGCGGGTGCAGGCGCTGACGCCGGCGGAAGGCGACGCCGACCACATCCGCGTCATCGCCGACATCAATCCTCAGGTTCCGGACCGCAACCGCGCGCCGGGCGAGGCCGAACGGGTGCTGGGCGAGATGGCGCGGGCTCTGGTCGCGGCGGGCGCCGGGGTGCTGGCCATGCCGTGCAATACGGCCCACGGCCAGGCGGCGGAGATCCGTCGGGCGGGCGCGCCCTTCATCGACATGATCGAGGCGACGGCCGACGCGGCCGCGGCGACCGGGGCCAGGCGGATCGGGGTTCTGGCGACGCCGGGCGGCGAGGCGCTGTATGCGGCGGCGCTGGCGGCGCGGGGGGTGGAGATCGTGCGGCTGGAGGGCGGCGATCGTGAGGCCTTCATGGACTGCGTCTATGCGGTGAAGCGGGGCGATGTGGGGGCGGAGCCGCGTGGCGGGATGCGGCGGCTGGCGGAGGTGCTGGCCGGGGCGGGGGCGGAAGGCCTGATCGCCGGCTGCACCGAGGTGCCGTTGTTGCTGGACGCGGCGGACGCGCCGGTTCCGCTGACGGACTCGGCCGAGGTGCTGGCGGCGGCGTGCGTCGAGGCGTGCAAGTGACGGCAACCCCGCGTTAATCGGATCGGCGCAGCCTTCGTCCGGACAGTTGCGGAGTGCGCCATGAGCACCGTCCAGACCAACAGCTATCGCCGCCAGCGCGATCATTTCGAGCCGCAGGACATCGATCCGCACGAGCAGCGTCGGCTACGCGGCCAGCTGGAGCAGATCGACTATGCCGCCTTCGCCTCCAACCGTGAGGTGGCCGGGCAGATGCTGGGGTCGGCCGACGCCGGGTCGTTTCAGAAGCTGGCGGTGCTGACGGCGACGGCGCGGGCGAAATGGGTGGCCGAGGCGCTGCGTCTCGCCCATTCCGGATCGCCGGTGACGCCGGACCAGACCGCGCGGCTGACGGCACACCGCACGGCCTATGAAGAACTGGCCGAGGCCTATGAGGGCCTGCGCCGCATGATCGAGCGCGGCTATCTGAGCCTGAAGGCGTAACGCGCTCCTTCTCCACAAGGGGGAGAAGGTGGCAGCCGGAGGCTGACGGATGAGGGGGCTCTCAAAGCTCGCTCATCGTCAGACGGTAAGCCCGTAGTCAGGCATCCCCCTCATCCGGTCGCTCACGCGACCACCTTCTCCCCCGGAGGAGAGAAGGGCAGTTAGTCGAGCGGTTGTGCGCGGGTCGGGATCGGCGCGTCGGGATCGGCGGGCGGACGCTCGGCGGTGGTCGGAGCGGGCTGAACCGGCGCCGGATCGGCGGGCGGGACGATGACGACAACCGGCGGCGGCGAAACCTGCACGGGCGGCGGCGCGGACGGCTGGGCCGTGACGGGCGCAGGCCGGACCGGGATCGTCGCCGACTGCGCGGCCGAACGGGTCGGCGTGGTCATCGCGGTTGAGGCGGCGGGCGCGGCTTCGAGCGGCGTGGGTTCAGGCTCGGCCGGAGGCGTGGCGGGCTGGATCGGGGCGGCCTCGATCACGGGCGTCTCGACGGCGGCCGGCGCGGCGGGCGGCGGCGCATGGGGGCGCAGCAGCATCCAGGCGGCGACGGACAGGGCGGCGATGATCGCGACTCCGCCGGCGATGACCAGCGGGCGGCGGCTGGGCTTGCGCGGGGCTGGAGCGACAGGCGCGGCGATGACGGGTTCAGGCGCGGGCGCGGCGGGCAGGGGCCGCACGGT
>DASWYI010000021.1:0-93354 GCA_036405055.1 Brevundimonas sp.
AGGCGATCAGGTTCACGCGCGTCTGGGTGTCGCGGATGCCCGCGAAGGACATCTTGGTGCCCGGCACATAGCGGCCCGGTGCGGTCAGGAACTGGTCGAGCTGGTCATAGCCCCAGGTCGGCGCCTCGGCCTTGTGGGCCGTCATCGCGGCCGAATAGGCGAAGCCGGGGCGGTGCATGACCGGGCCGCCCACGACGCCGAACAGGTTCGGGCCGATGCCGTCGGCGCCGCCGGCGGTGTTGTTGTGGCAGGCCTGGCAGCGCGCGAAGGCGGCTTCACCGGCGGCCAGGTCGGCGGTCGGCAGGACCGTGCCCCAGTCTGGCGGCAGAACCGGTGCATCGCCGCCCTCGGAGGCGATCGCCGCCTCGACATGGTAGCCCATCTTCTCGGGGGCCTCGGACTTGTAGATCATGCCCGAAACGTTCTGGACGACCAGGATCACGAAAACCGTGCCCAGGGCCGCGCCCATGATCTTGTTGACCTTCAGATCGCCGCTCATCGCGTCGTTGCATCCCGTCGCTGGAGGCCCGGCCGTGCGGACGGCGCGGGCGATATCGTTTGCGTGGGCGTCTCTTACACGCTAGCGCCGCCTTCGCAACCGGCCCGACGCAGTCGGGTCGTCGCAGGAGCCCGAACGGCATGAATCCCCTGGTCCTGATCCCCGCCCGGATGGCCGCGACGCGCCTGCCTGGAAAGCCCCTGGCCGACATCGGCGGCACGCCCATGATCGTGCGGGCCTGGGAGCGGGCCTCGGCCTCGGGCCTGCCCGTCGCCGTGGCGGCGGGAGACCCGGAAATCGTGGCGGCGGTCGAGGCCGCGGGCGGACGCGCCGTCCTGACCGATCCGGACCTGCCCTCGGGTTCGGACCGGATACGCGCCGCGGTCGAGACGCTTGACCCGGAGGGCCGTCACGACGCGGTCATCAATTTGCAGGGCGACATGCCCTTCGCCGATCCCGGCCTGGCCCGCCTTTGCGCCCAAGTGCTGGCCGCCCGCCCGGAATGCGACATCGCCACCCTGGTCGCGCCGGAGGCTGACGCTTCGGACCGGACGAATCCCGACGTGGTCAAGGCGGTGCTGGCCCTGGGAGAGGGCGCGACCGTGGGCCGGGCCCTCTATTTCACCCGCTCGACCCTGTATGGCGACGCGCCCGTGTGGCGGCACATCGGCCTCTACGGCTACCGCCGCGAGGCCCTGATGCGCTTCTGCGCCGCCCCGCCGTCTCCGCTGGAGAAACGCGAGAAGCTGGAGCAGCTGCGGGCGCTGGAGATGGGGTTGCAGATCTGGGCCGCCGTCATTCCGGAGGCGCCCCTGTCGGTGGACAATCCCAGTGATCTGGAAGCCGCACGCAAGCTGGCCTGACGTGATCGTCGGGTTTCGTCATTTGCGGGAAGCCGGGATCGGTGAGACGGTGACGGTCTGAACCTCGGAAACCAAAGATCATGTTGAAATCCATCGCCATCGCCGCCGCCCTCGTCCTGGCCGGAGGCGGCGCGGCCGTCGCCCAGTCCAACCCCACGGGCACGGCGCTCGTCGAAGCCCTGTTCGCCAATCTTGAGGCCGACGTCGTCAAGGGCCTGCCCGTCATCTCGAATTCGCGCGGCATCCTGCCCAAGGAGACGACGGCGGATCACACCTTCAACGCCGTGTCGGGCCACACCTACGCCGTCGTCGGCGTCTGTGACGAAGGCTGCAGCGACCTCGACCTCGGCGTTTACGCCGGCGACGGGTCCGTAATGGGCTCGGACGTCGAGGAGGACGACACCCCGGTGGTGGTCTTCGAGGCCACCGAAACGGGCCGTCACCAGATCACCGTCCTGATGGCCGTCTGCGGCTCGCGCTGCAACTACGGCGTCCGCGTCTACGACGCCACGCAGTAATCAGGGCTCGAAGCCGTCGACCCAGGCCTGAATCAAGGTCCGGGCGATGGCGATCGGCGCGGGGGCCTTGATGGCCGGGTGTGTCCCGGCCAGCACGGCCTTCGCCTCCGCCCGGGTCAGCCAGGCGACGGCCTCCAGCTCGGTCTGGTCGGGCGTCGCCTGATCGTCCGACACCTCGGCGATCAGACCGATCATCAGCTGTGACGGGAACGGCCACGGCTGGCTGGAGTGATAGCGCACGGTCGTCACGGTCAACCCGGCCTCTTCCATGATCTCGCGGGCGCAGGCCTCTTCGATGGTCTCGCCGGGCTCCAGAAAGCCCGCCAGCGCCGACATCCGCCCCTCGGGCCAGACCGCCTGACGGCCCAGCAGGCATATCGGCTCAGGCCCGCCGCGATAGACGGGCAGCATGATCGTCACCGGATCGACGCGCGGGAAATGTTCGGTCGAACAGGCCGGGCAGATGCGTTTCCAGCCGCCGCAGGCGTCGTTCGACATCTGGCCGCAGGCGGAACAGAAGCCGTGCCGCCGGCGCCAGTCGAACAGGGATTTGGCCCCGCCCGCCATGGCCGCCTCGGGCCCCGGCAGCATCGCCGCCGCGCCGCGCATGTCGTGAAACGCGCCGAGACCCTGCAGCCGCCCTCCGGCCGGGTCGGAGCCGTCCTCCAGCTCCACCGCGAACACGGGCGCGTCCTTCCACAGGCCGAGGAAGACCTCGTTGCCCGGCGACAGGGTGCGGGCGTGGGTCAGGCCCAGCCAGGCCAGACGCGGCCCGTTCGGATGATCCTCGATCAGCGGTCCGCCGTTCCAGATGGCCAGCGCCAGAGCCTCGGGATTGGCCGCCTGTTCAGCCAGCCAGGCGGGATCGTCGCGCCGGTCGCCCGCCCGGTCGAGGGGGTTGCCGGCGAAGGTGTTGATGACGGGGAGGGGCATGAGCGACCTATTAGCGCGGCGCCGCTTGCGCGGGCGAGCCGAAATCGCGATATAGGCCTCGGAGATCGCGGGCGAAGGCTTCGCCAACCTGGTCAGGGCCGGAAGGCAGCAGCCACAACGAATTCCCCTTCGGGTCGCGGTCTCCACTTTTCCTCCCTTTAGTGCGCTAACGCTCGGTCCGCGGGACCTCGCTGCTTGAGCGCGATCTCCGCCCGCCGGGCGGAGACAGGCCGCGTGAGCGGCCAGAGGCGGGTCCGTCAGTGATTATCCTCACCTCCCTGCGCCGGCGCCCTTAGCGTCGGCGTCCGTCCGCGCTAAGACAGGGCCATGAGCGACGTCGATGTGAGTCTGGACGGTCCCCCGTGGGACGAGGACGCCCCCGAGCGGGACGAGAACACCGACGACATGTTCGGCGCGCCGGCGGCTGCGCCCGCGCCGGAGCCGGAGTCAGAAGCGGCTGCTGAACCTGAACCCAAGAAGGCCAAGGCGGCTGAACACGCCGCTCCGCCCGCCGAGGACGGCGCGGCCTATACGGTGCTGGCGCGGAAATACCGGCCCTCGACGTTCGAGGACCTGATCGGTCAGGAGGCCATGGTCCGGACCCTGACCAACGCCTTCGCCACCGGCCGCATCGCCCACGCCTTCATGCTGACCGGGGTGCGGGGGGTCGGCAAGACGACCACGGCGCGCCTTCTGGCACGGGCGCTGAACAATGAGACCGACGTCATCGACCGGCCCTCGCTGGATCTGACCGCCCATGGCCGGCACGACGCCGCCATCATGGCCGGCCAGCACATGGATGTCATGGAGATGGATGCGGCGTCCCACACCGGCGTCAACGACATCCGAGACATCCTGGAAAGCGTCCGCTACGCGCCGGTCGAGGCCCGCTACAAGGTCTATGTGCTCGACGAAGTGCACATGCTGTCGAACCAGGCGTTCAACGCCCTGTTGAAGACGCTGGAAGAGCCGCCGCCGCACGCCAAATTCATCTTCGCCACCACCGAAATCCGCAAGGTGCCGGTGACGATCCTGAGCCGCTGCCAGCGGTTCGACCTGCGTCGTGTCGAGCCCGAGGTGCTGGTCGAGCATCTGGGCCGGGTCGCCGACCGCGAGGGGATGAAGATCGAGCAGGAGGCCCTGGCCCTGATCGCCCGCGCGGCCGAGGGGTCGGTGCGCGACGGCCTGTCGCTGCTGGATCAGGCGCTGGTGCAGGGTGAGCGGGGACAGGTGGTGGGCGCCATCACCGTGCGCGACATGCTGGGTCTCGCCGACCGCACCCAGACCATCGCCCTGTTCGAGTCCATCATGGCGGGCCGCACGCCCGAGGCGCTGGAGCAGTTCCGCGCCCTCTACGGCTTCGGCGCCGATCCGGTGCAGGCGACCAACGACCTGCTGGAGCATTGCCACGCCGCCTCGGTAGCCAAGATGCTGGGGCCGCAGGCGACGCGCCTGCCCAATGACCAGGCCCAGGCGCTGGCGGCGCTCGGGGCGGCGGTGTCGGCGGGGACGCTGGCGCGGACCTGGCAGATGCTGCTGAAGGCCCTGGACGAGGTGCGGCGCGCCCCCAATCCCGCCGATGCCGTCGAGATGGCCATCGTGCGGCTGGCCTACGCCGCCGACCTGCCGGGGC
Organism: Brevundimonas sp.; assembly: GCA_036405055.1. Taxonomy (GTDB): domain Bacteria; phylum Pseudomonadota; class Alphaproteobacteria; order Caulobacterales; family Caulobacteraceae; genus Brevundimonas. Next base: position 4,447 of record DASWYI010000021.1, read on the forward strand.
CGGAAGAGGCGCTGAAGGCGCTGCAGAACGGCGAGACGCCCGGCGGCTCAGGCCCTGCCGCGCCCCGTGGCGGCGGAGGCGGTGGCGCTTCGGCCCAGATGGCGCCGCGGCTGGCCCAGGCGCCGGCGCTTCCCAATCCGCAGAGCTTCGAGGACGTGGTCGCCCTGGTCGGCCAGAAGCGCGAGATCGCCCTGCAGATGGAGGTCGAACGCTATGTTCGGCCGGTTTCCTTCAAGCCCGGGCAGCTGACGTTCGAGCCGGCTGAGGGGATGCCCGCCAATCTGGCGACGAAATTGGCCGCGCGGCTCAAGGAATGGACCGGTCGGCAGTGGTTTGTCATCGCCAACGGCGAAGGCGGCGGCGAGACCATCATTGAGGCCAACCGGCGCGAAACCGCCCGGGAGCGCGCCGAGATCGAGGCTGATCCCTTCGTCCGCGCCGTAATGGAGGCCTTCCCCGGCGCGAAGATCGGCGAGGTGAAGGTGCTGGCGCCCTCGGTGGAGCTGCCCGCCATTCCCGACGACGGCGCCGAACCCTCGGAAGACTGAGTAGATACGAAAATCCCCGGCGCGAGGGCCGGGGATTCTGTCGTTCGGATTGCGGGAAGGCGGCTTACGCCGCTTCCTTCTGCCGCGAGGGGTGGAAGAACAGCGCCTGGCTGATCGCCGCCTTCACGGTTTCGGGCTGGAACGGCTTGGTGATGAGGAAGGTCGGCTCGGGCCGCTCGCCGGTCAGCAGGCGCTCCGGGAAGGCGGTGATGAAGATCACCGGCACGTCGATTCGCTTCAGGATGTCCTTCACGGCGTCGATGCCCGAGGAGCCGTCAGCCAGCTGGATGTCGGCCAGGACCAGACCCGGACGGTGGCGGGCGACGGCGTCGACGGCCTCGTCGTGGGTCGTGGCGGTGCCGGCGACGTTGTGGCCCAGCTCGCGCACAAGGCTTTCGATGTCGGCCGAGATGATGGCCTCGTCCTCGATGATGAGCACGTCGGTGGCCAGTTCGGCGTCGATGTCGGCCTGGGCGTCACCGATCAGGCGCTCGACCTCATGCACGTCCGCCGACAGGATCTGGGCGGCTTCGGACGGGGTGAATCCTTCAAGCGCGGTCAGCAGGAAGGCCTGGCGCGAGCGCGGCGCGATGCGCATCAGGCGGCGCGAGGCGTCGTCGCGGGCCTCGAGGCCGCTGGTGTCCTCCAGCCGGGCGCCGGACGTCGACCAAATGGCGTGGAACACATGATAGAGGGCCACGCGGGGCGTCATTTCCGAGGGCAGCTGGCGCTCGCCGGCGGCGAGGGCTTCCAGCGCGACGCGGACATAGTTGTCGCCGGTGGTCTGATCGCCGGTCAGGGCGCGGGCGTAACGGCGGACGTAGGGCAGGTGCGGCGCGAGACGGGCCAGCAGGCTCATGAGGACTTCCCCGGGCAGGCAGCGTTCCACACAGTCGGAACGGCTTTCACTTGGGCCTCAACGTCTCCAGAACGCAACGGTTCCGCTTGATGAAACCAGCTTGACCATAAAATTGCACTCCGTCAGGAACCGTGACGGTTGCGCGGCGTTTGCAACGTTCGACCAGAGTGTTTCCCAGGGCGACAGGGTGGCGGCCGTTCTATTCATGACTGAAAAAACTGAGAAACCGTCCGGGGGCGCGGACGGGGCGGGACTCGAGGAAGCCCGGCTTCGCCAGCAGGCGATCGGGGTGAAGCTCCGCCACATGTTCGATCAGGTCGTGGACGAGCCTGTGCCGGACGAGTTTCTGGACATCCTCCGGCGCGCCGACGACAAGTCGTCCGGCGGGAGCGGCGCATGACGAATGCGGCCCCCAAGCCGCCGTCAGCCGACGACGAGGGTTTCAAGCGGGAATTGATCGGGCTGATCCCCCATCTCCGCGCCTTCGCCCGAACCCTGACCGGCGATCCCACCGCAGCCGACGACCTGGCGCAGGACGCCATGATGAAGGCGTGGGACGCGCGCGCCAGCTATCAGATGGGCACCAACATGAAGGCCTGGACCTTCATGATCCTGCGCAACCAGTTCTATTCCGAGAAGCGCCGCTCGTGGCGCCAGTCGCAGCTGGATCAGGAAGCCGCCGAGCGGACCCTGGTCGCCGTGGACGATCCGGAGGCGCCGGTGGCGCTCGACGAACTGCGCATGGCCCTGGCCACCCTGCCGGAAGAACAGCGCGAGGCCCTGATCCTCGTGGGCGCCGGGGGCTTCGCCTATGAAGAGGCGGCCGAGATCTGCCAGTGCGCCGTCGGCACGGTGAAGAGCCGCGTCAGCCGCGCGCGCCGGGCGCTTCTGGCCACGCTGGAGCGCGGCGGCTACGCCCGTGACGGCAAGGCGGCCGGCGACGCCATGCGATCCATCCTCGCCGACGCGGACCGCCTGAGCGGCGCCCGACAAGGCTGATCCGGTGGTGCGGCTGAGACGAATCCTCGGTCGGGGTCTGGCCCCGCCGGGATTCCAGGGCATCCGCTCGCGGCTGGGCGTGGCCATGGCCGTCGCCCTGCTGCCGATCATCCTGCTGAGCGTCATCCAGACCAACGCCACCTTCCGTGACCAGGAGGACGCGCGCCGTGTGGCCCTGCAACTGGCGGCCGAGCGCAGTGCGGCGGCGGCCCAGGCAAGGCTTTCGTCGACAGCCGTGGTCCTGAGAGTCATCGCTCCGGATGCGACCGGTCCCGGGTGCGAGGAGCGCCTGACGGCGCTGACCCGGGATCTCGAGGGCTATGACGCTTTAAGTCGCCGGGACGGGAACGGACGGCTGGTGTGCGCTTCGCGCCGCCCGGCCAGTGTGGCGCCGCCGCCGGAAACCCTGAACGGCACGCCCTGGTTCGAACGTCTTCGCGCTGGTGAGCGGATCGTCATGGCGCGCGGCATGGATGTGCGGGGCCGTGAACCAGGGCTGGCGGCGGCCATCCGGCTGGAGCGGCCGGCGGGCGGCTTCGATGGCGCGCTGGCCGCCCGGGTGCCGCTGTCGATCCTGCAGCCTGACGTGACGGATCCGGCTCTGCCCGAGGGATCGCAGGCGGCGTTGACGGACGGGGCCGGAAAGCTCTTGATCGCTACGGATACGGCGGCTTTCCGCTTCGAGGACGGTCAGAGCCTGGAGGGCTGGGTCGATCGCGCCCGGGCGGGGTCTGCGGTGTTCGAGGCCCGTACGGCGAGCGGACGCAGGGTCTACGCCGGCGCCGCCCTGGCGGGGCGTGACGTCTATGTGCTGTTTTCAGCTCCCGCTCCGGGACTGTTGTCATGGGCGCGGCTGAACCCGATGAGCACCCTGCTGCTGCCTTTGGGGGCCTGGCTGACGGCCTTCGCGGCGGTGATGCTGCTGTCCGAACGCATTGTGATTCGCTGGCTCGACTATCTGGAGCGGGTCGCAGCCATCTATGCGCGCGGCCGGTTCACGGTGCGTCCGGTGCAGGCGGTGAACGCGCCGTCGGAAATCCGTCTTCTGGGCCGGACGCTTGACGACCTGGCCGAGGCCATCACCGTGCGCGACCGCTCCCTGACCAACTCGCTGGCGGAGAAGGACGCGCTGATGCGCGAAATCCATCATCGGGTGAAGAATAACCTGCAGATCATCTCTTCCCTGCTGTCGATGCAGCAGCGGGCTCTGAAGGACGAACCGGCCAAGGCGGCGCTGGGCGACACGCGCCAGCGCATCTCGGCGCTCGCCCTCATCTATCGCACCCTCTATCAGGGCGAGGACATCCACCGCGCCGACGCGCGCGACTTCCTCAATGATCTGGTGGGCCAGATGGTGGCCGGGGAAAGCGGCCGCGGGCCGCTGGTGACCAGTTCGGTCGAGGCGGACAGCCTGATCGTCGATCCCGACAAGCTGGCGCCCCTGGCCCTGTGGCTGGTCGAGGCCGTGTCCAACGCCCAGAAGCACGCCTTCATCGGCAGGGGCGGCTCCCTGCGGGTGCGCTTCAAGGTGGGCGGCGACACCAGCGTTCTGGAGGTCGAGGACGACGGCCCGGGGGTGAGCGACACCCTGCGCGCTGGCGTCGGGCGCACCCTGATGGGCGCCTTCGCCAAACAGTTGCGAGGCGAGGCCGAACTGGTTCCCGCGCCGACGGGCGGCACCATTGCGCGCATGACCTTCCCCACGCCCGAAGCCCTGACGCCGGTCGATCCGAACGATCTGGGAACCGGAGCCGTTCGGTCACGTTGATCCGGCATGCCCTTTCCTTGGGCCGCTCCCAAGGGTGTTTCGGAGATACATGATGCGCAAGCTGTTCGTACTGTTCGCCGCCGCCGCGGCCCTGACCACCGCCGCCTGCAACACCGTGGCCGGTGTCGGCCGTGACGCCTCGGCCGCCGGTGACGCCGTGACCAACTGCGCCAGCGGCCGCGCCTGCTGATCTATCGACTTCTGCGTTCCCGAGGGGCGCAGCGCACGCGCGGTTTTCCCCGACCGTCCGTGCCTTAACGGAGCCCCGCCGGACCCCCGACCGGCGGGGCTTTGTCGTTCCCGACAGGCGCGCTAGCATCACGGAACAGCCGCCCGGGAGAGGCGGCCGAGGACGGGGAAGCATCCATGGCGAACGAAGCGGCGGTCCAGCAGGGGCCCGGCCTGAAGACAGTGGTCACGGCCTCGGCGGCCGGCACGGCTTTCGAGTGGTACGACTTCTTCATCTTCGGATCGCTGACGACCGTCATCGCCAAACATTTCTACGCCGATGTGGGCGAGGCCACGGGCTATATCCTGGCCCTGCTGACGTTCGGCGTCGGCTTTGTGGTGCGGCCGCTGGGCGCCCTGGTGTTCGGCTGGTTCGGCGACAGGACCGGGCGCAAGGCGACGTTTCTGGTGACCATCACCCTGATGGGGCTGGCGACCGTGGCCATCGGCCTGTTGCCCGACTACGGCCAGATCGGCATGGCGGCGCCGATCCTGCTCCTGACCATGCGGGTTCTGCAGGGCTTCGCGCTGGGCGGCGAGTACGGCGGGGCGGCGATCTATGTGGCCGAGCATGCGCCGCCGAAGAAGCGCGGCCTGCTGACCGGCTGGATCCAGACCACCGCCGCCTTCGGCCTGATCGGGGCGTTGAGCGTCATCCTGGTCACGCGGCAGGTGCTGGGCGTGGAGGCGTTCAATGAATGGGGCTGGCGCGTGCCGTTCCTGTTGTCGGCCTTGCTGCTGATCATCTCGCTGTGGATCCGGCTGAAGCTGAACGAGAGCCCGGCCTATGAGGCGATGGAGGCCGAGGGCGGGGCCCGGCGCGCGCCCTACAAGGAAGCCTTCCTGACCTGGGCCAACGGCCGCTGGGTGCTGGTCGCCCTGTTCGGCATCATGGTGGCCCAGGGGGCGGTCTGGTACTGCGGCTACTTCTACACGCGCTTCTTCATGGAGCGGGTGCTGAAGGTCGATGTGGCGACGGTGGATCAGCTGGTGCTGGCCATCACCCTCTGTTCGGCGGCGATGTATGTCTTCTTCGGCTGGCTGTCGGACAAGGTGGGGCGCAAGCCCGTCATGTTGTTCGGCATGATCCTGGCGCTGGTCGCCTTCTTCCCCGGTTTCCACGTCCTGACGAAGGCCGCCAATCCGGCGCTGGCGGAGGCTCAGGCCTCGGCGCCCGTGACCGTAGTGGCTGATCCCGCCACCTGTGCGCTGCAGTTTGATCCGGTCGGCAAGGCCAGCTTCTCCAGCTCCTGCGACATCGCCAAGAGCGTGCTGTCGAACGCGGGGGTTTCCTACGCCAATGATGCCGCGCCCGTCGGCACGGTGGCGCAGATCCGGGTCGGCGACCATGCGATTGTGTCGGTCGAGGGCGCAGGCATGGACGCCGCCGCGCTCAAGGCCGCGCGCACCGACGTGGAGACGCGGGTCAAGGCGGCGCTGGTCGCGGCCGGCTATCCCGAGAAGGCGGACCCGGCGCGGCTGAACTTTCCGCTGACCTTCGGCATCCTGATGATCTTCATGGTCGCCGCCTGCGCGCTGTATGGACCGCAGGCCGCGGCGCTGGTCGAGCTGTTCCCCACGCGGGTGCGCTATACGGCGATGAGCCTGCCCTACAACATCGGCACGGGCTGGATCGGGGGGCTGCTGCCCGCCGCCAGCTTCGCGCTCGTGGCCTGGTCCGGGAACATCTATTTCGGGCTCTGGTATTCGGTCTTGTTCACCGTGATCGCGGTGCTGGTCAGCCTGATCTGGCTGCCCGAGACCAAGGGCCGCGACCTGCATCTGATGGATGGCTAGAGGGTCAGACGGCCCTAAGACCGCGTGCGAAGTCGGAAACGTCTCCGATCAGCATACTTTCGCCTTCGAACCAAAATTGGGTCAGGCTTCGTGATTGAGCGCCACCCATTCAAGCGCTTTCGGAGCGATCCGGTTGAGGTCGCGCTCGTCGAGGCTGCTGGCGAGAACACGGGGGTTTGAACTGATGGAGATCGAGGCGCTGGGCTGATTGCGTCCCACCTTCAGATAAAGCTTCACGCGCGGACCGTGCTGTCCCATCGCCGTGGAGATGAAGATGGTGGCCATGACGCCAGTCCAGTCGGGCGGCAGGTTTGCCATTTCGACAACATCCTCTTCCCCGAGCGCGCTTAGTTCCTCGTCAAGCGTGGGCTCGCGATCAATCCAGACGGCGATGTTCTCATGGACGTGCACGGGGGAGATAAAGACCCTCGCCTGAAGCCGAGTCAAACCGGTGGAGTCGCTAGACCGGCAGCGCTCCCCGTTTCACCACGGTGCGCATCGCCACGCTGGAGGACACCCGCGTCACGCCGGGGATGCGGGTCAGCTCGTGCGAGTGGACCCGCTCCAGATCATCGACGTCACGCACCACCAGCCGCAGCAGATAGTCCGAGCCGCCGGTCATCAGATAGCACTCGACCACCTCCGGCACCGTGGCGATGGCGGTCTCGAACGCGGTCAGGGACGCCTCGGCCTGGGACGACAGGGTCACCGTCACGAACACGCTGATGGGCAGGCCCACGGCGCGTTCGTTGATGATGGCGGCGTAGCGGCTGATGACGCCCTCGGCCTCCAGCGCGCGCAGGCGGCGCAGGCAGGCGCTCTCGGACAGGTTCACCGTGCGGGCCAGATCGGCGTTGGTCATGCGCCCGTCGGTCTGCAAGGCGCGGATCATGCGGCGATCAGTGTCATCTAGGGTTACGGCGGAAACGGTCTTCAAGATCGGCCTCGTTCGCAGATTCTGCGACTTTACGTCGTTCAGACAGCAAAAAGAACAGGAACCTGCGCGGGAACCGCCGCTATGTTCCGCCCCAGCCAACATCCCCTCCGGAGAGAGACCATGCGCGTCGGTGTGCCCAAGGAAATCAAGAAGAACGAACACCGCATCGGCCTGACGCCGACCGCCGTGCGCGAATATGTGGCCCACGGCCACACGGTCTCGATCCAGGCGGGCGCGGGCCTCGGCGCCGGCTTCACCGACGCGGACTACAAGAAGGCCGGCGCCCAGATCGTCACCACGGCCGAGGAAATCTTCGCCGGCAACGACATGATCGTGAAGGTCAAGGAGCCGCAGAAGGTCGAGTGGGAGATGCTCCGCGAAGACCAGATCCTGTTCACCTACCTGCACCTCGCGCCCGATCCCGAACAGACCAAGGGCCTGCTGGCGTCGAAATGCGCCGCCGTGGCCTATGAGACCGTGACCGACGCCAAGGGCGGCCTGCCGCTGCTGGCGCCGATGTCGGAAGTCGCCGGCCGCATCGCCGTCTTCTCGGCCGCCGAAACCCTGCTGAAGCACAACGGCGGCATGGGCCTGCTGTTCTGCGGCGTTCCGGGTGTGGCGCCGGCGCGGGTGCTGGTGCTGGGCGGCGGCGTCGTCGGCCTGAACGCGGCCCGCATGGCCATGGGCCTGGGCGCCGAGGTGGTGGTGCTGGAACGCTCGATCCCGCGCATGGCCTATATCGATGAGGTCACCAACGGCCGCGTCATCACCCGCTACTCCTCGATCGGTGCGGTCGAAGAGGAGATGGTCAAGGCCGACGTCATCATCGGCGCCGTTCTGGTGCCCGGCGCCGAGGCGCCCAAGCTCATCAAGAAGGAGCACCTGAAGTCGATGAAGCCCGGCTCGGTGCTGGTTGACGTCGCGATCGACCAGGGCGGCTGCTTTGAGACCAGCCACGCCACGACCCACGAAGACCCGACCTATGTCATCGACAATGTGGTCCACTACTGCGTCGCCAACATGCCGGGCGCGGCTCCGCGCACCTCGTCGGAAGCCCTGAACAACGCTACCCTGCCGTTCGGCCTGGCGCTGGCCGATCACGGTCTGGAAGCGCTGAAGAAGAACCCGCACCTGGCCCGCGGCCTGAACGTGCTGAAGGGCGAACTGACCTATCCGGCCGTCGCCGAGGCTCTCGGCATGCCGTGGAGCGATCCGTTCGGCGTCTGGGCGAACGGGTGATCTAGAGGTTCACCACCTCGAATCCGTCCTCGGCGGCCAGACGGTCGGCGAGGACGGCGCGGTGGCAGCCCTTGTGGTCGGCCTCGAAGCACAGCAGCGCCGTGGGGCGGTCGCTCGCGATCGCGCGCAGCCGCTCGAAGGCGATCTGGGAGTCCGGCTCGGACATATGGTCGGCGAAGATGGCGTGCATCTCGCCGATGCGGCCCTTTTTCGCCGCGTCGCGCCCGGCCTTGGGGGTGCCGAGCGGTCGCAGGTGGATGTATTCGATCCCGGCCTCGGCCAGGCTTGAGCCCAACACGGTCTTGGAAAAGCCCGCCCGGCGGCTGGCCGCCACGGCGCGCACATCGGCCACGACCTGCACCCCCGAGGCTTTGAGCCGGTCGATCACGGCGGCCTGGGGCTCGCCTTCGTATCCCACGGTGTAGAGTTTCATGGGCGGGATATGGGCGCTCCGTGCTTGACGCCAAGCGTGGGTGGCCGCACCGATGCAGCCGAACCGGAGGCCGCCTGATGAATATCCGTACGCTTTTCCTCGCCCTCCTGATCGCGGGCGCCGCCTCGACGGCTTCGGCGCAGAATCTGCTGATCCATGGCGGGCCGATCTATACGGGCATGACCGTCGGCGACACGCCGGAGCGGGTGGAGACGGTGGTGGTCCGTGACGGCCGGATCGTCTTCGTCGGCCCGGAATGGGCGGCGCCGAAGGACCGGACAGGCCTGACAGAGATCGATCTGCAGGGGGCGGCGATGTTCCCCGGCTTCACCGACGGCCACGCACACCTGGACGGGATCGGCTGGCGCGAGCTGACGCTGAATCTGGAAGGCTCCGTCTCCGCCGCTGAGGCGATGGAGCGGCTGGCGGACTGGGCGGCGGCCAATCCGGAGGGGCCGATCGTCGGGCGCGGCTGGATCGAGACCCACTGGCCCGAGGGGCGGTTCCTGACCCGCGAGGATCTGGATGCGGCGGCGCCGGGGCGGATCGTGCTGCTGGGCCGGGCCGACGGCCACGCCGTGGCGGTGTCGTCGGCGGCGCTGGCGGCGGCTGGCATCGATGGATCGACCGTCGCGCCTTCGGGCGGCGAAATCCTGAAGGACGAGAGCGGCCAGCCTACGGGCCTGCTGGTGGATGCGGCCGAGCAACTGGTGGCCGGGCTGATGCCCCAGGCCGATCCGGAGGCGACGCGCGAGGCCTACCGCGCCGGGTTCCGCGTCGAGGCTGCATATGGCTGGACCGGCATCCATTTCATGAGCGCGCCCTGGCGGGACGTGCCGCTGATGGAGCAGATGGCCGAGGCGGGCGAAGCGCCGATCCGGGTCTATAATTCGATCACGCCCGACGGCGCGGCCGAGCTGTTTGCAACCGGCGCCCGCAGCGTCGCGGACGGCCGGGTCATCACCCGGGCGGTCAAGATGTACGCCGACGGGGCGCTGGGTTCGCGCGGCGCGGCGCTGTTTGAGCCGTATGCGGATTCACCGGGCTCGACCGGCCTGATGCAGACGACAGGCGAGGAGATCATCCCGGTCTATGAATCCGCCCTGCGGTCCGGCATCCAGGTGGCGACCCACGCCATCGGCGACCGGGGCAACGCCTCGGTGGCGGTCTGGTATTCGCGGGCGCTGCGCGAGGTTCCGGCGGCGGAGCGTCCCAACGGCGCCGATGTGCGCTGGCGCATCGAGCATGCCCAGATCCTGAGGCCGGCGGATTATCACTGGTTCGTCGACCTGCCGATCATCGCCTCGATGCAGCCTAGCCACGCGATCGGCGACTTCCACTTCGCGCCCGCGCGGCTCGGCGATGCGCGGCTGGACGGCGCCTATGCCTGGCATACGCTGGTCGATCGGGGCGTGGTGGTGGTCGGCGGGTCGGACGCGCCGGTCGAGCGGGGCAGCCCCATGATCGAGTTCTATGCCGCCGTGGCGCGTCGCGACCTGGAAGGCTTCCAGGGGCCGGATTGGCGTCCCGAAGAGGCGGTGGACCGGGCGACGGCGCTGAAGATGTTCACCCTGTGGCCGGCCTATGCGTCGTTCCGCGAAACTGAGCTGGGCACCATTGAGGTGGGCAAGCGGGCGGACTTCTCCGTCTTCAGCGTTGACCTGATGACCGTGCCGGCCGCGGATATCCTGAACGGTGTGGCGCTCTATACGATCGTTGACGGGGTGGTCGTCCATCAGACGCCGGCGCCGATGTGGGTGGTCCCGGCCAACTAGGCGGCGGGCGGTCCGACCAGCAGTCCTTCGGCGTTCAGGGTCGCGTCGGCGTTCTCGCTGACGGTCAGGACGCGGGCGTCGATGCCGTGTTCGGATTTCAGCTCGGCCAGCCAGCCGAACAGGGTCGCGGTCGAGGCGCCGTTGACGCTGAAGCCGACGCCGTCATTGAGCGGATTGAACACCGCGTTGACCCCGCCCGCGTCCGCCGCGCGCCGCGCCGCCGCCTGAAGCTGATCCGCCGCCATGGAGGAGGCGGCGCCCTTGATGCGGGCGGTCCCGGCCTCGATCAGAGCGAGATCGGCCTCGGCCTCCGCGCGGCGTTCGGCGGCGTCCGCACGCCACGTCAGCGTCGGGGTGATGACGCCGAACCACAGGAGCGCAGCGGCGAACAGCCCGCCCATGAGCATCAGCAGCCGCTGCTCGCGCAGGGACCGGCCGTCGAACCAGCCACGGGCGCTGTCGAGGACGCCGCTCATTGGCCGGCTCCCACGATGACATCGCTGACGACGCGGCCGTTGTCGTCGAGGGTCGAGCTGTCGATCAGGGTCAGGCCGGCTGCGGCGACCCGGGCCTTCAGCGTGTCCATGTCCTGATACGTCCGGAAACTGACAGTGGCGCGGACGCCGGCCTCGGGGTCGGCGCTGAAGCTGTCCAGTTCGGCGCCGTCCACGCTCTCGACGGCGGCGAACAGGGCGGCGGCAGCGGGCGCGACGCCGCCGGGCGGAATGGACGTGGCGATGCGCCGCCGGGCCTCGGACACCGGATCGGCGGCGGCGGGCATGTCAGGGAAGGCGGCCTTCGCGGCGGTTTCGGCGCGCTCGATGGCGCGGCCGGCGGCGACTTCGTCACGGGCCGCGAGGGCCAGGGTCGAGACCAGTGGCATGGCGACGGCTGCGGCGGCCAGAATGGCGGCGACCCGCCAGCGGCCCAGGTCGGCGGCCGCGCGCGGCGCGCCCTGCAACAGGTTCAGCGGCGGGTTGAGGGCGGCGGTGATCAGCATCTGTTCGACCCGGCGCATGTCCTCGACCGGCTCGATGCGGCGGCGGCCGGCGACGGTCTCGGCCAGATCCGGCTCGATCCCGGCGGCGAACCGGCGGCCGCGCAGGGCCACGGCGGGGCCGAAGCCGACGGCGCTCAGCACGTCGTCGTCGAACGGCTCCGGCACGGTCAGGGTGTCTGGAACCAGAACGTCGGCCTTCAGCCCCATGGTCGCCAGCCAGTCGGTCCAGGCGTGCAGCAGGGCGTCGCTGACCACGGCGGTCAGGCGCGGTTCGCCCGCCACGGCCGGGCCGAGCACCAGCCGCACCCGGTCGGGCGTGGCGGCCAGATCATCCTTCAGCATCCACAAAGCGGCCGTGCGCTGCTGGGCCGCAGTGCCTTTCGGAAGGTCGAGCCATCGGACCAGCACATCCGAACCCGGAACGACGGCCACGGTGCGGATGGCGGGGCCCTCCACCGGACCTTCCAGGCTCAGCAGGCCGCGCTCCAGCACGTTGCCTGCGGCGTCCAAGATCAGCCAGGGCGCGGGACGGCTGGCGCTCGCGGGAATGAGGACGAGGCGGGTGCGGCTCATCGGATGCGCACCTCTCCGGCGCCGTCGATGCTGACGGTCGCCGTGGCCTTATCGCGGGTCAGGACGATGGCGGCGGGCTCGGCCACGCCGGTGGGGTCGAAGGCCACGCGGACGGCGTCGCCGTTCAGGCTCGTCCCGGCCTGCCAGGCTTCCGGGCGGAACGGGCCGTCGTTCAGCGGCGTCCAGCCCGCGCCGTCGAACACCTGAGCGGCGTATCCGGTCGTGGTCGCCTCGATGGCTATGGCGCGGTTGGTCATCACCGCCTCCTCGCGCGCGGCGGTCAGGCGGGCGCCGAGCCGCACCGCCTCGTCGCCGACATCGGGCGTGGTCTCGGGCAGGGTCAACATGACGGCACCTGCGGCGAGGCCGATGATGGCCAAGGTCGCCAGCAACTCCACCAGCGTGAAGCCTGCGCGCCTAGTCTTTCCAGTTGCCGAGGTCCGCATCGTCGCCCGTGCCTCCTTCCTTGCCGTCCGCGCCGAAGGAGAAGACGTCGAACGCCTGGCCGTGGGCGCTGGTGCGACGGTACTGGTAGGCATTGCCCCACGGGTCGTCCGGCAGACGGCGGACGTAGCCGCCCACGCGATAGCTTTCGGGGCGGGCGAGACCGGCGGGGGCGGTGACCAGCGCCTGCAAGCCCGCGCTGTCATCCGGATAGGTAAGATTGTCGAGGCGATAGGTCTCCAGCGCCTGCTCCAGCATGGCCACGTCCGCCTGGGCCTTGCCGACCATCGCCTTGTCCCGGCTGGGCAGGACGTTCAGCACGACGACCGTCGCCAGCAGGCCGATGATGACGATGACGATCATCAGTTCGACAAGGGTGAAGCCCTGGCGGGCTTTCTTGGCGCTATCGCTCACGCCGCGGGCGCTCGCTGCTTGAGCGCCGTCTTGTGCGCTAACGCTCGCGACGCGGTCGCTCGCTGCATGAGCGCATTGGGTGTGTGTTTCGGTCATCATTTTCCTACCCCATCGCCAGGGTGTTGATCTGAAGTATGGGCAGCAGGATCGACAGCACGATCAGCGCCACCACCCCGCCCATGACCACGATGATCGCCGGCTCCAGCAGGCTCAGCATCACGGCGGTGAAGGTCGAAAACTCGCGTTCCAGATAGTCGGCGGCGCGTTCCAGCATCGGCTCCAGCCGGCCGCTGTTTTCGCCGGATGCGGTCATGGTGACGAGGATGGGCGGGAAGACATCCGCTCTACGCATGGCGGCCGACAGGCCCCCGCCTTCGCGCACCGCGTCGGCCATGGCCTCGGTGGCGAGGCGCAGGCGGCGGTTGGAGACGGTCCGCGCCGTGATTGTCAGGCCCTCCAGCACCGGCAGGCCCGACGCCGTCATGGTCGCCAGGGTGCGCGCCATCCGTGCGCCGTGCAGGTCACGGGTCAGGCGGCCGACGACCGGCAGCCTTAGGATCAGGGTGTCGATCCGCAGACGGAAGGCCGGATTGCGCATCGCCGCCGCAAAGCCGACGGCGCCGAGCACAAGCAGCAGAAGCACCGCCCAACCGCCGATGCGCATAGCGTCGGACAGAGCGATGACGATGCGGGTCAGCAGGGGCAGGGTCTGGCCCATGCTGTCGAACTGGTCGACCACCTTGGGCACGACAAAGGTCATCAGGGCCGCGATGACGCCCAGCGCCACCACCGCCAGCACCAGCGGGTAGACCAGCGCCGTGATCACCTTGCCCCGCACCTGCTGCTCGCGCTCCAGCCCGTCGGCGAGGCGTTCGAGAATGGGCTGCAGAGCGCCGGAGCTTTCGCCGGCGGCGACCATGGCGCGGTAGAGAGGCGGGAAGGCGCGAGGCTCGGCGGCCATGGCCTCGGCCAGGCGGCGGCCCTCCAGCACCCCGGCGTGAACCTTCGACAGCACCTGCCGCGTCTTCGGCTGTTCGGCCTGGGCGGTCAGGGTGCGTAGCGCCTCCTCAACCGGGGTGACGGCGATCAGGGTGGCCAGCTGGCGCGTGGTCAGGGCCAGGGCCCGGGCGTTCAGGCGGGCCGGCCCGGCGGCGGCGGCCGGCTTGCGCTCGGCCCGATGCGCAGGGGCCAGCTGCAGCGGCATCAGCTTGCGGCGGTCCAGCAGGGCGCGCGCGGCGGCCTCGTCGGCGGCGTCCAGCGCCCCGGTGACGGTGCGTCCGCCCGCGTCCACCGCCGTGTAGTCAAAGGCCGCCATCAGGCTGCCGCCTCGTCAGGAGAAGCATCCTGGCGCGTGACCCGCACGGCCTCCTCCACCGAGGTGACGCCGTCCAACACCATCGCGCGGGCGCGGTCGGTCAGGGTTCCGCCCTTGGCGAAGGCCGCCGTTGTGATCGTCTCTTCCCCGGCCTCGGCGGCGATCAGGCCGCGCACCCTGTCGTCAACGCGCAGGGTCTCATAGAGGCCGACGCGGCCGACGTAGCCGGTGTGGTTGCATCGGGCGCAGGCGCCGGCTCGCCAGATTTTCCGACCCGACTTCACGCCCAGTAGACGGGCGGTGGGGGCGTCGGCCGTCTCCTCCACACGACAGGCGCCGCACAGGCGCCGCACCAGCCGCTGGGCCACGACAAGGCGCAGGGTCGAGGCCAGCAGGAACGGCTCCACCCCCATGTCGCGCAGGCGGGTGACGGCGCCCACCGCATCGTTGGTGTGGACGGTGGACAGCACCAGATGGCCGGTCAAGGCGGCCTGCACAGCCACGCCGGCCGTCTCGGTGTCGCGGATCTCGCCCACCATGACCACGTCGGGGTCCTGACGCAGGATGGCGCGCAGGCCGGTGGCGAAGGTCATGCCGACCTTGGCGTTCACCTGGGTCTGGCCGACGCCGTGGATGGCGTATTCGACCGGATCCTCGACCGTCAGGATGTTGCGTGACGCGTCGTTCAGCAGGGTCAGGCCCGCATAAAGGCTGGTGGTCTTTCCGGACCCCGTCGGGCCGGTGACCAGGATGATGCCGTTGGGCTCGGCAAGCGCCGCGTGGAACGCCGCCAGAGTATCCGGCCCCATCCCGAGGTCCTCCAGCTTCAGATCGGCCTGGTCGCGATCGAGGATGCGCAGCACCACCCGCTCGCCCGCCCGCGACGGCAAGGTCGAGACGCGCACGTCCAGCGACTTGCCGCCCAGCGTCAGGGGGATGCGCCCGTCCTGCGGCACGCGTTTCTCGGCGATGTCGAGCCGGGCCATGACCTTCACCCGCGACACCAGCAGCGGCGTGATGCGCGGGTTGAGGCTGAGGGTTTCGCGCAGGACTCCGTCGATCCGCATGCGGACGGTCAGGGTCTGTTCAAACGGCTCGATGTGGATGTCAGAGGCGCCGGCGCGCACGGCCTCGGCGATCAGGCCGTTGATCAGGCGGATGACCGGGGCGTCGTCGGCGGTGTCGAGCAGGTCGGCGGCGGCGGGGATGTCGTCGATCAGACTGTCCAGACCGCCCGGCACGCCCATGTCGTCGCCGTCGGCCGCGTTCAGATGATCGCCCGCATAGATCTCGGACAGGCGACGGTCGAACTCGGCCTGGGTCAGGTTCTGCACCCGGATCGGGCGGCCCAGCGCCCGGCGCGCCTCGATCAGACCCACCGGATCGGCGCCCGCGCGCAGGCCCACCACGGCCACGTCTCCCGCATCCAGCAGGATGACGCCGCAGCGCTTGGCGAAGGCGTAGGGCAGGGTCGGGTTGACCAGGGTTATCATCGGCGGGCCGTCAGTTCCCGGGCAGGGGCGCGTCGCCCGGTTGCGGCTCCACGGGCGGCTGGGTGCGCATATAGTCGCGCAGCAGGGCGTCGAGGCTGGGCTCGCGCGCCGGATCGGCGGCGATCTGCTGCTGGCGGGCGTAGTCCCAACGCTGGGCGGCGAGACGCTGGGCGTCCGCAGGACTACGCACGATGGTCGGGCGGATGAAGATCACCAGATTGGTTCGGTTGCCTTCCCGCGAGGTCGAACGAAACAGGACGCCGATGCCCGGAATGTCGCCCAGCACGGGCACGCGGCTGGAGACCACGCTGTCGTTCTGCGACAGCAGACCGCCGGCCACGGCGATGTCGCCGTCGTCGACGATCAGGGTGGTCTCCAGCTCGCGCTTGTTCAGCACCAGGTCCGAGGCCCCGGCGGTCAGCTGGTTGTCGATCGACGACACCTCCTGACGGATGTGCAGGGTGATGGAGCCGCCGGCGTTGATCTGGGGCCGGACGACCAGCTTCACGCCGATGTCCTGGCGCTGGGTGGTGCGGAAGGGGTTGGCGTTGTTGTCGGCCAGAACCTCGCCCGTCGTGACCGGCACCTCCTGCCCGACCAGGAAGGTGGCTTCCTGATTGTCCAGGGTCATGACCGACGGCGTGGACAGGATGTTGGAGGCGCTGTCGGAGCGCACCGCATTGACTACGGCCCCCAGCAAGATGTCGCCCACCGAACCGACCCCGCCGCCGACGAAGCCGTTCAGGCGCAGCAGGCTGTTCAGCCCGGCGTTCCTCAGATCGTCGCGCAGGGGATCGTCCGCCTCCAGACCATCGGCGGCGATGGCGCCGGCGATGGGCAGCAGGGGCGCCGCGCTGTCGGAATAGTTGGTCAGGGCCAAGGGGTTTCCGTCCTCGCCCGCAGCGGCCCACTGGACGCCCAGCTGGCGCACGGCCTCATCGGACAGTTCGACCACCACGGCCTCGACCTGCACCTGCTGACGGCGGACGTCGAGACGGGCGATGACGTCGGCCAGCATGCGCTGGGTTTCGGGGGAGGCCTGGATGACAAGGGCGTTGGCGCCGGGGAAGCGGGTGACCGAGGCGCGCTGGCCGGCGACCGGGGCAGGCGGCGCGACGGGCGCCGTAGCCGCGCTCTCGGACGCTGTTGCGGCGACAGTGGTTGCTGTGGTGACGGGCTGGCCCACCAGCTGTTGCAGCACGGGCAGCAGCTGGTCCGCGTCGGCGTGCTGCAGGAAGACCACCTCGACATCGGCGGACGACTGGGCGCGGGAATCCAGGTCCTCGACCAGACCGCGCACCCGGGCCACGGCGGCGGCGTCGCCGCGCAGGACGACGGAGTTGGAGCTGACCACCGGCGTCACCGACACCATGCCCTGACCCGCCTGGCCGCCCGGCGGGGCCAGCACCTCGTCCAGCACGGCGGCGATCTCGGCGGCGGACGAGTTCTCCAGCGTCACCACCTCAAAGGCGGCGGTGTCCACGTCGATGCGGGCGATCAGGCTGCGGATGCGGCCCATGTTGTCGGCGAAGTCGGCGACGACCACGGTGTTGCCCGCCGGATTGGCCAGCACCTGACCCGAGGCGCCGACCAGCGGACGGATGGTCTCGGCGGCCGAGGCGGCGTCGATGTTCTTCAGGGTGAAGACCTCGGTGACGAAGCGCTCGGTCCCGGTGGTCGATGGCCCTTGGGCCGCGCCCTGCGCCGGGGCGATGCGATAGGCGCCGGAGTTGGTCGGGATCACCACCAGCCCGTTGGCGCGCAGGGTTGACAGGAAGACCTCATAGGTCTGGGCCCGGGTCAGGGGGCGGTCGCTGGACACCGTCACCGTGCCGGTCACCGCCGGATCGACGATGAAGGTGCGGCCGGTCAGGCGGGCGATGTCCTGGATGAAGGCGCGGATGTCGGCCCCCTGGACGTTCAGGGTCTGGCGCTCCTGGGCCATGGCGGGGGCTGCGGCCAGCAGGGTCGGCGCGGCCATGGTCAGGGCCATCAGGCAGGCCATGCCTGCACGAAGGGGGCGGATCACTTGGGTCAACGGCCCGTCCTTATGGTGGTGGTTCGCGTCTGGCCGTTCCGCTCGAAGCGGATTTCGGCCTGGGGCGCCCGCTGAAGACGGGTGCGGAGTTCATTGATGCGGCCGAGGCCGTCCAGCGGCACGCCGTCGATCGCGGTGATGACGTCGCCAGGCTGCAGGCCCGCGGCCGTCAGCGCCGGGGTCTGGCCCGCAGCGTTGACGGTGAAACCGGTGACCGCCAGCCCACGCATCCGGGGCCGCAGCGACGCCTCGACCATCAGGGCCTGGGGATCGACGGTCGTGGCGGCGGGCGTGGTCTGGGGCGTGACCACCTGCTCGGTCGCCGGCGGCGGGGGCGGGGCGGCGGCGCCCACGGGCACCTCGCCGAAGGTGATGCGGCTGGGCGAGCCGTTGCGCGAGACGACGGCATGGTCGGGGCCGACCTCGGTCAGGGTCAGGCCTGGCTCGATCTGCTCGCCCACGCCGACCGAGACCTGACGGCCGTCGGGCAGGCCGATGATGGCGGATCCGCCCCGGGGTCCGCCGGCGCGGACGCCGAACAGGCGGAACTGCTCCGACCCCGCCGCCGTCACCTCGGCCAGGCTGGAGGCCTCGCCGGTGCGGAAGAAGGCGTCAAAGCGGGAGAGGACGGACAGGTCGGCGCGGGGCGTTCCGGGGGCGGTGACTTCAGTCTTCGGGTCGGCCAGACGCCAGACCAGCACGACGACCTGCACGGCGATTAGGCAGACCAGCAGACCCTCGACGAACAGGCGCGCGCGGTCAGGGCGTTGGGCAAGCGTCGCCGCCGCCTCCCGCGCCGCGCTGCTCCAGCTTCGGACCTTGCCGATCACGTTCCGCCCCGATCGCCTGAACGGGCTCTGAAAGAGCCGCCCGCGGCCCTTACCCCAACCTTCAGAACCCGGCCCTCATGGGTTCGTGACGATACAGTGTCGATCGCGTTGAATTCAATCCGGACACGTC
The DNA here is from genome assembly GCA_036405055.1 of Brevundimonas sp. Lineage (GTDB taxonomy): Bacteria > Pseudomonadota > Alphaproteobacteria > Caulobacterales > Caulobacteraceae > Brevundimonas. Next base: position 23,267 of record DASWYI010000021.1, read on the forward strand.
TCATGCGCGAGTGCCATTCCCGCCGCTGGCGCAGGGGCCGGATGCTGATAGGCTGATCGCGAACGGGAGGATTGCGGATGCGCACGATGATCGGGGCGGCCGTGGCGGCACTGGCGCTGCTGGGCATGACGTCGGCGGCGGCCGCGCAGAGCGACGTGGCCGAGTTCCGCCGCCTGCGGTCGGAAGCGGTCGCCGCCGCAAACGCCGACGACATCGTCACAGCCAATGACCGTCTGGCGCAGGCCGACACCCTGATCCCCAATCATCCCGGCATGATGCTGATGCGCGCCCGGCTGGCGGCGCAGTCGGGGGACGCCGCGGGTGGGGTGGCGCATCTGCGCCGCTATGCCGATGCGGGGCTGGTGGTCGATCCGGCGCGGGATCCGGCCCTGTCCCTGCTGGCGGGGTCGCCGGGCTACGACGAGGCCGTCGCCCGCGTGGCCGCCAACCGGGCGCCGGTGGGGGCCGGGCAGCTCAGCCTCGTCGCCTCCCTGCCGGCCGGATATCTGGTGGAGAGCGTGGCGCGGGACGAGGCGCGCGGCCAATGGCTGGTCTCCAGCATCGCCGGGCGGACCATCATGGCTGTGTCGGACGAGGGCGCGGTCAAGCCGTGGCTGGCCGAAACACCGGTGACGGCGGGCATTCTCGGCCTGGCGGTCGACGCCGAACGCGGCTGGGCATGGGCCGCGAGCGCGCCCGTGCCGCCCGCGACGGCTCATTGGCCCGAAGGCGCGGCGCCGCCCCGCGCCGCTCTTCTGAGGATCGAGCTGGCGACGGGCCGGATCAACGCCTTGTTCGAGGCGCCGGAAGGGGACGGCCACAGCTTCGGCGATGTGGTGCTCGGTCCGGATGGAACAGTCTATGTCGCCGACACCAGCGGCTCGGTTTTCAGGGTCCGCCCGACGGCTGAGGCGACGCTGGAGCCGGTGGTCGCCCCCGGCATCATCGCCTCGCCGCAGGGGATGGTGGTCACGCCCGACGGCAAGGCCCTGATCGTCGCCGACTATTCCTCCGGCCTGCACCGCGTAGATCTGGCCACCGGCGATGTCGAGCGGCTGGCGCAGCCTGCGAATGCCAGCTTGATCGGCATCGACGGTTTGGCGAGTGATGGGCGCGTGATTTACGCCCTGCAGAACGGCGTGGCGCCGCAGCGGGTGCTGAAGCTGGCCCTGGACGACGGTTGGACCCGCATCGACGGGGTCGAGGCGGTCGCTGCCAACCTGCCCGAGATCGACGAGCCGACCACGGGTCTGGTCCACGACGGGGGACTCGTGTTCGTATCGCGCTCGCAGTGGAGCGATTTCGAGGAGACCGGCGCGCTGAAGGAGGGCGCCGACGGCCCCGCGATCATCGCCCGGCTGCGGCTGGACTGACGGGGAACACGGCAATGATCGAGATGGTGATCGACGCGCGCAGGAAGGACCTGGGCGGCTTCGAGGTGGGGCGGGTGCTGCCTTTCCATGCGCGGCGCATGGTCGGCCCCTTCATCTTTCTGGACCAGATGGGACCGGCGGAGTTCGCGCCCGGGTCGGAGGCGATCAATGTGCGGCCGCATCCGCACATCGGCCTGTCGACCCTGACCTACCTGTTCGAGGGCGAGATCATGCACCGGGACTCGACGGGCGTGACCCAGGCGATCCGCCCCGGCGAGGTCAACTGGATGACGGCGGGCAAGGGCATCGTCCATTCCGAGCGCACCGACCCGCTGAAGAAGTCCGCCGGCGGGCCGATGCACGGGATGCAGGCGTGGATCGCGCTTCCGACCGAGCAGGAAGACTGCGATCCCTCATTCAAGCACTACGCCGGGCCGGATCTGCCCGCCTATGAGAACCAGGGCCTGTTCGCGCGGCTGGTGGCGGGCGAGGCCTACGGCGCCGCGGCGCGGGTGAAGACCGCCTCGCCGATGTTCTACGTCCACTGGGAGCTGGCCGAGGGGGTGCGCACCGCGCCGCCGCCGGGCAAGGGGGCGGGCGGCTATTCCGAACGCGCCCTGTATGTGGCCAAGGGTGAGATCGAGGTCGGCGACCGCGTCTTCCACGGCGGACAGATGATTGTGCTGGAGCCCACGGCCGAGCCAACCATCAAGGCGCTGCAACCCTCGACCGTCATGGTTCTGGGCGGCGAGCCGGTGGGCAAGCGCGTCATCTGGTGGAATTTCGTCTCGTCCAGCCAGGACAAGATCGATGCGGCGAAGGAGGACTGGAAGGCCGGGCGCATGGCCCTGCCGGCCGAGGACGATCAGGAGTTCATCCCTCTGCCCGACGTGCCGTCCACGCCGGAACCGGCGCCGGTCAAGCCTGAGCCGACACATCCGGTCTGAGGGGTGGAGCCTCGGTTTCGAGGTCTGACCGCGTCGCGTGAGTGACGCCCGCTGTCTTCAGCACCGCGTCGCTCAGCCCCGCCGGCGCGTTCAGCAGCATGATGTTGCGGGTGAAACGCCGCACCGCGCCGATCAGGCCGCCCAACCGCCCGCGCACCTTGAGCCTGGCCGCATCGATGGTGACGCCGCTGAAGGCGTGCTCGCGCAGGGCCACGGATGCGATCTTCTGGTCGCTGACCTGCAGCATGACGCTGTGGAAGAAGGGGGACAGCATGGCCGCCGTTTCGCCGATCCGGCCGCTCGGCGCCCCCGCATCGGCGCCCTCGATCTCCAGGATCACGACGCGACGCATCACGTCGGCCGCCTCGCTCCAGCGCGAGATCAGGCTCAGGCGCGGCCGGGCCGGCATGACCACACCCAGATCGAGCGGCGCGATCACGGCGAAGACGCCGCCCTCGCGGCGGTATTCCTCCAGGATGGGCAGCAGGAAATCGATCGTGGCGTGATCGACCGCCTCGGCCTGGGCGGTGCTCGGCGGACGAAGGCTCCGCCAGATGCGGTTTATGCGATAGGCGCCGATGACGCCGTGATCCAGGCGCCAGACAGGCGTGATCTCCAGATCCACCTCGGCTGGATCGTCGCTCGCGGTGACAATATGGGTCGAGACGCGTCGGCCGCCGAGCGGCGGTGACCAGTCCTCTGGCGAGCGCGGCCGGGCATCCGTGTCGGCCTGGGCGGGAGCAAAACTGCGCGGCTGGGCGAACAGGTCCACCGCCTCGCATAACAAGGCATGACCATCCAGGGCGGCGACCCGGGTCAACACGACATCGTCGTCCGCGCTGCGGCCCAGGAAAAAGGACAACAGCCCGCGCAGCACATCGGCGCAGCGCACCTGGGCCTCATAGGTGTCGACCGAAGCCACCGCCGCCAGGAAGGTCGTGTCGTCGACGCGCAGGAAGACATCCGGCGGCGGCATGCGCTTCTCCAGCGCCCGCTCGGCCGCCTCCCATATCTGCTCGCGCTTATGCACCCAGCGGTCGCCCAACGACGCCCGCACAGGCTCCAGCGACAGGGCGAACACGCGGCCCTGGGTGACCAGTCCCGCCTCGACGATGCGGTCCAGCTGGTCACGGCGCGAGGCGCCGAGGATGGTCAGGGGAACAGTCGTCGACACGGTGGCACGCCTGCACAATCTTACGGACCGCATCCTGGCGCACACAACCTACCGGCGTCTTACCGGTCATGATGAACGCGGGATCACTCCCGGCGCGGGCGGCAGATCTGGCGGGCGCGCAGCGCCATCATGCGGTCGCCCTCGGCGTTGGCCAGGTCGCGGGCCTCGCGGCACCGGCCCTGTTCGATCAGGCCGCTGACCCGGTTGGCGAGATCGATGCGCTCAAGCGGCTGGGCCGGAAGGTTGTTGCCCGAGGCCTCGTCCAGCATGTCTTCGGCTTCGGCGCGATAGGCGTCGGGCGTGCGCCAGGTCGTGGCCATGGCGGCCTGCCGGGCATATTGCGACGGCACGCCCTGATTGTGCTGGGCGGCGGCCGGCGCGGCGATGGCCACGACGGCGGCGGCGGGCGCGAGGGCGAGTAGAATACGCATCCTGAAATCTCCTCCGGATCACCAGGCCAAATAGGCACAGGTTTCAGCGCGCGTGCAACCTGCGGGCGGCTGGCTCGACCCTTGAACCGCTGGAGACAGAGCCGATCTAGGCAGGATGACCGCATTCTCCGTTCTCGACCTCTCGCCCGTGGTTCAGGGGGCGATGTCGCTCGCGCGCTCGACGAGACCACCCGTTACGCCCGGTCCGCCGACCGGCTGGGATACCGGCGCTTCTGGCTGGCCGAGCATCACAACATGCCGGGTATCGCCTCGGCGGCGACATCGGTGGTGATCGGCCATGTGGCGGGGGCGACGAAGACGATCCGCGTCGGATCGGGCGGCATCATGCTGCCCAACCACGCGCCGATGGTGATCGCCGAGCAGTTCGGCACGCTGGAGGCGCTGTATCCCGGCCGCATCGACCTGGGTCTGGGCCGCGCGCCGGGCACGGACGGCGAGACGGCGCGCGCCCTGCGCCGCTATTTCGACGCCGCGGACCAGTTCCCGCGCGACGTACTGGAGCTTCAGGCCTTCCTGGCGCCCGCGGTCGAGGGGCAGCGGGTTCGGGCTGTGCCCGGCGCCGGATCGAACGTGCCGGTCTGGCTTCTGGGCTCCAGCCTGTTCAGCGCCGAGCTGGCGGCGCAGCTGGGCCTGCCCTTCGCCTTCGCCAGCCATTTCGCGCCCGAGCTGCTGATGCAGGCGCTGCACACCTATCGCGCCGGCTACCGGCCCTCGGCGGCCAATCCACAGCCCTATGCGATGGCGGTGATGAACGTCTTCGCCGCCGACAGCGAGGTCGAGGCGCAGCATCTGTCGACGTCGATGCAGCAGGCCTTCGCCGCCGTTGTCACCGGCAAGACCATCCAGCTGCCGCCGCCGGTGGATGATATCGCCTCCGTGCTGGATGCCCGAGCCAGGGCGGCGGTGGAGAGCCGGCTGCAATATGCCGCCATCGGCGATGCGGGCGTCGTGCGGGATCGCCTGAACGCCTTCGCCGCCGGGACGGGTGTGGACGAGGTCATGGTCACCGGCATGATCTTCGACGTTAAGGCGCGCATCCGCAGTCTGGAGATCACGGCCGAAGCCGTCGGCCTGGGCTAAAGCCCGGCAAGGAAGTCGAGCAGCAGGCGGTTCACCTCCACGGCCCGCTCCTGCTGCAGCCAGTGGCCGGCGCCCGGCAGCACATGCTGACCGCGCAGATCGGTCAGCCAGTCCTTCAGGCTCGCCTCATGGGCGCCGGCGTAGTGGCGCACCGGATCGCGCTCGCCGACGATGAACAGCGACGGCTGGGCGATCTTCGCGTCCTGCAGGAAGGCGGTCAGAATCCAGTTGCGGTCGAGGTTGCGGTACCAGTCGATGGGTCCCCTGAACCCGCCCGCCGTGAAGGCCGTCACGTATTCGGCGAAGTGATCCTCGCTCAGCCACGGCGGCAGCGTCGCGTCGTCGGCGATGGAGTCGAGCATGGAGACGCCGTCGGGCATGAAGCCCGTCGATTGACGCCCGTCCGGCGTCGCGCCGTCGTAGGCGTAGAACATCTTGCGCAGGGCCGTGGCCGGATCGCTGTCGGCCTGTTCGTGGGCGTCGGGCGCCTGGAAGCGGCTGATGTAGAGGTCGCCGAGGCCCGCGCGCTTCGTGATGGCCGCCATGGCCGGCGTCGGCGGACCGCCCGGACGGCGGGGCTGGAACGGCACGCTGAGGCCGGCGACGGCGCGGAACATGTCCGGCCGCATCAGGGCGCAGTGCCAGGCCACCGGCGCGCCCCAGTCGTGGCCGACGACGATGCAGCTCGTCTCTCCCATCGCCCGCACCAGATCGACCATGTCGCCGACGAGGTTCAGGATCGCATAGGCGTCCTTGCCCTCCGGCTTGTCCGTCCCGCCATAGCCGCGCATGTCGGGGGCGACGGCGTGATAACCGGCGGCGGCCAGCGCCTCCACCTGCGCCCGCCAGCTGACGCCCAGTTCCGGGAAGCCGTGGATCAACAGCACCAGAGGGCCGGAACCGGCCTCCAGAACCTGCTGGGTGAGGCCGTCGGTTTTCAGAAGCCGTGAGCGCATCGTCCTTCTCCCCTCCGGGGGAGAAGGTGGCTCGCGGAGCGAGACGGATGAGGGGGACGCCTGACCCGCGCTCATCCGTTCCGATCGGAAGCCAACAGCCCCCTCATCCGAGCCGCTGAAGCGGCCCACCTTCTCCCCCGAGGGGAGAAGGGCTTGTTAAGCCGCCTTCTTCGCGCCGGCGAAGCGGCCGTAGAAGGTTTCACCCTTGGCGGCCATGTCGCGCAGCAGCTGCGGCGGGCTGAACCGGTCGCCGTATTTGGCAGCGTACACATCGGCCTGGGCGACGAAGGCCTTCAGGCCGATCTGGTCGATGTAGGTGATCGGGCCGCCGGTCCAGGGGGCGAAGCCCCAGGCCAGGATGGCGCCGACATCGGCCTCGCGCGGGTCGTCGATGACGCCCTCTTCCCAACAGCGGGCGACCTCGATGGCCTGACGGTACAGCAGGCGCTGCTTCTGGTCGGCGACCAGTTCCGGCGTCGAGTCGTTGATCTTGACCGGGGCCAGATCGGCCAAGCCGGACCACAGCTTTTTCGGCTTCACGTCGTAGTCGTAGAAGCCCTTGCCGTTCTTGCGGCCATAGCGGCCCAGCTCTTCCACCATCTTCTGCACGATCTGCGAGCCGGGCAGGGGCTGGTATTTGTCGCCGAGGTCGAGCGCGGTCTGTTTGGCGATCTTGACCGACAGGTCCAGCGCCACGTCGTCGTGCATCTCCAGCGGGCCGCGCGGCATGCCGGTCTGGCGGCCGATGTTGTCGATCAGGGCAGGGGCGTAGCCTTCCTCCAGCATCGCCATCCCCTCGGCCACATAGGTGCCGAAGCAGCGCGAGGTGTAGAAGCCGCGGCCGTCGTTCACGACGATCGGGGTCTTCTTGATCTTCATGATGTAGTCGAGCGCCTTGGCGATCGCGGCCTGACCGGTCTTCTCGCCCAGGATCACCTCGACCAGCATCATCTTGTCGACCGGCGAGAAGAAGTGGATGCCGATGAAGTCCTCGGGCCGCACGGACGCTTCGGCCAGACCGGTGATCGGCAGGGTCGAGGTGTTGGACCCGAACACGGCGCCGGGCGCCAGCTGGGCTTCGGCGCGCTTGGTCACATCGGCCTTGATCTCGCGGTTTTCGAACACCGCCTCGATGACCAGGTCCGAGCCCTTGATCAGGTCATAGTCGGTGGTCGCCGTGATGGAGCCGAGCAGGGCGTCGTACTTGTCCTGCGTCAGCTGACCGCGCGACAGGCGCTTCTTCAGCAGTTCCTCGACGTGGGCCTTGCCCTTGTCGGCGTCTTCCTGGGTGCGGTCGATCAGGATGGTCTCGATCCCGGCCATCGCCTGCACATAGGCGATGCCCGCGCCCATCATGCCGGCGCCGATGACGGTGACCTTCTTCGGATCGGTCTTCTCGATCCCGGCCGGGCGGACGGCGCCCTTGTCCAGCTCCTGCTTCGACAGGAACAGCGATCGGATCATCCCCTGCGCCTGAGGCGTCATCAGGGTCTTGATGAAGTAGCGGGTCTCGATGCGCAGCGCCGCGTCCATCGGCACCTGCACGCCCTCATAGACCGCCTTCATCAGATTGGTCGCGGCGGGATAGTTGCCGTAGGTCTGCTTGCGGATCATCGCATTGCCGACGAGGAAGTTCTGGATGCCCGCCGGGTGATAGGGGCCGCCGCCCGGCAGCTTGTAGCCCTTGTCGTCCCAAGGCTGGGCCGCCTTGCCGCCGCCCTTGATCCAGGTTTTCGCGGCCTCGACCTCGGTCCCGACCGGCACGACCTCATGCACGAAGCCCGCGCCCTTGGCGTCGTTGGGGCGGAAGGACTTGCCCTCGGTCATGGCCATCATCGCCGCCTGCACGCCGATCAGGCGCGTCAGCCGCTGGGTGCCGCCGCCGCCGGGGAAGAGGCCGACCTTGATCTCGGGCAGACCGAGCTGGATCTTCGGGCTGTCGCCGACCACGCGGTAGTGACAGGCGAGGGTGAGTTCGAGCCCGCCGCCCAGCGCCAGGCCGTTGATCGCGGCCGCGACCGGCTTGCCGCAGGTCTCCAGCGCGCGCAGCGCCCCGTTCATGCGCCAGCCGGCGTCGAAGGCCTCCTGAAGACTGGCCCCGCCGACCATGCCCGAGGCGAGGTCGCCGAGATCGGCGCCGGCGCAGAAGCCTGACGCCTTGCCCGAGGTGATGACCGCGCCCTTGATGGCGTCATCGGTCTTGATGCGCTCAACGATCTGCGGGATTTCCTCCATGACCTTGCCGGTCAGGGTGTTCATCGAGCGGCCCGGCACGTCGAAGGTGACCAGGGCGATGCCGTCGGCGTCGACGTCGATCTTGAAGTTTTCCATCGGGGTGATCCTCAGACGCGTTCGATGACGGTGGCGGTGCCCATGCCGCCGCCGATGCACAGGGTGATCAGGGCGGTTTCCTTGTTCGAGCGTTCCAGCTCGTCCAGCACCACGCCGGTGATCATGGCCCCGGTGGCGCCCAGCGGGTGGCCCATGGCGATGGCGCCGCCGCAGACGTTGATCTTGTCATGCGGGATATCCAGCGCCTGCATGAAGCGCAGGACGACGGCGGCGAAGGCCTCGTTCAGCTCCCACAGGTCGATGTCGGCGGTGGTCATGCCGAGCTTGCCCAGCAGCTTGTTTGCCACGAACTCCGGGCCGGTCAGCATGATCGACGGCTCCGAGCCGATGGACGCAGCGCCGCGGATCTTCGCGCGGGGCTTCAGGCCCAAAGCTTTGCCGGCTTCGAGGCTGCCGATCAGGACGCCCGCCGAACCGTCGACGATGCCCGAGCTGTTGCCCGGGGTGTGGACGTGGTTGACGCGCTCGACCTCGGGGTAGCGCTGGTTGATGACGGCGTCGAAGGCCATCTCGCCCATCATGGCGAAGGAGGGGTTGAGCGCGCCGAGCGTCTGCATGTCCGTGGACGGGCGGATCGTCTCGTCATGGTCGAGGCGGATGAGGCCCAGCTGATCCAGAACCGGCACGACCGATTTCTTGAACCGGCCCTCGGCCCACGATTTGGCCGAGCGCTTGTGGCTTTCCACCGAATAGGCGTCGACGTCGTCTCTGGAGAAGCCCCACTTGGTGGCGATCATGTCGGCCGAGACGCCCTGCGGCACGAAATAGGTGGGGAAGGCGCTGTTGGGATCGACCGGCCAGGCGCCGCCGTCACTGCCCATCGGAACGCGGCTCATGGCCTCGACGCCGCCGCCGACGGCAAAGTCGGCCTCGCCGGACTTCACCTTGGCCGCCGCCATGTTCACGGCTTCCAAGCCCGAGGCGCAGAAGCGGTTGATCTGGACGCCCGCCGTGGTCTGGGCCCAGCCGGCGTTCAGCACGGCGGTGCGGGCGATGTCGGCGCCCTGTTCGCCCACCGGCGAGACGCAGCCGAGGATGACGTCGTCGACCTTCGACGTGTCGAGGTCATTGCGGTCACGCAGGGCCTGCAGCACCTGGGTCGCGAGGCTCAGCGCCGTAATCTCGTGAAGGCTGCCGTCCTTCTTGCCCTTGCCGCGCGGGGTTCGCACCGCGTCATAGATATAGGCGTCGGCCATGGGCTCAGTCTCCAAAGAGGACGGAATCGCGTCTGGAGCGCCACAAACCCTACGTTTACGTCAACGTCAAGATATTCCGAGGTCGCGAGAACGACTCTCACCTAGCTGGGCCGTGGGAACAGGCCGCGCCGTCAGTGATTTAAGCGGCCACACCCCGCTGTCAGGAGACCGCCATGACCTGTGAAGAAATGGACGCCATCGCCATGCTGAAGGCCGACCACCGCAAGGTGGAGGACCTGTTCGAGCAGTTCGAGAAGGCGCGGTCCGACGACCGCAAGCAGTCGCTGGCGGAACAGATCTGTCTGGAGCTCAAGGTCCACACGGTGATCGAGGAGGAGATCTTCTACCCCGCCTGTGAGGGCAAGGTGGAGGAAGACCTGCTGAAGGAGGCCTATGTCGAGCACGACGGGGCCAAGACCCTCATCAACGAGATCGAGGCGGCCAGCCCCGCCGACGACTTCTACGACGCCAAGGTCAAGGTGCTGTCCGAAATGATCGAGCACCACGTCAAGGAGGAGGAGCAGCGGGTCGAGGGCATGTTCTCCCAGGCCCGCGACGCCGGTCTCGACATGGACGCGCTGGCCGACGCCATGCGCGCCCGCAAGGCCACGGCGATGGAGGAGTTCCAGGCCGGCAAGCCCGCCGAGACGACGACCTTCCAGGGTGACGAGGGGCCGATGCCCGGGGACGAGGCGTCCGGCGCGACCTACCGCTGAAAACGCGCCCCTTCTCCCCTTGAGGGAGAAGGTGATCGCGCGAGCGATCGGATGAGGGGGCTGCCTGACGAGGCTGGCTTTCTGACGATGAGTGGGCGGACAGAGCCCCCTCATCCGGCCCTCACGGGCCACCTTCTCCCTCAAGGGGAGAAGGATCAGTTCAAAGCAGCCCTTTGATCGCCGCCCGAGCCGCAGCGCCCATGGACTTGTGCTTCAGAGCATAGGCGACATTGGCGCGCAGCAGGCCGACGGCGTCGCCGCAGTCATACGTCGCGCCCTCGTATTCCAGGGCATGGAAGTCCTGCACCTTCATCAGCCGCGCCATGGCGTCGGTCAGCTGGATTTCGCCGCCCGCGCCGGTCTGCTGGTCCGCCAGCAGAGGGAAGATGTCAGGCGTCAGGACGTAGCGGCCCGAGATGAACAGGTTCGACGGCTCGGTCCCCAGCGGCGGCTTCTCGACCATGCCGGTCATGCGGTTCAGGCGGCCGTCACGGCCGTCCAGCGCCACGATGCCGTATTTATGGGTCTCGCCCTCGGGCGCCGGCTCGACAACGACGATGTTGCCGCCGGTCTGTTCATGGGCGGCGATGGCCTGACCAAGCGCGGGCGTGTCGGCCATCATAAGCATGTCGGGAAGGATCACCGCGAACGGCTCGTCGCCGATCAGATCCCGCGCGCAGAAGACGGCGTGGCCCAGGCCCAGCGGCGCCATCTGGCGCACGAAGCTCATCTCGCCGGGCTTCGGCAGGTCGGCGGTGACCAACTCGAGAATGTCGTCTTTGCCCTTGGCCTTGAGGATCGCCTCCATCTCATAGGCGTGGTCGAAATAGGCCTCGACCGACTCCTGACCGCGGCCGACGATGAAGATGAAATGCTCGATGCCCGCAGCGCGGGCCTCCTCCACGATGTGCGACAGGATCGGCCGGTCGAAGACATTGAGCATGTTCTTCGGCGTCGTCTTTGCGGCGGGCAGGACACGGGTGCCGAGGCCGGCGACGGGCAGAACGGCCTTGCGGACACGGCGGGCGGCGTTGGTCATCTCGGATCCTGAAATCGAAGTCTGACGTCTTCATAGACGCCCGGGCGCGTGAGGGGAAAGCGGCGCAGCCGCTATTCCACCGTCACGGACTTGGCGAGGTTCCTGGGCTGGTCCACGTCCGTGCCCTTTTGGACGGCGGTGTAATAGGCCAGCAGCTGCATCGGCACTGCATGGATCAGCGGCGCGATCAGGGGATGGCAGTCCGGCACGGCGACGCGCCGGATGCCGGCCCCGTGCGGGTCGGGCGCATTGGCCGGGGCGATCATGATGACCGGCCCGCCGCGCGCGGCGACCTCCTGCAGGTTCGATGCGGTCTTCTCGAACACCTCGTCCAGCGGGGCGAGGGCCACGGTCGGGGTGTATTCGTCCACAAGAGCGATCGGCCCGTGCTTCAGCTCGCCGGCGGCATAGCCTTCGGCGTGGATGTAACTGATCTCCTTCAGCTTCAGCGCGCCTTCCATGGCCAGCGGGAACATGGCGCCGCGACCGAGGAAGATGACGTCGCGGGCCTTGGACAGGTCGTGGGCCACGGCCTTCAGTTCGGCGTCCATGGTCAGGGCCTCGGCGATCAGGCGCGGGGCCTCGAACAGGGCCTTGACCAGCTCGGCCTCTTTCGCCGCGTCGATCCTGCCGCGCTGAACGCCCGCCGCCACGGCGAGGGCCAACAGCGCCGCGACCTGGGCGGTGAAGGCCTTGGTCGAGGCGACGCCGATCTCCGGCCCCGCATGGGTCGGGAACAGATGGCCGGCCTCACGCGCCATCGACGACGAATGGACATTCACCAGCGCGGCGGTCTGCAGGCCCTGCCCCTTGCACCAGGTCAGGCCGGCCAGGGTGTCGGCGGTCTCACCCGACTGGCTGACGGCGACGGCCAGCGTCCCCTTGGCCACGGCGGGCGAGCGATAGCGGAACTCCGAGGCGATCTCGACGTCGCAGGGCAGGCCCGCCAGCTTCTCGAAGGCGTAGCGGCCAATCTGGCCGGCGTAGAAGGCGGTGCCGCAGGCGATGATCTGGATGCGATCGACACGGGCGAAGTCCACCACCGGCGACTTGGCCCGGCCGTTCACGAAGTCGAGGTACTCCGACAGGGTGTGCTGCACACTGTCGGGCTGCTCGTGGATCTCCTTCTCCATGAAGTGGCGGTACTCGCCCTTCTCGACCAGGGCTGAAGAGGCCGAGACGCGCACCACGGCCCGGTCCACGGCCTTGCCCGATACGTCGAACATGCGCGCGCCCGAGCGGTCGATGGCGACGTAATCGCCCTCTTCCAGATAGGAGATCTTCTGGGTGAAGGGGCCGACCGCCAGCGCGTCAGAGCCCAGATACATCTCGCCCTCGCCCCAGCCGACCACCAGCGGGCTGCCGCGCCGGGCGCCGAGGATCAGCTCGTCCTCGCCGTCGATCAGCACGGCCAGGGCATAGGCGCCGGTCAGGCGGTCCAGCACCGACTTGAACGCCTTCAGCGGCTCGCCCGCGCCGTTCCCAAGCGCCCGGTCGATCATATGCGCCACGACCTCGGTGTCGGTCTGGCTTTCGAAGACGTGGCCCTCGGCGGCCAGTTCGGCCTTCAGCTCGGCGAAATTCTCGATGATGCCGTTGTGGACCAGGGTCACCCGCCCGGCCTTGTGCGGGTGGGCGTTGACGGTCGTCGGCGCGCCGTGGGTGGCCCAGCGGGTGTGACCGATGCCGGTGGTGGCGCTCAATGGTTCGGCGGCCAGCACGGTCTCCAGCTCGCGAATCTTGCCCTTGGCCCGGCGGCGTTCGACCTTGCCGTCCACCAGCGCCGCGACGCCGGCGGAATCATAGCCCCGGTATTCCAGCCGTTTCAGGCTGTCGATCAGCCGGGGGACGACGGGGCCGGTTCCGGTGACGCCGATGATGCCGCACATGTCGAACAGTCCTTGGGACAGGGAAACAGGGGGACGCTTTGCACAGCCGCGCCGGCGGGTCTAAGTCGGACCCACAAAGCCAGATGCGCCTCTAGGGATTCTTAAGCCACCGCGCATCTAAAATGGGGTTTCGGAAGATTTCCTGACCCGGACGAAGGGACGAGGCCTTTGGGCGAAAGACGCTATTTCGGCACCGACGGCATCCGTGGCCGCGCCAACGCCCATCCGATGACGGCCGAGGTGGCGCTGCGCGTCGGTCTGGCGGCAGGCAAGCTGTTCATGTCGGGCGACGACCGCCGGCATCTGGTGGTGATCGGCAAAGATACACGCTTGAGCGGCTACATGATCGAGCCGGCGCTGGTGGCGGGCTTCGCCTCGGTGGGCATGGATGTGCGCACCTTCGGCCCCCTGCCGACGCCGGGCGTGGCGATGATGACCCGGTCGATGCGCGCCGATCTCGGAGTCATGATCTCGGCCTCGCACAACGACTATGCCGACAACGGCATCAAGCTGTTCGGCCCCGACGGCTACAAGCTGTCGGACGAGATCGAGCTGAAGATCGAATCCATGATGGATGCGGGCCTGTCCGAAGGCCTGGCGCCGTCGGACCGCCTGGGCCGGGTCAAACGCCATGACGAGGTGTCGGCCCGCTATATCGAGATCGCCAAGGCGGCCTTCCCCAAGCGGCTCAGCCTCAAGGGCCTGCGCATCGCCATCGATTGCGCCAACGGCGCCGGCTACAAGGTCGCGCCGACCACCCTGTTCGAGCTGGGTGCCGAGGTCTTCCCCATCGGGGTCGAGCCGAACGGGACCAACATCAACCTGAAATGCGGCTCGACGTATCCGGCGGCCCTGTCGGCGGCGGTCAAGCAGTACCGCGCCGATATCGGCATCGCGCTCGACGGCGACGCCGACCGGGTCATCGTCTGTGACGAGAACGGCCATGTGGTCGACGGCGACCAGCTGATGGCCCTGATCGGGCTGGACTGGGCCAGACGCAACCGCCTGAACGGCGGCGGCATCGTCGCCACGGTCATGTCCAACCTGGGTCTGGAGCGCCGCCTGAAGGCCGAGGGCCTGACGCTGGAGCGGACGCAGGTCGGCGACCGCTATGTCATGGAGAAGATGCGCGCCGGCGGATTCAACATCGGCGGCGAGCAGTCGGGCCACATCATCCTGCATGACCACGCCACCACCGGCGACGGCCTGATGGCGGCGCTGCAGGTGCTGGCCGTGCTGGTCAGCTCCGGCAAGAAGATGAGCGAGCTGGCGCGTCAGTTCGACCCCGTGCCGCAGCTGCTTGAGAACGTCCGTTTCACCGGCGGCAAACCGCTGGAGGACAAGGCGGTCAAGGCCGCTATCGCCGAGGCCGAGGCCGCGCTGGAAGGCTCCGGCCGTCTGCTGGTCCGCCCCTCCGGCACCGAAAAGCTGATCCGCGTCATGGCCGAGGGCGACGACGCGGGGCTGGTGAAGCGGGTGGTGGGCGACGTGGCGGCGGCGGTGAAGGCGGCGGGCTAGGTCTCCACCCGCTCCTTGATGTCCGCCAGCATGGCCACCGCGCCCCGCGCATAGGGGGCGATCCAGCGGTCGTGGACGGCCTTGATCGGCATGGCGTTCAGGTGGTTCCAGCGCTCGCGCCCTTCGCGCCGGACGATGATCAGGTCCGCCGCCTCCAGCGCCTTCAGGTGCTGCATGACGGTGCAGCGGTCCAGCATCGTCTCCGCTTCGCACAGCTGGCCCGTGGTGCGCGGGCCGTCCTTCATCGCATCCAGCAGGCGCCGCCGAATCGGATTGGCCAAGGCCTTGAAAACACTGTCCAGATCGTCGCCGTTTGACATGTTATGTTTTTACAACATATAACGCCCGGCAACAACAGCGGAGACGAGCCATGGATCTCAAATTCCAGGTCAGCACCCGGGTCAGCCGACCGGTGCATGAGGTGTTCGAGGCGGTGGCCGATCCTGCGAAACTGTCGGCCTATTTCACCACCGGCGGCGCGGTCGGGCGTCTGGAGACCGGCGCGACGGTCCAGTGGGATTTCGCCGACTTCCCCGGCGCGTTTCCGGTTGAGGTCGTCGAGGTGATCCAGGACGAGAAGATCGTGCTGCGCTGGGAGGCCAGCGAGGGCCCGCCGGAAGACGGCGCTCCCGTCGCGGGCGCCGGCTACAAGACCACGGTCACGATGAAGTTCTCGCCGCTGGACGGCGGCGCCCGGACGCTGGTCACCATCGCCGAGGAAGGCTGGAGGGAAAACCCGGCCGGCCTGAAGGCCTCCTACGGCAACTGCATGGGCTGGTCGCAGATGCTGTCGGCGCTGAAGGCCAGCGTCGAATACGGCATCAACCTCAGGACCAACGCCTACAAGTAAGGCCCAACTCGGCGGTGGATAACGGCGCCGCTCCGGCGCAGTCTGCCGCCATGATTCCCGCACGCCTTTCGGGCGCCTTCAATCTGATCCCGGGCCTGACCGCCTGCGTGGCGGTGACCGCCGCCGCACTGGGGCTGCAGTGGCTGGAGGTCGGCCAGTTCGGCCGGGCCTGGATCGAGGCGCTGGTGCTGGCGATCCTGATCGGCGCGGTGATCCGCAGCGTCTGGACGCTGCCGGCGGCCATGAAGCCGGGGGTCGAGTTCTGCGCCCGCACCCTGCTGGAGATCGCCGTGGTGCTGCTGGGCGCCTCGGTCAGCGCGGCGACGGTGATCGCCATCGGGCCGGGGCTGCTGGCGGGCACGGTCGTCATCGTGATCGCGGCCATCGTGGTCAGCTACGGCCTCGGGCGGCTGTTCAACCTGCCGCACCGGATGGCGGTGCTGATCGCCTGCGGCAACGCCATCTGCGGCAACTCGGCCATCGCCGCCGTCGCGCCGGTGATCGACGCCGACGCCGAGGACGTGTCTGCCGCCATCGCCTTCACCGCCGTGCTGGGGGTGATCGTGGTGTTGATGCTGCCGCTGCTGGGCGCGGCCGTAGGGCTGGCGGACGTGCAGTACGGGGTTCTGGCGGGGCTGACCGTCTATGCGGTGCCCCAGGTTCTGGCCGCGACCATGCCGGTCGGCGCCGTGGCGACCCAGGCCGGGACGCTCATCAAGCTGGTGCGTGTGCTGATGCTGGGGCCGGTGTGCCTGTATCTGGCGGTGTCGGCGGCCCTGAGGCGGCAGGACGGCGTCCGCAAGCGGCCTTCGCTGGGTCAGCTGGTTCCGTGGTTCATCGTCGGCTTCTTGATGATGATGACGGCGCGGTCGCTGAACCTGATCCCCGCTGCCGCCCTGTCGGTCATGGCGCATATCGCCACCGGCCTGACGCTGGTCTCCATGGCGGCGCTGGGACTCAGCACCGATGCCCGGGCCATCGCCCGATCAGGGGTGCGGATCGCCGCCGTGGTGACCCTGTCGCTGCTGGCCCTGCTGGGCCTGGCGCTGGGCCTGATCCGTCTGCTGGCGCTGGGCTAGGCCTTCAGGGTTTCGACCAGGGCCTCGATCCGCTTGCGGATGTCCGGCACGGCGGTGGTCTCCCAGAAGGCCGCGCGGGCGGGCGGGCCGAGGGCGAACAGGCGCGGGTCGGGCGCGCTGACGGTGTTCCGCACCCGGCCCTGCGCATCCAGATCCAGCCCGATGCCCAGCGGATCGAGGCGCGCGCGCCCCGCCTTGATAAGGGGGCCCGTCACCGGATCGTCCGCCGGCGAATGACCCGGCCCGGTGCAGTCGATCAGCCACTGGCCAGTGATGGCCGGCTGGCCCGAGCCGTCGCGCGGCCGCCAGTGCACCGAAACGCCTTCGGCGTCGGCCTGTATGCTGTCCACGCGGCCCGAGGCGATGCTGAGACGTCCAGAGGCCTCGAGCCGGTTGATCGCCCCGGCGACGCCTGAGGGGATGCGGTGACGATGCACGTCCCACCAGGGACGCAGGTGGCGGACCCAGCGGGCGCGGGTCGCGATGTCGGCTTCGGTCCACAGCCGTGCGGTGAGGGACCGCAGCCCCTCCATGACCCCGCGCCAGTCGCCGTCCGCCGCCAGACGCCGGGCGGCCGCCAGCCGTCGCGACGCGGGCCCGGCCAGCATGTCACCGGTCGGCGGCTTCGGGTGATCGTGATGCGCCCCGTGCGCCCGGGGCAGGAGGCCGCGCCGCGACAGCACCTTGATCCGGCCTCTGTGGCCGTGGGCGTCGAGCCACAGGGCCATGTCCACCATGGTCAGGCCCGAGCCGACGATGATGACATCGTCCTGCGGCCCGATCCGCTCCAGCGCCGCCAGCGCCCAGGGGTCGGACAGCACCCGGCGCGCGCGCTTGCCGGCCACGCGGGGCGCCGGGTTGCCGGTCGCCAGCACCACGGTGTCGGCTTTCAGCACCCGCGTGTCGCCCAGACGGACGCCGTCCGCTTCCACCGCCGCGACCTCGGCGGTGACCAGCTCGATCGTCCCCGGATGCGCCAGTCGCACGGCGTTCAGCCGGTGCTGCAGATATTCCCCATAGAGCCGGCGCGGCGCGAAGCCGTCGGGGTCGGCGTATTGCGGGCAGTTGTCGCGCAACCAGTCGACGAAGTCGGTCGAACGCCCCTCGACCGCGCTCATCCGGTCGGCGCGGACGTTCAGCAGGTGGCCTTCGAACGGCGTGGAATAGGCCAGCCCCGGCCCGAACACGCCCGAGCGGTCGATCAGGCTGGAGCGGACG
Organism: Brevundimonas sp.; assembly: GCA_036405055.1. Lineage (GTDB taxonomy): Bacteria > Pseudomonadota > Alphaproteobacteria > Caulobacterales > Caulobacteraceae > Brevundimonas. The sequence goes on from DASWYI010000021.1 coordinate 41,106, forward strand.
CCCGTCTCGGCCAGACGCGCGGCCAGCATGGCCCCGGAAAAGCCCCCGCCGATGATCGCCACATGCCGGATGCCTTCAGGCACGCCGCCCCCTTGCCTCAATCAGATCTCCTGATTGTAGGCGCCGATCTCGGCGTATTTCGCCAGTCTCGGCTTCACTTCTTCGTGGAACAGGGCGCGCATGTCGGCGTCGGAGCGCATGGATTCGACCACCACCACCAGTTCCGGCTTGTTGGACGAGGCGCGGACCAGGACCCAGCTGCCGTCCTCGAGGTGCACGCGCACGCCGTTGACGGTGATGGCCTCGACGATCTTGCGGCCCAGGATCGAGCCGCCCGCATCGGCCAGGGCCTGATACTCGGCCACGATCCGGTCCAGCACCCCGTACTTCAGCTCGTCGTCGCAGTGCGGCGACATGGTCAGGCTGGTCCAGGCGTCGGGCAGGGCCGCCTTTAGTTCACTGAGCTTCTTGCCCGGATTGCGGTCCAACATGGCCAGAACCGCGCCCGCCGCCACGATGCCGTCGTCATAGCCGCGCCCGATCGGGGCGTTGAAGAAGAAATGGCCCGACTTCTCGAAGCCCGCCAGGGCGCCCAGTTCGGCGGTCTTGCGCTTGATGTAGCTGTGGCCGGTCTTCCAGTAGACGGTGGTCGCGCCGTTGGCCTTCAGGACTTCGTCGGTCTTGTAGAGGCCGGTCGATTTCACATCGACCACGAAGGTCGCGTCGGGGTGCAGGGCCGACAGGTCGCGGCCCAACATCAGGCCGATCTTGTCGGCGAAGATTTCCTCGCCCGTGTCGTCCACCACGCCGCAGCGGTCGCCGTCGCCGTCGAAACCGAGGGCCAGGTCGGCGCCGGTTTCCTTCACCCGCGCCGCCATCTGCATCAGCATGGCGTGGTCTTCCGGGTTCGGATTGTATTTGGGGAAGGTGAAGTCGAGGTCGGTGTCCATCTCGATCACCTCGCAGCCCATGCGGCGCAGGGCCTCGGGGGCGAAGGCGCCGGCGGTGCCGTTGCCGCAGGCGGCGATGACCTTCAGCGGCCGGGTCAGCTTCACCTTGGCCGAGACTTCTTCGAGGTAGCGTTCGCGGAAGCCCTCGATGCGCTCCAGACGGCCGCCGGGGCGGGCCACGCCCTCGCCGCCCAGCACGATCTCCTTCAGTCGGCCGATCTCGTCGGGGCCGAAGGTCAGGGGCGCCTTGGCTCCCATCTTCACGCCGGTCCAGCCGTTTTCGTTGTGCGAGGCCGTCACCATCGCCACACACGGCGCTTCCAGCGCGAACTGGGCGAAATAGGCGGTGGGCGACAGGGCCAGACCCACGTCCAGCACCTCCATGCCGCCCTCCAGCAGGCCCAGCGTCAGCGCCTGCTTCACCGACAGCGAATAGGAGCGGAAGTCGTGCCCGACCACGATGCGCGGCTTGACCCCGATCTCGTGAATATAGGTCGCCAGCCCGAGGCCCAGCGCCTGAATGCCCAGAAGGTTGATCTCCTTCTCCAGAACCCAGCGCGCGTCGTATTCGCGGAACCCCGTCGGCTTGACCAGCGGCGTGGTCTCATACTCGGCCGTGTTGGGGCGGATGTCCTGGCGGGGTTTGATCATGTTCGGGTCCTGAAAGGTCGCGCTCCGTATAGACAGCGGTCGCGGGGGCCACAACAACGCGGGAACGGCGGTATGGGCGCCGCGTTGGCGAACTTGACCGACCGAAGGCCCCGGCCTACCCCCGGCGGGTTATACGGAGACCCAGATGCCGCGCCTGATCCTGCTGCGCCACGGCCAGAGCCAGTGGAACCTCGAAAACCGCTTCACCGGCTGGGTGGACGTCGATCTGACGGCGGAGGGCGAGGCCCAGGCGAGACGCGGCGGCGAGCTGATCGCGCAGGCGGGCTTCAAGCCGGCGGTGATGTTCACCTCGGTCCTGACGCGGGCCAAACGTACGGGCGCACTGGCCCTGCAGGCGGCGGGCCTGTCGGATGTGCCGGTGATCGAGGACTGGCGCCTGAACGAGCGCCACTACGGCGGCCTGACCGGCCTCGACAAGGCCGAGACGGCGGCCAAGCACGGCGAGGATCAGGTCAAGGTCTGGCGCCGCAGCTATGACATTCCGCCCCCGCCGCTGGCGCCGGGCGGCGAATGGGATTTCGCGGGCGATCCCCGCTACGCCGGTCAGGCCATTCCGGACACGGAAAGCCTGAAGACCACCTTGGACCGCGTCCTGCCCTACTGGAACGAGGCCATCGCGCCGCGGCTGAAGGCCGGCGAGGACGTGCTGATCGCCGCCCACGGCAACTCGCTGCGCGCCATCGTCAAACATCTGTTCGCCGTGCCGGACGACCGCATCGTCGAGGTGGAGATCCCCACCGGCAATCCGCTGGAGATCGATCTGGACGCTTCGCTGAAGCCGACCGCCGCCCGCTACCTCGACGGGGCGCGGGCCACCGAACTGCCGGTGATCGCATGAGCGGGACGGGCGACGAAAACTGGATGCGCCGCGCCATCGATCTCGCGCGGGCTGAGATGGGCAAGACCTGGCCGAACCCGGCCGTCGGCTGCGTCATCGTCAAGGACGGCGAGGTGGTGTCCGAGGCCGCCACGGCCCCCGGCGGTCGTCCCCACGCCGAGGAACAGGCCGCCCCCGCCGCCGGAGAGGCCGCGCGCGGCGCCACGGCCTATGTGACCATGGAGCCCTGCGGCGCCCGGTCGTCGGGACGCACATCCTGCTCGAACTATCTGATGGACGCCGGGATCACGCGGGTCGTGGTCGCCGCCGTCGACCCCTCGCCCTTCGCTTCGGGCCGGGGCGTCGAGCGATTGAAGAAGGCCGGACTTCAGGTCGAGACGGGTCTGCTCGCCGACGACGCGGCGGTGCTTTACGAGGGCTATCTGCACCGGGTCGAGACCGGGCGGCCGATGGTGCGCCTGTCGGACGACGGCGAGGGCTTCGACGCCCGTTTCGCCGCCTCGCCGAAGGCCGACCTGACCACCGAGCTGAAGCGCCTCGGCGAGGCCGGCTACACCCGCGTCTGGGTTGGGCCGGGAGAACTGGCCGACGCGCTGAAGGAGCAGGGGCTGTTGACCCACTGACCGCGCTCAAGCAGCGAGCGTCCGTGACGCGAGCGATAGCGCGAGAGTAACCGTGCTCAAGCAGCGAGCCGCCGCGCGGTGAGCGATAGCGTAAAAATCAGGCAGAAAATCCCCGTTACCGCAAACCTTCCTTAAGCGGCGCTGCTGCATGGTTACCGCATGCCGGGGACCGCAGAAGCCGTTGTCCGCAGACGCCTGAGCCAGGAAGAGCTCGATGCGATCTGCATTCGCCATGACCGCCTGTGGCAGGCGCGTCCGGGTGGCGCGCGTGCCGTCTTTGCCTGGATGGACCTGTCCGGCCTGTCGCTGCGGGGCCGCAATCTCGCCGACGCCGACTTCGCCGCGGCCTGCATGATCGGGTGCGACCTGACCGGCGCGCGGCTCGACAACGCCACCTTCTTCGGCACCGATCTTCAGGACGCCTGTCTGGCCGAGGCCAGCCTGAAGCGTGCCGATCTGCGGGGGGCCTGTCTGCGCGGAGCCGACCTGACGGGGGCCGATCTGTTCGAGGCCGACCTGCGCGAGGGCACCATCGCCGCCGCCGACGCCAAGCTGGGGTTCAAGGTGGTTGAGGCCCAGAGCCGCAATGAAACCCAGGCCCAGGGCGCCTGTCTGGCCGGGGCCAATCTGCAGCGGTCCAAGCTGACCGGCGTGGTGGCGGTTCAGGCCGACTTCACCGACGCGGTCATGAAGGACTGCAAGCTGGTCCGGGCCAATCTGAAACAGGCCAGTTTCCGCGGCGCCGACCTCGCCGGGGCCGACCTGTCCGGGGCGGACCTGTCGGGCGCGGACCTGCGCGACGCCGTGCTGGTGGGGTGCAAGACCCTGCAATGGCGCAATGACGGGGCCAATATGGACGGCGCCCTGACCGACGACCGGCCCGTGGGCGCGGCGGTCAGCCGCATGCCCGCCGCCGAGATGCTGCATGACCACGCCGTCTGGTGCGAGACCGGCGGCGTCGAGGGGGCTCCCTCGGTGTTCGACGGCGTCGACCTGCGCGCGCTGCGCACGATCAAGGGCTTCAACCTGACTGCCCTGTCTGCCCGGGGCGCCGTCTTCTACGGCCTCGACATGGAGGGAGTGAAGCTTCAGGGCGCGCACTTGGAGAAAGCCGATCTGCGGGCCGTGAACCTGCGCGGCGCCGACCTGCGCGGGGCACGGCTGGCGGGGGCGAAACTGGCGGGGTCCGACTTGCGCGGGGCCCAGTTGGGCCCGTTGCTGATCGGGCCTGAACGGCTGCTGCCGGCCGATCTGACCGGCGCGTCCCTGCGCGGAGTGGACCTGTCGGGCGCCGACCTGCGCCGGGCGGTGCTCGTCGACGCTGACCTCAGCCGCGCCGTTCTGCATGGCGCCCAGATGCGCCAGACGGACCTGACCAGCGCCAACCTGAACGGAGCGCGCGGCCTGCCGGCGCAGGAGACCGCCGCATGACCACCTTCCAGCGACGGCCCCTGTCCCAAGGCGATCTCGACCTGTTCATCGCCGCCCACGAACGCTTCATCGAGGGCCGCCCCGGGGGCCGTCGCCTGCAACTCAAATTCGTCGACCTGCGCGGGCTGAACCTGTCCGGCCGCAATCTGGAAGAGGCTGATTTCAGCGGTTCGTCGCTGGAGAACGCCCGACTGACCGACGCCCGGCTGGAGCGCGCGGTGCTGTTCTGCTGCGATCTGAAAGGCGCGGACATGTCGGGCGCCAATCTGCAGAAAGCCGACCTGCGGGGCGTCTGCCTGCGCGGGGCGTCGCTGGCCAACGCCGACCTGACCAAGGCCGACTTCCGCGAAGGCGTCATCGCCATTCCGCATGCGGAAAAAGGCCTGCAGGCGGTCAAGCACCAGACCTGCCAGGGCGTCGGCGACGGCGCCCGGTTCACCGGCGCGACCCTGGACGGCGCTGCGATGGACGGTTTCAGCGCCCAGCAGGCCGAGTTCGCCGATTGCTCCATGAAGGGCGCGCGCCTGACCGGCGCCAATCTGAAGGACGCCAATCTGTCCGGCGCCATGCTGGAGGACGCCCAGCTCACCGGCGCCAACCTGTGCGGGGCGCGGCTCATCAACGCCATCCTTACCGGCGCCGCATTGGACAGCGCCCGCATGGAGCGCGCCGACCTGACCGGATCCCTGCGCAGCCCCAGCGCCGAGGCGGTCGCCAAGGCCGCCGCCCTGGTCGAACTGGCGCTGGACGCTAACGCCTGGGCCGAAAGCGGCGGCGTCTTCGGCCAGCCGGCCAGGTTCGACGGCGAGGATCTGCGTCCCGTCGGCGACAGGCTGAAGAACCTGAAACTGCCGGGCACCAGCGCGCGGGGCGCCTGTCTGGCCGGGCTGGACCTGCGCGGCGTCGGCTTCCAGGGCGCCAACCTCGACGGCGCCGACCTGCGCGGCTGCGACCTGCGCGGCGCCGACCTGCGCGGGGCCCGGCTGAACAATACGCTGCTGAACAAGGCCGATCTGCGCGGCGCCATCCTCGCGGCACTGCCGCTGGGCGGCGGCCGATCAATGGCCGTCGGTCTGGCGGGCGCACACCTGCGCTACGCCAAACTCGATCAGGCTGACATGAGCGAGGCCAATCTGACCGGCGCCGATCTCGGCGGCGTGAACCTGAAGAAGGTCGTTCTGTCCGAAGCGCAGAGGGCGGCGCTGTCGCCCCAACCGGCGGTCGCGGCGGCGTAGATGGCAAGATGCTGGGTCAGTTTGGCGCTGACCTCATTGGCGCTGGCTTCGTGCAGCCCCTCTGCGGAATGGACTGGATACGTCTATCCTAATGCCAATGATCTGACTGTGAGCGCAGCGATCGGCCGCTTCTCCAGCTTCGAACAGTGCCAAGCCTCTGCTCAAAGAACATTGGCGGCGTTCGAAGCCTCAACGCGCGGCACTTTTGAGTGCGGGCGCCGCTGCCGGCCAAGCGCCAACACAGGACTGGATGTCTGCGAGGAAACTCGAGACGGCTGAGTAGCCGCATAGAAAAAGGGGCGGCCTTTCGACCGCCCCTCAGCACTCATCGGAAGGGCCGGCTTACGCGGCCTTGCCCTTCTTGCCCTCGATCAGGGGCGTTCCGGTCGCGATCTCGATGCGGCGGGGCTTCAGGGCCTCGGGCAGTTCGCGCTCCAGGGTGATCGACAACAGGCCGTGGTTCAGCTCGGCGCCCTTCACCACCACATAGTCGGCCAGCTGGAAGCGGCGCTCGAAATCGCGCTCGGCCAGACCGCGATGCAGATAGGTGCGCTCGATGGCGGACTCGTCGTTCGCCGCCTTGCGGCCGGTGACGGTCAGCTGGTTTTCCTTGGCCTCGATCGACAGCTCGTCGGGCGTGAAGCCGGCGACGGCGATCTCGATGCGATAGGCGTTCTCGCCGGTCGTCTCGATGTTGTAGGGCGGCCAGCCGGTCTCCTGACTGGTCCGCGCGGCGGTCTCCAGCAGATTGGCCAGACGGTCGAAGCCGACGGCGGAACGGTAGAGCGGGGTGAAATCGACAGTACGCATGTCATCCTCCTGAGGATCAGCAAGGTTGAGCCGCCCGGCGATTGGGCCCCAAAGAGGCTTCCCCGGCGGCCTGGGTTTCGACATCTCCGGTCCTGCAAGAGGCCCCGGCGAGATCGGAAGGCCCGGGATCGGCGCCTTCGTCCGTGAAGGTTGGAACGGCGCCCGCCCGCGTCAAGGGGTCGCGAAAACACGCCTCGCAAGCATCCCGCCTTGCCCTGTCCCCGAAGCGCCGTAAGGGTAGGCGCCGTATCTCCCGGAGCCCGCCCATGCGCCTGATCGCCCTCGTCCTGATGACCGCGCTCGCGGCCCCCGCCGCCGCCCAGGCTCAGCAGCCGCCCGCGCCGCTTCCGACCCGCACGGGCCTGTCGATGGAGATGCCGACGCTGCAGGAGGATCAGGCGCTGCTGGCCGCCATCGCCTCCCCTGCCCGCAGCGAGGCCGACCGCGCCCGCGACGTCTTCCGCCACCCGTACGAGAGCCTGACCTTCTGGGGCCTTCAGCCCGGCCAGACGGTGGTCGAGGTCCAGCCCGGTCGCGGCGGCTGGTGGACCGCCATCCTGCGCCCCTATGCCCAGGCGACGGGCGGCCAGTATGTTGCGGCCGACACCCTGGCGGCTCTTGAGGGCGCCGAGGCCGGCTCGGCCGACATGGTCCTGATCGCGCGGGCCTTCCACAACTGGGCGCGCGTCGACGGGCGGACGGACGCCGTCCTGGCCGCCGCCTTCAAGGCGCTGAAGCCCGGCGGGATTCTGGCCGTCGAGCAGCACCGGGCCGAGAGCGGTCTGAACGTCGCCGACACCGCACCCACCGGCTATGTGCCGCAGGAATATGTGGTGCGCGCCGCCATGGCCGCCGGCTTCGTTCTGGAGGCCGAGAGCGGCCTGAACGCCAACCCGGCCGACGATCATGACCATCCCTATGGCGTCTGGAGCCTGCCCCCCACCCGGGTCAGCGCCCCGCGCGAGGCTCAGGCGCTGGATCGTCCGACCCCTCTGACGGCTGAGGAACGGGCTGCGCTGGACGCCATCGGCGAAAGCGACCGCATGACCCTGCGCTTCCGCAAGCCGGAATAGCGCCCTCATGCCTTTGACGGGGCCGGGGAACGTCGTTAATCCAGCCGTTCCGAACCCGGCCCGCGCGCTGTCCGCGGGCTGAACGAGGATGCCTATGGTTCATGTCCCGCCTGTCCGTCTCGCCTCGCGCCGCAACGTCCTGACCGGCGTCGCGGCGTTGGCGCTGTCGGCTCTGGCGGCCTGTGGCAAGAAGGAGCCCAAGGCTGATCCCACGGCGCCGGAAGGCCCGCCGCAGGGGTCTCTCGAATGGGCTGTGGCCGGGGCCTGGCGCGTTCAGGACAAGGGCCGCGACGCCGCCCGCCATCCGATGGAGACCCTGCGCTTCTTCGGCCTGCAGCCGAAGATGACGGTGGTGGATTTCTGGCCCGGCAGCGGCTGGTACACCGAGATCATAGCCCCCTATCTGAAGGAGGGCGGCGGCAAATATATCGCCGCGGGCTTCCGCACCGGTGAAGGCGCCGACCCGGCCCAGGCCGCCCTGATGGCCGCCTTCGAGCAGCATTTCACCTCTGACCGGAAACTCTACGGCGAGATCGAGTTCACCGCCTTCGGCCTCGGCACGGAAGCGGTGGCGCCGGCGGGCAGCGCCGACATGGCGTTGTTCATGCGCGGCATTCACGCCTGGATGGCCGCCGGCATCGCCGAGAAGGCTTTCGCTGACGCCTATGCGGCGCTGCGTCCCGGCGGAATTCTGGGGGTCGAACAGCACCGTCTGGCCCCCGAGGAGGATCAGGACCCCGTCGCCGCGAACGGATATGTCCAGGAAGCGTTCGTGAAACAGCTGGCCGCCGAAGCCGGCTTTGTTTTCGTCGCCGCCTCGGAAATCAACGCGAATGAAAGGGATACCAAGGATCATCCCTTCGGAGTTGACACCCTTGCGCCCCAGCGCCTGACCGCGCCCCGGGGCGACCCGCCCAATCCCCTGTTCGATCGGGCGAAGTACGACGCGATCGGCGAAAGCGACCGCATGACCTTGAAGTTCAGGAAGCCTGAGTGAACCGAGCCGCCGCCTATGCCGCCAATGCGCCCCTGATGGGGGTTCCCGGCGCCGCCGCCCCTCCGGGGGGCGTGGGCGAATGGTTCCGGGGCGCCGGCGGCCTGCGCCTGCGCGCGGCCCTGTGGACGCCGTCGCCGCTGGTGGCGCCCAAGCCGCGCGGCACGGTGATCGTCAGCCCCGGCCGCACCGAGCCGATCGAGAAATATTTCGAGGTCATCGGCAATTTCCTCGCCCGCGGCTGGTGTGTGCTGGCCCATGACTGGCGCGGACAGGGGCTGTCGGCCCGTCTGCTGCCGGATCGGCTGAAGGGCCATGCCCGGGCGGTGGAGGAGTTTCTCGACGACTATGCCCGTCTGCTGGATGCGTTCGAGGGCCGCGCGCCCATGCCGTGGATCGCCGTCGGCCATTCCATGGGCGGGGTGCTGAACCTGATGACGCTGGAGGCCGGCGAGACGCGGATCGCGGCGGCCCTGCTCAGCAGCCCCATGCTGCGCATCAAGACCGGCAAGCGGTCGATGTGGTCGGTGAAGCTGGCGGTGCGCTGGAACCTGCGCCACGGCAAGGCCGGGGACTATGTGCTGGACGATCCGGACGATCCCTTCGACCACACCTTCGAAAAGGACGCCCTGACCTCGGACGAAACCCGCTACGAGCTGTGGCGTCAGCAGCTTTACGCCTGCCCGCACCTGGCGGTGGGCGGCCCGACCTGGGGCTGGCTGGCCTTCGGCATTGACGCGGGCGAGCGGGCGCTGAAGCCCAAGGCGTTGAAGGCCGTCAAGGTGCCGGTGGCGGTGGTGCAGTCCGGCGACGACGACCGCGTCTGGAAACAGACCAACAAATGGGCCGCCAAGCGGCTGGGCCGCGGCCGCTATGTCGAGGTCACGGGGGCGAAGCACGAGGTCATCATGGAGACCGACGACCTGCGCGCGAAATTCCTCGAGGAGTTCGACGCCCTGGCGGACTACGTCTCGCCGGTGCAGGATCTCTCGCCCACGCCCAGCCCCGAGCCGAGTGAGGCGGCGGCCTAAACAGCCGCCCGTTTGAACGCCACCAGCGCCTGATCGCGCAGGCGGGCGTCACCCACCGCGAGGATCTGCCCGTTGTCCGACGGCGCCTCGCCGCGCCAGTCGGTGACCTCGCCGCCGGCCGCCTCGATCACCGGCGTCAGGGCCGACCAGTCCCACAGCTTCAGACTTGTCTCGGCCACCAGATCGATGCGCCCGCTGGCCAGCATGGCGTAGGCGTAGGCGTCGCAGCCCAGCCGGGCCAAACGGGCTGCGGCCCGCACCTGGGTCCAGGCGCCCAGCTCGGCGCCCGTGAAGATGTCGGGATCGGTGGTGGCGATGACCGCGTCGGTCAGCTGGGCGCATTCGCGCGTCCGGATCGGCGTCGTCTGGCCGCGCGCCATCATCACGGCCCCGGATGGTCCGCCCAGAAACAGCTCGCCGACATAGGGCTGGGCGATCACGCCGACGGTCGGCTTCCCGGCGGTGCGCAGGGCGATAAGGGTGGTCCACAGCGGCAGGCCGGCGACGAACGCCCGGGTGCCATCGACGGGGTCCAGGATCCAGACGTGCTCGGCGTCGGGCCGGTCCTTGCCGTATTCCTCGCCGATCACCCCGTGGTGGGGATAGCGTTCGGCGATCAGCTTGCGGATGGCGGCTTCCGCCCCTCGGTCGGCCTCGGTGACGGGGTCAAACGCGCCGGGACCGCCCTTGTCCACCTCGCCGCAGTCGGTGCGGAACAGGGGCAGGGTGACGGATGCGGCCGCGCGGGCCAGATCGACGGCGAAGGTCTCGAACTCGGTCATCCCCCGCGAGTGGCGAGGGGCGGACGGCGAGTCAAGCCGGGCGGGTGCAACCGCCGCAAAGCGCTTCAAAGGCGCCGGCTTGACCCGGTCCGTCACAACCAGGCTCTACGGCCTCAAGCAGCGAGACGCCGCGCGTCGAGCGTTAGGCCACACAAGGCCTCAAGCAGCGAGCGACCGCGTCGCGAGTGTTAGGCTCCTTCGCGGCGTTAAGCCGCGTCGCCTTCCGCGTGCAGCGACTTGGCGAGGTCCAGCAGACGGCGGCGCGGACGCTCGCCCAGCTGGTAGTAGGCCTGGATCAGGTCGAGGGTTTCCTTGCGGGAAAACATCTCGCCGCCCTGGGATCCGGCGGCCTCCTTGCGCTCGAGCGCTTCGGTCAGGCCGTCGTAGAAATAGCTGACGGGCGATTCCAGCGCCTCGGCCAGTTGCCACAGGCGGGCGGCCGAGATGCGGTTGGCGCCGCATTCATACTTCTGGATTTGCTGGAAGCGGATGCCGACCTGGGTGGCGAGCTGCTGCTGGGTCAGGCCCAGAAGACGGCGGCGGCGGCGCAGACGGCGCCCCAGATGCAGGTCGATGTCGGTGGCCATGGCCATTTTCCCCTTGATGACGGACCGTCCCGTTTCGGCACGGCTCGCCCCGCACGGCGCACGAACCATGCCGACATCGCGTCACAGGGGAGTGACGGTGTTATGCAGGATTGTCCGCAACCGTCCACGCGCCCACGCATTATTGCGCCACGGCTAGGCTTTGGATGGAAGGAACCTGCTCATGGGCATTATCGCCTGGATCATCATCGGCATCGTCGCGGGCTGGCTCGCGGAACAGATCATGGGCCGCAATCACGGTCTCATCACCAACCTGATCGTCGGCGTCATCGGCGCCCTGATCGGCGGCTTCCTCGCCAATGCTCTGGGCTTCGCCTGGGGCGGCTGGATCGGCTCGACCATCGTCGCCACCATCGGCGCGATCATCCTGCTGTTCCTGCTGGGACTGGTGAAGCGTCGCGCCTGAGGGCGTCTCGACTGACTGACGACAGAAGGCCGGGGCCGTTCAGGCTCCGGCCTTTTGCTTGAGCGTGATGTAGATCGCGCCGTCGCCGCCATGCCGCCGGTGCGCCGTGGCGAAGCCCGAGACCACGCCGCGCATGGCCGGGGACTGCAGCCATTCGTGGATCGAGGCGCGGATCACTCCGCCACCGCGCCGCCCCTGTCCCGTGATGACCAGAACGGCCTTCAGCCCGCGCGCCTGTGATCCGCCCAGAAAGGCCTTCAGCCGGTCCTCGGCGTCGAAACGGCCATAGCCGTGCAGGTCGAAGGTGGCCTCTATGGGATCCCGCTCGCGGGCCAGCCGCCGCTGTCGACGCGGCTCCAGCGCCTCGGGCGCGGGGCGGGGTTTGGCGGGCGGAACTGTCGATACAGGTTTGGGCGAGGGGGCATGGGCCGCCACGGGCCGCCCTGCCTTTGCGACGCCGCTGCGGGGAACCGGTTCGCCGACGGGGCCGGCCTCGGCCACCCGCAGGGCCTTGGCGCGCCTTTTCGGGGCCACCGTATCGGTCACCACGGTCCAGATGTGCTTGTCGTCAGGCGACAGGTCGCCCCGGCGGGCCATCAGGCGTCGTCGTCGCCGCCGGCGTCATCGACCGGTTCGGCGGGGCCGGGAGACCAGGCGATCAGATCGCCGGGCTGGCAGTCCAGCTCGCGGCACAGGGCGTCCAGGGTCGAGAACCGCACCGCCCGCGCCTTGCCGGTCTTGAGAATCGACAGATTGGCCACGGTCACCCCGACGCGGTCGCTGAGCTCGGTCAGCGACATGCGGCGCTCAAGAAGCAGGCGGTCCAGCTGGATGCGAATGGCCATGGCGGCGCGTCTCTACCCTGTTCCGCTCAGATCGTCAGTTCGGATTCGCGCCTCAGGCGCGCGCCCTCGCGGAACACCTCCGCCAGCACGAACACGACCAGGACGGAGAAGATCGGGGTCAGCAGTTCACCGACGCCTTGCGGGTCCATCACTCCGGGCGCGAACCGCGTGGCGACCATGCCCTGAACCAGCCAGACGCCGCCGGTCACGATGGCCAGGATCAGGCCGATCTGGCGCAGGCGGCGCACATTGGCGGGCTGGAACGGATCGCCGATGGTCAGGGTGCGGAAAATCTTCCGCAGATGCCCGAGGATCAGTAGAAAGCTGCCAAAATAGGCGGTCAGCGATCCGAGGGCGAAGATGATGAGGGTGCGCGTCAGGGGCATGGCCTTGCCGCCGGAATCGTCGGTGACGGTGACGTTCAGATCCTGAAGCGGAATGAAGGCGCCGATCACGAACAGGATCAGCATGCCGCCGGTGATGATCGCGAGCAGCACATAGGCCACGTCCAGCGCGATCTTCAGAAGGGTGGAGACCGAACGCGGTCCCAGGGTTCGCAGGCCGGGAATGGCCGCGGCCTCCAGCCGAGGCGCTCTGATCCCGAGTGATTTCATCGTCGGGAAGCGCATGGCCGGGGCGGACTCTCTTTCTACTCAGACCGGAGGAAGGGTCGCGATCGCCGCGCGGGGTCCGGCCAACCCACACGCGGGCCTATTCATCGCGGTCTTCTGCATATTCGTCAAAGCCAGGCCGGAAATCAGAAGGCTTGAACGAGGATGGCCACCAGGGCGGTCGGCAGGGCGGCCAGCAGGGCGGTGTTGATGATCACGGCGCCGACCTTGTCGAGGAAGAGCGAGGCGTTCATGGTGTTCATGGTCTTTCTCCGTACGTTTGTCTTGGGGGTCATTTTTGGCCCACTTCTGGTTTGTCGCTGGAACAAGCTTGCCGAGATCGGTTCGCTTCGAGAACGGTGCGAACCCCGTCCTGTGAGAACATAGATAGGCCGTGCGAACGAAGAATTCACGTTACATATCGTTTAACGATATTAAACTTTGGCAATGGATTGTTGCAAAGCTGGATCGCCGGATGAAACTCAAGCTTATCAAAGGGATGCGGCTGGTCGCGGCGACCCACAATCCGGGCAAGGCGCGCGAGATCGCCGCGCTGCTGGACGGAAATTACAAGATCGTCACGGCGGCCGAGGTGAATTTGCCCGAACCTGACGAAACCGAGAGCACTTTTGTCGGCAACGCCCTGCTCAAGGCGCGGCATGCGGCGGATCGGTCGGGCGAGGTGGCTCTGGCCGACGATTCCGGCCTGTCGGTCGCGGCGCTGGACGGGGCGCCGGGCATCTTCTCCGCCCGCTGGGCCGGGCCGGGCAAGGATTTCGCCATGGCCATGCAGAAGGTCGAGGAGCGGCTGGAGGAAATCGACGCGCGTGACCGCCGCGCCTGGTTCACCTCGGCGCTCGCCGTGGCCTGGCCCGACGGCCCGGCGGTGGTGGTCGAGGGCAAGGTGTTCGGCGAGGTGGTCTTCCCGCCGCGCGGCGACCGCGGCTTCGGCTATGACCCCATCTTCCTGCCTGAGGGGCGTAAGCAGACCTTCGGCGAGATGGACCCCGCCGCCAAGGACGCCATGAGCCACCGGGCGCTTGCCTTCGCCAGGCTGAAGGCGGCCCTGATTGACTGAACCGCCCGATCCGGGGACGGACGTCGCCCTCTACGTCCACTGGCCCTACTGCGCCCGCATCTGCCCCTATTGCGACTTCACCGTCGTGCGCGACCGGGGTCGGACCGAGGAGCAGGCGGCCCTGACGGCGGCGATCCTGACGGACATGGAGGTGCAGGCGGCCCTGACCGGCCCGCGCCGGCTGGCCTCGATCTTCTTCGGCGGCGGCACCCCGTCGCTGATGCCGCCGGAACATGTGGCGGCCGTGATCGACAGGGCGCGGACCCTGTTCCCGCCGCGCGGCGACATCGAGATCACGCTGGAAGCCAATCCCACGGATGCGGAAGCCGAGCGGTTTCAGGCTCTGGCCGCCGCCGGGGTCAACCGCCTGTCCATGGGGGTGCAGGCGCTGGATGATGCAGCTCTGACGTTTCTGGGCCGCAACCATTCGGCGGACGAGGCGCGGCGGGCCGTGGCGGTCGCGGCGAAAGCCTTCCCGCGCCTGTCCATCGACCTGATCTACGCCCGGCCGGGCCAGACGGTCGCGGACTGGACCGCCGAGCTGACGCAGGCGCTCGCCATGGGGTTCGAGCACGTCTCGCCCTATCAGCTGACCATAGAGCCCACGACCGCCTTCGGCCGCGCCGTGGCGCGCGGCGCCTGGTCGCCGCCGGACGAGGATCTGTCCGCCGCCCTCTATGAGACGACGCAGAGCGTGCTCGAGGGCGCCGGGTTCGAGGCCTATGAGGTGTCCAACCATGCGCGGAGTATCGCCGCCCGGTCGAGCCACAACCTGCATGTCTGGCGCGGCGGGGACTATCTCGGCCTGGGCCCGGGCGCGCATGGACGGCTGACGCTGGGCGGGGCGCGGACGGCTACGGTGGCTGAGCGCAAGATCGGGGACTATGTCGCGGGCGTCGGGGCGGGTGCACCGTGGACCGAGCGCGCAGCCCTGTCAGACGAGGACGCCGCCGAGGAACGGGTGCTGCTGGCTTTGCGCACCGTCGAGGGGGCGGCCCTGTCCGATCTGTCGGCGCTGGGCCGCACGCTTGACGCCGGCGCCTTCGCCGACCTGATCGCCGACGGGTTCCTGGAGGTCGAGGGTCAGCGGGTCCGTGCCACCCCGGCCGGACGACCGTTGCTGGACGCCGTCCTGAAGACTCTGCTGGTCTGAAGAAAAAAGTTTGCAGGGCAGTGTCGATTGCCGACACGGTCGCTCGTCGATCCAATGAGAGGCCGACAGGGCCGGCTCTGAAAAGGAGACTGACGATGCGCGTGATGCTGTTTCACAAGTCCTACGACGCCCCCAATCTGGACGGCCCGCCCTCGCCTGAACTGGTGGAGGCCTTCGCCGCCATGGACCGGTTCACCGAGGAGCTGGTCCAGGCCGGGGTCTTCGTCGCCGCCGCCGGCCTGAAGAACAACGAACAGGCCCGGCGCATCATCTTTGACGGTCAGGGCCGCCGCGCCATCACCGACGGGCCGTTCGCCGAGAGCAAGGAAGTGGCCGTCGGCTTCTCCATCTGGGAGGTGAAGGACATGGACGAGGCCATGGCTTGGGCCGCCCGCACTCCCGACATGCCGGGCATGAAGGGCGAGCTGCAGATCCTGCCCTTCTATGAAGCCGAGGACCTCGCCGCCTTCATGAGCCCTGAGGAGCTTGCCGCCCCCCGCGACGGCGAACGCGGCAAGCTGGGGGTGGCATAGGCCGCGCCATGACCGTCCGGGACCAGATCGAGGGCTACATCGCCGCCCAGCCGGAGCCGAAGCGCAGCGACATGCGGGCGCTGCACGGCCTCATTCAACAGGTGATGCCCGGGTGCAGGCTGTGGTTTCTGGACGGTCGGGACGGCGACGGCAAGGTCGTCTCCAATCCCAACATCGGCTACGGCGCCTACACGATGGAATACGCCGATGGCGGAAGCCGGGAATTCTATCAGATCGGCCTCAGCGCCAACACGACCGGGGTGTCGGTCTACATCATGGGCATCGAGGACAGGACTTACTTGCCGGCCGCCTACGCGGCGAACATCGGCAAGGCGTCCGTCACCGGCTACTGCATCAAGTTCAGGTCGCTGGCGGGCGTGAACGCCGGGGTGCTTGAGGCGGCCATACGCGACGGCGTCGGCATCACGGGTCGAAACCAGCCTTGAGCCGTCCGCGCCGGTCGGGCACGGTCGGCGGCGCATGACCGAGCCTTCCCTCTTTCCGCCGACCGCCCCGCCGCCGCGATCCGTCGCGCCCGGCCTCTATCTGGTGGCGACGCCGATCGGGAACCTCAGGGACATGACCCTGCGAGCGCTCGACGTGCTGGCGGCGGCCGATCTGGTGCTGGCCGAGGACACGCGGGTGACGGCCAAGCTGCTGACCGCCTACGGCCTGAAGGCGAAGCTGGAGCGGTGCGACGACCATGCCTCCGCCCGGGCGGCGGAGGCCGCCATCGAGCGGATCGCGGGCGGGGAGGTGGTGGCGCTGGTGTCCGATGCGGGCACGCCGCTGGTCTCGGACCCCGGCTTCGTGGTGGCCCGCGCCGTGATTGCGGCGGGCCTGCCGGTCCATCCCATCCCCGGTCCGTCCAGCCTGCTGGCGGCCCTGTGCATCGCCGGTCTGCCCGCCGACCGGGTGCTGTTCGCCGGTTTCCTGCCGCCCAAACAGGGGGCGCGGAAGACGATGCTGGAAGAGCTGCGCCCGGCGCGGCAGACGCTGGTCTTCTTCGAGAGCGGGCCGCGTCTGGCCGACAGTCTGGCCGACATGGCGGCGGTGCTGGGTCCGCGCCCGGCGGCGATCGCCCGCGAACTGACCAAGCTCTATGAGGAATGCGTGCGGGGAACCCTGGCCGAACTGGCCGCCGACCCCCGCTGCCAGTCGCCCAAGGGCGAGATCGTCGTCGTCATCGGCCCCGGCGAGGCGGTCGAGGCCAGCGTGGCGGATGTCGACGCGGCCCTGACCGAGGCCATGACCCGGCTGCCGCCCGGCGAGGCGGCGTCTGAGGTGTCGCGGGCGCTGAACCTGCCCCGGAAACCCCTGTATCAGCGGGCGTTGGCCTTGCAGGGCCGCGACTGATGTCGTTGCGTCCGCCCCGCGTCCCCCGGCCCAAGGCGGCCTGGCGACAGCAGAAGGGCGGACGGGCGTGGCGCGAAGGACACGGCGCGGAATGGGTCGCGGCGGTCTGGCTGATGCTGAAAGGCTATCAGATTCTGGCCTTCCGCCTGTCGAACAGGGCGGGTGAGATCGACATTCTGGCCCGGCGCGGACGCATCCTCGCGGTCGTTGAAGTCAAGCGCCGCGCCACTTTGGAGGCCGCGCTGGCCGCCCTGACCCCGCAGCAGTTCCAGCGGCTGGCCGCTGCCGGGGATGCCGTGAAGCGCGGCCGTCCGTCGCTCAATTCCCTGACCCTGCGCCTCGATATGGTGGCGCTGGCTCCCGGACGAATTCCGGTTCATGTTCGCGACATTGGCTCGAAAGGGTTGGAATTTCAGTGACGCGCGACGAAGCCGCGACCGTTCTGACCGAGGCCGGTGAGGCCGACGACGCGGCGTTTCCGCTGCTGGACGCCGCCATCGCCTGCGCCATCCATGACTATCCGTTCCGCGATCCGGAGCCCGTCCGGGTGCTGGCCCGCAACATCGCCCAGCGCCTGGGCGAACGCGTCGGCGGCGAAAGCCCGGAGGAGGCGCTGGCCGAAACGCTCGCCGGCGACTTCCGCCTGAACGGCGACCTGCTGAACTACGACGACCCGGACCACACCGACGTCATCGCCGTGGCCGAGAGCCGGCGCGGCCTGTCTGGGGCGCTGACCGTCTTCTATCTCGACGCCGCGCGGCAGGCGGGGGTGAAGGCGGCGGCGGTCGATTTCCCCGGCCACATCCTGCTGCGGGTCGAGACGCCCGAGGGGCCGGTGGCGCTCGACCCCTTCAGCCAGGGGCGGCTGGTGCTGCCGTCCGAACTGACGCGGCGGGCGCTCCGGGCTGGGCTGACGCCGCATGTGGCCGACCGGCTGGACATCCTGATGGCCCCGGTCAGCGACCGGATGGCCCTGATCCGGCTGCAGAACATCCTGTTCGTCCGGGCTCTGCGCAGCGGCGATTTCGAGGGCGCCGAGCGCTCGGCCCTGCGCCGCGCCTTGCTGGACCCCGAGGATCACCGCCCCTGGCTGGACGTCGCCGCCGCCCGCGAGAAACAGGGGGCGCTGGCCGGCGCGCTGGAGGCCCTGTCTCACGCCCGCAGCCTCGACGCCCCCGCCGAGGTCGGCCGCCAGCAGACATTCGACCGCGTCCGGCTGCAGCTGAACTAGATCAGAGTTCCCTTCTTCCCTTGCGGGAGAAGGTGGCAGCCGAAGGCTGACGGATGAGGGGTCGCCCCGCTCTGTCCGATGTTCGCCGCCAGTGACGTCAGGCGTTAGCGCGACCCCTCATCCGACCTCGCTGCGCTCGGCCACCTTCTCCCGCAAGGGGAGAAGGATCGAGAGGGACAGACCTCAACCTCCGCCCTTGCGTCCCGCCATCGCGCGACCCATTACCTTCAGGCCTAGCTGAAGGACCGATCCATGCTCAGAGTCGCCATCCAGATGGACCCCGTCGAGGCGGTCAACATCGACAGCGACACCACCTGGCTGATGATGATGACGGCGCAGGCGCGCGGCCATCGTCAGTGGGTCTATGACTTCCGCACCTTGGCGCTGGAGGACGGCCGTCTGTTCTGCCGCGCCCGGCCCGTGACCCTGCGCCAGACCGTCGGGGATCATGTGACCTTCGGCGACGAGGTGAAGCTGGACCTGGGGTCCGACATTGACGTCATCCTGATGCGTCAGGATCCGCCCTTCGACATGGCCTATGTCACCGCCACCTATCTGCTCGAGTCGGTCCATCCCCAGACGCTGGTGGTGAACGACCCGGCCGAGGTGCGTAGCGCGCCCGAGAAGCTGCTGGTGACGAAATTCCCCGGCCTGACCCCGCCGACGCTGATTTCGTCGGACCCGGTCGCGCTGGTCGACTTCCACAAACGCCACGGCGACGTGGTGCTTAAGCCCCTGCACGGCGCCGCCGGCTCCGGCGTGGTGCGGTTGAAGGCCGACGATCCGAATCTGGAGGCCCTGATCGAGATCCACGCCACGGGATCGCGCGATCCGCTGGTGATCCAGAAATTCATCCCGGCGGTGACGAAGGGCGACAAGCGCATCATCCTCGTGGATGGCGAGCCGGTGGGGGCCATCAACCGCGTCCCGGCCCAGGATCAGGTGCGATCCAACCTGCGCGTCGGCGGCACGGCCCAGCCGGTCGAGCTGACGCCCCGCGATCTGGAAATCTGCGCCGCCATCGGGCCGGAGCTGAAGCGGCGCGGCCTGATCTTCGTCGGCATCGACGTGATCGGCGACTACCTGACCGAGATCAACGTCACCTCGCCCACCGGCGCCCAGCAGCTGAAACAGTTCACCGGCGTGGATGCGACGGCGATCATGTGGGACGCCATAGAGGCCCGGCACACGCCGTCGGCGTAACGGCGGTCTTGCGCAACTCATAAGTTCGTGATTTGTTCTCTCCCGGCGGAGGGAACATCATGCTCGCGAGCGTCGCGACATTCGCGTTCGAGGGGGTCGAGGCGCGGCGGGTGGACGTGGAGGTCCAGCTGGTCGGCAACGACGGGCCGATCGTGTTCAACATCGTCGGCCTGCCTGACAAGGCGGTGGCCGAGAGCCGCGAGCGGGTGCGCGGCGCCTTCGCCGGCATCGGTCTGGCCCTGCCGTCCAAACGGATCATCGCCAATCTGGCCCCCGCCGACCTGCCCAAGGAGGGCAGCCATTTCGACCTGCCCATCGCCCTGGCCCTTCTGGCCTCGATGGGGGTCATCCCGCCGGATGCGCTGCAGGGCTGGGCCGCCGTGGGCGAGCTGGGGCTGGACGGACGCATCCAGCCGGTGGGCGGGACCCTGCCCGCCGCCGTCGCCGCATCGGGGCTCGGCCTCGGCCTGATCTGTCCCGAGGCCAACGGACCGGAAGCCGCCTGGGCCGGGGATGCACAGATTCTGTCGCCCCGGTCGCTGATCGGCGTGGTCAACCATTTCAAGGGAACCCAGGTCCTGCGCGCGCCGGAGCCCGGACCGGTGAAGACCGGCGGCGCCTCGGCCGACCTGCGCGAGGTCAAGGGTCAGGAAAGCGCCAAGCGGGCGCTGGAGATCGCCGCAGCGGGCGGCCACAACCTGCTGTTCGTTGGCCCGCCCGGATCGGGCAAGTCGATGATGGCCCAGCGGCTGCCCGGCCTGTTGCCGCCCCTGACGCCGCAGGAGCTGCTGGAGACCTCGATGGTCTGGTCCATCGCCGGGCTGATCGAGCGCGGCGCCCTGACGCGCGAGCGGCCGTTCCGCTCGCCGCACCACTCGGCCTCCATGGCCGCCCTGACCGGGGGCGGGCACCGGGCCAAGCCGGGCGAGGCGTCGCTGGCCCACAACGGCGTGCTGTTCCTCGACGAACTGCCCGAATATTCCGGCATTAGGTAGCAAACACACCATATTCGATGATGCTTCCTTCGGGGGTCCGGGGGTATTTTCGTCGCCATGGAACGCCCCAACACGATTGCTGGCCTGAACGCCAAGCGCGCCGAACTGGTGAAGCTGAGGGCTGAACTGGAACGCGAGACGCGCAAGGTCGTCTGCGACATCGACCACATCGACGCCTGTATCCGGCTCTTTGATCCTGAGGCCGACGTTCGGGCGGTGAAGCGTTACGCGACGAAGCACCGGGCCAAGAAGGGCCAGCTAAAGCGGTTCGTTCTGGACAGGCTCAAAGAGGCCACGGCGCCCGCCACCTCCCTGCGCATTGCGGAGGCATGGATTGCCGACCGGGGCCTGCGCACGGACGACGGAACACGGGTAATGATCCGCAAGCGTATCGGAGCCTGTCTGATTTCGCTCAGGGCGGCGGGGTTGGCGAAGAGCGAGGCCGCAGGCTCGGAAGTCAGGTGGTCAATCGCCTGATGAGACTAGTCATCGTCTTTCGCGAAGATGCGCGGGTTCGGCTTCACGTCGGCCCATAGCGTTTTGATTTGGCGGCAGGCCGCTGCGATTTCCCGCATCCTCGCCGTGTGGTCAGAGCCAGCGCCGATCCGCTCGCCCAGTCGCACATCACTCACGAAGATCAGGTCCCGGTCGACTCGACCCTTCCACTCCTCTTGGCCAAGAAGCAGAACTTCCTGCATTGCCACCATGTAGCGCGCGATTTCCCGTCGATGTTCGCCGCGTTCCGCCTTCGTGGCATCGCGTTTGCAGGCGTCTGGGTCGGGGGCCTTCGTCACGCGAAGGATAAGGGACCCAATCTTGCCGCTCGGGGGCGCTATGAGAAAGTCCGGCTGGATCGACACCGAGACGCCTTCAATTTCGACCGGCGGCAGCCGAGGCATTTTGGAGAGCGGCAGCCCGCGAGTCCCCAGTGCCTGCTCCCTGAGTATGAAGAGATCAATGAGTTCAATGTCGCGCAGGTGGCGCGCTTGCTGCCGAAGCGTCAGGCTCGGGTCGCTGGCCTTTTTGCTCAGGGAATCCTTAGCCTTGTTAAGGGTCGCGATGGGCCGTAGTGGGTCCGCATTATACGCGCGGAACGCATGTCGAGCAGTCGCGTATGCGGCCCGAATGTTCGTTTGGGAGAACCGCGAATTATGTAATACCTCGCCTTGGCCGTCGGCCTTTAGGACGAGGTATTCCGCGAGCGCCACAGCCGTCATGCGCGGCTCAACGTTTTCGCGGATCGAAGAGTGTAGTTGAGGAGTGTCGTCCATGCTTGCTGACTATGGCGTCCAGATTGATGGCGAGCGTAAGCTTTGGCTTATGGAGATATCACGCCAGACGTTCGACGACCATCGAGTCGCTGATCTTGAGAGCGACAACGGCATGTTCTTGATATTGGAGCATGGTCGTTCGATGGAGATACTCGCGAAAGCCGCCTCGCCCGCTGCTGGTCGGTCGATGCTTTCGCTGTTCGCCGCTCAGATGAAGGCAGCCTAAGCGGCCCGCTGCCAGTAGCCTTTCCACTGGCGCGACACAGGCGCTTCCAGTGCGGCGGCGACCACCTGAGCGAATTGGCCGCCGTTAGAGACGCGGCGGTTATCCTCACGCCACGCCATTTCTGACGCATAGGCGGCGAGATACTTCCCGGCGATGTGGTGGTGCGTCCCGACTTCGGCGCGGCGCAGACGGCTGAAGAAGCTCTCGGCCATGTTCGTGCAAGCGCCGTCCAGCGAATAGGCCTCGCTGTGGTTGATGCGTTTCGTAGCGAAGCGGGCTTGCAGGTTATCCCAGTGCGAGGCTTCGTCGGCGTGAATGGTGGCGTCGGTCGAGACGTTGGCGGCGACCAGAGCCACGCCGTCCGCCTCACGGGCCGCGACGAATGAACGGGTTTCGCCGTCGCGCTCGCGGATGGCGACCACGACCTGACGCTTGCCAGTGCGGTTTTCCAGAAGGCGACGGTCGCGGCGGTTAGCGCGTTCGTTGGCGGGCTTCACATACCCGCCGAAATAGGCGCCATCGACTTCGACCTGGCCCTCCAGTTTGTCGGTGTCGCGCGACAGGGCGATGGCTTCGCGCAGCTTGTGCGCCAGCACGAAGGCCGACTTGTATTGGCAATCCAGATCGCGGCTCAGCTGCAAGGCGCTGTAGCCCTTTGCCCCGTTCACGAAGATGGCGATGGCGGCGAGAATGTCCCGGACGGGCATCTTGCGGCTGGCGAAGATGGTGCCGCTCGTTACGCTGAACTGAGCGAGGCAACCCTTGCACTTGAAGATCTGCCGCGTGGCAATCTCGTAGGCCTCAACGCAGCCGCACTTGCTGCACACCGGCTCGCCCTCAGTCGAAGCCCAGCGGATAGCCTTAAACGTCTCGCGGGCTTCCGCGTCCGTCATACGCATCACCTTGACCAGCGAGAGGGTCCGGGCGGCGGCTGAGAGGAGGAAGTGCTGAGACATCATCGTATCCGGTGTATGTGTCACTGGATATGAGGGTAGCCCCCATCATTGTCAATGGGAAAAACATCGGATATGATGACAAATCGACCGATTTTGGAGATAGCCGTGGCCGACGATGTTTGGACGCCCCGCGTCAAGAACCTGCTCAAGGCCGAACTGAAGCGCCGGGGCGTCTCTTATCGGGAGCTGGCGGAAAAGCTCACAGCTTTGGGAATCGCGGAAAGTGAACGCAACTTGGCCAACAAAATCGCCAGAGGCACTTTTACCGCTGTTTTCCTTGTCCAATGTCTCACAGCCATCGGATGCGAGACATTGAGGATCGAAACAACCTGAAACCTGTGCTGACAAACATTACAGGGAAGTGGGTTGACGGCGCCGTCAAGCCCCGCAAAAGATAACCGTGTTAATCTTTGCTGTTCATGTGGGATTAACGTTGGGGGCGATAACCTCCCAAATTGACAATAGAATTCGCGATTTCGGGGAACTGATTCGTGAAGCTTGCGTTAATATGGTGAGGTCGCTATATGCGGCGCCCGATTTAGATCGGGAGACGCTAAGACAGGAGACGAGCTATGGCTAAGCGCACTACTAGGACCTGCCGGGAAGGCTGGGGTGGTCTGGGTTAACCCAAGGCTTCCCAATCAACTATAGGTCGCTTACCGTAGCCCCCATGAAAATGGGGGCTATATTTTTTGGGCTGGTGCTTGCAGCCCTTACCGCAACAGCGGGCTGGCTTTCGGGCGCGGGATACACCGCAGCCCAGATCGCAGCCAAAGACAGCATAGCTGCAACCCTCGTAGTGGGCTACGTCGCCGCCGGGATCGCGTTGGTGGCTGCGGTCGTCGCGGTTTGGGGTGTATATAGTCAGCGCGTGGTCACTCGCCGCCAGACTACAGTCCAGCACATTGCTGCACTAAAGGCTGATCGCTCCATCCAAGAGCAGATCACAAAATTCATCGAGCTGACGCAGCAGGAAGGCAACCTAGCCAAGTGGGCTGACAAGGATTCTGAAGGCACTGCAGAAGCACAGTCCATAAATAACGTCTTGAATACCTACGAGCTTCTTGCAGTAGGAATTCAGCACGGCATCTATGAGTATCGCCTCATCGAGCAATGGCAGCGCAGCACCATAAACAAATACTGGGAAGAGGCGCACTCATACGTCGTTGCTCTCCGAAAGCGCGTCGGCACGCCGACCATTTGGTGTGAATTCGAGAAACTCAACGACTGGGTCACTAAGAAAAAGAGCCCCTTCCTCGCCCTATGGTGGACGGGCTTCCACTAAGAAACATCACCGTATCTGGTGTGTTTGCTACCTAATGCCGGAATATTCGGCCCAGGCGCTGGATTCGCTGCGTCAGCCGCTGGAGACGGGCGAGATCGTGGTCGCACGCGCCAACGCCCATGTGCGCTATCCGGCCCGGTTCCAGCTGGTGGCCGCCATGAATCCCTGCCGCTGCGGCCTCGGCGGGGCCGGGCGGGGCGCTTGCGGCAAGGCCCCCCGGTGCCAGCGCGACTATCAGAACCGCATCTCCGGCCCCCTGTTCGACCGCATCGACCTGACGGTGGAAGTCCCGCCGGTGACCGCCGCCGACATGGCTCTGCCGCCTCCGCCTGAGGGCACGGCCGAGGCCGCCGCCCGCGTCGCCGCCGCCCGCGCCATGCAGGAGGAGCGCGTGGCCTCAGCCGGCATGGATCCGTTCCAGGCCCTGAACGCGCGCTCGGGCGGCGATGTGCTGGACCGTTTCGCCACCCCGGATGAGGCGGGGCGGGCGCTTTTGATGCGGGCAGGGGAGGCGGGCGGCCTGACCGCGCGCGGCTGGACCCGGACCCTGCGGCTGGCCCGCACCATCGCCGATCTCGACGGCTGCGACGGCGTGCTCCGCCGCCACATCGCCGAGGCCCTGATCTATCGCCGCAGCACGGTCGGGGCGCAGGCCGACTTCGACCGCCAGAGCAGCCACGGCGTGCCCGCCTTCTGACCTTACGGATTTGTCACGGGCGGACCGGCTTTGCGCGAGGGTAGCGTCGGGACCGGGAGGACTTCGCCATGCTGATCCGCACGCTCGCCGTCTCGCTCATCGCCCTGACCTGGGCCGCGCCCGCCGTGGCGCAGGAGCCGGGCTTCCGGTTCGAGGATGTGACTGCGACCCACCTGCCCGACAGCGTCCTGCGAAACTCGATGGATGTGGGCGTGGCCGATCTGGACGGCGACGGCGATCTGGACGTGGTCATCCCGCAGGAATTCCGCCTCAACAAGCTGATGCTCAATGACGGCTCGGGCCGGTTCACCGACCTCTCCGCCACCCTGCCGCCCCTGTCCGCCGAAGAGATGGCGGGCGGCCCCGCCTCGCTGCAATTCCCCGGCGCCGGTCATGACAGCGAGGACGTCTCCATCGCCGACTTTGACGGCGACGGCGTGCCAGACCTCATCATCGTGGCCGAGGACGACGTGAAATTCGGCCGCAAGCAGGTCCACGAATATTATCGCGGCCTCGGCGGCGCGCGGTACGGCCGGGTCCTGCCCGGCGTCGTCATCACCACCGGGCGCGGCCCGACCACCAGCCGCGAGGGCGACCTGGAGATCCCCGACATGGAGGCCGACGCCGTGACCCATGCTGACGTCGACGGCGACGGCGACCTCGATGTGCTGGTGGCGGGTGCGGGCCAGGACCGGCTGCTGATCAATGACGGAGAAGGAAGCTTCACCGACCGCACCGCCACCCTGCTGCCGCCCGAGAGCCTGACCACCCAGGATGGCGAATTCGCCGATCTGGACGGCGACGGCGACCCCGACATCGTCCTGGGCCAGGAGGGCGGCCACGCCCTGTGGCTGAACGACGGGACGGGCCGGTTCGTCGAGGCCACCGACCGCCTGCCTGCCCCCGGCAATGTCGAGGCGCGCAAGGTGACACCCGCCGATGTCGACGGCGACGGCGACCTGGATCTCTATTTCAGCCACGTCGGCTGGCAGGAGCGCAGCCCGCAGGACCAGCTGTACATCAACGACGGAACCGGCCGCTTCACCGACGAGACCGCCGCCCGCATCCCGGTCGAGACCGGCACCACCCTGGTCGCGCGCTTCGCCGATCTGAACGGGGACGGCGACTTGGACGTCGTGCGTGGCGAGCATGGGCCGTTGACGGTCTGGGCCAACGACGGACGCGGCGTCTTCACCGACGTGACGGCCCAAGTCCTGCCGGCCCCGGTGACCGGGGTGAACATCGCCGTAGCCCTGGCCGATTTCGACGGCGACGGCCGCATCGACGTCTATGTCGGCCAGCTGAAAGCCCGCGATCCGGACGAAAGCCTGCGCGACCGGTTGCTGCTTAACCGGGGCTCTTGAACCGGCCTTAAGGGTTCCGCGTCATCCTGGCCCCATGGGTCAGCGCCATCTCGACCGCACGCCCCCGCCGACCAGCCCGCCGGAGCAGCAGTTCCTGCGGCTGATGAGCCATGAGATGCGCACGCCGCTGAACGGCGTCATCGGCATGCTGGGCCTGCTCGCCGACACGCCGCTGGACGGGGCGCAACGCGCCTATGCCGAGGCGGCGCGGACATCGGCCGAGCATCTGCTGGGGCTGGTCAATGACCTGCTGGATTATGCGC
Organism: Brevundimonas sp.; assembly: GCA_036405055.1. Taxonomy (GTDB): domain Bacteria; phylum Pseudomonadota; class Alphaproteobacteria; order Caulobacterales; family Caulobacteraceae; genus Brevundimonas. The sequence continues at coordinate 67,623 of DASWYI010000021.1, forward strand.
GTCTGGAAGCGGGCAAACTGGAATTCGATCCCACACCCGTGGATGTCGCGGCCCTGGTGCGCGGCGTGGCGGAACTTCTTAGCCCCCGCGCCCACGACAAGGGACTGGAGATCGTCTGGACCGTCGCCCCGAACATCGGAACCATCCGCGCCGATGAAGGCCGCCTTCGGCAGGTGCTGTTCAACCTCGCCGGCAATGCGGTGAAGTTCACCGACACGGGCGGGGTGCGCCTGTCGGTGACGCGCAGCGGCGGCATTGATGCGCAACCTGTGCTGGCCTTCGACATCGACGACACCGGTCCCGGCGTCGCGCCCGAGGCCCGCGAGCGCATCTTCGAGGAATTCGGTCACGCCGACGCCAGCGACGCCACCCGTTTCGACGGGGCTGGACTGGGCCTCGCCGTCGTGCGGCGTCTGGCCGAGGCCATGCACGGCCGCGCCACCGTCACCAACCGCCCCGACGGCCATGGCGCCCGCTTCCGTTTCGAGGCGCCGTTCGAGACCGTGGCCGGAGAGACCAAGCGGCCGGAGCCGCTGGCGGGTCGGACCGTCGCCGTCATCGCCCCTGATCCTTTCGTTCGCGCCGCCGCCGAGGATCAGGTCCGCGCCGCCGGGGGCGCCGTCGCCATCGACGCGCCGGTGGTCCTGATCGACCACGCTCATGCCGGCCAGGACGGCCGCGCACTGCGGACCGCCCCCGTCGGCCGTCGCGCCGTGATCCTGTTGAAACCCTCCGAGCGGACCCTGATCGAGGCCTATCGCGCCGCCGGGTTCGACGGCTATCTCATCAAGCCCCTGCGTCCCGCCTCGTTGGTCGAGCGTGTTCTGGCGGTCTCGGGCCAGACCGCCGCGCCGACGGCCGCGCCCTCCGACGACGACCGCGTGGCGCCCGCGCAATTCGCGGGAACCCGCGTCCTGCTGGCCGAGGACAATCCGGTCGGGGCGCTGCTGGCCCGGACCCTGCTGCGCCGCGAGGGCTGTGTGGTCGAGACGGCCGCCACAGGCGACGAGGCGGTCGCCGCCATGGCCCGCGCCCGCTATGATCTGGTGCTGATGGACATGCGCATGCCCGGCGCCGACGGCCCGGCGGCGACGCGGATCATCCGGGCGAGCGGCGACAGGACCCCCATCGTCGCCCTGACCGCCAACGCCTTCGCCGAGGACCGCAAGGCCTGCCTCGACGCCGGCATGGACGACCATCTGGTCAAGCCGCTGGAGCCCGAGCAGCTGCGTGCCGTCCTCGCCCGCTGGACGAACGCCGCGGCGCGCGCCAAGGTCACGGGATAAGGCAAGGGCGCCGGCCACAAGGCGTCCCCGGAGACGCATCATGACCGAGGCTACGACGCCCGCCCCTTCCGCCGGCCGCTTCGGCGGACTCGCCGTCTTCTTCGAGCGGCGGGTGGCGGTCATGCTGTTGCTCGGTTTTTCGGCCGGCCTGCCCAACCTCCTGATCTTCGACACACTATCGGCCTGGCTGCGGGAAAGCGGCCTGTCACTTGAGGTGATCGGCTTCTTCGCCCTCGCGACGCTCAGCTATTCGCTGAAGTTCATCTGGGCGCCCCTGATCGACCGGACGTCCATTCCACTGTTGACGCCCCTGCTGGGCCACAGACGGTCCTGGATGCTGGTGACCCAGGTGGTGGTCATTCTGGGCCTTTGGTCGATCGCCGGGCTGAATCCCGCGACGGCGCTCGGGTCCATCGCCCTGTTCGCTGTGATCGTCGGCTTCTTTGGCGCGACACAGGACATCGTCATCGATGCATGGCGCATCGAGGCCGCCGACGACAGCCGCCACGGCGCCATGGCTTCGGCCTATCAGTGGGGCTACCGCGTGGCCATGTTGGTTGCGGGGGCCGTGCCTCTGCTTTTGGCCGAAGCCTATAACTGGAACCTGTCCTATGCCGTGATGGCGGCCCTGATGGGGATCGGTGTTGCCGGCGTCCTGTTTGCACCGCGCGAGAAGGCCCACGAAATCCGGCCGATCCCGGTGGGCGACACGCCGTCACGCCCCGCACTGGAGGTTGTGGAGTGGATCCTGCGGCTGCTGGTCATTGCAGCGGCGGCGTTGGTCATCGGATCGGGCCTGACGGGTCAGGCCGACATGCTGGCCTCGGCTCTGGGCCGGCTCGGCCAGTCACCCGCGGATGGGGAAGCCCTCAAGGCGGCGTGGGCCGCCAAGCCGGATGGGACCTATCTGCAGGTCGGCGCCGTTTTTGGCGGCCTGGCGTTGCTGGTGCTGGCCTGCTGGCCGATCCCGGGCGTCCGCACGCGGCCGGGCGCCTATCTGGCAGGATCGTTCGGCGAGCCGATGATCGACTTCTACAAGCGGTTCGCGGGCGTCGCGACGCTGATCCTGGCGCTGATCTGCGTCTACCGTCTGGCCGATTTCGTTCTGAACATCATGAACCCCTTCTACCTCGACCTGGGGTTCACCAAGACGGAACTGGCCGAGGTTCGGAAGGTGTTCGGGGTCATCATGACCACCCTGGGCGTCTTCATCGGCGGCTGGTCCGTGGCGAAGCTGGGTCTGATCCGGACCATGGTCATCGGCGCCTTCATGAGCCCGGTGTCCAATCTGGTGTTTGCCTGGCTGGCGACCCAGGGCCCCAGTCTTCCGGCCCTGACGTTCGCGATCGGCGTGGACAACATCGCCACCGGCTACGCAGGAACCGCGCTGATCGCCTATATGTCCAGCCTGACCTCTATCGGTTTCACGGCGACGCAGTACGCCCTGTTCAGTTCGCTCTACGCCCTGCCCGGCAAGCTGATCGCATCCCAATCCGGCCGGATCGTCGAGGCGTCCGCGCGGTCGGCGGAAGCCGGCGGGCTGTTCGGCTCGCTGAAAGGCCTCTTTGCAAAACTGCCCGCCGGTTCGCTGGTTGAAGGCGCGACGGCCAGTGGCGTAACCCCGGCCGCCCTCGGCGCCGGCTATGTCGTCTTCTTCCTCTACTCCACGGTTATCGGCGTGTTCGCGATAGCCCTTGCCTTCATCGTGGCGCGCCGCCAGACGGCGATCGTCGCCGAGCAGACAAGAGCCGCCGAGGCGACGGCCGAGGCCCCGCCGTCCTGAGACCCTAGGCCGTCGGCGGCACCGCCGTCGTCGGCGGAGCGGGAGCCGGCGCCGGAGGCGGCGTCAGGACGCGGGGCTCGGGCGCCTCGTCATCCTCGCCCACGGCCCCGCCCTCATAGGCGGCGAAGGTGGCGGCGGTGATGATCTCGCTGACCGAGGCGCCGAGGTTGACGATCTGCACCGACTTCTCGAGGCCGACCAGCAGCGGGCCGATCACGGTCGCGCCGCCCAGGGCCTGGATCAGGCGGGTCGAGATCGAGGCCGAGTGGATGGCCGGCATGACCAGCACATTGGCGTCGCGGCTCAGGCGCATGAACGGATAGGCGCCGCGCGCATCGGCGTCGAGCGCCAGGTCCGGCGGCATCTCGCCCTCGTATTCGAAGTCCACGCCCTTCTGGTCCAGGATGCGGATGGCCTCGCGCACCTTCTCGCCGCGGTCGCCGGGAGGATTGCCGAAGGTGGAATAGGACAGGAAGGCCACGCGCGGCGTGCGGCCCAGACGGCGCACGGTCTCGGCCGCCTGGATGGCGATGTCGGCCAGCTCGGCGGCGTCCGGCAACTCATGGATCGAGGTGTCGGCGACGAACAGGGTGCGGCCCTTGGCCAGCAGGATCGACAGGCCGATCATGCGGTGGCGCACGTCCAGAACCCGGCGCACCTCCTTCAGGGCCATGTTGAAGTTGCGGGTCACGCCGGTGACCATGCAGTCGGCCTGGCCCCGCGCCAGCATGGCGGCGCCGAAGTAGTTGCGGTCCTGGTTTATCATCCGCTGCACGTCGCGGCGCAGATAGCCCCGGCGCTGCAGCTTGGCGTAGAGGAAGTCCGTGTAGTCGCTGTTTCGATCCGAGCGGCGGGCGTTAGCGATCTCGATGCCCAGATCGTCGAAATTCAGTCCGGCCTCGGCCGCGTTCTGGCGGATCAGGTCCTCGCGGCCCAGCAGGATGGGCGTGCCCAGCTCGGCCTGTTTGAAGCCCCAGGCGGCGCGGATGACCGACTGCTCCTCGCCCTCGGCGAAGATGACGCGCTTGTTCGGCGCGGCCCGCACGGCGGACGAAATCTGCTGCATCAGGGCGGCCGACGGATCCAGACGCGCCTTCAGCCGGGTGCGGTAGGCGTCCATGTCCTTGATCGGCGTGCGCGCCACGCCCGTGTCCATCGCCGCCTGGGCGACGAAGGGTGGGATGTACCAGATCAGGCGCGGATCGAACGGCGTGGGGATGATGTAGTCGGGGCCGAACTTCAGCTTGCGGCCGCGATAGGCGGCGGCGACCTCGTCCGGCACGTCCTCACGCGCCAGGGCGGCCAGGGCCTTGGCGCAGGCGACCTTCATCTCGTGGTTCACGCGGCGGGCGCGCACGTCCAGGGCCCCGCGGAAGATGTAGGGGAAGCCCAGGACGTTGTTGACCTGGTTGGCATAGTCCGAACGGCCGGTGGCGATGATGGCGTCGCTGCGCACCGACAGGACGTCCTCGGGTGTGATCTCCGGGTCCGGATTGGCCATGGCGAAGATGATCGGATTGGGCGCCATAGAAGCAACCATTTGCTTGGTGATCGCGCCCTTGGCCGACAGGCCCAGAACCACGTCGGCGCCGACCATGGCCTCGGCCAGGGTGCGGTGCGGGGTGTCGGTGACGTGGGCGGCCTTCCACTGGTCTATGCCCGCCCGGCCCGGATAGACGACCCCGTCGCGATCGATGATGACGGTGTTCTCGCGCCGCACCCCCGCCGCCTTCATCAGGCCGATGGACGACAGGCCGGCGGCCCCCGCGCCGACCAGAACGACCTTCAGGTCCTCGAGCTTCTTGCCGGCGACATGGGCGGCGTTGATGAGACCGGCGGTCGAGATGATGGCCGTGCCGTGCTGGTCGTCGTGGAAGACGGGGATGTCCAGCAGGTCCTGCAGCTGCGCCTCGATCTCGAAGCACTCCGGCGACCGGATGTCCTCCAGATTGATCCCGCCCCAGGTGTCGCCGATGTTCTTGACCACGGTGACGAACTCGTCCGGGTCCGTGGTCTTCACCTCGACGTCGAAGCTGTCGACGTCGGCGAAGCGTTTGAACAGGACGGCCTTGCCCTCCATCACCGGCTTGGACGCCATGTGACCGAGGTTGCCGAGGCCCAGGATCGCCGTGCCGTTCGATATGACGGCGACCAGATTGCCCTTGGAGGTGTAGTCGTAGGCGAGGTCCGCATCCCCGGCGATCGCGCGCACCGGCACGGCCACCCCCGGCGAATAGGCCAGCGACAGATCCCGCTGGGTCGCCATGGGCTTGATCGGCGCCATGGAGATCTTGCCGGGGTTCGGCAGGCGGTGGAACTCCAGCGCCTCCTCGTCGGAGAAGGTCTGCTTGTCTGTCAGGTCGGGCATGCGGGCTCTCGGCGTTTCCACCCGTTCCTAGAACCGTGGGCGCGGGGGGACAACCGCAGACACGCGCTTAGCGATTCACCGGCAGGTGATGGCTGAGGAAGGTCTCCATTTCGGTCAGCACCTGGGCCTCGGTTTTGGCCGTCCAGCCGCTGTGACCCTCGTCTTCCAGCTCGACCAGCCGGACATCGGCGCCCGCGCGCCGCAGCGCCCGCTCCATGTCCCGTGACTGGTCGATGGGAACCAGGTCGTCCAGCGTCCCGTGGATCAGGAGCGTGGGGGTCCGCCAGCCCTCGGTCCTGCGGATCGGCGAGGCCGCCTCAAGCCGCTCGCGGTCCGTGCCGGGGTCGCCGATGGAGCGCAGCCAGTATTCATAGGTGTCGGAATCCGCACCGTTCTCGCGGCGGGTATAGGCCATCAGCGCGGGCAGATCGCCGATGCCCGAGGCCGAGATGACGCAGCGGTAGAGGTCGGCCTGTGTCGCGCCGCCCCAAAGCGCCGCATAGCCGCCATAGCTGGCGCCGACGATGCAGACCTGCGACCGGTCGACCAGCCCCTCGCGCGCCAGCTGATCGACGCCGGCGGTGATGTCGTCCTGCATCCGAGCGCCCCACTGGCCATAGCCGGCCTCGGCGAAGTCGCGCCCCATGCCGGACGAGCCCCGGAACTGGGGCTGGAACACCTGATAGCCCCGGCTGGCGAAGAACTGGACCCACATGTCGTAGGTCAGTTGATCGCGCGCCTCCGGGCCCCCGTGCGGCATGACGATCAATGGCGCGGCGGCGCCCGTGTCATTGGCCGGCCGGGTCAGATAGCCGAACAGGGCGGTTCCGTCCGCGGCGCGGTAGTCATAGCGGAAGGCGCGACCCAGCGTGGCCTCGGGCAGGGCGGGCTGCGCGGACCCGACAGGCTCCAGCCGCTTCTCGGTGGTGCGGTAGAGGTAATATGCCCCCGGATTGTGCGGCGCGCTGACCGACAGCACCCACAGGCCGTTGTCGTCGGACCGGGACACGATCTGGACGTTGGCGTCCTCGCCGAAATGGCGGCGCAGGCCGGCCATCTCCGCCTGACGCGCCGTGTCGCCGAAGGCGCACTGGAAGGTGTCGGCCACGACGCAGCCGCCGAGGAAGGCGTTGGTTTGCGGATCGACCACGATGCCCGAGGCGTCATAGCGGGCGTCGCGCCAGATCGCCGGACCGAGCGTGCGGGTGCGGAAGTCGAAGACATGCACGCCCGCTATCGATTCGGCGTCCTCGTCCCGGGGCCGCACGATCACATAGACCTGCCCCGGTCCTTCCGCCGCGCCGAGGAATTCATAGTCGGGCAGATCACGGACGTCATCCTTGTTCAGGCGGAAGACCTCGGTCCAGTCGCCGTTCTCGCGCCGGGCCTCCATGACCAGAACGCGGTCGAGCACGCCCCTCAGGACCGTTCGCCCGACGATGTTTCCATTGCGGTCGGTGATGTAGCTCAGGGCATGGCGGTCGCCATCCTCGATCCGCTCGGACCGGCCGGTGACGATGTCGATGCGGGCGACGTCCAGGCCGCCCTCCGTATAGGTCATCAGGATGTGGCCGGGGTCGCGGCGCAGCATGTCCAGCACCGGCCCCGGGCGGCCGTCGCGGGTGGAGGGCGGCTTGATCTCGATAAAGCCGCTGCCGTCGCGGGCGACGGAGAACAGGCCCTGGCCGTAGCGCCAGTTGCGGATTTCGCCGTCCGCCCGGTTGCCGAACCGCTCGATGTTGAAGCGGGTCATGCTGACGATCAGCCGGTCCTCGCCCTTCCAGTCGAACCCGTCGATGTACTGGCCGCCAAATTCGTCGTTGGATGTGCCGCTCAGCAGCGCCGTCGGCGGGGCGGCGGTGTTTTGCAGGTCATGGACGTAAAGCACGCTGTCGTCGCCGGTCGTGCGGATGACGGCGAGGTAGCGCCCGGACGGCGAGACCGCCGGGCTCGACAGGGCGGCGCGTTGGGTGAAGGCCTCGATGGTCGGCGGGGCGGGCGTTTGCGCATCAGCCGCGCCCGCGCCGAGGGTCAGCGTGGCGGCGATGGCCGCGATCCAGTGTCGGCTCAGCATATGACCCTCCCGTTCAGCGCACGGTCCATGGGAGGGCGCGATCCGTCAAGCAAGGCCTGATTACAGCGCCAGGGTCCCCGTGCGCTCGATCTCGACGGGGCCGGTCATCAGGACGTGGCCGGTGGTTTCGTCCCAGTCGATGGTCAGGCGGCCGCCGTCGACCTCGATCTCGGCGGAGCGGTTGGTCAGGCCCCGGCGGGCGGCGGCGACCAGGGCGGCGCAGGCGCCGGTGCCGCAGGCGCGGGTCAGGCCCGCGCCCCGCTCCCACACCCTCAGGCGGATGTGATTGCGGTCGATGACGTGGGCGAAGCCGACGTTGACCCCTTCCGGGAAGCGCGGGTGGTGTTCGATCAGCGAGCCGCTGCCACGCACGAAGCCGTCGTCGGGCGCAGGGTCCACGAAGAAGACGACATGCGGATTGCCCATGCTGACCGCGCCCGGCGTATGCAGCACCGGGTTGTCTATGGGGCCGATCTGAAGCTCGATGCCGCGCGTGTCCATCGCCTCGTCCAGCGGAATCTGGCTCCAGTCCAGCCGGGGTTCGCCCATGTCGACGGTGACGCGCCCGCCCTCGGCGCGGCGCGCGGTGGTCAGGCCGCCCAGGGTGTCGATGCGGACTTCGTCCTTCCCCGTCGACTGCATCAGCAGCCAGCCGACGCAGCGCAGGGCGTTGCCGCAGGTTTCGACCGACCCGCCGTCGGCGTTCCACACCCGCATGAAGGCGTCCGCCTTGTCCGAAGGCTCGATGGCGATCAGCTGGTCGCAGCCCTCGCCCGTCTCGCGGTCGGCGATGGCCCGCGCCTGATCCGCCGTCGGCTGGAACGGCGTGGCGAGCGCATTGACCACGACGAAGTCGTTGCCGGCGCCGTTCATCTTGACGAAGGGGCGGGTCATCGAGCGTACATATAGCGACGCATGGTTCCTTGCGCGACCCAGCCGCGTTATCGCTGGATCATGAGCCGCAAACCGCCCGCTGTTCCCAAGACCGTGCCGGACAAGGCCGAGGGCCTGCGCCTGCGCGCCCGGCTGCGGTATCTGTATCACGGCTCATCGCGGCCGGCGGTGCGGTTCCGGCTGGCGGTGATCGCCGTCGACTTCATCATCATCGGCTTCTTCCTCGCCGCCCCGATCCTGAAGGAGGCGGGCTGGGCCTTCTATGTGGCCGATGCGGTGATCGCCGCGATCCTGGCCATCGACCTCGCCGGGCGGGCCTATGCCCACACCGACATCAGGGACTGGCTGAGGAAGCCGGCGACCTGGATCGATCTGTTCATACTGGCGACCCTGCTGTTCCCGGCCTGGCTGTCGAACTTCGGCTTCCTCAGGCTGATGCGGCTGTGGACCCTGCTGCACTCGGACTTCTTCTGGCGCACCGTGGGTCACAAATACGATGACACCCGGGTGGAGGAGATCACCCGGGCCCTGGCCTCGCTGGTGACCTTCATCTTCGTGGTGACGGGTTTCGTCTACGCCAGCTTCCTGGGCAGTCATCCGGGCATCAAAGGCTATCTCGACGCGCTCTATTTCACCGTGGCGACCCTGACCACCACAGGCTTCGGCGACATCACCCTGCCGGGCGCCTGGGGGCGGGTGCTGTCGATCGTGGTCATGCTGACCGGCATCACCCTGTTCCTGAGGCTGGCCCAGACGATCATGAAGCCCCACAAGGTGCGCTTCCCGTGCCCGACCTGCGCCCTGCAGAAACACGACCCCGACGCCGTCCACTGCAAGGCCTGCGGACAGGTTCTGTGCCTGCCTGATGAGGGGGATTAGCCTCAAGATGACAAAGCCGTAACCTTCGCGCCCGCCGCCTTGCCGGTCGCCGGGCGCTGGTTAAGGTGCCGCCCGACTGTTTCCGGGGAGCCCTGTCCATGATCCGTCTGTCCGCCGCCGCGCTCGCGGTCCTTCTCGCCTCCACCGCCCTATCGAGCGCCGCCATGGCCCAGACCCGCACCGCCCCCGCCACCCCCAATCCGCCGCTGGCTGAGGGCGCCTTCGCCACCTCGGACGCGACCGACCCCTATCTGTGGCTCGAAGAGGTCGACGGCGAACGCGCCATGGCCTGGGTCAATGAGCACAACCGCCGCTCGCTCGGCGTGCTTCAGGGCGACCCCCGCTATGAGCGGTTGCACAGCCAGGCGCTGGAGATCGTCCAGTCGCGCGACCGCATCCCCTCGCCGGGCTTCAACCACGACGGCACGATCGACAATTTCTGGCAGGACGCCAGCCATGTGCGCGGCGTCTGGCGCCGGACCACGCTGGACAGTTACCGCACCGACGCGCCGCAGTGGGAGACCATCCTCGACATCGACGCCCTGTCGGCGGCCGAGGGCAAGAACTGGGTCTACAAGGGCGTCACCTGCCTGCAGCCGGACGAGCGCCGCTGCCTCGTGTCCCTGTCGGACGGCGGCAAGGACGCGGTGACGATCCGCGAGTTCGACAGCGTCACCCGCACCTTCGTGGACGGCGGCTTCGTCCTGCCGGAATCCAAGGGCGGCGCCAGCTGGATCGACGAGAACACCCTGTTGATCTCGCGCGACTTCGGTCCCGGCAGCATGACGACCTCGGGCTATCCGATGATGGTCAAGCGCCTGCGCCGCGGCCAGACCATCGATCAGGCCGAGACCGTCTTCACCGGCCAGCCGACGGATGTGTCCTCCTCGGGCTATGCCCTGCGGGACGTGGACGGCGTGGTCCGCGCCACCCTCATCAACCGGGGCGTCAGCTTCTATGAGGGCGAGACGTATCGTCTGGCCTCGGACGGCACGACGCATCTGCTGCCCCTGCCGGCCAAGTCGAACATCAACGCCCTGGTCGCCGGCCAGTTGGTCTTCACCACCGATCAGGACTGGACCGCGCCGTCGGGCCAGACGTTCAGCACCGGCGACGTCATCGCCTATGACCTCGACGCCTGGCTGGCCGATCCGACCGTGCAGGCGAAGCTGGTCATCCATCCGGGACCGCGCGAGGCCGTCGAGGCCATCTCCAATACCCGTAACAAGCTGGTCGTGGCGCTCTACGAAAACGTGCGCGGCTCGGTCTATGTCTATGACCCCGCCGACTGGAGCCGCACCCGCCTCGACCTGCCGCAGAACGTGACCGTCGGCGTCGGCTCCGCGTCCGAACAGGACGACAAGGTCTTCGTCAGCGTCGCCGGCTATCTGAACCCATCCAGCCTGTGGCTGGCCGACGCCGCCACCGGCGCGGTGACCCAGACCAAGTCCCTGCCGGCCAAGTTCGACGCCACGGGCATGCGGGTGGACCAGTTCGAGGCCCACAGCGCAGACGGCACCATGATCCCCTATTTCGTCGTCCACCGCGACGCGATGGCCATGGACGGTTCGAACCCCACGCTGCTTTACGGCTACGGCGGGTTCCAGAACTCCCTGCTGCCCGGCTATTCGGCCACGGTCGGCAAGCTGTGGCTCGAGAACGGCGGCGTCTATGTGGTGGCCAACACCCGGGGCGGCGGCGAGTTCGGCCCCAACTGGCACCAGGCCGCGCTGCAGGAAAACCGCCAGCGCGCGCATGAGGATTATCAGGCCGTCGCCATGGACCTGATCGCGCGAGGCATCACCAGCCAGCCGCACCTCGGCGTCATGGGCGGGTCCCAAGGCGGGCTGTTCATGGGGGCGATGCTGACCCAGCGCCCGGACCTCATCAACGCGGCGGTCATCCAGGTGCCGCTGTTCGACATGCTGCGCTTCCACAAGCTGCTGGCCGGCGCCAGCTGGATCGCGGAATACGGCAACCCCGACATCCCGGAAGAGCGCGCCTGGATCCAGGCCTATTCGCCCTATCAGAACCTGCGCGCGGGCCAGCCCTATCCGGAAGTGTTCATCCATACCTCGACCAAGGATGACCGCGTCCATCCGGGCCACGCCCGCAAGGCGGCGGCGCGTCTGGAGGCGCTGGGCTATCCGGTCCTGTTCTACGAGAACACCGACGGCGGCCATGCGGCCGGCGCCAACCTGCAGGAAACGGCGCGCCGCATCGCGCTGGAATACACCTATCTGTTCCGCCGTCTCGTCGACACGCCGGCCCAGCAGTAGCCCCTTCGCGGAGTTTGAAGATGAAGCGCCTGATCCTGACCGCCGCCTCGGCGCTGACGTTGTCCGCCTGCATGGGCGGGCCCGAGCCGATGGAGGTGGCTGTGTTCGACGTGAACAACATGCCGCCGCCGGTCATGATGGTTCCGCCGAATTCGCACTGGGGCGATCTGCCGTATTTCCCCGCCGACCTGTCGCCCGCGGGCGTGCGGGCCGCCGACGACCATCTGGCGCTGGAGGAGGTCAACGGGACCGAGGCCATGGCCTTCGTCGCCGGAGAGAACCGGGCGTCGCTGGCCTCCCTGACGGGCGATCCCCGCTATGAGACTTTCCGCTCGGAAGCGCAGGACATCCTGACCGCCACGGACCGCATCCCCGGCCCCGGCTTCCTCGGCGACGGCATCTCGAACTTCTGGCAGGACGCGCAGAACCCCAAGGGCGTCTGGCGCCGCACGACGATCGAAAGCTACCGCTCGGCGAATACGCAGTGGGAGACCCTGCTGGACATCGACGCCCTGTCCCGAACAGAGGGCAAGGACTGGGTGTTCAAGGGCGCCGACTGCCTCGCGCCCGACGAGACCCGCTGCCTCGTCAACCTGTCCGACGGCGGCAAGGACGCCGTGGTGGTGCGCGAGTTCGACCTGACCACCAAACGTTTCGTCGACGGTGGTTTCACCCTGCCCGAGGGCAAGCACCGCATCGAATGGCTGGATCGCGACACGCTTCTGGTCGCCACCGATTTCGGCCCCAATACCCTGACCGAGTCCGGGTATCCTTTCATCGTCAAATCCCTGAAGCGCGGCCAGACCCTGGCCCAGGCGGCCGAGGTCTATCGCGGCGACATCGGCGACGGCGGCTATGGCGTCAGCCCCTCGGTCTATCGAGACAAGACGGGCCGGGTGCTGGCGGTGCTGATCTCGCGCCCGCTCGACACCTTCCGCTCCGAGACCTGGGAGCTGGTCGACGGCAAGCCCGTGAAGCTGGACCTGCCCGAGCGCGTCAGCATCTACGGAGTCCAGCACGGCTCGTTGATCCTGTCGCCGGATCAGGACTGGTCCAGGCCGGGCCGCGACTACAAGGCCGGCTCCCTGCTGGCGATCTGCCTCCAGTGCATCCGCCCGGCGGGCGGGCCTGATGAGGTGGTCATCTCGAACCAGGCCGACACCATCTTCGTCCCGACCGACCGTCAGTCCATCAGCGGCGTGCGCGTCATGGACGACCGCGTCATGGTGGCCATCTCCGACAACGTCGTCGGCCGCCTGGCGGTGTTCCAGAATCGCGGCGAATTCGGCTGGCCGCGCACGGACATCGCCACCCCGGCGAATGTCGATGTGTCGCTGGGCGATGCGTCCAAGTCGCGCGGCGAGGTCTTCGTCTCGACCCAGGGCTTCCTGACCCCGCCGACGCTCAGCCTCGCCAGCGTCACGGCCGGCGGCATGACCCAGCTGCGTCAGGCGCCCGCCCGCTTCGACGCCTCGACCCACATCGTCGAACAGTTCGAGGCCACGTCCTCTGACGGCGTGAAGATCCCCTATTTCGTCGTCCGCCCGCGCAATCTGGTGATGGACGGCCACGCCCCGACGATCATGTACGGCTACGGCGGATTCCAGGTGTCCAAGCCGCCGATCTACATCCCCGAGATGGGCAAGCTGTGGCTCGAGAACGGCGGCGTCTACGTCAACGCAAACATCCGCGGCGGCGGCGAGTTCGGACCGAACTGGCACCAGTCGGTCCTGCGCGAGAACCGCCAACTGGCCTTCGACGACTTCGCCGCGGTGGCCCGCGACCTGCAGGAACGCGGCATCACCAGCCCGCGCCGCCTCGGCATCTATGGCCGGTCGAACGGCGGCGTCCTGACCTCGGTGGCGATCACCCAGCATCCGGAACTCTACAACGCCGCGGTGATCGAAAGCCCGCTGATCGACATGCTGCGCTATCACGAGCTGCCGGCGGGAGCCTCCTGGATCGGCGAATACGGCGACCCGCGCGCGCCCGGCGACGCCGAGTTCATCTCGCGCTACTCCGCCTATCAGCATCTGCGGCCGGGCGCGGAATACCCCCGCGTCTACATCACCACCAACACCCGCGACGACCGGGTGCATCCGGGCCATGCGCGCAAGTTCGCGGCGCGCCTCGGCGACCTCGGTTATGACCATCTCTATTATGAAGAGACGTCCGGCGGTCACTCCAACGACGCCGACCCGGTCGCCAACGCCCGGCGCTGGGCGCGGCACTATGTCTATCTGAGCCAGCAGCTGATGGACTAATCCTCCCCCTAGCGAAGCGCTGGGGGAGGGGGACCGCGCGCAGCGTGGTGGAGGGGGTCTGACCATAGACACCAGCGCTTCCGGTTGGCCCCCTCCACCACTTCGTGGTCCCCCTCCCCAACGGGGGAGGATCAACCGTCACCTTCCGACAGTATCGCCGTACGCCCGCTCTTGCTGAATGGGCGTATAGCCCGCATCGTCGCGGGGCGTGCGGGGATCGGTGATGACTGAGGCGTTCAAACGGATCGGCGGGGCGCTGGCGGCGCTGACGCTCATGGCCTGCGCCGCGCCTGCGTTCGCGCAGGACGAAGCGCCAGCCCTGCCGCCCGAGGCCGTCGGCGTCAGCCAGGCCGTGATGGCCGCCGAGCTGGCCGCCTGGGGCCGCCGCAACGATGATCCCGGGGCCCTCATCATGGCCGCGCGGGTGCTGGCCGAGGTGCCGATGCGGGCGGGCGAGGGGGCCGACGCCGCCTTCCTGACTCCCGGCCGTCTGCTGGACGAGGCGGCGGTCATGTCCGAGGGCCATCCGGCCTGGCTGGACGCCATCGAACAGGTTCGCGACAGCGGGGTGCGCGGCGTGCGGTCGTCGCCCTTCGGCGAAGGACCGATCTTCACCGTAAAGGACATCCAGGCGCGCGAGACCTACTGGTTCGAGGTCGAGGCCCGGGCCGGAGAGGTGCTGCGCATCGCCGCCATCGGCGACGGCGACACCGATATCGACCTGGTCATCCGCGACGCGCGCGGCGGGCTTGTGTGCGAGGACGGCTTCGGCGACCACTATCCGGTCTGCACCGTCTCGCCGCGCGAAGGCGGCAAGATGCGGATCGACATCGTCAACCGGGGCGCGGTCTGGACCAAGGTCCAGATCCTGAGCAACTAGCGGGGCAGCCTATGCAGCGGATCATCCGGGGACTGATCGCCGTCACGGGCGCGCTGGCCGCCGCGGCCGCCGTCATGGCCTTCACGCGTCAGGACACCCCGGAATCGCTTCGCGCCGAAGCCTATGAGGCGGCCCAGTGGGCCATCGCCTCGGACGCCGCCGACGCCCTGGCCAAGGTCTCCGCCCGCTTCGCCGAGGGCGACGATGCGCTCGGTCAGCTGGCCGAGGAGCGCGAGACCCTGATCGCCCGCCGCGACAGCCTCGAGAAGGCGCTGGAGCAGCTCTATTCCGTCGACGGGGAGGACGGCCGCGCCCGTCGCGCCGAGACCCGCAGCCAGTATCAGGCCACCCTCGACCGGCTGAAGGCCGTCGATGCCGACATCGAGACCCGTTTCCCCGCCTATGCCGAACTGACCAGCCCGCGCGCGCTTTCAGTGGCCGAAACCCAGGCTCTGCTCGGCCCGGACGAGGCCCTGCTGCTGGTGCTGGTGAACCCGGAAGCGACCTATGTCTGGGGCGTATCGCACGACCGCGTCGAATGGGCCCGCGCCGCAGACCTGGGCGACGCCGCGATGACGGAGGCCGTGGGCAAGCTGCGGTCGTCCCTGACCACGGCGGCGTCCCGGGGGGGTGAGCCGACCCCGACCATGGACCCGACTATCTTCGCCGGACGGCCCCAGGCCGCCTTCGACCGCGCCACTGCGCATCGTCTCTACACCTCGCTGGTCAAGCCGGTGGAGGGGGTGTTCGAGGGCAAGTCCACCGTGATCACCGTCGTCACCGGCGCCCTGACCACCCTGCCGCTGGCGGTGCTGGTCACCGAGCCGCCAGCCGGATCGGACACGGCCCCCGGCGCAATGGAGGCGACCTCATGGCTGATCGACCGCTACGCGCTCGCGACCCTGCCGTCAGTGTCGAGCCTGAAGGCCCTGCGCTGCCACCTGGTGATCGCCAGCGAACGCCACGCCGGCTGCCCGCCCCGGACCGGCGGCGGCGCGCCGCGCATCGGTTATCCCGCCGGTCGTCCGGCCGATCTGGTCGCCTTCGGCGCGCCGGTGCTGACGGGTCCTGAGGAGAGCGGATCCCGCGGCGCGCCCGCCGCCGATTCCATCCTCGGCGAGGGCCGTCTGGCCGATGTCGCCAAGCTGAAGGCCCTGCCCAGCCTGCCGGGCTCGCGCGCCGAGCTTCAGGCGCTCAAGACCCGCTATCCCGACGCCCTGGTCCGCATCGGCGCCGAGGCCACCGAGACCGCCGTGCGCGGCCCGGACGCCGCTGCCCTGTCCACCGCCCGCTTCGTCGTCTTCTCGACCCACGGCCTGATGGCCGGGTCGACGGCGGCCGAGCCGGGGCTCGTCCTGACCCCGCCGGATCAGGCGACCGAGGCTGACGACGGCTATCTCAGCGCGTCTGAAGCCGCCCAGATGCGCCTCAGCGCCGAGTTCGTGGTCCTGTCGGCCTGCAACACTGCGGCGTCCGACGGCTCGCCCGGCGGCGAGGGTCTGTCGGGTCTGGCCCGCGCCTTCTTCTACGCCGGGGCGCGCTCGGTGCTGGTGTCGCACTGGGAGGTGTCTGACACGGCCACGACCGAGCTCATCACCCGCACCTTCGCCGAGCTGGACAGCCACGCCGATGACCCCGCCGCCCGCGCCCGTGCGCTGCAGACCGGCATGAAGACCGTCCGCGCCAACCGCCGCTGGGCCCACCCGGCCTATTGGGCGGCGTTTACGTTGGTGGGCGAGCCGGGATAAACCCTCCCCCTTTGGGGGAGGTGGCGCGGCGCATCGCGCCGTGACGGAGAGGGGCTAACCCCAGGGCTGGTGTCCGGGTTTGGCCCCCTCCACCGCTTCGCGGTCCCCCTCCCCCAACGGGGGAGGATTAAGCCCCCGCCTTCTTCGCGAAGCTCCACGCCGCTTCCGCCAGCGCCGGCACCTGCGCCACCATGGTCCGCGCATGGGCGCTGGCCGCCGTGCCGTCACGCACCCGCCCGGCGATGCCCTGACAGATGGCCGCCAGCCGGAACAGATTGTAGGCAAACAGCCAGTCGAGGTTCTGCGGCAGGCCGGTCCCCGCCGTGGCGGCGTAGCGCGCCACCGTCTCCTCCACCGAGGGAATGCCCAGCGCCGCGATGTCGGCGCCGGCCAGCCCGTTCCTCTGCGTCGCCGGGATGACCCAGCCGATCAGCAGATAGGACAGGTCCGCCATCGGATCGCCCAGCGTCGACAGCTCCCAGTCCAGCACCGCCCGCACCTCGGCGCCCCCCTTTTCGTTCAGGGCCGGCGCCATGATGAGGTTGTCGAGGCGGAAGTCGCCGTGAACGATCCGGGTCGGGCCCTGCGGCGGCAGGCTCTCGGGCAGGAAGGCGATCAGGCTGTCCATGGCCGGGATCGGGTCGATCTCGGACGCGCGATACTGCTTGGTCCAGCGCCCGACCTGCCGCTCGAAATAGTTGCCGGGCTTGCCGTAGTCGGCGAGGCCAATCGCGGCCGGGTCGAACGAATGCAGCCGCGCCAGCGCATCGACCTGCGCCTCATAGATGGCGCGGCGTTCGGGCGGCTCCATGCCCGGCAGCTTCAGGTCCCACAGCACCCGGCCGTCGACCTTGTCCATGACGTAGAACATGGAGCCGATGACCCTGTCGTCCGTGCACAGGGCCCAGGGCCGCGCCACCGGATAGCCTTGGGCGAACAGGGCCGAGATCACCGTGAACTCGCGATCCACCGCGTGCGCACTGGGCAGCAGCGTCCCGGGCGGCTTGCGGCGCAGGACATAGGCGCGGGTGGCGGTGGTCAGTTCATAGGTCGGGTTGGACTGGCCGCCCTTGAACTGGCGGATCGCCAGCGGGCCGCAATAGGCCTCCACATTCTCGCGCATCCAGGCGTCCAGCGCCGCCGGGTCCAGCGCATGGCGGGGATCGACCTCCCGCGTGCCGGAAAAGGTCGCCTGGGCGTCGGATGCATTCACGTCGGTCATGGGTTCTCGGAATTGGGCGCGGCGATGATGGCGGCCCGGACCGCGCCGCGCCAGCCCTTCAGCAACAGCTCGCGTTCGTCAGCGCCCATCCGGGGCTTCCAGCGGGCCGGGGCCTCGGCCGCATGGTCCTCCAGATCGGGGATCAGACCCACGCCCAGGGCCGCCAGCTTGGCCGCCCCCAGCGCCGTCATCTCCTGAAACGCCGGGCGCTCGACCACGACCTCGCAGATGTCGGCCACGAATTGCATGGCGAAGGCGTTGGCCGTGACCCCGCCGTCGACCTTCAGCGTCTCCAGCCGCGGCGCCCCGTCGGCGGCCAGCGCGTCCAGCAGATCGCGCGTCTGATAGGCCAGGCTCTCCAGCGCCGCCCGCACCATGTGGGCCGGCCCGCTGTCGCGGGTCAGGCCGGTGATCGTGCCCCGCGCGTCCGGGTCCCACCAAGGCGCGCCAAGTCCCGTGAAGCCGGGGACCAGATAGACCCCGCCGTTGTCGGGCAGGCTCTGCGCCATGGCCTCCGACTGGCGCGATTCCGAAATGACCTTCAGCCCGTCACGCAGCCACTGGATCGCCGACCCGGCCGAGAAGATTGACCCCTCCAGCGCATATGCCGCCACTCCCATCGCCTCGTACCCCAGGGTGCCGAGCAGCCGCCGGGTCGAGGCCACGGGTGCATCCCCGACATTGGCCACCAGGAAGGCCCCGGTGCCGTAGGTGATCTTGGCGTCCCCAGCCCTCAGCGCGCCATGGCCGACCAGCGCTGCCTGCTGATCCCCCGCCGCGCCGTGGATGGGCAGGGCCGCCCCGAACAGCGACGGCTCGCAATCGCCGAGATGATCCGCACAGCCGCGAATCTCCGGCAGCGCCGCCATCGGCACATTGAACAGATCCGCCAGATCGGATCGCCACTGGCACCTCGACAGGTCCATCAGAGAGGTGCGGCTGGCGTTCGTCGCATCCGTCACATGTGACGCGCCGCCTGTCAGTTTCCACACCAGCCAAGTCTCGATGGTTCCCAGCTTCACCTCGCCCCGCTCGGCCCGCCCCCGCGCGCCTGGAACCGCATCCAGCAGCCAGGCGAACTTGGACGCCGAGAAATAGGGGTCGAGGATCAGGCCCGTCGCCGCCTGTACCCCCGGCTCATGCCCCGCCGCCGCCAGCCTACCCGTCGCATCCGCCGTGCGCCGGTCCTGCCAGACGATGGCCTTGTGTAGCGGTTCGCCGGTCGCGGCGTCCCAGATCACCGACGTCTCGCGCTGGTTGGTGATGCCGATGGCGGCGAACCGACCCACGCCTCCGGCCTTGCGCACCACCTCGCGGCAGGTCTGCAGCGTCGCGGCCCAGATCTCGGCGGCGTCATGCTCGACCCAGCCGGAGCGTGGGAAATGCTGCTGCAGCTCGATCTGGCTGACCGCGAGCGGCCGCATCGCGCCGCTGTCGGAGACCTCGAACGCGATGGCGCGGGTCGAGGTGGTGCCCTGGTCGATGGCGAGGATCAGGCTTTTCATAACCTGCACCTTACGCACGCCCGCGCCTTCCGGTTAAGTGCTCCCATGCACACCGCCTCCTTCGCCGGCGTTCAGGACGCCGCCCGCCAGATCGCCGGCCACGCCGTGCGCACGCCCCTGATCGAAAGCACGGCCCTGAACGAGCGGCTCGGCGGCCGCGTGCTGATGAAGGCCGAGAACCTGCAGGTCATCGGCGCCTTCAAATTCCGCGGCGCCTACAACCGCATCAGCCGCCTGACCGACGCGGAGAAGGCCCGCGGCGTCGTCGCCTATTCGTCGGGCAACCATGCCCAGGCCGTGGCCGCCGCCGCCCGCGCCGTGGGCACGACCGCCATCATCGTAATGCCCGCCGACAGCCCCCGGGTGAAGGTCGAGGGCGTCATCGCCAACGGCGGCGAGGTGCGGGCCTACGACCGCTATTCCGAAAGCCGCGAGGCCATCGGCGAGGAGATCGCGGCCACGCGCGGCTCGATCCTCGTCCGCCCGTTCGACGATCCCTTCGTCATCGAGGGTCAGGGGACGACGGGGCTGGAGATCGTCGAGGATGCGCGGGCGCGGGGGCTGGAGATCGACCAGCTGGTCTGCGGAACCTCGGGCGGCGGTCTGATCGCCGGGATCAATCTGGCCATGGCCGCCCTGTCGCCCGACACCGCCGTGATCGGGGTGGAGCCGCAGGATTACAACGACACCGTCCTGTCGCTGGCGGCGGGCGAGCGCCTGACCCATGCGCCGGCGAAACCGACCATCTGCGACGCCCTGATGACCGACCGGCCGGGCGAGCTGACCTTCCCGATCAACCAGCGCCTGACCCGCGTTGAGACCGTCTCGGACGCCGAGGTGGCCGAGGCCGTGCGCTTCGCCTTCCGCACCCTGAAGATGGTGGTCGAGCCCGGCGGCGCCGTGTCCCTGGCCGCGCTCCTGACCGGCAAGGTGCGGACGACGGATCAGACCACCGCCATCGTCCTGTCCGGCGGCAACGTCGACCCCGCCCTGTTTTCCGCCATCATCGAGGACCGGTTCCAATGACCAAGCCATCTGATCTGCCCGCCATGATCGGCCAGGAAATGGGCCTGTCGAAATGGTTCGAGATCGATCAGGCGCGCATCAACGCCTTCGCCGACGCCACCGAGGACTGGCAGTTCATCCACGTCGATCCGGAGGCGGCTGCGAAGACCCCGTTCGGCGGAACCATCGCCCACGGCTTCCTGACCCTCAGCCTCGCCTCGGCCATGTCCTATGACGCGGTGGAGCGGCTGGACGGGGTGGTGATGGGCGTCAACTACGGCTTCGACAAGCTGCGCTTCCTCGCGCCCGTCCCGGCGGGCTCACGCGTGCGCGGACGCTTCAAGCTGATGTCCGCCGAGGACAAGGGCGGCGGCCGCTGGCTGATCAAGCACGAACTGACCGTCGAGATCGAAGGCGGCGACAAACCGGCCCTCATCGCCGAATGGCTGGCGATGCAGATGGTGGGTTAGGGCCTCAACCCTCCCCCAGACACCTCAGCGCCACTTCCAGGTTCCGCAGCCCGTCTTCACCCGTGACCGCCGGGGTCTGACCCGTGCGGATCGCCTGCACGAAGGCCTCATGCTCCTTTTTCAGGGGCTCGGCGGGCCAGACGAAGGCGGCGCGGGTCTGGTAGCTGCCGTCGGTCTGCTGGCCGAAGTATTCGGTCACCTGGCGGGTGATCAGGTCGGCGACGACGAACTTGTTCCGGGTCGCCACCTGCAGGGTGCGGACCTTGTAGGGGGTGACCCAGTTGGTGGTGATGTGGGCGATCACCCCGTTGGCCAGCCGGAACTGCAGCAGGGCCGTATCCTCACGCTCAGCCTTGGTGCGCGCGACCTGGGGCTGGACCTCGGTGATCTCCGAGCCCGTCAGGTGGCGGATGATGTCGATGTCGTGGACCGCCAGGTCGATGACCACGCCGACCTCGCCCATGCGGGCGGGGAAGGGGCCGACGCGGGTGATCTGGATGGAGATGATCTCGTCGCCGTCCACGGCGCGTTTCACGGCTTCCACCGCCGGGTTGAAGCGTTCGACCTGACCGACCATCAGCACGCGGTCATTGGCCCTAGCCGCGTCGATCATCCGCTGGGCGTCGGCGACGGTTGAGGCGATGGGTTTCTCGACCAGCACATGCACGCCCTTTTCCAGCAGGGCGACGGACAGGTCGGCGTGGTGCCGGTTCGGTGTGGCGATGATGGCGGCGTCCAGACCGGCGGCCACGAAGTCTTCGGCGCTCGTGTAGGGAATGGCGCCGTAGGCCTCGGCCACGCCCTGGACCACGGCGGTGTCGGGATCGAACACGGCGGTCAGTTCGACGTCGCGCAGCTCGCCGACCACGCGGGCGTGGTTGCGGCCCATGACGCCAGCGCCGGCGACGCCGATTTTCAGAACGGTTTGAGATTGGGTCATGCGCGCTTCCTAGACCTTTCTCAGCCTTGGAACGAGGCCACGGCGGCGACGATCTTGTCCTGCGTCGCCTCATTGAGGTCCGAGTGCATCGGCAGGCTGATGACCACCGACCTCAGGCGTTCCGTGACCGGCAGACCCTGCGGCCCGCGCGGGTACATGTCATAGGCCGGCTGCAGGTGCAGCGGGATCGGATAATAGACCGCTGTCGGCACGCCCTGTTCCTTCAGATGCGCGGCCAGTCCATCGCGGTTCGGGTGCTCGATCGTGTACTGGGCCCAGTTCGAGATGTTGCCAGCGGGCACGTCTGGCACCGCCGACACGTGGGGGCGAAGGCCCTCATTGTAGCGGGCGGCGATGCGGTTGCGCCATTCGATCTCCTCGCCGAACACCTTCAGCTTCTCGATCAGGACCGCGGCCTGGATGGTGTCCAGACGGCTGTTCAGGCCGATGCGCATGTTCAGGTATTTCGGGTCGTGTTCGAAGGTGCGGTCCTTCAGGTCCATGGCGACGGCCTTGCCGTGCACCCGGATGGAATCCATCAGCTGGGCCAGCTCGTCGTCATCGGTCAGCACCGCCCCGCCGTCGCCGTAGCAGCCCAGCGGCTTGGCCGGGAAGAAGCTGGTGGTGGTCACATCGGCCCATTTCAGCGGGTGCTCGCCGTTGATCGTGCAGCCGAAGCCCTGGGCCGAATCGCAGATCAGCTTCAGACCGAACTTGTCGCAGACCGCCTTGATCGCCGGATAGTCAGCGGGCTGGCCGAACAGGTCGACGGCGATGACCACGCGCGGGGTCAGGCGGCCTTCCTTGATCGTCGCCTCGATGGCGGCCTCGAGGTGGCCGGGGTCCATGTTGTAGGTCTTGGCGTCCACGTCGATGAACACCGGCTCGGCGTCGAACCACGGCACGATCTCGGCGGTGGCGGCGAAGGTGAAGCTGGGCACGAACACCGCATCACCGCGCCCGATCCCCCAGGCCATCAGCGGCAGGGCGAGCGCATCGGTGCCGTTGGCGCAG
Source organism: Brevundimonas sp. (assembly GCA_036405055.1). Classification (GTDB taxonomy): domain Bacteria; phylum Pseudomonadota; class Alphaproteobacteria; order Caulobacterales; family Caulobacteraceae; genus Brevundimonas. The sequence goes on from DASWYI010000021.1 coordinate 90,234, forward strand.
CCGAGCGCATGCTTCGCCTTGCCGAAGGCGGCCAGGTCGGCCTCGAACTGGCGCACCTGCGGGCCCATGACCCAGGCGCCGCCGACGACGGCCTCCTGCACCGCGGCCTCGATCTTGCCGTTCAGGCGAAGGCGCTGGGCCTGCAGGTCGATGAAGGGGATCATGGGTCTGTTCCGCTGGTCTGGCGCATCATGCGCGACGGCGCGAAAGGCCGGGGCCGTCCGCGAGATTGCCGAGGCGTCTAGCAAACCCGGTCCGCCCTCGCCAAACGCCGGGGGGTCACTTCGCGTTGCGGGTTGCAACGATGGGCATTATTCAAACGCCTTCGCCGCGTGGCTGCGGCACGGAGTGTGGTTTGAGTTCGACGACTGTGGCGGGCGTTCCCGCCGTCTTTCTGGATCGCGACGGCGTCCTGATCGAGGACATCGGCTATCCCCATCGCGAGGACCAGCTGGTGTTCATTCCCGGCGCGGCCGAGGCGGTGCACCGGCTGAACACCCTCGGCTATGTGGCCGTGATCGTGACCAACCAGTCGGGCGTGGCGCGGGGCATGTTCACCGAGGCCCAGATGAACGCCTTCAACGCCCTGATCGTGCGGCGGCTGGCGGCGAAGGGCGCGCGGATCCAGGCCGTCTACGCCTGCCCATACCATGCCGAGGCGCGCGATCCCGCGTACTTCCACGCCGACCATCCGGACCGGAAGCCCAACCCCGGCATGATCCTGCGCGCCATCACCGAGCACGGCATCGACCCGGCCAAGTCCTTCATGATCGGCGACCAGCCGACCGACATGGAGGCCGCCCGCCGCGCCGGCGTCTCCGGTTTCAGATTCGAGGGCGGAAACCTCGATGACTTCGTGCGCGACCTGTTCGGGCATTGAAGGCTTCGCAATTCTTCAAGCGATGAAATAACGTCCCGCCGAGCAAGCCGGAGACACCCATGGCCGCCTACGCTGAACGCCGCTTCACCTCGCCTGATGGCCTGAGCCTTTATGCGCGGGATTATCCCGGCGCCGACGGGCCGGTGCGGCTGCCGGTCATCGCCATCCACGGCCTGACGCGGAACAGCGCCGACTTCGACGCCATCGCCACCCTGATCGCCCAGAGCGGGCGGCGCGTGCTGGCGGTGGATGTGCGCGGGCGAGGGCTGTCGGACCGCGCGCCCGATCCCATGACCTATCAGCCGCCGGTCTATGCGAAGGACATCCTCGCCCTGATGGATCAGGCGGGCATCGACCGCGCCGTCTTCATGGGCACCTCGATGGGCGGGCTCATCACCATGGCGGTGACGGCGCTCAGGTCAAAGCGCGTGGCCGCCGCCATCCTGAACGACATCGGGCCCGAGGTGGACCCGGCTGGTCTCGCCCGCATCGCCGCCTATGCTGGCCAGCCGGTGGACACCCCGACCTGGGCCGCCGCCGCCGCCTATGTGAAGACCCACAACGCCGTCGCCTTCCCGGAATACTCGGACGCCGACTGGGACGCCTTCGCGCGGCGGGTTTTCCGCGAGGGGCCGGACGGCCCGGTCCTCGACTATGATCCCGACATCTCGGTCCCGATCCGGGCGATGGGCGCCAAGGGGCTGGTCCCCAACCTGTGGCCCTTCTTCACGCGGCTGGCCAGGGGCCGCCCGACCCTGCTGATCCGCGGCGGCGCCTCCGACCTGCTCAGCGCCGGCATCGCGGCGAAGATGAGGAAGCGCGCCCCGAAAATGGCCTATGCGGAAGTCACCGGCGTCGGCCACGCGCCCATGCTCGACGAGCCGGAAGCCCGGGCGGCGATCTTCGAATTCCTGCGGGACGTGCCGTAGCGCTCACCTCCACGTCGCCGAACGGCGATGGGGAGGACAGGCGGCAGAAGGACGCCAGGAGGGGGCGACTCCGTCGAAGGGGATTGGCGATTCAAGCGGCCGACACCTGCGCCGTCCCCGCCTGATCGCTGCGCGATCTGTCCTCCCCATTCGCCTTCGCGAACGGGGAGGTGAAATCACGTGTCCGGCACATTCGCTTCCAGCTCATCCAGCCACACCCGCGCCGTGCCGTCCGACGGCGCGCGCCAGTCGCCGCGGGGCGAGAGGCTTCCGCCCGTCACCACCTTCGGCCCGTTCGGCAGGGCGGATCGCTTGAACTGGCTGGTCTGGAAGAAGCGGACCAGGAACTTGCGCAGCCAGGACTTGATGGTGGCCAGATCATAGGCGACCCGCTCGTCGGCCGGGGTGCCTTCGGGCCATGCTCCGGTCGACGCATCCTTCCACGCCTGATGCGCCAGATACGCCACCTTCGACGGCTTCATGCCGAAGCGGGTGATGTAGAACAGGAAGAAGTCGTTCAGGGCGTAAGGCCCCACGGTCCCTTCGGTCGACTGGATCTTGCCGTCCTTCGCGGGGACCAGTTCGGGCGAAATCTCCGTGTCCAGAATGGCGTGCAGCACACGCGCCGTCTCGCCCTCATGCTCCTTCATCGCCACCCAGCGGATCAGGTGCCGGATCAGGGTCTTCGCCACCCCGCCATTGACGTTGTAGTGGCTCATATGGTCGCCGACGCCGTAGGTGGCCCAGCCCAGCGCCAGTTCCGACAGGTCGCCGGTCCCCAGCACGAAGCCGCCGTTCTGGTTGGCCAGCCGGAACAGATAGTCGGTGCGCAGTCCCGCCTGCACATTCTCGAAGGTGATGTCGTGGATCGGCTCGCCTTTCGCATAGGGATGCCCGATGCCCTCCAGCATGGTCATGGCGGTGGTGCGGATGTCGATCTCGGCGCCCGTGACGCCCAGCGCCTTCATCAGCGCCCAGGCGTTGGATTTCGTCCCCTCGCTGGTGGCGAACCCCGGCATGGTGAAGCCCAGTATGCCCGTGCGCGGCAGGCCCAGCCGGTCGAACGCCCGGCACGCGACCAGCAGCGCCTGGGTCGAATCCAGCCCGCCCGACACGCCGATCACCAGCGTCTTGCCGTTCGTGGATTTCATCCGGCGCATCAGCCCCTGCACCTGGATGTTGAACGCCTCGTAGCAGTCCTGATCGAGACGGCCCGCGTCGTCGGGGACGAAGGGGAAGCGGTCGAGGGGGCGGATCAGGTTTCCCGGTCCATCGCTCTCGCGGGCCTCAAACGGCACGACCGTCGCCGGTT
>DASWYI010000022.1:0-71848 GCA_036405055.1 Brevundimonas sp.
CCAACCGCCCGGCGGCCCAGCCCGCGCGTCCGCCCGCAGGCTCCGCCGCCGCAACGGCCCAGACGCCGCCCGCCTCGACGCCCCCGCAACCGCAGCCGTCGCCGCGTCAGTCGGTGCAATAGGCCGACAGGGCTTCCGGCCCGCGCCGCCCTCGGCTAAACGCGCACCATCCATCGCGTGAGCCTGACCATGTCCGACACCCTTCCCGACCGCCTGTCCGTCGATCCCGACAGCCCGTTCCACGACGCCGAGATCCTGGCCCGTGACATCGGCGTCCGGTTCAAGGGCGAGGAAAAGACCAACGTCGAGGAATACTGCGTCTCGGAAGGCTGGGTCCGCCTCGCCGTCGGCAACCGCGTCGACCGCCGCGGCAAGGCCCTGACCGTCAAACTGCAAGGCCCGGTCGAACCCTACTTCAAGCAGGGCTGAGGCTCTTCCGGCCTCCGGTTTCAGGGTCTAGGCTCCGCGCCTTCATCCTGAGTCTGGAGACGCCGCCTTGTCCCTGTCGATCCGCACTATCGCCGCCAGCGCCCTCGCGCTCGGCCTCGTGGCCACGCCCGTTCTGGCCCAGGATGCGGCGACCATCGCCCGTGCCGAACAGGTCCGCGACCGCGCCATGGCGGGCAATATCGCGCTCGACTACGTCACCCAGCTGACCACCCGCTTCGGCCCGCGCCCCGCCGGGTCGCCGTCGGAACAGGCGGCCGCCGCCTGGGCCGCCGACTACATGCGCGCCAACGGCTTCACCAATGTCCGCATCGAGACTTTCCCCCTGATCGGCTGGGAGCGGGGCGAGGAGAGCGGCTCCATCGTCGGCGCCAATCCGCAGCGTCTGGCCGTCGCCGCGCTCGGCCATTCGCCCGCCACCCCCGCCGGCGGTGTCGAGGCCGAGGTCGTCCGCTTCACCTCGCTGGAGGCGCTGCAGGCCGCGCCGGAGTCCGCCGTGCGCGGCAAGATCGTCTTCATCGACCTGGGCCAGATGCACCCGATGCAGGACGGCTCCGGCTACGGCCCCCAGACCCGCGTGCGCGGCGGCGGCCCCGCCGTGGCGGTGTCCAAGGGCGCTGTCGCCTACATGATGCGCTCGGTGGGCTCGGACTACGACCGTCTGCCGCACACGGGCACCACCCGCTATGTCGACGGCAAGCCGACCCTGCCGTCCTTCGCCCTGGCCGCCCCCGACGCGGATCAGGTCAGCCGCCTGATCGGCATGGGCCAGACGGTGCGGGTCCACCTGTCCTCCACCGCCCGCACCTATGAGACCATGTCCCAGAACGTGATGGGCGACATCACCGGCCGCTCCCGTCCGGACGAGGTCATCGTGCTGGGCTCACACATGGACAGCTGGGATCTCGGCACCGGCGCCATCGACGACGGCGCGGGCGGGGCCATCACCCTCGGCGCAGCCCGGGCCATCGCGGATTCCGGCCGCCGTCCCGCCCGCACCATCCGCGTGGTCCTCTATGGCTCCGAGGAAGTGGCCCAGCCGACCGACGCCACCGGCGACGGCGGCGGCGCCTATGTCAGCGCTCGCGGTCCCGAGGCCGTCGAGCAGCACATCCTCGCGGGCGAAAGCGACTTCGGCGCCGACCGCGTTTACGCCCTGCGCCTGCCGCCCGGCGCGCAAGGCACGCCGTTCCAGGCCGCCGCGACCCAGGTGCTCTATCCCATCGGCGTCCTCGCCTCGGCCACGCCCGAGCGCAGCGGCGGCGCCGATGTCGGCCCCCTGGCCGCCGCCGGCGTGCCGGTCTTCACCCTGGCCCAGGACGGAACGCGCTATTTCGATCTGCACCACACGGCCAACGACACTCTGGACAAGATCGACCCGGCCCAGCTGAACCAGAACGTCGCCGCCTGGGCCGGACTGATCTGGCTGGTCGCCGATTCCGACGTCGACTTCCGCGCCATGCGCCCGGCGCCGGCGCAGTAAGATCAGCGCATCCGGAACCAGACCCGCTGGCGGGCCGGCTTGCCGATCATCTCGGGATAGGCCGCCGGATCCCAGCGGTAATAGGTCATGACCCGTAGTGCTCCGTCGCCGAAGGCGTGGCTCGCGGGCGTCTCCTCCAGCACCACGCACTGGTCGAACCCGCCGGTCTCGGTGAAGCGGCACTGCACATAGGCCGAACCCTCGACCCCGGCGTCGAAGGCGGAGCGGGGATAGACCGCCAGCCCATCGGCCTCCGACGGGGTGTTCAGGAAATGCATGGTCGGCCGGCCCGGGCGATCCACCCAGTTCTGGGACACGATGTGTCCATGGCTCTCGACGCAGCCGCCGAGGATCAGCAGGCCGCACAGGCCTGAAAGCGAAACCAGACGCGAAATCATGAACATGCCCCCACTGCGTCCATGCTGACCGGCGCCCGCCGTGCTGACAAGGGCTTTTCCCGGCGCGCGGCTTGCCCTAGCCAAGGACGGCCGCGAGCGTGGCGAAACTGGTAGACGCAACGGACTTAAAATCCGTCGACTTCGGTCATGCGGGTTCGACCCCCGCCGCTCGCACCAGCATTGTTTCAGGGCGTAACTTCGTGTTTCGCGCGGCGAACCGGCCTTAACCGGCGGACGTTTCGCCGCCACACTTCCGGCGGTCACTTTCGGAGCCATGATGAACAGAGCCCGGCGCGCCCGGATCGTTGCGACCCTCGGCCCCGCAAGCCGGGCGCCGGGAACCGTCAAGGCCCTGGCCGAGGCGGGGGTGGACGTGTTCCGCCTGAACTTCAGTCACGGCTCGCATGAGGACCACGCCGCAGCGCTGAAGGCCGTGCGCGGCGCCGAGATCGCCCTGCAAAGGCCGCTCGGCGTGCTCGCCGACCTTCAGGGGCCCAAGCTCCGCCTCGGCCGCTTCGCCGACACGGAAATCTCGGTGAAGCCCGGCCACACCATGCGCTTCGACCTCGACCCGACACCGGGCGACGCGACGCGGGTGCAGATGCCGCATCCCGAGATCTTCAAGGCCCTGCGGACCGGCATGTCCCTGCTGCTCGACGACGGCCGGGTGCGGCTGAAGGTGGGCGAGCGCACCGACGACTGGGCCGATGTCACCGTCGTTTCCGGCTCGAAGCTCAGCGACCGCAAGGGCGTGGCGGTGCCGGAGGCGGTCATCCCCGTCTCGGCCCTGACGCCCAAGGACCGCGAGGACCTAGCCTTCGCCCTGCGCATCGGCGTCGACTGGGTCGCCCTCAGCTTCGTGCAGAAGGCCGAGGACATGGCCGAGTTGAAGCAGCTGGTGAAGGGCCGCGCCGCCTGCCTCGCCAAGATCGAGAAGCCCCAGGCGCTCGCGACGCTGGACAGCATCCTCGACTACTGCGACGGCGTCATGGTCGCGCGCGGCGATCTTGGCGTCGAGCTGGACCCCGAAGAGGTCCCCGTGGCCCAGAAGCAGATCATCCGCGCCGCCCGTCAGCGCGGCGTGCCAGTCATCGTCGCCACGCAGATGCTGGAATCCATGACCAGCGCGCCGGCTCCGACCCGCGCCGAGGCGTCCGACGTCGCCAATGCGGTCTATGAGGGCGCCGACGCCCTGATGCTGTCGGCCGAAACCGCGTCGGGCGACTATCCGCTGGAATCCGTCGCCATCATGAACCGGATCATGGAGCGGGTCGAAGCCGACCCCCTGTGGCCCAGCCTGATGGACGCCGAACACGCCGGCATGGACGACTTCGACGCTGATGCCCTGGTCGCCGCCGCGCGCAAAGCCGCCGAGGCCCAGTCCACGGCGTGTGTCGTCGTCTTCACGACGCTGGGCGGCACCGCGCGGCGCATGTCGCGAGAGCGGCCGCTACAGCCGATCCTTGCCATCACGCCCAAGCCGGACACGGCCCGCCGTCTGGCCCTTGTCTGGGGTCTGGAGACCCGCCTCGGCAAGGAGCCCGCCTCGCTCGAGGACGTCACCGACGAGGCTGTCGAAAGCGCCGTCAAATACGGCCTCGCCGACCCCGGCCAGCGCATCCTCATCCTCGCCGGCACCCCGTTCGGGGCGCCGGGGGCGGCGAACCTGCTGCGGCTGGCCCATGCGCCCCAGGCGCCGAAGAAGCGGAAGTAGCGCCGGCCCAATTGCCGGGCTGACCGAACACCCCCACTCTCCGGCGCGATGATCAAATACATCGGCTCAAAGCGCGCGCTTCTCGGCCACGTCACCGGCGCGGTGCGCGACGTGCTGCCCGACGGCGGGACGGTGTGCGACCTGTTCTCCGGCTCAGCCCGCGTCGGCCATGCGCTGAAGGGGCAGGGGTTTTCCGTCTGGTCGAACGACCACAACGCCTACGCCCACACCCTCGCCACCGCCTATGTCCAGGCCGACCGCGACCGCTGGCAGGCCCCCGCCGAAACCATCCTCGCCGAACTGCGGACGCTGAAGCCCGAACCCGGCTGGTTCACCCAGGCCTTCTGTCAGGACGCCCGCTACTTCCACCCCGACAACGGCGCCCGCATCGACGTCATGCGGGCGCGCATCGAGACCCTCGACCTCGAACCTGAGCTGAAGGCCGTCGTCCTCGTCGCCCTGATGGAGGCCGCCGACCGGGTGGATTCCACCGCCGGGGTGCAGATGGCCTATATGAAACAATGGGCCGGCCGGGCGCTGAAGCCGCTTGAGCTGCGAATGCCGGACATCCTGCCGGGGCCGGGCCGCGCGACCCATGCCGATGCGGTCCAGATCGCGCCCGAAATCGAGGCCGACCTGGTCTATCTCGACCCGCCCTACAACCAGCATTCCTACCTCGGGAACTACCACGTCTGGGAAAGCCTGGTGCTGTGGGACAAGCCCGAGACCTATGGCGTCGCCAACAAGCGTATCGACGTCCGCACGCGGAAAAGCGCCTTCAACAGCCGCCCCGGCATCGGCCCGGCGCTGCAGTCGGTGGTCGAGCAGGTGAAGGCGCCGAACCTGATCGTGTCGTTCAACGACGAGGGCTATCTCAGCCGCGATCAGCTGGTCGAGATGCTGTCCGCCCGCGGCCATGTGCAGGTCGTCGAGATCGCCCGCCCCCGCTACGTCGGCGCCCGCATCGGCATCCACAACCCTAAGGGCGAAAAGGTCGGGGCCGTCGGCCGCCTGAAGAACGTCGAGCACCTGTTCGTCGTCACCGACAAGCCGGTGGATCTGGCCGCCGCCGCCTGAGCGGGAACATCATCGGGCAGAGTCCGTTACCGCACCCATGGAAACGATGCTCGCCGACCGCCCCGCCCGCCGGATCGCCATCAAGGCCTATGAGACCGTGGACGCCTTCGACGCCGTCGCCTGGCGCCCGCCCTCGGCCCGCCGGTTCGAGGCACCCGCCAACGATGTGTTCGAACAGCCGTCCTTCATGGACGAGCTCAAGGCCATGCCGGGCTGGGTCGTCCCGGTCACCGGAGCGATCGCCGCCGCCCTCATGGGCCTGCTGCTCGGCGGCTGGCTGGCGGTCTAGGCGTCCAGCAGCGCCCGGATCGGCGCCCAGCTGCGGCGATGCGCGGGGCAGGGGCCCAGCGTCCGCAGTGCTTCCTGATGCGCCGGCGCATTATAGCCCTTGTGGCCCGCGAAGCCGTAGCCGGGATACTGCGCATCCAGCTCGACCATCAACCGGTCCCGCGCCGTCTTGGCCAGGATCGACGCCGCCGCGATCGACAGGCTCAGGCCGTCGCCGCCGACCACCGTCTGAACATCGCAGGGCAACTTGAAGCGATAGTTGCCGTCCACCAGCGCCGCCACCGGCGCGACCTGCAACGCCTCGATCGCCCGGCACATGGCCAGGCCGGTGGCGTGCAGGATGTTCAGCTCCTCGATCTCCTCCACCGAGGCGAAGCCGACGCCCCAGGCCACGGCCTTGGCCTTGATCTCGATCTCCAGCCCCTCACGCGCCTTGTGTGTCAGCACCTTGGAGTCGTCGATGCCGGCCGGGACGCGTCGGGGGTTCAGGATCACCGCCGCCGCCGACACGGGCCCCGCCCACGGTCCGCGCCCGGCCTCGTCCACGCCGCACACCGGCCCGCCTGCCGCTTTCGCCGCCAGCTTTTCGAGCGTCAGGGTGGGGATGGCCTTGGTCACTTGCCGCCCATAGCCCGGACCTCTTCCTCGCGGAAGCAGGTCACGACATGGTCATTGACCATGCCCACAGCCTGCATGAAGGCATACACAATCACGGGCCCGCAGAAGGTGAAGCCCCGCTTTTTCAGCGCCTTCGCCATCGCCTCGCTCTCGGGGCTCTGAGTCGGATGCGCGCCGGGTGTCAGGCGGCTCTGGATCGGCGCCCCGCCGACGAACGACCACAGCCATTCGCTGAAGTCCTCGCCGTTCGCCTGCATCTCCAGCCAGATCTGCGCCCCCTTGATCGCCGAGTTGATCTTGGCCCGCGAGCGAATGATCCGCGCATCGCCCAGCAGCCGCTCGATGTCCGCCTCGCCATAGGCCGCGACCTTCACCGGATCGAACCCGTCAAAGGCGTCGCGCATCCCCTCGCGCTTCCTCAGGATCGTGATCCACGCCAGCCCCGCCTGAAACCCGTCCAGCACCAGCTTTTCCCACAGCGCCCGGCTGTCATACTCGGGCACGCCCCAATCCTCGTCGTGATAGGCGACATACAGCGGATCAGTCCCGCACCAGGTGCAGCGGTGGGATGAGTCGGTCATGCAGGGAGGGTAGCGGGTTGGAGGAGGGGGTGCAGCAGCGCTATCGAGCCTGATCGAACGTTCCTCAGTTTTCGAATCGAGGATTAAACATCCAGTTTCGCGGCACTCCAGAGCCGTTCAGTCATCAAAGTGTCGATCTCTTTTGAAAGAGCTGCGGCTTCCTGAACGTGTGCTTGGGCCTCGGTAACCGGCCAAGGCATGATGTCCGGCATATCAAGAATCTGCCGCCACGTCCTTAAGCCCCTCTGGAGGCCCTGCGACGTTTCTGTAAGCTTCGCGCGGATCGTGGGCTCAATGAAAATGCCGAACTGGATCGTGTGATTGTGGAACTCCATCGTTGCTCGATGCGCCTCGGCAAAGGCGATCCGATCTTGATAGGTCTGATAGACTTTGGATTTCTCAAAGCGGTCGGCGTCCCTGACGGCTTGTTTCTGGAAATCTTCCAGTTCGGTCTTGGCGAGGAACACTTCCAACTCCTCGGGTGACATCGTTCCCGGATCGGCAACCTCTCTTCCACTGGCAGTGACCATGCTGACGGCGCCCAATGCAGTCGTGAGCAAGTCCCACGACTTCGACAACGCCTCGAATTCGTGGTGGTGGAGCTTGGTGGCGCGATCCAACATGCCAGCGATCTTGGCCCGGAGTCGTTCGATCTCTTGCGCCTGAACGTGTTTGAGATTGTCCAACTGGCCTTGGAAATGCCTAGCCAGCCACCTGTCGATGTAGGCCTTGCCAAACCATACGGCGAAGCCGCCGACAAATGTGAAGACTAACGCAAAGCGGCCGATCCACTCAAAGATCAGATTCCAATTCATCAGCCAGCCTTCTTGAAATTAGTCACAAGGATGGTCTTCCAGCAAAAGTGGAAACCAATCACTCTCGCCCCACCTCCGCAAAAGCCCTGACCGGGAACGTCCCGAACCCCTCCACCTTCGGCGGGGCGGCCGTAAAACGGAAGCCGGTCGCCGGCAGCAGCTCCAGCCCGCGCATGTGTTCGCAGATCGGGATGCCGGCCCCCAGCAGCAGGGTGTGCGCCGGGCGCAGCCGGGTGCGGGTGTCGTCGATATTGTGGCTGTCGATCCCGACCAGCGCCGCGCCCGCCCGGACCAGCAGCGCCGCCGCCGCCTCGGTCAGGAAGGGGTGGTCCTCGAAATAGGCGTCCGTGCGCCAGTGCCGCGCCCAGCCCGTGTGGACCAGCACCGCCTTGCCGCGCACGTCCAGCCCGGCGAGCCGGTCCGCATCCACCGCCTGCACGTCCAGCGCCTCAACCACCATCCCCGGCAGGCCCGCGACCCGTGCCAGCCCCACGTCGCTCAGGTCCTCGCCGTCGGCGTAGCGGTGGAACGGCGTGTCCAGATAGGTGCCGGTGTTGCCGACCATCTCGATCCGCCCGATCTGGAATTCGGTGTCGCCGTCATAGGCGCCGCGCGACGCCTCGCGGCTCATGTGGTCGCAGATCAGCGGCGCGGGCAGACCCTTGTAGGTCACCATCCCGTCCTCGATCGTGTGGCTCAGGTCGATCAGCGGCATGGCGGCTCCTGTTGCAGTCCGGAGGATGGCCTTACCTCTCCTTTGGGGTCCAGACTCAACTGCTCAATTTTGAACCCGATCATCCCGGCGAAAGCCGGGACCCAGTGCTTTTATAGAGGCGCCAGCGTTTCAGGACTGACGGTGGCGGGTCACGGGTTCCGCTGCATCACCCAAAGCTCTGGGTCCCGGCTTTCGCCGGGATGAGCGGAACTGAGTGTGAAGCCTGGGCCCGCGTCGTCACGTCTGGAAAGGCTTGGCGTCGCCCCCCTCATGGCACAAGGTTCGGTGAGAGGCGGGAGAACACCATGTTGAATCGCATCATCGCGGCCCTGTTGCTGGTTCTGACCCTCGGGTTCAGCGCGCCCGCCATGGCCCAGGACCCGCAGCCGGTCTCGCTGGAAGCCGTCGCCGCCGCCATGGATGCGGGCGACCTCGACGCCCTCCGCGCCGCCGCCGCCGACACCGAACTGCTGAATCAGCTGCGCGCTCTCGACCCCGACCTGTTGATCGAGTTCCAGCTCGCCCTTGCCGACGCCTTCGCCGAGGCCGGGCTGAAGGGCGAGGCCATCGACGTCTATCAGCAGGCCCTGATCTCCATCCTGCAGTTCCGAGGCCAGGGCGACATCTCCATGGCCGAGCCGATGACCGCCGTGGCCCGCCTGACCGACGATCCGGAGGTGAAGGCCCAATGGTTGCTCAGCGCCTGGGACATCCGCGAGGGCGTCCTGGGCGTCGGCAATCCGAACCTCCAGCCGTGGCGCGATGAGCTGAACGCCGCCCGCCTCGCCGCCGGTCTCGATCCGCTGGGCACGCGCGGCTCGCCCGACGAGGGCGTCGACAACTTCGATCTGGTCAATGTCTGGTACGCCACCCACCGCGAACAGACCCGCCGCACCGCCCCCGCCGACATCTACGGCGGGCGTCGCGGCGCCCTCAGCTACGGCGTGGCCGAGGTCAGCGTGCCGCATGACCGCGAGCAGGGCGAAATCCCGCGCCCGTCGATCTGGAGCCTGGAGTTCCGGCCCGACCCTAACAAACACATGATCCTGAACCGCGTGACCCCGATCACCGACCAGGCCGCCTTCTTCGCCGATGTCCGCAATGTCGTCGGCGCCAGCGGGCGCAAGGAGGTCTTCGTCTTCATCCACGGCTACAACACCTCGTTTGAGGGCGCCGCCATCCGCACGGCCCAGCTGGCGGTGGATATGAACCTGGACGGCGCGCCGATCCTCTATTCCTGGCCGTCGCAGGCGTCGCTGCTGGGCTACGGCGCCGACACCCGCACCGTGGCCGATGAGGCCATGCTGGACGAGGTCGCGGACTTCCTTCAGGCCGTGGCCGAACAGACGGGGGCCGAGAAGGTCCACCTGGTCGCCCACTCCATGGGCAATCGCGTGCTGGTCCGCGCGCTGGACCGGCTGGCCGCCCGCCGTCCGGGCGCTGAACCCCTGTTCGACGAGGCCGTCTTCGCCGCCGCTGACGTGGGCGTGGACGAGTTCGCCGAGACCTGGCCGCGCATCGACCAGACTGCCCGCCGCTTCACCCTCTATGCGTCGCAACGCGACCGTGCGCTGCAGATCTCCGAGATGGTCAACCAGATGGCCCGCGTCGGCGACGCCCGCAGCATCGTGGTGCGGGACGGGTTGCAGACGGTGGACACCACCGCCGCGTCCGGCGGCCTGCTGGGCCACGACGACTTCGCCGGCAGCGCGCTCGCCGACTTCCGCGCGGTGGTGTGGCTGTCCCTCGCCCCCGACCGCCGCTGCGTGCTGGAAAGCGCCGAGGTTCAGGGGCAACGCTACTGGGCCTTCGGCGGCGGCTGCCCGGAACAGGAGTTCGACGAAGCCACCGAATACGTCCGCGCGACCGGCTCGATCGATCAGGCCCTGGCCAAGTTGGAAGACGACCTGTCCAAAGCCGGCGCCGCCCTCCGCGACAGCCTGATGCGCAAACGCGCCCGGCTGGTGGCGATGTTCGGCTCATGAGTTCCTTCTCCCCTTGCGGGAGAAGGTGGCTCGCGCAGCGAGACGGATGAGGGGTCGCGCCGGTGTCGGACGATTGGCTTCAGGATCGCGCGAAGGAAATGCGCCGAGCGCCAAGTCTGAACGAGCGGCGGCTATGGAAGTTGTTGCGGGACCGTCGCCTCGAAGGCCTCAAGTTTCGCCGCCAATACAAGCTCGGTCGCTACATCGCTGATTTCATCTGCCTGCGTCACCGGCTGATCGTTGAGGCTGATGGTCCTCATCATGATCCTGACCATGACTCCGAGCGAGACGCTTGGCTGACCGCTGAAAACTTCCGGGTGCTGCGCTTTCCAAACAGTCAAATCGAGGCTGGCAGCCACGAGGTGGTGATGACCATCCTGGCGGCAGTTAATGAGCGAGTGATCCGGGACTGATCGGAAAGGGCGGCGCGACCCCTCATCCGTCAGGGCTTCGCCCTGCCACCTTCTCCCGCAAGAGGAGAAGGGACGTATTTGGGGCGACAGCCCGCCCATCCACAGTCAGCGCCCCGTCGATCCGGTCCAGCCGCAGCAACGCCATCGCCGTGCCGTCCTGTCCCCACCGCACCTCTCCGGCGCGCAGCTCGCCGTTCAGCACCTCGGCTCCAAACGCCGGCGCCGGGCCGTCGAAGGTGATCGGCAGCATCCGGTTCCGGATCGCGCCGCGCCGCCACATGCGCGAGGTCGTCTCCTGGCCGATGAAGCAGCCCTTGTGGAAGTCGATCCCGTTCAGCAGGTCGAAATTGGCCTCGATCGGATAGGTCGTGTCCATCGGCGCGTCCGCCGCCGGATCGGCCGCGCCGACGCCCAGCCGGTGCGCGTGATAGGCGGCCTCGTCGCTGTTCGCCTCAGCAGCGCCGTATCGCCGTCCGCCCAGCCCGGCCAGTCGCGGATCGGCGGTGAAGCCCGCGGTGTCTGAACCCCAGGCCGCGCACACCGGCTCGTCCAGCGCCTCGATCCGCACATCCGCCCGTAGCCGGTACATCGACAGCCGCTGCATCAGCGCGTCCCGCCGGTCCTTCGCCACGTCCAGCACCACCGCGCCGTCCTCGCCCCACAGGAACAGGTCGAACAGCAGCCGCCCCGGGGGTGACAGCAAGGCTCCGAACCGCAGCGCGCCCGGCGCCAGCGTCTCGACGTCCTGGGTCAGCAGGTTGTGCAGGAACGGCCGCGCATCCGGCCCCGCCACCCGGATCAGGGCGCGGCTGTCGAGACGGGCGATGGATGCGGTCATGGGCTCTAGATAGGGCGCGTCGCCGCGTGATGCACGACAGAGAATCCCTATAGGCTTCCCCAATGCCGGGGCGTTTTCCGATCCTCTACGTGGCTGAGGCCGATCCGGACCTCGCCGTCATGTCGTCCGGCGTGCTGGCCTATCTGGTTGAGGTCATGCCCCAGGCGGACTTCACCATCGTCGGATCGCCCGCCAGCGCCCCTCTGTTCGCCGACACGCCGCACCTGACCAAGCTGCTGGTGCTGGACAAGGAAAGCCGCCTCGACTGGATCAAGCTCTGGGATCAGGTGCGCCACACCAAATGGGGCCTGGTCGTCGACATGCGCGGCTCGGCCCTGGCCAACAAGCTGAAGCGCGGCAAGCGGGCCGTGCGCGGCAAGGACGTGCCCGGCGTCCACCATGTCGACGCCGCCGCCCGCGCCCTGATGCTGGACGAGGTTCCGCCGCCCCGCCTCTTCACCGGCGACGAGACCGAGGCCGCCGCCGCCGAGCTGATCCCGGCGGGGGAGGGGCCCATCCTCGCCGTCGGCCCCGGCGCCGAATGGGTCGGCAAGCAGTGGCCGCCCGACCGGTTCGTGAAGGTCGCCGCCGCTCTTCTGGCAAGTGACGGCCCCATGACGGGCGGCCGTCTCATGCTCGTCGGCGCCGCCGACACCGACCGCGAGGCGATTCAGACCGTCCGCTCGGCCGTGCCCCGCGACCGCATGATCGACCTGCACGGCAGGCTGACCCCGCTCCAGACCGTAGCCGCCCTGCGCCGCGCCGACCTCTATATCGGCAACGACAGCCTCTGGACCCAGTTGGCCGTCGCCGCCGGCGTGCCGACCGTCGCCGCCTTCGGCCCGTCTGATGAGGCCGTGCGCGGCCCCTGGGGCGGCGTCACCATCCGCGGCCCGCGCAGCCTCGACGAGTTCCGCGCTCTCGATCCGAACCTGAACCAGCAGCTCAACCACATGATCGACGTCCCTGCCGACCGCGTGTTGAAGGCCGCCCGAACCCTGCTGGCGTCCCGGGCCGACGGCGGCGTATAGAGCGCCCATGACGCAAGCTCGAAGTGCTTTGGCCTATGATGTGATCGTCCGTGGCGGCGAAGTCGCCAACCACGCCGGGCGCGGCATGGCCGATGTCGGCGTGCGCGACGGCCGCATCGTCACCATCGGCGACTTGTCGCAAGCCTCGGCGGGCGAGGTCATCGACGCCAAGGGTCTGACTGTCCTGCCCGGCGTCATCGACACCCAGGTTCACTTCCGCGAACCGGGTCTGGAGTGGAAGGAGGATCTGGAGACCGGCTCCCGCGCCGCGGCTCTGGGCGGCGTCACCGCCGTGTTCGAGATGCCGAACACCGAGCCGACCACCACCGATCCGGATACGCTCGCCGACAAGCTGGCCCGCGCCCGCGACCGCATGTGGACCGACCACGCCTTCTACGTCGGCGGCACCCATGGCAATGCGAAGTTCCTGGGTGAGCTGGAACGCCTGCCCGGCTGCTGCGGCGTCAAGGTCTTCATGGGCGCCTCGACCGGCACGCTGCTGGTGGCTGATGATGACGGCGTGCGCGAGGTTCTTCGTCATGTGAAGCGCCGCGCCACCTTCCATTCCGAAGATGAATACCGTCTGGTCGAGCGCCGTCCGCTGGCCCGCCCCGGCGACTGGACCAGCCACCCCGAGGTCCGCGACGCCGAGAGCGCCATCATGTCCACGCGGCGTCTGGTCAAGCTGGCCCGCGAAACCGGCGCCCGGATCCACGTGCTGCACGTGACGACGGCCGAAGAGATCGAATTCCTGTCCCACAACAAGGATGTGGCCACCGTCGAGGTCACGCCCCAGCACCTGACCCTGACGGCGCCGGACGCCTATGAGCGGCTGAAGGGTCTGGCCCAGATGAACCCGCCGATCCGTGACGCCGGGCATGTCGCCGGCCTGTGGCGCGGCATCGAACACGGGGTCGCCGATGTCCTAGGCTCCGACCACGCGCCGCATACGCTGGAAGAGAAGGCCCGGCCCTATCCCGCCTCGCCGTCGGGCATGCCGGGGGTCCAGACGCTGGTTCCGGTCATGCTGACCCATGTGGCCGAGGGCCGCCTGTCGCTCGAACGCTTCATCGACCTGACCAGCCACGGCGCCCAGCGCGTCTTCGGCATCGCCGGCAAAGGCCGCATGGCCGAGGGCTATGACGCCGACCTGACCCTTGTGGATCTGAAGGCCAGGCGCACCCTAACCCACGACGCGATGGCCAGCCGCTGCGGCTGGACCCCCTTCGACGGGATGCAGGTCACCGGCTGGCCCGTCGCCACCGTCATCCGCGGCCGTCAGGTCATGCGCGACGATCAGCTGATCGACACGGCCCGCGGTCGCCCGGTCCGCTTCCAGGAAACGCTGAAGAGTTAGCGGATCAGAATGAATTCGGCGATGTCGTCAACGACACCCGGCGCCAGCGGCAGGGTGGGATCGCCATAGGTCGCGGCGTTAGCAGCACGGTCTTCCGGTGCGACCTTCAGCACGTGGTTGACCCCCTCCCAGATCACCAGATCGGCATCGGGCTGGGCGGCTTTCAACGCCTCGGCGTCAGCCACCGTGGTCTGGAAATCGGTCGAGCCCTGGCCGATGAACAGGGGACCCGGATAGAGGTTGGCCAGCACCTGCGGGTCCAGCGCGAACCACGAGATGATGTAGGGCTGCACCGACGGGCGGAACAGGCTCTCCAGCCCCGGCACATTGTCGGTGGTCCGCCCGGCGGCCAGTTCGTCGATGGCGTGCAGCGCCTGGCTGAGCAGGGGCTCAGGCACGCCGGCCCGCAGTTGCTCGCTCAGCACCACCGGCGCCGAGCGCCCGGCGCCTGACAGGGACACCACCCCGCACACCAGATCGTTGTCCTGCGCGGCCGCCAGGGCGATCAACGACCCCTCGCTGTGGCCGATCAGCCAGGCGCAAGGGCGTCCGGTCAGCCGCGCCGTCTCGGCGGCCCAGGCGCGGGCGTCGTCCACCAGCATGCCGAAGCGCAGCTCGCTCTCGGCCACCCCGGCCGCGAAGCTGGCCCCGATGCCGCGCTTGTCATAGCGGACTGTGGCGATGCCCTGCGCGGCCAGCCCTTCGGCCAGCAGGCGATAGCTGTTCGCCGACACGCCCATCGGGCTGTTGCCATTGCGGTCGGTCGGTCCCGATCCGGCGATTATGACGGCGGCGGCCCGCGTCTCGCCCCCGGGCGTCAGCATCGTGCCGAGGATCGGCGCCGGCTGGGCGGGCAGGGCGACGTTGGTCGAGGTCGGATCGGCCGTGGCCAGCACGGCGGCTAGGGCGAGGCTCAGCATGGCGGGTTCTCCGTCAGGTCAAAAGGATCAGAAAGGCTGGCGGTCGGGATCGGCGCGCCACACGCGCCAGCTCTCGAACACGGCCCAGGCGGCGGCGATCAGCACACCCGCGATCATGGCCTGATACCCCAGCGGCTGCGGCGCCAGCGGCGCGGCGGCCAGACCGGCGAGGCCCAACAGAAAGAACAGCCGCCCGGCCAGGCGGTTCGACCGCTCCCACGCCAGCTTGCTCTTGTAGCTCCAGGGCGTGCGCACCCCGACGAAGGGATTGGCCCCGACCCGGCCGAGGAAGGCTCCGATCAGCAGGAACAGCAGGCTCATCCCCGCCATCGGCGCCGCGCCGCCCATGTCCGTGACCCCGCCCAGGGTGGACGACCCGGCGAACAGGGCGACCCCGGTCAGGGCGATCAGCACCACGGTCTGTGACATGCGCAGGCCCCGGCTCCGCGCCGGGTCTTCCGCCCGCGCCGCCGCCAGCCCCATGCCGCCCGCGATCAGCAGGTTCACGAAGCCCAGCATCAGAAAGGCGCCGCCCACCAGTTCCCGCGTGCCCCAGTCGTCAGCCTGACCGTCCGCGCCCCAGTGGATGGGCATCAGCTCGGTCGGCCCGGCGGCGAACACCGCCACGCCGACGCCGCCCATCAGGACGCTGAGCAGCACGGTCGCCATGTCGGCGGCGGAGGCCTGTTTGCGAGTGGTCATGACTTGTCTCCTTCATCGTCTGTGCGGGCGCCGGTCATCTGCATCAGGAAGGCGATGGCTTCCTCCACCGCCGAAATCTCGAGCCGGTAGCGGATCGAGGCGCCCTCCCGTTCGGGCGACACCAGCCCGGCCTCCTTCAGCGCATTCAGGTGGCCGGTGATCGTCGGCCAGCTCATGTCGAAGGCGGCGGCGATGTCGCCGGACGCGAGGGGGCCCTTGCGCAGCATCTCAATGATGCGGCGGCGGACCGGATGGGATAGGGCCTTGAACAGGGTGTTCATAGCCAGAACGCTAATTAGGAAAATCCCTAAGCACAAGCGTTATTTTGGCAAACGCCTAAATGCCTTGATCTAGATGGAGAAACTGACCCCGCAGCCGCAGCTGGACGCCGCGTTCGGATTGCGCACCACGAACTGCGCGCCGGACAGATCATCGACGAAGGCGATCTCCGAGCCCCTGAGGAAGGGCAGGGACACCGGGTCCACCACCGCCGTTTGACCGTCCGCCTCGATGCGGATGTCGTCGGCGTCGCCGCCGTCCACCAGCTCGAACCGGTACTGGAACCCCGAACAGCCGCCGCCGTCGACGGCGACGCGCAGCAGCACAGGCTTGCCCTCCGCCTCGCCCAGAACCGCCAGCCGCCGGGCGGCGCTGTCGGACAGGGTCAGGCCATGCCCCGGGCGGGACGCGGTCTCGATCTGATAGGGGCTGGATTCGACGGTGCTCACAGGGGTCTATATGAGGTGAGGGCGGGCGATCCGAAAGCCCCGCGCAGCATTGAAGCCGGATTGCTTTGAGCCAGACCGACCGCCGCCTGTCCCCTTACGCCGAAGATGTGGCCGCCAGCCGGGGCCGCCGCTTCCCCGAGGATGTCAGCCGCACCCGCACGGCCTTCGCCCGCGACCGCGACCGCATCATCCACTGCACCGCCTTTCGCCGCCTGAAGGAGAAGACCCAGGTCTTCGTGGCGCACGAGGGCGACCACTACCGCACCCGTCTGACCCACAGCCTTGAGGTAGCCCAGATCGCGCGGTCTCTGGCCCACGCGCTGAAGCTCGACACGGACCTGGCGGAGACCGTCGCCCTGGCCCACGATCTGGGCCACCCGCCATTCGGCCATGCGGGGGAAGACGAGCTGCAGGCGCAGATGGCCGAGTACGGCGGCTTTGATCACAACGTCCAGACCTTCCGCGTGGTGACCAAGCTGGAGGAACGCTACCCCAGCTTCGACGGCCTGAACCTCAGCTGGGAGACCGTCGAGGGCGTCATCAAGCACAACGGTCCGGTCAGCCACCGGCTGGACGAACCCGCCTGGCGCGCCATCGCTGACTACGCCCAGGGCTGGGATCTGCGCCTCGACGGCTTCGCCTCGCTAGAGGCCCAGTGCGCCGCCATCGCCGACGACATCGCCTACAACAACCACGATGTGGACGACGGGGTGCAGGCGGGCCTGTTCAGCCTCGACGACCTGGCCGAGGTTCCCCTGATCGGGCGCATCGTGCGGGAAACCCGCAAGGACTGGCCCAAGGCCGATGACCGGATGATCCGGCTGGAGGCCGTGCGCCGCATGATCGGGGCCATGGTCGCCGACGTCCTGGCTGAAACCGAGCGCCGTCTGGCCGAGGACAACATCCGGTCCAACGAGGATGTCCGCACCGCGAAACGGCCGCTGGTCGGCTTCTCCAACGACATGCTGGAGGAGCTGGGCGTACTGCGTCAGTTCCTGTTCAAGCGCATGTATCGCCACTATCGCGTCAACCGCATGCGCAGTCAGGCGCGGCGCATCCTGGCCGAGATGTTCCAGCTGTTCATGAGCGAGCCGGGGGTCATGCCGCCGGAGTGGTCGGCCAAGGCCGAGACCCGCGATCCGGTGAAACGCGCCCGCGCCGTCTGCGACTACATCGCCGGCATGACCGACCGCTACGCCATCGAGGAGCACCGCAAGCTGTTCAGCCTCGAAGTCGCCCTCGATCTGTGATTCGAATGCTGTCCCCGGCGGGGCTAGGATGACGTCCCGACGCGTCGATTCGCGCCGGACAAGTTGAAGGCGCGACCATGTCCCACGAAGATCCCTATCGCCCCGACCGCGACCGCGGCGCCTATACGCCCCCGACCGACGACGACCTGCCGTTTCGGCGTCAGGGCGGCGGACCGCGCAACGCGGGCGGGGGAGGGGGCAAGGCGCCGCCGGTGACCCTGATCGTCAGCGCGGGCGTGCTGCTGGTCCTGATCATCGCCGTGGTGCTGTTCTACCGTTCGGGCCTGCGCTCCTCGACCGACGCCCCGCCGGCTGTGGGCACCCCCGTGGGCCAGCTCAAGGTCGAGGCGCCGATCGACGCCCAGCCCATCGACCCGGCCGAGGGTGTCGACGTCTATGACCGCGGCGCCGCGACGGGCGCCGAGGCTCCCACCTTCGTGCCGCCGCCCGAGACGGTGCAGCCGCGCCCGACCACACCCGCCCCCACCACCCCGACCGCACCGGTGGTGACGCCGGCGCCGAAGGAGAAGACCGAGACGCCCGCGCCGGCGCGTCCTGTCGCCGGCGTCCAGATCGGCGCCTTCTCGACCCCCGGCATCGCCGACCGCGAATACGCCGCCATCCTCGGCCGCTATCCGCAACTGACCGGCGGCGCCTCGAAGCGGGTGCAGGAGGTGACGGCGTCCAACGGCTCGACCGTCTACCGCACCACCGTCACCGGCATCAGCGCCGAGAACGCCCGCGCCCTGTGCGGCGCCATCCGCGCCTCGGGCGGGGACTGCATCGTCCGGTGACCACGGCTGCGATCTACGGCTGCTCCGGGTTTCGGCTCACGGACGAAGAACGCGCCTTCTTCGCCGAGGAAAAGCCATGGGGTTTCATTCTGTTTCGGCGGAATGTGGATTCGCCGGATCAGCTTCGCGCCCTAACCGCCGAACTTCGCGCCAGCATCGGCAATCCCCATGCGCCGATCCTGATCGACCAAGAGGGCGGACGGGTTCAGCGCATGGGCCCGCCGCACTGGCCCAAATACCCGCCGGGCAGCGCCTATCTGGCCGCCGTCAATGATCCGCTGGGCGCGCGAGAGCTGGTGCGGCTGGGCGCGCGGCTGATGGCGGCGGACCTGAAGGCTGTGGGAATCAATGTTGATTGCGTGCCGGTGATCGACACGCCCGTGCCCGGCGCCCACGACATCATCGGCGACCGCGCCTATAGCCGCGACCCTGCCACGGTGACGCAGCTGGGACGGGCGGCGGCCGAGGGCATGATGGCCGGCGGCGTCCTGCCGGTCATCAAGCACATGCCCGGCCATGGCCGCGCCTTCGCCGACAGTCACCACGAATTGCCGACCGTCCACGCCGATCTGGCGACGCTCGACGCCTGGGACTTCGCGCCGTTCCGCGCCCTGTCCGACATGCCGATGGCCATGACGGCGCACGTCGTCTTCGACGCCATCGATGCCAAGCGCCCGGCCACGACCTCGAAGAAGGCCATCCGCCTGATGCGTGAGAGCCTCGGCTTCGGCGGCCTCATCATGACCGACGACCTGTCGATGAAGGCGTTGTCCGGCTCATTCGCCGAGCGGGCGGCGGCGGCGCTGAAGGCCGGCTGCGACGTCGTCCTCCACTGCAACGGCGACCTCGCCGAAATGCGTCAGGTGGCGGCCGGCGTCGGCCAGCTGAAGGGCGCCTCCAAACGCCGGGCAGAGGCCGCCCTGGCCCGCATCGTCCGCGACGTCGAACCGCTCGACGAACGCGAGGCCCGCGAACGCTTCGATCGGCTGCTGTCCGGCAAGCTCGACGCGAAGAAGGGCCCGGACGTGGGGGAGGCGCAGGCATGATGACCACCACGTCATCCTTCCCCCCTCGCGGGGGAAGGTGGGCGGCGGAGCCGCTCGGATGGGGGCGCTGCCGGCCTCACGCTCCTCGTCATGGTGTCTGCTTGCTGAACCAGCACCCCCATCCGTCTCGCTTCGCGAGCCACCTTCCCCCGCGAGGGGGGAAGGAGCAGTTTTCATGACCGACGCCTTCCAGCCAAACCTCGATTTCAGCGCCGCGGAACAGGCCGATGCGCGTGAGGCCTTCGTCGTCGACCTCGAAGGTTATGAAGGCCCGCTGCACGTTCTGCTGGCGCTCGCCCGGACCCAGAAGGTCGATCTGCTGAAGCTGTCGATCACGACCCTGGCCGAACAGTATCTGGCCTTTGTGCAGGAGGCGCGGCGCCGCAACTTCTCGCTCGCCGCCGACTATCTCGTGATGGCGTCCTGGCTGGCCTATCTGAAGTCGCGGCTGCTGCTGCCGCGCACGGAGAAGGGCAAGGGCGAGGAGCCGCCGGCCGAGCAGATGGCCGCCATGCTGGCCTTCCGCCTGCAGAAGCTGGAGGCCATGCGCAAGGCGTCCGAGGCCCTGATGGCCCGGCCCCAGCTGCGCCGCGATGTCTTCACCCGGGGCGATCCGGAGGCGACGGTGATCGTGCCCTCCGACCGCATCGACGCCAGCCTGTACGAACTGATGAGCGCCTATGTGGTGCAGCGCCGCCGCGAGGAGGCCCGTCACTACGCCCCCGGCCAGCGGGTCGAGGCCTTCGCCCTGGAGGCCGCCCGGGACTGGCTGCGGGACATTCTGCCGCGCATGGAGGGCTGGACGCCGCTCAGCCGCATCGCCCCCGAGCGGGACGGCGACGAGGGTCCGACCCAGTCGAGCTATACGGCCTCCACCCTGTCGGCCAGTCTGGAGCTGGTGAAGGAGGGGGCCATGGACGTGCGCCAGTCCGCCGCCTTCGCCGAGCTGTTCCTGAAACGCCGCAACCAGGGCCAACCGCTGGAGCTGAATCCGTGAGTATCCAGTTCGCCCCTGACGACGCCGAGATGGAGCGCCGGGTCGAGGCCCTGCTGTTCGCCGCCGCCGGGCCGCTGTCCGCCGCCGAGATTGCTCGCCGTCTGCCGGAAGGCGCGGATGTGGGGCAGGCCCTCGCCGGTCTGCGCGCCCGGTACGAAGGCCGCGGCGTGGAGCTGGAGATCGTCGCCGACCGCTGGCGTTTCCGCACGGCGGCGGACCTCAGCTTCATGATGACGGAAGAGCGCGAGGAGCCGCGCCGCCTGTCGAAAGCCGGCCTCGAGACCCTCGCCATCATCGCCTATCACCAGCCCTGCACCCGCGCCGAAATCGAGAGCGTGCGCGGCGTGTCCCTGTCGAAAGGGACGCTGGATCTGCTGCTGGAGATGGGCTTTGTCCGCCTGCGCGGCCGCCGGCGCACCCCGGGCCGCCCGGTCACCTATGGCACCACCGACAAGTTCCTCGAACACTTCGGCCTCGCCAGCATCCACGACATGCCGGGCGTGGCGGAGATGAAGGCGGCAGGCTTGCTGGATCTGTCGCTGCCGGTCGGTTTCGAGGTGCCGGATCCCGGCCGCGCCGCCGACGGCGAGGAAGACCCCCTGTTCCCCGGCGACGAGGACAGCCCCGAGTTTGCCCAGGACTTCGTCGGCGAGCCCTAAGCCCCGAGGATCCAGCCTTCTTCGCCCTCGACCCTCGCGATCAGGGCGTCGTTCGCGCCCTTCGGCGGGGCGAAGGCCTTGGCCAGATCGCCCTTGTCGTCCATCGCCGCGAAATGCTCGGCGGTGACGCGCACCTGAGCCTGATCCTTGAACTCGCCCGGCTGCGGCTTGGCGTCGAACATCGACGGCCAGACCTCGACCACCAGCGCCGACAGCGGCTCCACGTCGGCGGCGTCCAGCGCACGCCAGCCCGTGCCGAACGGCCAGACGGCGCTCGACGGCCCCATGGTCTCCAGCAGACGGCGCACGGCCGGAATGCCCACCAGCGTCTGGCCGCCCACCGCGCCCGCGCCGTGCATCTGCCACACGCTCTTGGGCTGTAGCTTGCCCTTGCGCGCTGCGTCCTCGGTGGCGCGGAACTCGGGGATGTCGGCGCCGGACCCTGCGGGCGGCTTGGTCGTGGTCAGCCAGCGCTGCGCCTGCTTGGCCGGGGCGCCCCACAGCGGCCAGGCGTTGTCGGTCATCAGCCGGTTCATCTTGGCCGCGACCTGATAGCGGTTGTTGGTGTTGTCGGCCTTGTCCACCACATTTGCCGCCACGAACTTCCACATCGCCGACCAGGCAGGGCTGTCCTTCAGCCCCAGCCGCGCGGCGGTGCCGACAGGATAGCCCAGGTTGAAGTCGAACCCGACCAGCACCCGGTCGCCGCGCTTCCGGTGATCGGCCAGCAGGCTGTTCAGCAGCGCCTCGCCCTCTGCGCGCGTGGCGACGTTGTGCGTCTCGGAATACAGGCGGAAGCGCACGTCGCGCTTGGCCACGCCGATCCACAGCGACTGGTCGCCGAGCTTCTTGGTCTCGGCGGCGGTCCAGTCAGCGATGATGTAGGCGTCGAACAGGCGGGCCACGGGGGCGCTCCTCAGGGGCAGGCACAGGGGATGCGGGGTTCTAGGCCTCCGCCCGCCGCGCAGCAATGACCGTTTCTGCGGTCACCCCTTCAGCAGGGCTTCCAGATGCGACAACCACCGCCGCCCGAGCCTCAGCGCCTCCGCAGGCGACCCGGTCTGGGCCGCCCCCGCCGCGTTCCACAGATCCAGCTCGAATTCCGGATGCCGGGCGTCGGCGAACAGCAGCCGCAGCACAACCTGATCCGCATCGGGGGCCAGCACATCCAGCGCCTTCCTCGGTTCGCCCCGCCGGATCCGGGCCAGCACATGGCCGTCGACGATGATCTCGCCGCCCTCGATCTCCTCGAAGGCATAGACCAGTCCGTGCGCGCCGCGGCCCCAGAGCACCGCCACCTGACCGCCGTCGAAATCCAGACCGGCGGCGCGGCCCTCGGCCGGCGACATGGCCTCGGCCTCCGGGACGACGCCCAGCGCCTTCAATAGCGCCCGACGCAGGCGGCGCTCCGGCTCCATCCACCAGGCGAGGCCCAGCGCAGCGGTGGTCAGGGCGGCGGCGCCCAGCGCGACCAGCAGGAACAGGCGCACCGCCTCACCCATGCGTCAGTCCTCGATCTCGACCACGACTGGCACGTGGTCGCTCGGCTTTTCCATGTCGCGGGCGTCGCGGTGGGTCTCGACGCCCCGGAACCGGTCGGCGGCCTGGGGCGACAGCAGGGCGAAGTCGATGCGGATGCCGTGGTCGCGCTGCCAGGCGCCGGCCTGATAGTCCCAGAAGGTGAAGGTCCCCGGCGGCTGCTTGCCCAACTCGCCCGCGTCCGCATAGCCGAGGTAGCGCAGCGCCCGGAACGCGGCCTGACTCTCCGGCTTGAACAGGGCGTCGCCGACCCAGGCGGCCGGGTTCTTCGCGTCCTCGGGCGTCGGAATGACGTTATAGTCGCCGCACAGCGCCACCGGCTCTTCAAGCGCCAGCAGGTCGCGCGCATGGGCGTGCAGCCGTCCGAACCAGTCCAGCTTGTAAGCGAACTTGGCGCTGTCCACCGGATTGCCGTTGGGCAGATAGATCGACGCCACCCGAACTGGACGCGGCGCTTCGATCAGGGCCTCGATGTAGCGGGACTGAACCGCCTCCGCCTCGACACCGGATGCATCCACGCCGGGCAGGCCGCGCCGCACGTCGCTGAGCGGATATTTTGAGAGCAGGGCGACGCCGTTGTAAGTCTTCTGCCCGTGGGTCTCGACGTTGTAGCCGAGGCTCTCAAAAGCCTCGCGCGGGAAGTTCTCGTCGACGCATTTGATCTCCTGGAAACAGGCGACGTCCGGCTGGGCCGCCTCCAGCCATGCCAAGACCGTCGGCAGGCGGGCGTTGACCGAGTTCACGTTCCAGGTGGCGATGCGCATGGACGCGAGGCTAGAGCGCGTCGCGGCAAAGAAAAAGCCCGCGCCTCCGATGCGGAGACGCGGGCCTGATCCCTGCCTTCGGGAAGGCGGTTACTCGGTGGGCGCAGCCGCCGGGGCAGCGGTCGTCAGCTGGCAGCCGCCGGCCAACGCAGCCACCGCCGGGTCGGTGCAGGCCTGAACCCGCTTGGCGACGCCGGCGAGATCGACACGCGCCATCCAGCCGTCGCCCGAAGCGCATTTGACCTCGTAGACAGCCAGACGCTGGGCGTCGATGCCGACCTTGCGGGCCTGCTGGACCTCGCAGCCCGAAGCCGCGGTGCCGGCCAGGACGCCGGTCCAGGCGCTGTTGGCCTCGGCGTCGGTGGTGAAGCGGCACAGCTGGCCTTCGATCTTCAGATCCCAGCAGGGGATTTTCGCCCAAGAGCCTTCCTGACGTTCGATCCAGTAGCCGTCGGCGTTGGCGCAGCCGATTTCGTAGCGGTTGATGGCCGTGGCCATGCCCGCATCGACCTGACAGGTCACGCCGGCCTGCTGGGCGTAGCCGGCGATGACGGTCAGGGTGTTCTGGTTGCCTGGCAGCGTGCATTGCAGGCCGGCGTTAGCCGCCGGGTCGCGTTCATGCAGCATGGCGGCGGCGCCGGCCAGGTCCACGCAGTCGGCGGACCGGGGCGGGGTCGTGGCTTCGAAGATGAAGCCCGGGCCGGTGGCGCAGGCGGCTTCATAGATGTTGCCGCCCTCGGGGCGGGCGCCCAGCAGGCTCGCTTCGGTCACCTGGCAGCTGTTGCCCAGCGACACGGCGACAGCCTGGGCGGCGGCGCGGTTTTGTTCCGGCGTCGGACCCTGATTCTGACCGCGGCGGGCGGCGTCCCGGCGCTGTTCGCGGGACTGGGGGCGTTCCTGGGCCTGACGGCCGCCGCCGACGCGGCCGGGCAGGACGCTCTCGCCGCGAATGGTGCCTGAAGCCTTTTCAGACTCCGTCTGCTCGGCGTCGGGCGTGCCCGCGGTCGTGGGCGGGGTCTGGGCCGCGACAGGCGCCGCCGCAAAGGCGAGGGCGAGCGTGGCGCCGATAACGGCGATGAACTTGGTCTTCAACACGGCAATGGGCTCCTGGGCCGGTACAGTTGGTGAAAGCCTTGGCGGGCGACCGCGGCGCGGTCAAGGCGGAACACGCACCGGAATGTGAACTGAGCGCTGGACGGCGCGAGGCCGATCCGCTCTAACGGTGACCGTTGCGATTGGAGACGGACTTGGCCGACGGCGCCGCCAGCGTGAATCAGGACGGCAAGGCGCTGGAAAGCCGGGGCCTGACCTATCCGCTCGGAGCGCCGCCCGCGCTGGGCGAGGCGGTTCAAGCCGCGCCGGGTGTGCTGTGGCTGCGTCTGCCCCTGCCGATGGCGCTGGATCACATCAATGTTTACGCGTTGGAAGACGGCGACGGCTGGACCTTGATCGATACGGGGCTTCAGACCGATGCGTCGAAAGAGGCCTGGGACCTGCTGCTGGCGGGACCGCTGGGTGGGCGGTCGGTGAAGCGGGTTGTCTGCACCCATATGCACCCCGATCATATCGGCCTGGCAGGCTGGTTCTGCGAGCGGTTCGACGCGCGCCTGACCATGACGCGGCTGGAGTATGTGACCGCCAGGATGCTGCTGGCCGACACGGGCCAGCCCGCGCCCGAGAACGGCGCCCGTTTCTATCACGCCGCCGGTTGGAACGCGGCTCAGCTGGACCGCTACCGCGCGACTTTCGGCCAATTCGGACGCGCCGTCGCGGCCATGCCCACCACCTATGACCGGATGCGCGAGGGCGACGTCCTGCGCATCGGCGACAGCGACTGGCGCGTGGTGGTCGGCGAGGGCCACAGCCCCGAGCACGCCTGCCTTTGGCGCGAGGCGGACGGCATGGTGCTGGGGGGCGACCAGATCCTGCCGCGCATCTCGTCCAACGTGTCGATTTGGCCGACCGAGCCGATGGCCGATCCGTTGGGCGACTGGCTGGTTTCGCTGGAGCGGATGAAGATCGTGCTGCCTGAGGACGCACTGGTCCTGCCGTCCCACGGCGAGCCCTTCATCGGCGTGCGCACACGGCTGGACGCCCTGATCCGGGGCCACAACACCGGCCTGAAGCGGCTGGAACGCACGCTGAAGACCCCCAGCCGCGCCGTCGATGTCTTCGGCGCCCTGTTCGCCCGCGAAGTGGGCGAGGGGCTGATGGGCATGGCGACGGGCGAAAGCCTGGCGCATCTGAACTATCTTGAGCGTCAGGGCCGGGCCCGGCGCGACCGCGACGCCGACGGTGTCGACTGGTGGACGGCCATTGAACAGGGAGACGAGGCGTGAGCGACCATATCCAGACGGTGCTGCAGGACGGCGTCCTGACCGTCACCCTGAACCGGGCCGACAAGAAGAACGCCATCACCCAGGCCATGTATGCGGCCCTGGCCGACGCCACCGAGCGCACGCGCACCGACGACGCTGTGCGCGTGATCCTGTTCCGAGGCGAGGGCGACAGCTTCTCGGCCGGCAACGACATCGCCGACTTCATCGCCCTGGGCCAGACGGCCGGCGATCTGGTCGAGATGGGGGTGTTCCGCTTCCTCAAGGCGCTGGCGGATCTGGACAAGCCGGCGGTGGCGGCGGTGCGCGGCCGGGCCGTGGGCATCGGCCTGACCCTGCTGCTCCACTGCGACATGGTGGTGGTGGCCGAGGATGCGCTGCTGTCCGTGCCGTTCGTGAACCTGGCCCTGGCGCCCGAGGCGGCGTCCTCGATGCTGCTGCCGGCGGTCCTGGGGCATCAGCGGGCGTTCGAGCTGTTCGCGCTGGGTGAGCCGATCGACGGCAGGACGGCTCTCGCCTGGGGCCTCGCCAATCGCGCGGTGGCCGCCGCCGATGTCGATGCGACGGCGCAGGAACTGGCGGCGAAACTGGCGGCGCGCGCCCCCAACTCGATCCGCAAGACCAAGGCCCTGATGCGCGATGCCGAGCGGATGTGGGCCTTGATGCAGCGCGAGAGCCAGGCCTTCGGCAGCCAGATGCGCAGCCCCGAGGCGATGGAAGCGTTCATGGCCTTCAGCCAGAAGCGCGCGCCGGATTTCTCCAAGGTCGGTTGATCCCCCGAGCAGCAGGCCCTATCTGCGCCGGCCCATGACCGTATCCGCGTCCCAAATTCCGTCGCTTCGCATCGAGGCCGAGCACCCGTCCGACGCCGCGTCGGTCGAGGCTCTGGTGCTGGCCGCCTTCGGTCCTGGCCGCTTCGCCAAGACGGCCGAACGCCTGCGTGAGCGGGCGACACTGGCCGCCGGTTTCGTGGCGCGGGAAGGCGGCCGGGTGATCGGCTCCGTGCGTCTGTGGAATATTACGGTCGGCGAGACGCCCGCCCTGTTCCTCGGCCCCATCGCCGTGGACGCCGCCCAACGCAGCGCCGGCCTCGGCGCCGATCTGGTCGAGGCCTGCATCGCCCATGCGAGGGCCAGCGGCTCGCCTGGCATCCTGCTGGTCGGCGATCCCCCCTATTTCAGCCGTTTCGGCTTCGTCGCCGCCCCGGACGTGACCCTGCCCGGTCCCGTCGACCCGCGCCGCCTGCTGTGGCTGCCGTTGGGGGTGGAGACGGTGGCGGGGATGACCACTGCCGCCTGATCGCGCTTTGCGCTGACGCCCGACGCCGCCTAAGTCTGGCTGCATGATCGACCTGTCGCAGATCATCGCCAAGAGCCTGTCGGGGGTCGAGCCGTCCGCGCGCGGCCTGCCGCCGGTACACCTGTGGCATCCGGCCCATTGCGGCGAGATCGACATCGTCATCCGGCGCGACGGCCTGTGGATGCACGAGGGCTCCCCCATCGGCCGGGCGGAGCTGGTGCGGTTGTTCTCAACCGTCCTGCGGCTCGACCCCGACGGCTATCACCTCGTCACCCCGGTGGAGAAGCTGAAGATCACGGTCGAGGACCTGCCCTTCCGCGCCGTCGCCGTGTCGCGGCAGGGCGAGGCGCTGGCCTTCACCACCGACGTCGGCGACCGGGTCGAGGCGGGACCGGACCACCCCATCGAGGTCGAGACCGATCCGGTGACCGGCGAACCCGCGCCGCGCATCCATGTCCGCGCCGATCTGTGGGCGCGCATCGCCCGCCCGGTCTTCTATGAGCTGGTGGAGGGGGCGGCGCTGGACGGGACGCAGATGTCGGTCACCTCCAACGGCCGCCGTTTCGATCTGGGGTCCGTCACATGAGCCTCGACAGCCTGCGCGACCGGCTGACCGAGCGGCTGGCTCTGGTGGACGAGTGGAGCCACGAACTGCCGCCCCGCCGGTCCGACTTCGACCTTAATCCCGACCTGACCCGGCCGTCCCGCGAGTTGCGGCCCGCCGCCGTGCTGATCGCCGTTATCGCGCGGCCCGAGGGGGCGACGGTGCTGATGACCCGGCGCGCCGACACCCTGACCAGCCACACCGGCCAGATCGCCTTTCCCGGCGGTCGGCTGGACGCGGGCGAGACGGCGCTGGAAGCGGCCCTGCGTGAGGCGCGGGAGGAGGTGGCTCTGGCGTCGGAGACCGTGGAAGTCCTGGGTCTCGGCGATCCCTATGAGAGTGGCAGCGGCTTCCTGATTACGCCTGTCATCGGCTGGCTGGCCGAACCGCCGGCGACGGCGCCGTCGCCTGACGAGGTCGCTGAGGTGTTCGAGGCGCCGTGGGACTTCCTGATGGATGTCGCCAACCACCGCCGCGACTTTCTGGAGCCGGAGCCGGGCCTGCGCCGCTGGTTCTGGGCCATGCCTTGGGAGGACCGCTACATCTGGGGCGTGACGGCGGGGATTCTGCGCGCGCTGCGGGAAAGGCTATACGGAGATGAACCGTCGCAGGGGGCGGCGGTCGCGGAGGACGCGGCATGACCGCAGGGCTGGAGGGGCAAGCTTGGCTGACCGCGCCGGCGACCGTCCAGGTCATGGATGCGCTGGAGGCGGCGGGCGGACCCGACTGCGCCCGCTTCGTCGGGGGCTGCATCCGCAACAGCCTGATGGACCAGCCTGTCGACGACATCGACATCGCCACAAAGTTGCCGCCCACGGCCGTGGTGGCGGCGATCGAGGCGGCGGGTCTGCGCGCCGTGCCGACGGGCATCGAGCACGGCACGGTGACGGCGGTGGCCGGGGGGCGAGGGTTCGAGATCACGACCCTGCGCCGCGATGTCTCGACCGATGGGCGCAACGCCACCGTCGCCTTCACGGGCGACTGGTGCGAGGACGCGGCGCGGCGGGATTTCCGCCTGAACGCCCTCTACGCCGACCGGTCGGGTGCGATCTTCGACCCGACGGGGCAGGGGCTGGCCGATGCGCTGGCGGGCCGCGTCGTCTTCGTCGGCGCGCCTGAACGGCGGATCGAAGAGGACTATCTGCGCATCCTGCGCTTCTTCCGCTTCTACGCCTGGTACGGCCGCGGCTGGCCCAGCGCGGCGGCGGTCGAGGCCTGCGCGGCCCTCGCGCCCGGCATGATCCGCCTGTCGGCCGAGCGTGTGTCCAAGGAGCTGCTGAAACTGCTGGCCGCGCCCGACCCGTCGACGGCGGTGCGGACCATGGGCGGCGCCGGCGTCCTGGCCCAGATCCTGCCCGAGGTGCATTCGCTGGAGGTCTTCCTGCGGATGGTGGCGCTCAGCAAGGATGCGGAACTGCGGCTGTCGGCGCTTCTGCCGCCTGATCCGACGGTGGTCGAGACCGCGGCGCGGCGGCTGCGTCTGTCCAACGCCCTGCGCGAGCGGCTGATGGCGGCCGCCGGCCCTCCGGTGTCGCTGGAGATGACGGAGAAGGAGGCGCGTGCCCATATTTACCGCCTGCGCGCCCGGACCTTCCGCGACCGGGTCATGCGGGCGTGGGCCATGGCGGATCATGCGAGCGGCGACGGCGCCGGCGAGCTGATGGCTCTGGCGCACCAGTGGACGCCGCCCCGCCTGCCTGTGGGAGGCGCCGAGCTGGCGAAACTGGGTGTCGAGCCGGGACCGGAGACCGGGCGGCTGCTGAAGGCGTTCGAGGACAGCTGGATCGCCGACGACTTCCCCACGACCGGCCATGAAGAGCGGCTGAAAGCCCTGGTCAGCGCGCCGCGCGGGTGATCTCGGTGACCACGGGCCGGTGGTCCGACCCCGTCGGTTCGCCCAGCTTGCGGCTGACGAAGGCGAGGTCGGGCGAGCGCCACACCTGATCGATGGTGACGCCGAGGGCCGAGGGCGCGATCGCGGGCCATGTGCCGGGCCAGCCGGGCGCGGGGATCAGTCCGGCCTCCGCCTGCACCTGCCGCCCGATGCGGGCGCTGGACACGCTGTTGAAGTCGCCCGCCACGATCACCGGCCCGGTCAGGGTCTTGCGGTATTGCGACAGCAGGGTGACCTGATTGATCTGGCCCCACTGATACTGGAACGGCCAAGGGCGGGTCAGGTGCGCCCCAAGCACGTTCACCGATCCCGCGGGCGTCTCGACCACGGCCCCGACCAGATGCAGCCCCTGCGGCAGCTTCCACAGCCCCTTCATCGGATAGCGCGAGGCGATGGCCGACCGCGCCGCGCCGCTGGGCCGATCCACCCGCACCGTGGCCACGCGATAGGGATAGCCCTTCAGGATTTCGTCCAGCCGAGCGGCCGCGTCATCGCCCAGCTCGATCAGCACCACGATGTCTGCGTCGGCCGCCCTCACCGAGCGGATGACGGCGTCCACGTCCCTGTTCCGGGCCCAGAGGTTGGCGGAATACAGCCGCACCGTTTTCGCCTCGGGCTCAGGCGTCCCCATCGGCGTCGTCCATTGGGGCCAGACGGCCAGCAGAGACAGGGCCGCGACCCCCACCGCTCCCACCGCCGACATGTCCCGGCGCAGCAGCAGCATCCCCACCGCGAACGTCAGACTCAGCACGAACGCCGGGGCCGTGAATTGCGCCATCACGTCGGGCCAGCGGTGCCCGATCCCGCTCAGCGCCGCCAGCCCCGGCAACGCCAGTACGCCCAGCACCGCGGCGGTCGCCAGCAGGATCACGATGCGCGGCACCTTCGTCACGCCTTGCCTTTCATGGTGAACGCTGTTCGAGATGGGGCGTTAGGACCGCGCGCTTTTGGAGCATCGCATGGCCAGACGAAGTCTGAGGGATATCGAGAAAATCTGGTCCAATGTCGAGGGGATCAAGAAGCTCTCCGACCGCGTGATCGGCATCGGCCCGTTCGGCGTCGGCATGGACGGCCTGCTGACCTGGGTGCCCGGGCTGGGCCTGGCCTACAGCGTCATCGCGGGGGGCTGGATCTTCATCCAGGGCCTTCGCGTCCGGGCCACGCCGTCGACCCTACTGCGCATGGCCGGCTATCTGGGTCTGGACGCCGCGACCAGCGAGGTTCCGCTGGTCGGCGACGCGGTCGACTTCTTCTTCCAGGGCCACCTGATGGCGGCCAAGGCTCTGCAGAAGGACATCGAAAGCACCCACTGGGTCGAGGCCAGCGAGCGCGACGCCAAAGCCTCCGGCGACCACGACAGCCACCTCGGCGAAATGCGCAGCCGAGGCCTGAAACGCATCGTCTATCTGCACGACTGAGCGTCAGACACGTCCGCTTACCGGCGCAATGCGGGAGTCCGCTATCGACCCATAGCGGACATTAGCCGCGACCGTGTTAAGCTCACTTATGTTCGAAGTGCTCGCTCTTCAGCCACAGACCGTGCAGGCCGCCGAAATCTGTGAGGTGTTGGCCCACCCTGCGGCATATGACGGCAAGCTGATTTCTATCTCGGGTATTTTCCGCACCGATTGGCATCACGGCGCGATCATCATTGGTGAACCCTGCGGCTGGGGCATTGTCTTTGGCGGAAACGCAAATCTGGGCGAGCCTTGGACAAGGATCGAAGGCACGCGAGGCCACCACGACGTAAAAATCAGCATAGCGGTCATAGGTCGGTTCAGATGGAACCCTGACGATGCGAGTATGTATCCGCTGAAACATGTGATCGCGGTCGATGCGATCACCTCTCTCGAAATCCAACCGGAATGACGCTCAAAGCCGACTGTCCGCTTTCGAGCCATCTGCAAACGTCCGCTTTCGACCCATTGCGGACATTTCGTTTAGCGGTGAAGTTGGCACGGGAGCTGTAGAAGCCAAATGCCGATTTACCGTTTCATGGTGCATGGCACCGACGTGAGTGTGCCAAACAAGCGTCGCGGGTTCTTCACCACCCGACATTCATTTGGGCGCGATCAGGAACAAGCGGCGGCTAAAGTTTTGCGCCGCCTTAGCCGCGAGTTCACCTCGGGAGCATCCGCCCAGATTTGGGGGAGCGGTCCGCCCGATATGGTGATCGAGGACTGTTGGAAGATCGGGGTCCATCAACTGTTAGCAGCCCCGAACCGGGGCAGCACTTTCTACGACGACCGTGACGAGCCAAACGTCCACTAACCAGGCGAACGCGCCCGTCCGCTATCGACCCCTTGCGGTCGTCTGCCACCAAGGAGAGATGAAGGGCCATGAGGCGGCTGACTAAAAAGGAAATCTGGTTGGGACGGCTATTCGGGATAGTTGTCTCAGCTGTCCCGGCCTATCTGGTTGGCGAAACCACGACGCAGCGTGTGATGCTCTACGTCTTGTTTGTGGCCGGGGCATTACTGCTTCAGGCCAAAACAATCGACTGAAGCCCCAAGTCCAGGTGACCAGCTGAGTGTCCGCTTTCCCCCCATAGCGGACACTCCAACCGTCCGCTTTCCGGCTCCGTTCATCCCTCTTGCCGACGTCTGAACAGGCACCGTCGTCGCGCGCCGCCGCATTCAGCTTGACGGTATGCCCCGTCGCCCGGCTTAGTGGCGCGGCATGAGCTTCTCGATGACCCGCGACGAACTGGCCCTCGCCCTTGGCCGCACGGCCCAGGGCGACCGCGCGGCCTTCCGTTCGGTCTATGAGGCGACGTCCGCGAAACTGTTGGGCGTGTGCCTGCGTATCTTGGCTGACCGACAACTGGCCGAGGACGTCTTGCAGGACACCTATCTCACCGTCTGGAGGAAGGCCGAGAGCTTCGACGCATCGCGGGCCAGCCCGATCACCTGGCTGGTGACCATCGCGCGCAACCGCTCGATCGACCGGCTGCGTTCCGGCAAGCCGGTGCGGTTCGCCGCGCCGGTCGAGGCGGCGCACGATCTGGCCGACGAGGGGCCCCGGGCCGACACCCTGATCGAGAAGGGCGATGACGCCCGCCGCCTGACCACCTGCCTGGACGAACTGGACGAGAAGGCCGCGCGCTGCATCCGCACCGCCTTCTTCGAGGGCGTGACCTATGATGTGCTGGCCGAGCGTGAGGGGACGCCGCTGGGCACGATGAAGAGCTGGATCCGGCGGGGGCTGCAACGGCTGAAGGCCTGCCTCGAACGATGATTGACGCCGATCCCGACACCCCCGACATCCTGGCCGGCGAACTGGCCCTGCGCGTGCTGTCGCCCGCCGATGAGGCCGCCGCCCGCGCCCGCGAGGCCGGCGACCCCGCCTTCGCCGCTCAGGTCGACGGCTGGAACGAACGTATCGCCGCCTTCGCCGACGAGGTCGCACCGGTCGAGCCGTCGCCGCGCGTCTGGCCCCGCATCGATGCCGGAACCGCCGCCCGCGCCGCCAATGACAATGACCGCGTGACCTTCTGGCGCCGCTGGGCCGTTGGCTCCACCGGCCTGCTGGCCGCCAGCGTCGCGGCGCTCGCCGTTGTGATGGCCCAGCCCGAGCCGACACCCGTGGCGCCGCCGACGCCACAGCCCGTCGCCGGCGTGGTCAAGGTGGCGACCCTGACGCTCAGCGACGGCGACGCCCCGGCCATGACCCTGGTCTACGACGCCGTCAGCGGGAACCTCTACCTCGCCCCGACCGACAAGATGGCGGGCGACAAGCGTGTGCCGCACCTGTGGCTGGTCATGCCGGACGGCGGCGGGGTCCAGCTGGTCGGCGCCATCGACGGCAGCGAGGCTTCGCGCCATCACCTGTCGGGCGCCTTGCCGGACATGGCGGGCCACGCTGTCCAGGTCGCCGTGTCGATGGAGGCCCCGGGCCACACCCCAGCGCCGCAGAAGCCTGACGGCCCGGTGGTCGCCAGCGGCGAGATGCAGATCCTCTGATCCGGCTGCATCCGCGCACGGCCTAACGGCGTAGCTTTGTCTGACGGGATGGATAGACGCCCAATCGTCCCCCCGTCCGGCAGGGAGGCTTCCAGCCCTTCCCAACAGGCCTCCCTGCCACATCGGGCGCTTAATCGCGCATATTTCCAGAAACGAACCCGAGCGTAATCAGCGGATTGCGCCGATCGACCTCGACTGAACGCACCCTGGTCCAGGGCGCGCGGACACTGATCTCCGGATTTTCACAGGAGACAGATCCATGAGTGACGACGACAGCGCGCGCATCGCGTTGCCCTATCTGGCCGCAGGTCAGATGCAGAAGCATGTGACCCTGAACGAGGCCCTGACCCGCCTTGATGTGCTGGTGCAGACGGCGGTGGTCAGCCGCACGGCGGTCACGCAGCCCGCCGACCCCGGCGACGGCGATCTCTACATCCTGCCCGAAGACGCCGAGGGCGCGGCATGGGACAGCAAACCTGAGGGCGCTCTGATGCGGTTCGAGGCCGGCGGCTGGACTGTCGTGCCCGCTCCTGACGGCATGGTCGCCGTGGTGCTGGACCACGGCGAACTGGTCGTGCGCCGCGACGGCGGCTGGACCCCGCTCGGCGAGCTGCTGGGCCAGGTGCAGCAACTGACCCGGCTCGGGGTCGGCACGACGGCGGATGCGGACAATCCCTTCGCCGCCAAGCTGAATAAGGCCCTGTGGACGGCGCTGGAGACTGGCTGCGGCGGTGACGGCGACCTGCGCCTTACGTTGAACAAGCAGGGCGCAGGCGACGTCCTGTCCCTGCTGTTCCAATCCGGATACGGCGGTCGGGCCGAACTGGGCCTGATCGGCGACGACGATCTGCGACTCAAGGTCAGCGCCGACGGCTCCACCTGGCATGAGGCCTTGTCGGTGGACCGCGCCACGGGCCGGGTCACAACCACGCTGGGCGCACTGCGCAGCGAGGAAACAGTTTTCACCACTGACGGTTCGTGGACTGCGCCTGCCTGGGCCCGCAGGGTCGAGGTCCTGTGCGTCGGCGCCGGCGGCGGCGGAGCCGGCGGCCAGCTCGGCGCGGCGGGCACGAACCGCTTTGGCGGCGGCGGCGGGGGCGCGGGCGGCGTCAGCGTCGCGGTCTGGCCGGCGGACGCACTGACCGGCCCCCTGACCGTCACCGTCGGAGCGGGCGGTCTCGGCGGCGCCTCCAACACGGGGGGGCAGTCGGGCGAGGCGTCCAGCCTGACGATAGGCGGCGTGACCCTGCTGACCGGCGCGGGCGGGCAGGGCGGCCTCGCGACAGGGGCCGGGGGAGGCGGCGGCCTTGGCGTTCCCGCATCCAACGGCGGCGGAGCCTCTCTGCTGGCGGCGACGGCCCAGTCAGGCGCGACGCTGGCGCATCCGCTGGCTTCGGGCGGCGGCGGTGCGGGCGGCGCGCTGGATGCCGCCAACACGGCTCGACAGGGCGGCGTGGGCGGCGACGGCGGGCTGCTGGCCGTCACCACCGGCGGCGGAACGGGCGGCAGCGGTCCGGGCGGGGACGGCGATGCGGCGGCGGACCTCGACCTCGGTTGGACAGGTGGCGGAGGCGGGGGCGGGGGCGCCTCAGCCGCTGGGACCGGCCAGACCGGAGGCGATGGGGGCGATCATGGCGCGGGCGGCGGCGGCGGCGGCGCGGGTCTGAGTGCGGGCGGGGCCGGCGGTGACGGCTCGGGGGGCCTCGTCATCCTGAGGGCCGTCGGATGAGCGGCTTCACCCCTCGCGGCGCCCTGCATCCGCCCCTTCTCGACGCCGAGACCTGGGACGTCCCCGACCACCTGACCGATGACGATTGCCTGATCGAAACCGGCGCCGAGCAGCGCCGGACCCGCGGCGATCTCGATCTGGAGCATGACAATGACTGAACCCCAATCCATGCCCGAGGCGCGCTGGCTGTGGCGCCGCCTCTATGTCTTCGCCTTGACTTTCGGGGTGTGGCTGTTGCTGGCGCGGGCGGTGATGCGCGCCTCAACTGACAGCCTGCCGCGCCTGACCGAGGGGCTGATGTTGCTGCAGGCCCTGACGCTGGTGCTCTACCTCGTCGCGCCGACAACGCAGCAGATCGCGGCCCTGCTGGCGAACCTGAAGCTGCGGCTGGGGGGATCGGCATGAGCTTCTCCTTCTCCGATCGCTCGCGCGCCGAACTGAAGGGCGTGCATCCCGACCTGATCGCGGTGGTCGAGCGCGCCCTTGTCCTGACGACCCAGGACTTCTGCGTCCATGACGGGGTTCGCACCCCGGAGCAGCAGAAGGCGCTGGTTCATGCGGGCGCCTCAAAGACTCTCAACAGCCGCCACCTGATCCGCTCCGATGGCTTTGGCCATGCGGTTGATCTGGTGCCATGGATCGGCGGCAAGCCGCGCTGGGACTGGACGCCGATCTATCGGGTCGCTGAGGCTGTGCGGCGCGCAGGCGTGGAGCGAGGTGTCCGCCTGACCTGGGGCGGGGTCTGGGACCGGCTGCTGGCCGATCTGCCTGAAACGGCGACGGGACTGGAGGCGGCGGTCCGCGCCTACACCGTCCGCCACCCCGGCCCGGACTTCATCGACGGCCCCCACTACGAGTTGGCGGCATGATCGCCCGCATCCTCGCGGGCGGCCTCGCGGTCGCGCTGGCGGCCGCCGCTGTCCAGACTTGGCGCATCGACCGGCTCCGTGCCGGGAACGCCGCCCTCCAGGCTGAGGCCGAGGCCGCCGAGATCTGGCGGGTTCAGGCCCGTGACAACGCCGAGCGCTCGGCCGCGCGCTGCATCGACCAGATCGCCACGGCCCGCCTGTCCGCCCAACGCATCGAAACCATCATTGAAAGGCCCGTCCATGTGGATCCTCAAGGCTGCGCTCGCCGCGAGCTTGTGCCTGCTGACCAGCTGCGCGACGCCCTCCAGCCCCGCCAAACCCCTGCCGAGTGAGTGCGTCCCCGTCGAACGCGCGCCGCCCCTGCCCGACGGCGCCGGCCTCGTTGCGCCCGCCACCGACCAGGAGCGTTCCGCCACCCGTCTGTTCCTCACCTGGGTCGCCGAAATCGTCCGCATCGGCGACGCCAACGCCGCCCGGGCGGAGGACGGGCGGCGGGCGTGTTCGAGTTAGAGTCTGCCTGGCCGTTTCTGCCTACCCGTCGGAAATTTTTGCCGGTCCGGCCGCTTCACCCGGCAAATGCTGCCGGGCTCGAAGCGTGGTTAAGCAGACCTAACGTAGTAAAATCAGTGACTTGATTTCTGGCCCGGTTTTGCGGCCGTGGCCCCGTCATTGCTTCTGAGAGGATCGAGCAAAACGCTCCCGGCCGCCAAAATGGCGCCGGACACCTTGAAACAAGGACTATCGTTATGGCGCTGAACAGCGTGAACACGAACGCTGGGGCTATGATCGCCCTCCAGAACCTGCAAGTCACCAATGACGAGCTTGCCACGGTTCAATCCCGCATCAACACCGGCAAGAAGGTCGCCTCGGCCAAGGATAACGGCGCTGTTTGGGCTATCGCCCAGAACCAGCGTTCGGAAATCGGCGCGCTGAACGCGGTCAAGGACAGCCTGCAACGCGGCCAGTCGGCCACGGACGTGGCCGTCGCCGCCGGTGAATCCGTCTCGGATCTGCTGCTGCAGCTGAAGGAAAAGGCCCTGGCCGCGACCGACAGCTCGCTGACCACCTCGGCCCGCAAGGCCCTGAACGAAGACTTCAAGTCGATCCGCGACCAGATCGCCACGGTCGTCTCGAACGCCAGCTTCAACGGCGTCAACCTGATCAACAACTCGACCGGCACGAACGGGTTCAAGGCCCTGTCGAACGCGTCGGGCTCGACCATCAAGGTGGCTCCGGAAAACCTGTCGCTGGGCGGCGCCAACGTGACCGTCGCTGCGACGACCACGATCGGCACCGCGACGCTGGCCACGACCGCCCTGGGTCTGGTCAACGCCTCGATCAACAACGTGTCGGCTTCGCTGGCCCGTCTCGGCACCGGCTCCAAGTCGCTGGGCACCCACCTGAGCTTCGTCTCGAAGCTGCAGGACACCCTGGAAGCCGGCGTCGGCAACCTGGTGGATGCCGATCTGGCCAAGGAAAGCGCTCGCCTCCAGGCGCTGCAGACCAAGCAACAGCTGGGTGTGCAGGCCCTGTCGATCGCCAACTCTTCGACTTCGACCCTGCTCGGCCTGTTCCGCTAAGGAACGCGTGGAAGGGCGGGAGCTTCGGCTCCCGCCCGACTGCTCCGGGCGTAATCGTTCAGGAGCGCCGGTGAAATCCGGTGTCAGGAGACATGCAAAGCAATGCCAAGATAGCCCCGGTTCCCACCGTGGTCGTCGCCCCCAGCGGATCTTCCGCCGGCGGCGATTTTTCGCAATCCAAGGCCGCCCAGGACGCTGAACGCAATGCGCGTTACCGTCTGGTCATCGAGGAGGGGGCCCGCCCGGGCGCCTTCGTCTACAAGACCCTGGACCGCGTGACCGGTGAAGTGGTCCGTCAGCTCCCCCGCGAACAGATCGTGAAGCTGATGGAAGCCGGCGACTACGCCTCCGGCGCGGTGATCGACACCAGCGCCTGACGCAACCGACGACCCTCACGTCCATGCCGCGCAGGAGCGATCCGCGCGGTTAAAGCACGTGGTGAACACGCGTTAACCATACACATACGAATCGTGACCTAGCCTGACCGGGCATCCTTCCAGGGCCCGAATTCCATGACCAACAGCGTCCACACCAACAACGCCGCTTCGATCGCGCTTCAGAACCTGACGCGCACCAACGACCGGCTTTCGGACGTTCAGGGGCGGGTGTCGACGGGCCTGAAGGTCCAGGGGGCCAAGGACAACGCCGCCATCTGGGCTATCGCCCAAGGCCAGCGGGCCGACGTCGGTGCGCTGGCTGCGGTCAAGCAGAGTCTGGACCGCGCCACCTCGATCGCCGACGTGGCCCTGTCGGCCGGCGAGTCGATCTCGGACCTGCTGAACCAGCTCAAGGAAAAGGTCGTCGCGGCCAAGGACGAGTCGCTCAAGACCCAGTCGCGCCAGCTGCTGAACGCCGACTTCAAGGCGCTGCTCAAGGCTATTGCGTCAGCGGTGCAGAATTCCAGCTTCGACGGCGGCAATATCCTGAACGGCTCGCTGACCAACGGCATCAAATTCCTTGCCAATGCTGACGCTTCGTCCTCGATCACCCTGTCAGCCAAGAACCTGTCGCTGGGCGGCTCGATCATCGAGCTGGCCATGTCGGACAGCCTGCTGACCTTGACGGGCGCGAACCAGGCGCTGACCCGTCTGGACGACTCGATCACCCAGCTGAACGCCGCGCTCGGCGAGATCGGCGCA
Organism: Brevundimonas sp.; assembly: GCA_036405055.1. Classification (GTDB taxonomy): domain Bacteria; phylum Pseudomonadota; class Alphaproteobacteria; order Caulobacterales; family Caulobacteraceae; genus Brevundimonas. The sequence continues at coordinate 38,572 of DASWYI010000022.1, forward strand.
CAGGCCAAGCAGATCGAGGCTCACAACGGCTTCGTCACCAAGCTGATGGACACCCTGGAATCGGGCATCGGCAACCTGGTGGATGCGGACCTGGCCAAGGAAAGTGCGCGGCTTCAGGCCCTGCAGGTCCAGCAGCAACTGGGCGCGCAGGCGCTATCGATCGCGAACCAGTCGCCCCAGATCATCCTGTCGCTGTTCCAGTAAGGGCGGTCAGCCCATCCGGCGGACAGAGTGACCGATCATCACCGGCGCCGGACGGCGTCGGTGATGCTGGGCTTTCGGGCCCAGGCCATACAGCGACAGGAATGAAAGCAAGGCGGCACGCAAGGCGGACATGGCGTCGCTCCTGACTATCCGGCTGCGTTAACGGCTGTCGCCAATCGTTGTTCCGAGCCCGGATGTTAAGCGTTCGTTACGCCGATTCGTGCAAGGTGCATGATCGGAGCGCACCGTGATCGACAACGGCTACCTGCTAGGTCTGTACGGCGGCACCTCGACAAGCTTCGGCACGTCGAGCGCGCTGACGGCTGCGAGCAAGAAGAAACAGCCGACGCCGCCGTGGGACGCCAAGGCTGTCGTGCCCAAGGCCGACGCCATGGTGCGCGCCGCCCTGGGCGGCCGACGCCTGATCGACGAGAGTGCGGCCAACGTCGATCTGAACACGGCCGGCGCCGACTATCGCAAGCTGTTCGCCCTGTATCAGGGGCTGGAGACCCTGAACGCCCTGACCAACCGGGCGGCGGTGAAGAACATCAGCGTCAGCGAACAGGCGCTGCTGGCCAAACGCTTCGCTTCGGGTCTGACCGAGATCGGCACTTATCTGACGACGGCGAAGCTCGAGGATGTTCGGCTGGTGCAGGGGGTCTCGACTTCGACCAGCAAGTCCAGCGCCGCCCTGACCCGTGACAGCGCCGTCTCCCTGACCGCGCCGGTACACGAAGGTTCGCCTGACGCCGAGGTCGCCGCCTTCCAGGGCGACGTCGTCTTCGACATCAAGATTTCGCGCGGCACGCTGGGGACCGCAACGGTCGGCGTCGACCTGTCCGAGATGGGCTCCACGCCGCGCACGCTGGGCAACGTCACCAGCTACATCAACGGCAAGCTGCAGGCGGCTGGCCTCGAAACCCGCCTGGGCCGCGAGCAGATCAAGGCTGAGCCCCGCACCCTGACCGTCAACGGCAAGACCGTGACCCTGCCGGCCGGCGCGGACCGCTGGGCCTTGGCCATTCGCGGCGTCTCGACCGAGACGGTCAGCTTCGTCCCGACCGAGACCGCTGACGCCGTCTACGTCACCCAGTCGGTGGGTTCGGGCGAGCAGTTGCTGAAGTTCCAGACCGATACGGGCGGAACCGCCGATGCAGCCAGCGCCCGCGTGGGCGAGACCTTCTGGGTCGACGGCCGGGCCGCTCAGACCTCGCTGCCCGAGGGCGTGAAGGCCATCCGCGCCAGCGCCACGGCGCCCGACGGTTCGGTCTGGATCTTGGCCGACATCGACGCCGGTCCCGGCAATCAGCCGATCAAGGGCCAGCAGGACGTGGCTCTGATGAAATACGATCCGGCGGGCCGTCTGGTCTCGACCCGGGCCATCGGTGCCGCCTCGACCGCCAGCGGCTATGCCATCGCCGTGGACGCGGACGGCAAGGTCGCCGTGGCCGGCTCCGTCACCGGCGCGCTGGAGCCGGGCCAGAGCGGCGATGTGGCCAACGAGGTCGACAGCTTCGTCACCGTCTTCGACGCCAAGGGTCAGGAACTGTGGACCCAGCGGCGCGGCGCCCGCGCGGCGGACGAGGCGACCTCGGTCTCCTTCGGCGCGGATGGCACTGTCTATGTCGGCGGCCGGGCCAAGTTGGCCATCCCCGGCGGCACATCGGTCGGCGGTTGGGACGGCTATGTCCAGGGCTTCAGCGCCAGCCAGCTCTATCCGGGCGCAGCCTACACCGTGAAAAGCGCGGGCGTCAGCCAGTTCGGCACCACGGGAGAGGACAGCGTCCAGTCCGTGACCGTGGACGGCTCCAACCTCTATTCCGCGGGCGTCGAGGACGGACGCCTGATCGTTCGCCGCTTCACGCTGGACGCCAACGGCGCCGCGACCCTCACCTCCAGCCGCGACCTCGGTCTGGCGAGCGGGGAGGTGGCGGGCGTCTCCGTCTCCGGTGGCCGTGTGATCGTCAGCGGCACGACCCGCAACAACGCCCTGGACGTCGGCACCATCACCAACGCCCACGCGGGCGGCTCGGACGCCTTTGTGATCGCGCTGGAAGGCGATCTGACCGCCTCGGCCAATGACCGTCTGACCTATGTCGGCGGTGCGGGCGACGACACGGCGGCGGATGTGAAGGTCCAGAACGGCAAGGTCTGGCTGACCGGCATTTCAAATCGCCCCGAGGACGCCGAGGACAAGGATCCGACCCAAGGCTATCTGTCGCGCATCGACCCGCTGACCGGCGCCGTGGAATGGACTCGAACCTGGTCCGGCGACGGCGACAAGGCCGCGCCCCTGACTCTCGCGGTCGCATCGGGCGGGGCCAGCGTGCTGGACCGGCTGGGCCTGCCGAAGGGCGAGATCATCCAGGTGGACAGCAAGAAGCTGGTGGACGCCACTTCGCTGCGCGCCGGCGACCGGTTCTTCGTCTCCCCGGCGGGCGGCGGCCGTCAGATCGCGGTGACCATCGAGGCGCGCGACACGCTCCAGACCCTGGCCCGCAAGATCGAGCAGGCCTCGAACATGAAGCTGAAGGTCACGATCACGGCCGAGTCCGCCGCCCTCGCCGAGGGCACCCAGGGCCAGACCGCGCTTCAGGCCGGGTTGCAGCGCCTGTCGATCACCGCCCGAGACGGCAAGGTCGGTGCGGTCATCAGCGCGGGCGAGCCGGGCAAGGACGCTTTGGCGGGCCTCGGCCTTTCCGCCGGCTTCATCGGCGCGGCCGGAGCGACCGGTGAGAAGAAGACCTTCGGCCTTGACCTGCCCAAGACCCTGTCCCTGACCGACGCGGACACCATCAAGACGGCGGGCATCCGCCTTCAGGCGGCGATGAAGGCGGTGCGGGACGCCTATCGTTCGTTGGCCCCGGTGTCGGCGACGGCCTCGGCGAGCGGCACGGCGCCGGCCTATCTGACGGCCCAACTGGCCAACTATCAGGCGGCGCTGTCGCGGCTGGGCGGATAACTCTGATCCCCAGCCTTCGCGGTTGACGCACCGGGGCGCAACGGGGTTATTGGGGCCGACAGCCTCACAGAGCGCCCCATGAACGACAAACGCATCATCATCGCCGTCGGCGCCGCTCTGGCGGTCCTCGTCGCGGTGATCCTGGCCCTGGTGTTCAGCGGCGGCAACAAGGCGGCGCCGTCGGCGCCCGAGCCTGAAGCCGGCGACCTGACCGTGGACCTGACCGACGTCGCCCCGATGGAGCCGACGCGCGAGCTGCGCTGCTATGTGAACGGCCAGTTCGTGGGCATGGCGACGCTTCAGGTCTGCGCCGAGCGCAACGGCCTGGCCACCGACGCGCTGGATGTGGGCCTGGACGAAACCGGCGCCCTGATCGCCGCGCCCACGGCCTCGCTGGCGCCGCCGCCGGCCCTGCCGTCGGTGGATCTCACCGCGGTCGATCCGACGCCGATGCCGGTCGAGCCCAGCCAGCCCACGGCCAGCCCCGCGCCCCAGCCCGTCTCGGCCGGCAGCCCCTGCCTGCGCCACAGCGGTGGCGAATGGCGCTCGGTTTCCGCTGGAACCACTCTGAACGCCTGCGTCCAGCAGCTCTATGCCGGCACCTGTGTGCGCCCGGGCGAAGCGCTCTATGGCCGCTGGGGCGACGTGACCCTGCGTCTGGTGCCGCGCCGGGTCGAGCAATCGAACGACAACAACCGCTTCCGCGCCCTGTACGACCAGGACCGCCAGTGCCAGTTCCCCGGACTCAACTGATGAGCGTTCAACTGATGAAGGCCGCCGCCGTTCTCGCCCTTGGGGCCGCTGTCATCACGCTCGGCGCCTGCGACACGGCTGTGAAGGCCCCGATGGACCCGGGCGTCTGCTACTCCGTGACGCCGGCCAAGGACGGCAAGAGCGCGCCCGCGTTCAACGTCGTGGCCCGCGACCAGCCGCAGCTGGAATACTGCGCAGCCCGGCTGGAGGAGATGCGCGCACGCTTCCTTCGCATGGGCGGCACCAACCGCGACATCATCGGGGCCTATCAGGGCCAGTTCCTGTTCCTGGACCCTGCGGGCGTGAAGGTGGGCAAGACCCTGACGGGCAGCCGCTTCTTCTTCCTGGCCCGCACCGGCGACGGCCGCCTGGCGGTGCCCGGCGTGATCCAGCGCGACGTCGACGGACGGCCGGTGGGGGTTATCGAGCCCGATCCGTCCAAGACCGGATCGAACTAGAACAAAGCTGGAACATTTGGCCGCGACCTGCTAGGTCACGACCGCAACAATAAGAACAAGGAGCTCGGCGATGGCGGGCAGCGTCAACAAGGTCATTCTGGTCGGCAACCTGGGCAAGGACCCGGAGATCCGCACGCTCAACAACGGCGAGCGGGTGGCGAACCTGTCGCTGGCGACGTCGGAGCAGTGGCGAGACAAGAACACCGGTGAGCGCAAGGAAAAGACCGAGTGGCACCGGGTGGTCATCTTCAACGAGAACATCGTCAAGGTGGCCGAGAACTATCTGAAAAAGGGCTCGACCGTTTACATCGAGGGCTCGCTGACCACCCGCAAATACGAGCAGGGCGGGGTCGAGAAATACACCACCGAGGTCGTGATCCAGCGCTTCAACGGCCAACTGACCATGCTGGGCGGCCGTGACGGCGGCGGTGGCGGCGCGAGCCGTGGCGGCGACGACGACTATTCCTCGGGCTTCTCCACCGGCGGCGCCAACAAGCCGAGCGGCCCGAAGGAAAGCTACGACCTGAACGACGACATCCCGTTCTGATCACGGCGTGACGCGGGAGGCTTACAGCTACCGCGACGATCCGGCCGTGCCGTCTTTCCCGGACGACCGGCCGCTGATCCTTTTCGACGGCGATTGCGTGCTGTGCTCCGGTTCGGCGCGCTTCATCCTGCGGCATGACCGTGCGGGGCGGTTCCGGCTGGCCCCAGTCCAGTCGCCGCTCGGGCAAGCGTTGCTGGCCCATTACGGCGTCGATCCGGCCGATCCCTCGACCATGCTGCTGATCGCAGCGGGCCGGGCGCATGAGCGCTCGGATGCGGTGTTGCGCATCGCAGCGGGTTTGCCCCCTCCGATTTCGTTCGCGGCGGCTTTGCAGATGATTCCGGTCAGTTGGCGTGACGCGGTCTATCTATGGGTGGCGCGGCGTCGCAGGCGGCTGGCGGGTCCAACCTGGTGCGCGATGCCGACCCAAGCCACGGCGGACAGGATTCTCGCATGACCCGCAGGGTTCTGGTTCTCGGCGCCAACGGCTTTATCGGGTCGCATGTGGCGGCGGCGCTGTCGGCGGCGGGCTGGAGCGTGCGCGCGGGGGCGCGGCGGCCGGACGAGGCTTCGCGGCGGGCGCCGGGGCATGAGTGGGTTCAGGCGGACTTTCGTCGCCTGACCGATGCGGCGGCCTGGGAGCCGTTGTTGGCGGGCGTGGATGCGGTGGTGAACTGCGTCGGCGTGCTTCAGGATGGGGGCGGGGACGACACCCGCGCGGCGCATGTCGAGGGACCGCGCGCCCTGATCGCGGCCTGCGAAGCGGCGGGGGTGAAGCGCCTGATCCATCTGTCGGCTGTGGGCGCGGATGCGGAAGCGGGCACGGCCTATGCGCGGACCAAGGCCGAGACCGAGGCGATGCTGGCGGCCAGCACGCTCGACTGGCTGATCCTGAGGCCGTCGCTGGTGATCGGGCGGGGCGCGTTCGGCGGCACGGGCATGGTGCGGGCCCTGGCGGCGATGCCGCTGGCGATCCCGGTGGTCGGCGGCGATCAGGCGGTCAGGCCGATTGCCATGGAAGACCTGTGCGGTGCGGTCGTCGCAGCGCTGGACCGGCCGGAGGTCAGCCGGACGACGTTGGACATCACGGGGCAGCAAGCGGTGACGCTGGTCGCGCTGCTGCGGCTCTATCGCGGCTGGCTGGGCTTCGCGCCCGCGCCGGTCATCCGGACCCCGCGCTGGGTGGCGGCGCCGGTGCTGATGATCGGCGACCTGCTGGCCAGACTGGGCTGGTTCTCGCCCCTGACCACCACCTCGATGCGGCAGCTGGATCACGACGTGGCCGGGCGAGAGGGCGACTGGGCGGAGCAACTGGGGGTGAAGCCGCGTGGGATCACCACGTATCTAAGCCAGACCCCGGCGTCGGTGCAGGATGTGTGGCACGCGCGGCTGTGGTTCGTGCGGCCGCTCTCCATCCTGACGCTGGGCCTGTTCTGGCTGCTGACGGGCCTTATCACCTTCGGCGCCGGCTGGGACCGGGCGGTGGCGATCCTGCATGAGGGCGGATACGGCCAACACGCTGAGGCGGTGGCCGGCTGGGGCGCGGTGCTGGACATCGTCCTTGGTCTGGCCCTGTTCGTGCGGGCGTGGACCGCACGGGTGGCGATCGTGATGTGCCTGGCGACCTTTGGATACCTGCTGGCCGGGACGATCAGCCTGCCGCACTACTGGCTCGATCCCATCGGGCCGTGGCTGAAGGTGTTGCCGATGATGGTGCTGTGCCTGTTCGTGGCCGGGACGGAGGCGCGGCGATGAGCTTCTTCCTGCTGAAGATGATCCACATCCTGTCGGGGGCGGTGCTGTTCGGCACGGGGGCGGGCATCGCCTTCTTCATGCTGAGGGCGCATCGGACGAACGACCCGGCGACGGTGGCGGCTGTGGGCCGGATCGTGGTTCTGGCCGACTTTGTGTTCACGGCGACGGCGGTGGTGGTGCAGCCCGTGACCGGCGTGGCGATGATCCTGATGCAGGGCTGGCCGCCGTTCGCGCCCTGGCTGATGCTGGCCTATGCGCTCTATCTGCTGATCGGGGCCTGCTGGCTGCCTGTGGTGTGGATGCAGTTGAAGATGACCCGGCTGGCGGAGGCGGCGACGGCGGCGGGCGAGCCTTTGCCCGAGGCCTATCACCGGCTGTTTCGCTGGTGGTTCGCTCTGGGCTGGCCGGCTTTCGCCGGTGTGTTGGGCGTCTACTGGCTGATGATCGCCAAGCCGGGCCTTTGAGTGGAGCGCGATCTTTCCGAAAAACGCTGACACTTTTCGGGATCGCGCTCTGAAACGTAACCCTGGGTCACCCGATGTGACCGGCCGCGCCCTCGCTTCATGCGCGGGCGGGCATTAGGCAGGGGCATGACCCACACACGCCTGACCGTGCTCGAGATCGTCTCCATCATCGCCATTGTTGTGATCTGGGGCGTGAACAACGCGGCGGCCAAGGTGGCGACCGAAGTTCTGCCGCCGCTGTTGATGGCGGCGTTGCGGTTCGCGGTGGCGGCGGTCTGCCTGGTCTGGTTCGTTCGGCCGCCGTTCCCGAACTGGAAGAGCCTGCTGATTATCGCCGGCGTCGGCGGGCCATTACATTACGGCCTGATCTATCTCGCCTTCTTCCTCGCCAACGATGTCAGCGCCGTGTCGGTGGCGGCGCAGCTGTGGGTGCCGTTCACGGCCCTGTTCGCCTTTTTGCTGCTGGGCGAGAAGCTGGGGCGGGCGGCGCTGTTCGGGCTGACCATGGCCTTCGGCGGCGTGGTCTGGATGACGCTGGACCCCCATGCATTGCAGGAGTGGAAGGCCATCGTGGTCGGCATTATCGCCAGTGCGTGCTGGGCTTTGACCACTGTGATCGCGCGGCGGACGACCTCTATCCCGCCGCTGAAGATGCAGGGTCTGCTGGCCCTGTTCGCGCTTCCGACCCTGGCCTTGGGTTCGGCGATGTTCGAGCGGGGGCAATGGGCGGCGATCCAGAACGCGACACCCCTGATCTGGGCCTGCGTCTTCTGGGCCGGAGTGGTGTCGTCGGTGGCGGCGACCAGCATGGTGTTCTGGCTGGTGCAGCGGCGCGAGGCCGGGCGGGTGACGCCCTATCTGCTGGCGACCCCGGTGGTGTCGATCGCGATCGGCTGGCTGTGGCTCGGCGACGTCCTGACGGTTCAGATCCTGACGGGCGCGGCCCTGACCATGGGCGGCGTGGCGGTGGTGGCCCTGGCCGAGCGAGGCCTGAGGGCCGGAGCGGCGAAAGCTTAAGCCCAGGCGGCCTTGGCCTGGTCCAGAGACATCGGCTCCGGCTGCGGCATTGGCGCCGGCGCCTGACCGTCAAAGCGCGGGGCAGGGGCGGGCGCGCCGTAGACAAGGGTTCCGCGCGCGACATTGTGCGGATGGGCCGCCGCCTCGCCGAAGGTCAGCACCGGGGTGACGCAGGCCTCGGTCCCGGCGAAATGCGCGGTCCAGTCGTCACGGGGGCGGGCTGCGAAGGCGGCCTCGAACCGGGCGTGCAGGGCGGGCCAGCCGCGCATGTCGTACTGCGGGGCCTCGTCCGACGCGACCTCCAGACCGGCCAGCAGGGCGGCGTAGAAGCGCGGCTCCAGCGCGCCCACGGCGACGAAACGGCCGTCCGCGCAGGCGTAGCAGCGATAGAAGGGTGCGCCGCCGTCCAACAGGTTCGACGCCCGCTGGTCGGTCCACAGGCCGCGCGCGCGCAGGGCGTGGAACAGGGCCGACAGCATCGCCGAGCCGTCGGTCATGGCGGCGTCCACAACCCGGCCGCGTCCGGTGGATTTCGCTTCCAGCAGCGCGGCGAGCAGTCCCACCAGCCCCAGCATGGCCCCGCCGCCATAGTCGCCGATCAGGTTCAGGGGCGGGGGCGGCGGACGGTCCGCCGGGCCGATGGCGTTCAGGGCGCCGGTCAGGCCGATGTAGTTGATGTCGTGCCCCACCTGATCCGCCAGCGGCCCCGTCTGGCCCCAGCCGGTGATGCGGGCGAAGACCAGCGCCGGATTGACGGCGTGGCAAGCGTCCGGGCCGAGACCCAGCCGCTCCATGACGCCGGGACGGAAGCCCTCGATGACCCCGTGGGCGTTCGTGACCAGATCCAGCACCGCCGCGCGGTCGGCCTCGGTCTTGAGATCAACCGCCACCGCCGGTCGGCCCCGGTGCAGCACCTCGCCGCCGACCTCGTCGAACACGGCCGCGCCCGCCGTGGCGCTGCGGGTCAGGCGCAGGACGTCGGCCCCGAGATCGGCCAGCACCATGCCCGCGAAGGTCACAGGCCCGAGGCCGTCAAACTCGATGATGCGGATGCCGGCGAGGGGTTTCATGGGATGAGGCTTAGCGCGGCATGGGGGCGGCGTGATAGCCTGCGTGGCCGATATCCGGCGCCGAGGGTTTCATGATCGTGACCGTGTCCCAGTGGCTCGCCGTGCTGGTGGGCGTGTGGCTGATGGGCTTGAGCTTGTTCATGCTGCTGGCGCCGCAAAGGGCGCTCGGCGTGCTGGCGGCGATGGGCAGCACGCCGCTGATCCATTTCGGCGAGATGGGCGGACGCGTCACGGCGGGCCTTGTGCTGATGCTGGCGTCGGTCGTGTCGCGAAGCCCGCAGGTCATCAATCTGATCGGGACGTTTCTGATCGTTTCGGCGGTGGTGTTGATGGTCCTGCCGCGGCGATGGCACGCGGCCTATTCGTCATGGTGGGCGAGGCGCATTCCGGTCTGGGTGGTGCGGTTGAGCGCGGTGTTCTCGACTGTGGCGGGTGGGGTCCTGATCTGGACGGTCGCCTAAAGCCTCAGTTCACACCGCTCGTTGATCGTCGGCCGCGCCACGGTGATGCGGCACAGGCCCGGCCATTCGGGCTGGAGGCGTTTGACGAACCACAGGCACAGGTTCTCGAGGCTGGGCAGTTCCAGCCCCGGCTTCTCGTTCAGCAGGCCGTGGTCCAGCTCCTCGGCGGCGGCTTTCAGGGCGCGATCCAGCGCGCCGAGGTCGGCGACCCAGCCGTGGTCGGCGTCCAGCGTGTCGCCGCGCACCGTCGCCTCGACCATGAACGAATGGCCGTGCAGGCGGCGATAGATGCTGCCCTCGGGTTCGTTGGGGAAGTGGTGGGCGGCGTCAAACGTGGCCGCCTTGGTGATCTCGAACTGCATTATCGGACGCCGATGTACTTGTGGGTCTGGACGCTGAGGCGCCACTTCGGATGGGTGAGGCAGTAATCCATGGCCGCCGCCGTGTTGGCCGCCTGATCGGGGCCGTCCATGGGCTGGAGCCAGAACCGCTCGAAGGCCAGGTCCTCGAACCGGTCGGGCATGGCGAGGGTCTGGGGGAAGACCAGCTTCAGCTCCTGCCCGGTGGTCTGGACCACGGGGGCGTCGGCCTTGGGGCTGATGCAGATCCAGTCGATGCCGGCGGGGGCGGGCAGGGTGCCGTTGCTTTCGATGGCGATCTCGAAGCCGCGCGCGTGCAGGGCCTCGATCAGGGGCGCATCGAGCTGAAGCAGCGGCTCTCCGCCGGTGCAGACGACCAGTTTCGGATCACCTTCGCGGCCCCGCCACATCGCCGCGACATGGTCGGCCAGCAGGGCGGCGGTCGTGAACTTGCCGCCGCCGTCGCCGTCCACGCCGACGAAATCGGTGTCGCAGAAGGTGCAGACGGCGCTCGCCCGATCCCGCTCCAGCCCGTTCCAAAGGTTGCAGCCGGCGAAGCGCAGGAAGACCGCGGGCCGCCCCGCCTGTCCGCCCTCGCCCTGCACCGTCAGGAAGACTTCCTTGGCCGAATAGGTCATGCGGCGACCCACTGGCTATATCCGGCGGCGCGCAGCTCGCAGGCCGGGCAGGCGCCGCAGCCGTAGCCCCAGGCGTGGCGATGCGTGCGGTCGCCGAGATAGCAGGTGTGCGAGTCCTCGACGATCAACTCGACTAGGGTGTCGCCTCCGATGGTGTGGGCTAGGGCCCAGGTCTGCGCCTTCGTCAGGGCCATCAGCGGCGTCTCGATCGGCACAGGCTTGTCGAGGCCGAGGCTGAGGGCGCGGCTCATGGCCTCGATCGTGTCGCGGCGGCAGTCGGGATAGCCGCTGAAGTCCGTCTCGCACATGCCGCCGACCAGCACGTCGAGGCCGCGCCGGTCCGCCAGGGCCGCCGCCGCCGTCAGGAAGATCAGGTTGCGGCCGGGGACGAAGGTGGTCGGCAGGCCGCGCGCGTCCACCTCAATGGCGCGGTCGCTGGTCATGGCCGTCTCGCCGATCCGTCCGAAGCCGGTCAGGTCGACGACGTGGTCGGGGCCGAGGCGGCCGGCCCACTGTGGCAGGGCCCGAACCATGCCGGCCCGGACATTGAGCCGCGCGTCCATCTCCACCGCATGGCGCTGGCCATAGTCGAAACCGACCGTCTCGACCCGCTCAAACGCCTCCAGCGCCCAGGCGAGGCAGGTCGCGCTGTCCTGCCCGCCCGAGAACAGGACGAGGGCGGATTTCGGCGATGTCGGCTGGATAACGGCCATGACGAACCTGCGGTCGGCCGTTTCGGCCGCGCGCATGCAAAGAGGGATGGGGGAAAACGAGCTTTCCGGGGCGCGCCTTCTACACCTGCGGGCCTCCAGACGCAAAGCGGAGCATCAGGCGACTGAAAACGCGGCATTTCCCCGATTAACCGTTCCGCAAACCGTTTCTGCGCAATGTCCACCGGTGACACGGAGTGCCGGGCAGTATGCCTACGATTGAAACCCTGACCGAACGCGTCGAGGCGGTGACCGTCGAGACTCTCGGTAGCGAGATCTTCGCCCGGTTCGAGCGTGAACCGGACACGCTGGTCATACCCGTCGTCAAGGATCACCGGCCCGTCGGCCTGATCGAGCGCAACGCCTTCCTGCTGAAGATCGCCGGCCCCTTCGGCCATGCGCTCTACGCCAACCGCCCGGTCACACAGGTCATGGACGCCGAACCGGCCGTGGTCGAGGCGGGCATCGAGATCGACGCCTTTTCCAACATTGTCCTCGAGGGCGGGGCCGGCGCGCTGATGCGCGGTTTCGTCGTCACCCGGGAAGGCAAATACTGGGGCGTCGGCACGGCCGTGTCGCTGCTGCAGGCGGCCAATGACGCCCAACGCCGCCAGAACGCCGAACTGGCCGAACAGGCCCGCGTCCTCAGCGACACACGCACCCAGGCCCTGAGCGCCGCCCGCGCCAAGAGCCAGTTCCTGGCCATCATGAGCCATGAGCTGCGCACGCCCATGAACGGCGTGCTTGCCGTGGCCGAACTGCTGCGCCGCCAGCCGCTGAACGACGCCTCCCATTCGCACGTCCAGACCATCGTGGACTCGTCCGAGACCCTGCTGCGCATCCTGCAGGACGCGCTCGACCTGTCGCGCGCCGAGGCCGGCGAACTGGAGCTGACGCCGCAGCCGACCGCTCTGCGCGCCCTGATGGACGACGTCCAGGCCATGTGGGAGCCGCGCGCCAGCCAGGATAACGTCGCCCTGATGGTGGGCTATGAAGGCGACACCGAACTGGCCGTCATGATCGACGGCATGCGCCTGAAACAGGTGTTCAACAACCTGATCGGCAACGCCCTGAAATTCGCGCGCAACGGCGTGGTCGAGGCCAGCCTGAAGGCCTGGGCCGAGGGCGACCGCATCCGCATGGAGGCGCGCGTCCGTGACGACGGCCCCGGCGTGGATCCCGAGCGGGTCGATACGATTTTCGAACCCTTTGTCCATGGGGCGGGCGCGGACGGCGCGGGTCTCGGCCTGTCGATCTGCCGCCAGATCGTCCAGCGCATGGACGGGCGCATCTGGGCCGAGAACAACGCCGGCCGCGGCGCCACCTTCGCCTTCGACATCGAGGGCGAGCGTGTCGCGGTCGAAACGGAGGCCAGTTCGAACGTGTCCGCCTTGTCAGACCTCGATCTCCAGTCCAACCCGCACATCCTGATCGTCGACGACAACGCCACCAACCGCGTGGTGGCCCAGGCGCTTTGCGAGATGTTCGGCTGCACCTCGGAAACGGCCGAGGACGGCATGGAGGCGCTGGACGCGGTCAAGTCGCGCGCCTTCGACCTGATCCTGATGGACATCAAGATGCCGCGCATGGATGGGGTCCAGGCAACCCAAGCCATCCGCAAGCTCAAGGGACCGGCCGGCCAGACGCCGATCATCGCCCTGACCGCCAACGCCGATCCGGACGACGCCAAGACCTATCTGGCCATCGGCATGGCCGCAGTGGTCGAAAAGCCGATCAAGCCGGAACGCCTTCGCATGGCCATGAACGCCGCGCTCAGCCAGGAGCCGGCGGTCGAGGAAGCGGCGCCCGCAGCCAAGGGCCGTTCGGCGGCCTAGGCCACTTCGTCTGCGGGTGACGCCTCGTCGTCCTCATCGTCATAGCCGACCAGTCGCAGGGCGCGCGCCTTCATGCCGTTGATCTCGGCCCAGCGCAGCAGGCCTTCTTCACGGCCGTGGGTGATCCAGATCTCGTCGGGCTTCAGCTCGGTGAAGGTGTCGGTCAGTTCGGTCCAGTCGGCGTGGTCCGAAATCACCAGCGGCAGCTCCACCCCCCGCTGACGCGCCCGCGCCTTCACCAGCATCCACCCGGACGCAAAGGCCGTGACCGGATCGGCGAAGCGCCGCGCCCAGCGGTCCTGAATGGCCGACGGCGGGGCGATGACGATCTCGCCGCCCAGCGCGTCCTTGCCGAGGCCTGTGGCGGGCAACAGGTCGCCCAGCGCCACGCTTTCGCGCTCATACAGCCGGTTCAGCCGCTCCATGGCGCCGTGGAAATAGATCGGCCGCTCCCAGCCCGCTTCTCGCAACAGACAGATCACCCGCTGCGCCTTGCCCAGGGCATAGGCGCCGATCAGGTGGGCGCGGTCCGGGAACTGGCGCAGCGACAGGATCACCCGGGCGATTTCTTCCGCATCCGGCGGATGGGTGAAGACCGGCAGGCCGAAGGTCGCCTCGGAAATGAAGACGTGGCACGGCGTCGGCTCGAACGCGGCGCAGGTCGGATCGCGCCGGCGCTTGTAGTCGCCGGACACCACCATGGTCAGGCCCTTCCATGAGACCACCGCCTGGGCCGAGCCCAGCACATGGCCGGCGGGGACCAGCTTCACCTCCACCCCGTTGTGCGAGGCGTCCTCGCCATAGGCCACGGGCTGGCGCAACCGGGTAAAATCCTCGCCGTAGCGTTCGGCCATGATGGCCAGGGTCTGGGGCGTGGCCAGAACGGCGCCGTGGCCCGCGCGGGCATGGTCGGCGTGGCCGTGAGTGATGACCGCGCGATCCACCGGCCGCACCGGATCGACGTAGAAATCTCCCGGCGGGCAATAGAGCCCCAGGGGCGTGGGCCGCAGCAGGTCTTCGGGCTTGATCATTCGGGCTCCATCAGACGGCCAAGGCCGCTTGCGCGCAACGCCTTGTGGGCTATGCACGATCCATGAGCGAGCAACTCGACGCGATACTGCCCCAGCTGGCCTCCGGCGCGGCGCATACTCATGCGCTCGGCTTCGCCTATGTGGGCCGCGAGGGCGACCGCGTGCGCATCCGCGCGCCATACCGAGACGACCTGGTCGGCGACCCTGACACGGGGGTGCTGTCGGGCGGGCTGGTGACAACCCTGCTGGATCATGTCGGTGGGCTGGCGGTGTGGGTCGCGCTCGACGCGTTCAAGCCCATTGCGACGCTGGATCTGCGGGTCGACTACATGCGGGCGGCCGAGCCGGGACGGGACCTGATCGCCGAGGCGCGCTGCTATCGCCTGACCCGGTCCATAGCCTTTGTCCGCGCCTGGGCCTTTGAGGACAGTCCGGACAACCCCGTCGCGGCGGCGCAGGCGGCCTACATCCTGCCCGCCGAGCGTCCCCGCAAGAAGGGAGCGGGGGCATGAGCGATCTGCTGGACCGGCTGCCCTATGCGCGCTTTCTCGGCCTGACCACGGCGATGGAGGGCGACGCCCTGACCGTGACCATGCCGTTCGCGGACAAGCTGATCGGCAATCCGATGTTGCCGGCCCTGCATGGCGGTTCGACCGCGGCATTGCTGGAGCTGACCGCGGTGGCACAGGTGGCGAAGCTCTATCCGTCGCTGCACCTGCCCAAGCCGATCAACGTCACCGTCGCCTATCTGCGCTCGGGCCGGCCCCGCGACGTCTTCGGCCGGGCGCGAATCAACAAGGCGGGCCGCCGCGTGGTCCATGTGCTGGCTGAGGCCTGGCAGGACGACCCCGATCAGCTCATCGCCACCCTCAGCGCGCACTTCCTGCTTGAGGAAGACAACGAAGGGTTGCGTTAAAAAATTAGTCATGGTTGCAATACCTTCGGCGGCGTCGGGCCGCAGGGGGAGACATCCATGAGCCGTGAGACTGTCGGTGAGGCGCTGGCCGCCCGCCTTTACGCCGCTGAAGCCGCCATCGACACCGCCCTTTATGAGACCGCCACTTTGGCCGCCATGCTGCCCGGTGCGCGGCACGAGGCGTTTCTATCAGCGGTTACGGGCCAGAAAGTGTTCCAGGGGACGGCCGCCGGCATCAGCGCCCTGACCGAGGCTCGGGCCCATATCGTCGAATCGCACAACGCCCTGGCGGCCCTGGCGCGCAGACTGGGACTGGACATCTTGGCCCTGGGGCCCGTCGACAAGCCCGAGGACAGACCCCCCGACGACGGGGGCGTGGAGCCGGCCGGGATGCTTAACAAAGCCCTACCAAAATCGCCCGTGGCGTGTTAAGGATCCATTCACCAGTTCAGTTGGTGGAGGGAGTTTCTATGGATCGGGATCAAGTCATCGCCAGCGTCGCGGGCGACCTGTATGCGACGGAAAAGGCGATTGACGGGGCCATCACCCAGGCCACGACTCTCGTGCAATCGATGATCGGCGCCCGCGCCGCCCTGTCGATCTCGGCCGTGGCTGGCACCGGCTCGCAGTCGAAGGCCATGGAAACCATCGCCGCTCTGGGCGTCGCCCGCGACGCGATCGTCGCCTGCCACGCGGAACTGCAAAAGGATCACCGCAAGATGGGCTGGGGCGTCTACGCGCTCGGCCCCGTCGACAAGCCCGACGATTGGGAGACCCCGATCGGCGGAACCCCGCCCAAGGGTCACCTGCGCGTCGCCTGAATTCGGCGTAATGACTGAAACCGACAGTTTCGGTTTCATCAGACTCGATGCAAGATCGCCCCCGGCGCGTTAAGCGGCGGGGGCGATTTCATGTTCGACACCCTCTATTCGCAAGTAGGGGCGGTGTTCACCGTCATCGTTGTGGCGTTCGCCTTCCTGAAGGGGGACGAGCCCGAGAGGATCGGCGGCGCCGTCTATCTCCTGGCCTGGTTCGCCTCGATGCTGGTTCAGGACGACACTGAACTTTATGGCGTCCAGTGGGGCATGTTCGCCGTCGATACCCTGGGGCTGATCGTCTATGGCGCCCTGGCCTGGAAGAGCCGCCGCGCCTGGCCGGTCTGGGTCTGCGCCCTGCAGCTTCTGGCGGTGATGAGCCACATCATGTCGATGGTCGACATCCGTCCGCCCGCCGCGTCCTTCTACACCGTGCTCAATCTGGCCAGCTACGGCGTCCTTGTGGCGCTCGCCGTCGGCACCTTCTGGGCTTGGCAGGAGCGTAAGGCCGCGGGGCTGGAATAGGCGAATATTCCTAGTATGCTGGCGGGGAATCGAGTCTTCGCCTCATGCCCCTGTCCCATGCAAAATTGTGGAAAGCCATCGACGCCCTGGCGCGGCGCGAGGGCTTGAGCGCGTCGGGGCTGGCGCTCAGGGCCGGGCTGGACGCCACCAGCTTCAATCCGTCCAAGCGGTTCGGCCCGGGTGAGCCGCCGCGCCCGCGCTGGCCCTCGACCGAGAGCCTGACACGGATTCTGGATGCGACTGGCTTGCCGCTGTCGGCCTTTGCGGCGCTGGCGGACGATGCGCCGCCCGTGCCGGCGGTTGCGCCACTGCTGGGCATGGCCCAGGCGGGTCAGGACGGCTTCTTCGACGATGCGGGTCTGCCCACCGGGGAGGGGTGGGAGCAGACGGAGCTGCCGCGCCCCAAGGACAGTCTGTTCAGCCTGCGCATCACGGGTGACTCGATGGCGCCGGTCTATCGCGAGGGTGACTGCGTCATCGTCGACCGCGACGTGACCGGCGTGCGGCGCGGCGACAGGGTCGTGGTGCGCACTCTGGAGGGTGAAACCGTCGCCAAGGAGGTGGCCGCCCTGACCGCCCGCACCGTGACCTTGGCTTCGATCAACCCCGCCTATCCGCCCCGCGCCATCGCCCGCCGCGACATCCAGTGGATGGCGCGGATCCTGTGGGTGAGTCAGTAGGCAGGCTTTTTGCGCTATCGCTCGCCGCGCGGCGGCTCACTGCTTGAGCGCGTACCAAGCGTTAGCGCAAAGAGAAAGGGCCGCCCCTTCGGACGGCCCCTTCATCAGGTCGGCGTGGACCTTAGTAGGTCAGATAGTTGGCGTTGACCCAGCCGCCGCTCGACAGCTGCACCCATTCGCCCTGCGAGCCGACCACCTGCAGCGCCTGGCCGCGGCTCACGCTGCCCAGCTGGCGATAGTTGGTGCCGGGGCCCGAGCGGACGCGGACCGTCGTGGTCGGGCGGACGACGCTGGCGCTGGCTGAGGCGTTGGCCCGGGCGCGTTGCTGGTTGCAGCCGATGTAGGAACCGGCCGCGGCGCCGGCGGCGGCGCCGACCACGGTGCCGGCGGTGCGCTCGTTGCGGGCGACGTTCGAGCCGACCACGCCGCCGAGAACCGCGCCGATCAGGGCGCCGGTGGCCTGACGACCACCCGGGGCGTCACAGCTGGTGATGCCGTTGGACTGGGCCGCGGCGACGCCCGGCGCCGCCATGGCGGCGACCGAGGCGAGGGCGGCGGCGGAAAGGGCGGCGAATTTCAGATTGGACTTCGACATGGCTCTATCTCCTTCATCGAGTTGGTCGATGGAGATGAGAATGCGTCACCCGGCCTGAAGGCTCCCCGAACCGCGCCGTTGTTTTCGGTTCATTTTCGGGCCCGCCAGCACTGGATTTGCGGGCGACCGCCGTTACTTCGTCAGCTCACCGTTTGCGCCAGCCTCGATCAGCGCGATCGTCTGCGGCAGGCCGTAGATGGCGGCGAAGGAGCCGAAGCGCGGGCCCTGCGGCGCGCCCAGCAGCACCTCGTATAGCGCCCCGAACCAGGCGCGCAGGGGCTCGAAGGCGTGTTCCTTGCCGACCGCATAGACCTCGCCCTGGATCAGCTCGCCGTCGGTGGTGTCGGCGGGCAGGGCGCGCAGACGGGCCGCGAGATCCAGCAGCGCCGCCTTCTCCTTGTCGTCAGGCAGGCGGTAGGTCTTCGTGGGCCGCACGAAGTCTTCGTAATAGTTCAGGGCATGGCCCATCAGCCGGTCCAGCGTCGGCTCGGACGCGGGCGTCGCCTCGGGCAGATACTTGCCCATATAGGCCCACAGCTGATCCTTGGACGACGCATTGGCGACGCCGACGAGGTTCAGCAGCAGGCTGAACGACACCGGGCTGGCCACCTTCGGCGGATGGCCCGCGTGGATCGACCAGACGGCGTTGTCGATCTGCTTGGCCGGCTCTTGCGTCTGGAACTGGTCGATGAAGGACAGATAGTCGTCGATGGCGCGCGGAATGACGTTGAAGTGCAGCGACTTGGCCGACTTCGGCGACTGGAACATGTACCAGCTGAGGCTCTCGGGCGTGCCGTAGCGCAGCCACTCGTCCATCGTCAGGCCGTTGCCCTTGGACTTGGAGATCTTCTTGCCCTCGATGTCGAGGAAGAGCTCGTAGTTGAAGCCCTCGGGCGGCGTGCCGCCGAGCGCGCGGCAGACCTTGGAGCTTTCGCGCACGCTCTCGATCAGGTCCTTGCCCGACATCTCGTAGTCGATGTCCAGCGCGGTCCAGCGCATGGCCCAGTCGGGCTTCCATTGCAGCTTCACATGGCCGCCGGTGACGGGGAACTCGGTGCGGCCGCCGGCGGGGTCGTCGAAGACGATGGTCCCGCGCTCCACGTTCCGCTCCAGCGTCGGAACCTGCAGCACATGGCCGGTGATCGGGCTGATCGGCAGGAAGGGCGAATAGGTCGCGCGGCGTTCTTCGCCCAGGGTCGGCAACATGATCGCCTGCACCGCCTCGAACCGCTCCAGCATCACCAGAAGCGTGTGGTCGAACCGGCCCGAGCGGTAGCATTCGGTCGAGGAGAAGAACTCGTACTCGAAGCCGAAGCCGTCGAGGAACGCGCGCAGCCGCGCGTTGTTGTGGGCGCCGAAGCTGTCGTGCGTGCCGAACGGATCGCGCACCACGGTCAGGGGCTTGTGCAGGTCCTCCAGCAGGATCTCGGGATTGGGGATGCCCTCCGGCACCTTGCGCAGCCCGTCCATGTCGTCGCTGAACGCAATCAGGCGCGTGGCCCAGTGGTCGCCGGTCAGGGCGCGGAAGGCGTTGCGCACCATGGTCGTGCGCGCCACCTCGCCGAAGGTGCCCATGTGCGGCAGGCCGGACGGGCCGTAGCCGGTCTCGAAGATAACCGGACGTTGCAACGCCGCGTGCTTCGCCAGCGCCTCATCCGCCTTGGCCGCCGCGATCAGGGCGGCGGCGTCCGCGCGCGCGGCGTCGTCCAGCCGCTTCTTCAGCACATGGGCCAGAAGATTGCGGGCCTGTTCAAACGGCCACGACCGGGCGTCGCGCGCGAGATTTTCGAGGGAGTGCAGCATGGGCGGGGTTTGGCGCGTCGTGACCGCAGGGTCAACGCCTGTATGTCGCCGGATCAGGCCGCCGATGCGTCCGCCCGGTCCGCGCGCCAGGTTTCGCGCCAGGGCGTTGCGGCCCATTGCATCAGCTTGGCGAACAGTTCCGGCGCGTTTACGGGCTTGCCGAGCCAGTCGTTCATCCCGGCGTCTGCATAGGTCAGCAGCTGTTCGTCCAGCGTATTGGCCGTCAGGGCGATGATCGGGACAGCGGCCGCCTCGACATCCAGCGCACGGATGCGCCGCGTCGATTCCACCCCGTCCATGACCGGCATCTGGATGTCCATCAGGATGACGTCCCAGCCGCCGCGCGAGGCCGCGGCCAGACCCTGGGCGCCGTCGTCCGCCGTCTCGCAGACCACGCCCTGAAGCGACAACAGCGTCGAGACGAGCGTGCGGTTGTTGTCGTTGTCATCGACATAGAGCACCCGCATGGCGCGGCCGTCGTCTGTGTCTTCTGGCGCTGTGTCAGACGAGACGGTGGAGCGGGATGGACGGTCTGCGCCGCCTGTGTCGCCGGTCCAGTCGTCCTGCTGCGACAGGCCGATCATGTGCTCGACCACATCAGCCAGACGTTCGCCCGCGCCGTGGATGCGCTGCGCATGCTCTTGCAGACGCGCGTCCAGTCCGGCCTCGGCCAGCAAGGACGAGAAGCCCAGCACGGCGTTCAGCGGCGTGCGCAGTTCGTGCGACATATCGGTGAGGAAGCGTTGGCGCGCCTCAGCCATGGCCGCCTTTTGCTCTGCGGCGGCGCGGGCGGCTTCGGCTTCGACGCGGTCGGTCACATCGCGCTCGTTCAGCAGGACGCTGAGGGCGCCGGTCACCGGGTCAAGCAGGGGACGACAGTCGATGTGGTGCCAACGCGGTCCAGACTGGGTCGCCATCTGGAACAGGGCCTTGGTCTCCTGTCCGGCGTTCGCCGCTTGCAACGCCGCCTCGCCTTCGGCGGCGACAAGGAAGCGGCCCGTGAAGTCCGCATCCGGGCCATAGGTCGCGAAGGCCGCAGGGTTGGAGAACAGGGCCTTGCCGCCGCCCTCGAACAGGCCGATCGGCCCGGACGAGTGGCGCAGCGCCTCGACCGCCCGGCGCTCCTCGGCCTCGACGTCGGTTTCGGCGGCCTCGAACAGCAGCACCTCACGGCCATCCGCCAGCGGCACGGTCGAGATCACAGCCTGAACCGTGACGGGCTGGCCGTTGGGATAGAAGGTCCAGTTTTCCTGAATCTGCTGCCCGTCGACCGTCAGGACACGCAGACGCTCCGTCCGGGTGCGAACGGCGGGCGACAGCTTTGAAAAATCGCGGGAAAGCAGCTCTTCGAGACTGCTGGCGCCCCACAGGGTCAGCGCCGTCTGGTTGGCGTAGACGCCGAAGCAGCTGACAGGGTCGAACAGCCATACGGGACGCCGCAGCCTGTCCCAGGCCTCAAGACGCTCTCCGTCAGCAAGTCGCGGCAGCTCGAGGCTCATCATGGGATGATGCCACAAACGGCTGAAGCAAGGTTTAAACGGGCGCTTGACCCCGCCGCGCCCCCGTGGCCTTTGCGCCGCCTCATGAAGACCGCCGATTTCGATTTTGACCTGCCGGAGGCGCGCATCGCGCTGCGGCCCGCCGAGCCGCGGGATTCCGCGCGGCTGCTGGTGGTGCGGGACGGCGAGATCGAGGATCGCGGCGTCCGCGATCTGCCTGACTTCCTGCGGCCCGGGGATGCGCTGGTGTTCAACGACACGCGGGTGATCCCGGCGCGGCTGTCGGGGGTGCGTGAGCGGGTCGGCGCCGAGGGCGAGACCCTGACGGTGGCGGTGGAGGCGACCCTGCATCACCGCGATGCGCCGGATGTCTGGTCGGCCTTCATGAAGCCGGGCAAGCGGATCAAGGCGGGGGACCGGGTCCGGTTCGGAGCGGAGACCGACGGCGCCTGCCTGCTGGGCCGGCTGGACGCAACGGTCGAGGACAAGGGCGACGACGGCCTCGTGGTCCTGCGCTTCGACCTGTCGGGGCCGATGCTGGACGAGGCGATCCGCGATGTCGGGGTCATGCCCCTGCCGCCCTATATCGCCGCCAAGCGGCCCGAGGACGACCGCGACCGCTCGGACTATCAGACCGTCTTCGCCGAGCATGACGGCTCGGTCGCCGCCCCCACGGCGGGGCTGCATTTCACGCCGGCGCTGCTGGAGGCGATCCGGGCTAGGGGTGTCTCGACCCATGCGGTGACCCTGCACGTCGGGGCCGGCACCTTCCTGCCGGTCAAGGCGGACGACACCGCCGACCACAAGATGCACAGCGAGTGGGGCGAGGTCAGCCCGGAGACGGCGGCCGCCCTGAATGCTGTCCACGCCTCGGGCGGCCGCATCGTCTGCGTCGGCACCACCAGCCTGCGGCTGCTGGAGAGCGCGACCGGCGAGGACGGGGTGATCCAGCCCTTCCACGGCGACACGGCCATCTTCATCACCCCGGGCTACCGCTTCCGCGCGGCGGACGTGCTGATGACCAATTTCCACCTGCCGAAGTCGACCCTGTTCATGCTGGTCTCGGCCTTCGCAGGGCTGGAAACCATGAAGGCGGCCTACGCCCACGCGATCGCGGACGGGTATCGGTTTTATTCGTACGGGGATGGGAGCCTGCTGTTTCGGGCCTGACCTCACCTCCCCGGAGCGCAGGCGAGCGGGGAGGACAGACCGCGTCAGCGGTCAGGAGGGGGAGGCTCCGTCAGCAGTGATTGGCGATCCAGATTTCAGACGCCTGCGCCGCCCCCTCCTGGCGTCGCTCAGTCGCGCCGCCTGTCCTCCCCTCGCGCCTGCGCGCAGGGGAGGTGAATACGTCGCCGGTTTCCTGTATTGGGCGCCGCCTGATGACCTTCCCGTTCGACATCACCGCCACCGACGGCCGCGCCAGAACCGGCGTGCTGAAAACCGCGCGCGGCGACATCCGCACCCCCGCCTTCATGCCCGTGGGGACCGCCGCGACGGTCAAGGCGATGACGGTGGATCAGGTGAAGGCGACCGGCGCCGACATCATCCTGGGCAACACCTACCACCTGATGCTGCGGCCGGGGCCGGAGCGGATGAAGCGGTTGGGCGGGCTGCACAAGTTCATGGGCTGGGACAAACCGATCCTGACCGACAGCGGCGGCTTCCAGGTCATGTCGCTGGCCGGGATTTCAAAGGTGAAGGAGGAGGCGGTGACCTTCTCCAGCCATATCGACGGGTCGAAACACGTCCTCAGCCCCGAGCGGTCCATCGAGATCCAGGCGGACTGCATCGGCGCCGACATCTCCATGCAGCTGGACGAATGCGTCGCCTGGCCGGCGGAGGAGAAGCGCGCCCGCGAGGGAATGGAGCTCAGCGCCCGCTGGGCCAAGCGGTCGAAGGCCGCGTTCGGCACGCGGGACACACAGGCCCTGTTCGGCATCCAGCAGGGATCGACGTTCGAGAACCTGCGCCGCGAAAGCTCGGACCGTCTGCGCGAGATCGGCTTTGACGGCTATGCCATCGGCGGGCTGGCGGTGGGCGAGGGACATCAGGCGATGTGCGAGGTGCTGGACTATGCGCCCGGGCTGCTGCCCGCCGACCGGCCGCGTTACCTGATGGGCGTGGGCAAGCCGGTCGATCTGGTCGAGGCCGTGTGGCGCGGCGTCGATATGTTCGATTGCGTCCTGCCGACCCGGGCAGGGCGGCACGGTCAGGCCTGGACCTGGGACGGGCCGATCAATCTGAAAAACGCCCGCTTCGCCGAGGATCAGGATCCGCTGGACCCGACCATCGAATGCCCGGCGTCGTCGGGCTATTCAAAGGCTTATCTGCATCACCTGATCCGGGCCGATGAGATCCTCGGCAAGGTGCTGCTCAGCTGGCACAACATCGCCTTCTTCCAGGCCCTGACGACGGCCATGCGCGCGGCGATCAGCGAAGGCCGGTTTGAGGCGTTCCGTCGCGACTTCCACGCCCGTCATACGTCGAACTAGCTAGCGCCGCCGGCTCGGCTGGAACCAGCTGGGTGCGGCGGGCGGGGCGCAGTTCCGCTGCATCCCCATGCCCTTCAGGAAGGCGCGGCGCAGGCGGCCGGACTGGATGGCGGACTGCACATGCCGGCTGTGCTGCTCGGCGCCGGACAGACGTCTGATCCAGCTGCGGCCGGGGATGAAGTCGGTGGTCGCGTCGCGGATGGCGCCCAAGGCTCCTTGAGCCGCCGCATCGGCCGCGCGCTCACTCATGATCCGGCCGTCGGGGGCGGGCGGCTCATCGGCGTCGGGGCCCAGCGCCTCGTCCAGCCGCGCGACTTCCGCCGCGATGGTCGAGCAGCGGTTCATGTTGCGCATGTCGTAGGGATTGGCCTCGGCCTGCAGCAGCACCGTGGGGATCACCTGGCGCCGCAGGTTCAGATCCTCCAGCGGGGCCGTGACGGCCGCTCCGAAACCGTCGGCCACCGTGCCTACGCCTTCACCGGCCGAGCGCGCCACGGTGCAGCCGCCGAGGGCCAGAACGGAGATCAGAACAACAGCGGAAACGCGCATGGCCCTGTTAGATCACGCCGCCCACGGAACAGGAAGCTTGGCCGTGCATTGGGAGCGGTGATAGGGAGCGCCCATGTTCGAAGGCATCAAGACAGCGATCGAAACCTGGCTGCGGCAACGCAAGTGTGAGCACCGCTATCGCTACAGCCGCACCAAGCCCGGCACGCTGGTCTGCCGCGACTGCCGCAAGCGCAAGAAGCCCGAGGTCCAGGTCTTCCGCTGAGGCCTAGAAGCCCCAGAACACGCGGCCGACCAGGGCGCTGTCCTCGGTGTCGCTGTCGACCCAGTCCAGACCGAGGGTGAAGGCGCCGACGGGGGCTTCGACGCCCACGCGCCAGTCGGTCTTGCCGTCGGGGGCGAAGGCGCCGTCCTCCTGGCCCAGCGTGGCGTGCAGGCTGACGGGCCAGTCGGTCGGGGCGTATTCCGCCCGGGTCCACAGATAGGTGTTGTCCTCGTCGCCGAGACCGGTCTGGGCCGGGGCCAGGATCGCGCCGACCTCGAGCGTGACATCGCCGACACTGCGGCCGATCTGGATCGGGAACTCGACATAGTCGACGTCCGTGCCGTCCGGGTAACGATTGTCCCAGACCCCGACATCCACGTCGAAGCCGGCGACGGAGCCCGTCCAGCCGGCGTAGAAGGTCAGCTCGACCCGCGCGCCGTCCCCATCCGGGCCGACACCGTAGTCGTCGATGGTCGAGGCCCAGCCGCCGACATAGAAACCCGACCGGTGGGTGACCGAGATGTCGCCCTGAACGGCGGCCTCGCCGTCGCTGAGGGTGTAGCCCCGGTCGCGATAGTCGGACACCACGCCGATCTGACCGCCGACGGTCCAGGCCGCGTCCTGGGCGGCGGCCGATCCGGCGCTGGCCGCCAGAATCGTCAGGGTCATCAGAACATGGCGCATGGGGCTCCCTCCGTATGACCTGACCCTAGGGAATATCCCTTAAGTATTCGTCCCCATGCAGATTAATCCGCGTTCACCAATCCCGGTTACCGAGCCTTATCAGGCCTGTGCGATGAAGGCGTCATGCCGGGGACTGTCAGTCATCACCGCGATCTGAAACGCATCGTCGTGGCGAGCGTGCTGGTCGCTGC
This sequence comes from Brevundimonas sp., assembly GCA_036405055.1. GTDB lineage: Bacteria > Pseudomonadota > Alphaproteobacteria > Caulobacterales > Caulobacteraceae > Brevundimonas. The sequence goes on from DASWYI010000022.1 coordinate 63,811, forward strand.
CCTGGTGGTCGGCGGGATCGTGGGCGTCGTCGCCTTCGCGGCCGCGGCGATTGACCGGTACGAGCTGCGCAAGGAGCAGGCGCTGGTGCAGCGCCGCCTTGACCGGACGCTCGAGGGACTGGCCGAAGATCTGACCTCGGCCACCATCTGGGACGACGCGGTCACGGCAACGGGAGAGGGCTGGGACGCCGAATGGCAACAGCTTAATTTCGGCGATTACTATGCCGACTACATGCATCACACAGCCACCCTGGTCTATGACGGTGCGGGGCGGCTGCGGGGCGCGTCGCGCGAGAGCGAGCCCGTGCCCTTGGCCCAGGAGGCGGCCCTCGCGGCCGCCGTGGCCTCGATGGTCGCCGATGTGCGCGCCGAGTCCATGAAGCCGGCCAAACGCAAGGGCTTCGGCTTTGACGCCGTGGTCAAACGCACGGGTCTCGTGCAGGCGGGGTCCGAGATCTATCTGGTCGCCGCGTCCACCGTGGTGCCGGACACCGGCGACGTGGCGCGGCCGCGGCGTGATGCGGTGGTGGTGACGACGCGCACCCTGTCGTCCTTCCTTGAAGCCCTGCCCAAGGATCTGGCGATCAAGGCGCCCAAGCTCGTTCCCGCGACCGATGCAACACCGGCCTCCATACCCATTCAGGCCACCGGAGCCCGCGTCACAAGCGCGGTTCGGGCGCCCGGCGACGCGGTGTTGAGCCGTCTGGCCTGGACGCCTGAGCGCCCCGGCCGGCGTCTGCTGATGGACGCGGCGCCTTTGCTTGGCGTCGTGGTCTTGCTGCTGATTGCGGCCGGCGTCACCCTGTTCCACACCATGGACAGGGTCAGCCGCAGGCTCGCCCTCAACCAGACGGCGTTGTCGGAGGCGCGGGACCGGGCCGAAGCCGCCAACGAGGCCAAGACCCGCTTCCTCGCCAACATGAGCCATGAACTACGCACGCCCCTGAACGGCGTCATGGGCATGGCCGAGGTGCTGGACGCCGGTGAGCTCAGCCCGATCCAGCGCAGCCACCTGGCGGTGTTGAAGGCGTCCGGCGCTGATCTGCTGAAGCTGATCGAGCAGCTGCTTCAGGTCACCCGGCTGGAAAAGGGCGAGGTGAGGATCGCCGCCGCGCCGTTCAATGTTCGTGACATGCTGGAGGGCGCCGTCGCCGACCATGCCGCGCGGGCCGCGGAAAGGGGCCTGCTGCTGTCGTCCAACGTCCACATCGAGGGCCACAGGATAGGGGACGAGGCGCATTTGCGGCAGGTGGTCGATCATCTGCTGGACAACGCCCTGATCTATACGCCCCACGGCTCTGTCCGCGTCGAGGCCGAATGCGAAGGCGACACCGTCCACATCCGCGTGATTGACACCGGTCCCGGCATCCCGCCCGAAATGCTGGAATGTCTGTTCGACCCGTTCGTACAGGTCGATGATTCCTCGACGCGTCAGAACGACGGCGCGGGGCTGGGTCTGTCGATCTGTCGGGATCTGGTGAAGGCCATGGGCGGCGAGGTCGGCGTGCAAACCTCGGCCAGCGGGTCAACCTTCGCCGTCACCTTGCCGCTGCCCCCGTCCGGGGCGGGCAATCGGGAAAATCATCGGCTGGCCGCCTGATCGCCGCCGGTGGTACGTCCTCTCGGGCTCGAACCGAGGACCCTCTGATTAAAAGTCAGATGCTCTAACCAACTGAGCTAAGGACGCACACTCGCCGGGGCGAAGCGGCTTCATAGTGGCGACGCCCGCGCCGGGCAACCCGGCTTTCTGCCTTTTTCAGCAGTCGCGGCCGGCGGCGCGGCGTTGCTCGCAGCGACGGCGCTCGCGCTCGGCCTGACGGGCCTCGCGGTCGTTCCTGGCGCGGGTTTCCTCATCCGAGGTGGTGACCGCGTCAAACCCGGCGCCGACCACCGCGCCCGTGGCCTTGGCCGTGCCGCCGACGATGGCCCCCGCCGTGCCGACCACGGCCCCGACCAGACAGCCTTGCAGCATCAGCGATCCGCCCAGCAGGACGGACAGGGCGGCGGCGCGGGCGAACGGACGGGTCATCGAAGGAAGCTCTGGAAAGGGGAGCCGCAGGGTTAACGGCGAATGGTGAACAGAAACTGAGGCTTTCACGCCCGCGCGGCGAATGTGGGGCCGGTGTTCACCATGTCCCTCGCGCCACGGGGGCAGGGGCTTGCCCGCAACCGCAACCGGCCTTCTACGTTCGTTTCGGACGTTAGGATTTCGGTAACCATGCGGCGCGCGCTTCACATCGGCCTGTTCATCGGCACCCTGCTGGGCATGAGCGCCTGCGCGGCCCTGAGCCCGGACGACGGGACGCGCGGGCCCTATGGCGGGGTCGAGGCCGGCGGCCGTCAGTAAATCGTGGCGCAGCGGGCGATCGTCCCCTAGTATCGCGCTTGCGGACGCCGGCTGTCGCGCCGCGCCGGTCCCTCCCGCCTAGATGTTACCCCTCGCCATCGTCGTCGTGCTGCTGCTCGTGGTGCTGAACGGCCTGTTCTCGATGACCGAGCTCGCGGTCGTCTCGTCGCGCAAATCCAAGCTGCAAAGCCGCGCCGAGCGTGGCGACCGGGGCGCGCGCGCCGCATTGAAGCTGGCGGAAGAGCCGACGCATTTCCTGTCGGCGGTCCAGGTGGGCATCACCCTGATCGGCATTCTGGCCGGCGCCTACGGCCAGGCGGCCATCGGCGGCGAGCTGAACCACATTCTCGAAACCTCGATCCCCGCCGTCGCGCCGTGGTCGGAAGCGATCTCGACCGGCCTCGTCGTCGTCTTCATCACCTATGTGTCGGTGATCGTCGGCGAACTGGTGCCCAAGCGGCTGGCCCTGATCTTCCCGGAAGTCATCGCCTCCAAGATGGCGGCGCCGATCTCGACCCTGTCGGTGGTGCTGAAGCCTTTCGTGGTGCTGCTGACCGTCTCGACCTCCGGCATCCTGAAGCTGATGGGGGTCAAGGACCGCGACGGCTCGGACGTCACACAGGAAGAGGTCGAGACCATGATCGCCGAGGGCGCGGCCTCGGGCCTGATCGAGCCGGAAGAGCAGGAGATGATCGAGGAGATCCTGACCCTCGGCGACCGGCCCATCCGCGTGGCCATGACGCCGCGGCACGAGGTCTACTGGATCGCGCTGGACGACAGCCAGAAGGAGCTGCGTGCCGAAATCCGCGAATGTCCCTATTCGCGCATCGTCGTGGCGCGCGAGAACGACGTCGATAATCCCATCGGCGTGGTCCACAAGAAGGACCTGCTGGACAGCCTGCTGACCAACGGCAAGTTCGACATCGAGGCCCTGATCCAGACTCCGGCCTTCATTCCGCAGTCGACCTCGGTGCTGAAGGCGCTGGAGATCATGAAGGCGTCGCGGGTGCACATGGCCTTCCTGGTGGACGAGTTCGGCGCCTTCGAGGGGGTGGTCACGGCCACGGACCTGCTGGAGATGATCGCCGGCGACTTCGACGAGGACCACGACGAGGAAGAGGCCTATATCCGCCAGCGCGAGGACGGCAGCTGGCTGGTCGACGGCCAGACCGATTTGGACGAACTCAGCGACGTGCTGGGCGAGGATTTCGGCGAGGCCGAGGGCTTCCACACCGTCGCCGGCCTGGTGCTGCACCAGCTGTCGCGCGTGCCGGACGAGGGCGAGATCCTGCAGCTCGGCCGCTTCGAGGTCGAGATCATCGACATGGACGACCGCCGCATCGACAAGCTGCTGTTCAAGCAGGTCGTGAAGCCGGAAGACGAGGCCCGGGCGGTCGCCGACCACCTCGACAACTAGATTCCGCCTTGAAAACCATGAGGGGGTGAGGCATAGCCCCCGGTCTGGCGAAGGCCTTGCGCGCCGATGGGTCCGCCCACCGGCGCGTTGTTCTTTGTCTAGGAGTTTAGCTCAGCTGGTAGAGCACCGGTCTCCAAAACCGGGGGTCGTGGGTTCGAGTCCCCCAACTCCTGCCATTTCCCCCTGTCGCCGCCGGATGGGACTTCCTATCTGCGGCGGCAGGATCAATTCTGGATGAGACGCTGAATGGCCAAGGCCAAGACACCCGGACGCCGCCCGATGGGCGCACAGGCCACGCCCGGCGGGCAAACCGTCGCCGTGGACGCCGCTCCGGCCAAGCCGCGCGTGTCGCCGGTCCAGTTCTTCCAGCAGGTCCAGGCCGAGGCGAAGAAGATCGTGTGGCCGAGCCGCAAGGAGACCTGGATCACTTCGGTGATGGTCTTCATCATGGTGGTGCTGGCGGCGGTCTTCTTCTGGATCGTCGACTACGCCCTGGCCAAGGCCTCGCTCGCCGTCCTCGCCATCGGCGCACAATAAGAACAAGAAAGAGCCGCGCACATGACTGACGCAGCGCCCGCCGCCAACCCGCGCCACAAGTGGTACATCGTCAACGCCTACTCGAACTTCGAGAAGAAGGTCGCCGAGCAGCTGCGTGACCGCGCCCGCCAGCAGGGTCTGGAAGACGCCTTCAGCGAAATCCTGGTGCCGACCGAGGAGGTCGTCGAGATCCGCCGCGGCCGCAAGGTCAACGCCGAGCGCAAATTCTTCCCCGGCTATGTGCTGGTGAAGATGGAGATGACTGACGACGCCTATCACCTGGTCAAGGACACGCCGAAGGTCACGGGCTTCCTGGGCGCCGCCAAGGGCACCAAGCCGCTGCCGGTCTCTGAGCGCGAGGTCCAGAACATCATCGGCGCCGTGGAAGAGGGCGTCGAGCGTCCCAAGCCCACGATCCGCTTCGACATCGGCGAGACGGTAAAGGTCATCGACGGTCCCTTCGCCAGCTTCGAGGGCCAGGTCGAAAGCGTCGACGAAGAGAACGCCCGCCTGCGCGTCGCCGTCTCCATCTTCGGCCGCCCGACCCCGGTGGACCTGGAATACAATCAGGTCGAGAAGAGCGCGGCTTAAGCCGGCCTTCGGGCTTCAAGTTTGCGGCGGCGGCCTTCGGGCCGCCGTTTGCTATTGCGGATGCGCTCTGATACACGCGCGCCTTCGCATTTCCGGCCCGCCGGAAGGCGGGAAATCCGTGGGAGGCAGCCATGCCGGACCACGGCTCACCGGCCCGATTAGCTTCGGGTCATCATAGGAGAGACCAATGGCCAAGAAGATTCTGGGCTATATCAAACTGCAGGTGCCGGCCGGCAACGCCACGCCGTCGCCGCCGATCGGGCCGGCCCTGGGCCAGCGCGGCGTGAACATCATGGGCTTCGTCAAGGAGTTCAACGCGCGCACCGAGAAGGAAGTGAAGGGCACGCCCCTGCCGACCGTCATCACGGTCTATCAGGACAAGAGCTTCACCTTCGTCACCAAGACCCCGCCCGCGACCCACTACATCAAGCAGGCGGCCGGCATCACCTCGGGCTCCAAGATGACGGGCCGCGAAGTCGCCGGGAAGATCAAGCGCAGCCAGCTGCGCGAGATCGCCGAAAAGAAGATGAAGGATCTGAACGCGAACGACCTCGACGCCGCGACCAAGATCATCGAAGGCTCGGCGCGCGCCATGGGCCTCAACGTGGTGGAGGGCTAAGCACATGGCCAAGCAAACCAAGGCTCAAAAGGCCCGCACCGGCGTCACCCAGGACCTGATCTCGTTCTCGGACGCGATCAAGATGGTCAAGACCAACGCCAAGGCCAAGTTCGACGAGTCGATCGAGATCGCCGTCAACCTGGGCGTCGACCCGCGTCACGCCGACCAGCAGGTCCGCGGCGTCGTGAACCTGCCGTCCGGCACCGGCCGTGACGTCAAGGTCGCCGTCTTCGCCAAGGACGCCAAGGCTGATGAAGCCAAGGCCGCCGGGGCCGAGCACGTGGGTGCCGAGGATCTGTTCGAAAAGATCAACGGCGGCTTCATGGACTTCGACCGCGTCATCGCCACGCCGGACCTGATGGGTCTGGTGGGTCGTCTCGGCAAGGTTCTGGGCCCGCGCGGCCTGATGCCGAACCCGAAGGTCGGCACCGTGACGCCGAACGTCGCCCAGGCCGTCAAGGACGCCAAGGGCGGCGCCGTCGAGTTCCGCGTCGAGAAGGCCGGCATCGCCCACGGCGGCATCGGCAAGGCCTCCTTCACCCAGGAAGCCCTCGAAGCCAACGTGAAGGCCTATGTGGACGCCCTGAACCGCGCCAAGCCGGCCGGCGCCAAGGGCACCTACATCAAGCGCATCAGCCTGTCCTCGACGATGGGCCCGGGCTTCAAGGTCGACCCGGCCTCGCTGGCGTAAGCCTCAAGTAGCGAGACGCCGCGCGTCGAGCGTTAGGCCAAAGAACTGCGGCGGGGAGCGATCCCCGCCGTTTTTCTTTGCGCGTTCGCGACTTGCGTGAACGGCTGCGCTTGCCTGCGGAAGCGGGACCGGCGAGGGTGGCGCCGCGGTCGGAGGGGGCCGCCCGGGGGAATCCAAATGCATCGTCTGTTCGCCGTCGTCTTCGCCGCCTGCGCCCTGCTGGCCGCGCCCGCCCTGGCCCAGAGCGAGCCCAGCGCGCGCCAGATCGAGCTGAGCCGCCGTTATGTCCAGTTAGCGCAAGGCGACCAGATCGAGTCCGCCCTGCGCCAGATGATGGCGACCGATCCGTCAAATGATCTCAGCGACCTGCCTGCCGAAGACCGCGAGTTCCTGCTGGACCTGACCTCGGAAATCCTCGCCGACCTGATGCCCAAGATGATGGAGGCCATGGTCCCCGCCTACGCCGCGACCTTTACGGAGGCGGAGCTCGAGGCGCTGGTGGCCTTTTATGACACCGAGATGGGCCGCTCGATCATCGACAAGACCTTCCAGGTCCTGCCCGAGATCAATACGGCCGTGGAGGTCATCATCCCCGAGCTGTTCCAGAAGATGGCCTCGCGCATGTGCGCCCGTTACGGCTGTGACCCGCGCCAAGCCCTGGCAGAGATGTACGCCGGGGCCGGCATGGAGCCGCCTTCGGGCGCCCGCGCCGCGCCGCCGCGCGCCAAGTGACCCCACGGGTCACGCCGGCGGTTGATTTTCCGGGCTTCGCCCTGTAAGAGCGCCGCTTCCCCGCCTTGACCCCGGTCAGGGCGGACCTGTCCGAGAACTTCGGGGCGTGGGGGTCACCCAGGCCGTAAATGTCAGAGAGCCCTCTGACGCCGTGGGGAGATGGGTCGCAGACGATCCCGCCGCCGCAAGGCGCGCGTGAGCCGTACGCTTCCTTCGGACATCGCTACCGGCCCGAACGCAATGCAGCGATGCATGGCGCTTTGGCCAATCCGTCGTCGGGAATGACCCCGGCGGCGAATACCAAGACTGGAGACCGCAATGGACCGCGCACAAAAGGCCGAGTCGATCGAGACGCTCAAGGGCGTGTTCGCCGACGCCGGCTCCGTGGTCGTGACCCACAACCTGGGTCTGACCGTTGCGGAAATGGAAGATCTGCGTGGCCGGCTGCGTACCGCCGGCGGCGCGTTCAAGGTGGTCAAGAACCGCCTGGCGCTGAAGGCGCTCGAAGCCGAAGACGGCAGCGACTACCACGGCCTGTTCAAGGGTCCCGTGGGCATCGCCTACGCCGAGAACCCGGGCACGGCCGCCAAGGTCGCCACCGAGTTCGCCAAGACCAACGATCGCTTCAAGATCGTCGGCGGCTTCATGGGTGAGACCGTCGTCGATCCGAAGGGCGTGGACAGCCTGTCCAAGCTGCCGACCCTCGACGAAATCCGCAGCTCGCTGCTGGGCCTCATCAACGCGCCCGCGACCAAGATCGCCGGCGTGCTGCAAGCTCCGGCTGGTCAGCTGGCCCGGGTGTTCAACGCCTACGCCACCAAGGAAGCCGCGTAAGCGGCGGACCCTTTCATCTCTGCATCCCTCTCTGAAACCAATCCTCCGAAGGAAAACTGACAATGGCCGACCTCGCCAAGATCGTCGAAGACCTGTCCGCGCTTACCGTTCTGGAAGCCGCTGAACTCTCCAAGCTGCTGGAAGAAAAGTGGGGCGTCAGCGCCGCTGCTCCGGTCGCCATGGCCATGCCGGCCGGCGGCGCCGCCGGCGGCGAAGCCGCTCCGGCCGGTGAAGAGCAGACCGAGTTCACCGTCGTCCTGGTCGACGGCG
>DASWYI010000023.1:0-17173 GCA_036405055.1 Brevundimonas sp.
CGGTGAGACGGCCGGTAGCGGTTCGCGTCGTCGGGCCGGTCGGCTGGATCGTCATTCCGGCCGTGCTGGCGCTGGTCGGAACCATCCTGCTGGCCACGCCGGTCGAGCTTTTCGGCCTGCAGTTGCCCGAGCCCCTGCTGCCGATGGTGCTGGCCTTCGCCTGGCCGCTGATCCGGCCATCGATGCTGGCGCCGGCCGTACTGTTCGTGCTGGGCGCGATCATCGACATCCTGCTGGGCCATCAGCTGGGTCTCAGCTCGCTGATGCTGCTGGCGGTCTACGGGGCAATTCTGGCGGCGCGCAGCTTCCTGATCGGCCAGGAAACGCCGGTGTTGTTCCTGTGGTATGCGGTCAGCACGACGACGGCCCTGTCGGCCGGCTACATCATCGCCACCCTCGGGTCCGGCAACGCCCCCAGTGTGCTGGCCTTCCTGATGTTCGTGCTGCCGACCCTGCTGCTCTTCCCCCTGGCCGACCGGCTGATCGAGCGGTTCGATGACGGGGACACGCGCTTCCGATGAGCAGCGAACCGTCCATCTTCTTCTCGGACGTCAACGAGCGGCAGGGTTCGTTCCTGCGCCGCACCTTCGTCATGGGCGGGCTGACGGCGCTGGGCATCACCGCCCTGACCGCCCGGCTGGCCCAGCTGCAGATCGTGCAGGCGCGTGAGTTCTCGACCCTGGCGACCAACAACCAGTTCAACTATCGCCTCGTTCCGCCGCCGCGCGGGCGCATTCTGGACCGCAACGGCGTGGTCATCGCCGGCAACCGGCCCAGCTTCCGCGTGCTGGTCGTGCGCGATGAGACCAAGGATCTGGACCAGACGCTGGACCTGTTGGGCCGTCTGCTGCCCGATACGCTGGACCGCCGCCGGTCGATCATCCGCGAGGTCAACGCCGCGCCCCGCTTCAGCCCGGTGCCGGTCAAGAGCGACCTGACCTGGGAGGAGTTCGCCAAGGTCAACCTCTACGCCAACGGTCTGCCGGGCGTGATGGCGGACATGCACGAGGCGCGCTTCTATCCGTTCGGCGGCGCCTTCGCCCATGTGATCGGATACGTCGCCAAGGTCTCGGACCGGGACATCAAGGCCATCGAGGACAAGGGCGAAGAGCCCCCGGCCATCCTCTACAACCCCGGCTTCCGCATCGGCCGTCAGGGGGTCGAGAAGGCCCTGGACGAGGATCTGCGCGGTGAGGCCGGCGGCAACCGGGTCGAGGTCGACGCCCGCGGCCGCGTGGTCGGCGAGGACACGGAGAACTCACGCCCCGCCGTGCCCGGCAAGGACGTGGTCCTGACCCTGGACGCCGACGTGCAGAACCGGGCGCTGGAGGTGTTCGGCGACGAGTCCGGCGCGGCCGTGGTGATGGACTGCCGCAACGGCGACATCCTGTGCATGACCTCGGCGCCGTCGTTCGATCCGAACCTGTTCGTCGGCGGGGTCCCCGGACCGATCTACCGCGCCCTCGCCGACTATGAGCGCAAGCCGCTGCTGGACAAGGCGATCGGCGGGGTCTTCCACCCCGGCTCGACCTTCAAGATGACCACGGCCCTGGCCCTGCTGGATGCGGGGGTCGATCCGACGGAGCGGGTCGTCTGCACCGGCGGTTATCGTTTCGGCAACCGCACCTTCCGCTGCTGGGAGCCGCGCGGCCATGGCGCGCAGGACATGCACAACGCCATCAAGAACTCGTGCGATGTCTATTTCTACCACATGTCGAACCGGGCGGGCGTGGACCGCATCCAGGAGACGGCCAAGAAGATCGGCTTTCTGCAGACCTATGACATCGGGGTCGGCAACCAGAAGAAGGGCAGCGTGCCCAGCCGCGCATGGAAGGCCGAGTACAACAAGAACAATCCGAATCCGGAATCGCGGGTGTGGTTCCCGGGCGAGACCCTGTCGGTGGCTATCGGCCAGGGGGACGTCAACGTCACGGCCCTGCAACTGGCCGTCATGACCGCGCGCATCGCCAATGCCCGCAAGGCCGTGCTGCCGCGTCTGATCAAGTCGGTCGGCGGCAAGGAGCGGCCGAGCGGCGGCGCGGTGCCCGACCTTCCGTTCCCGCGCGAACATCTGGAGATCGTGCGTCAGGGCATGGTGGCTGTCGCCAACGACCGCTCCGGCACCGCCTATCGCCAGTCGCAGCTGGGTCTCGGCGACATTCAGATGGCCGGCAAGACCGGCACGGCCCAGGTGCGCAGCTATGGCACCGGCTCGCGCAAATCCAGCGTCTGGGCGTTGAAGGACCACAACCTGTTCGTCGCCTTCGCACCTGTCGATGCGCCGCGCTATGCCGTGGCGGTCATCATCGAGCACGGCGGCAAGGGCGGGGCCACCGCCGGCGCCCCGCGCGCCCGCGAGATCATGCGCACCGTGCTGTTGAAGGATCCGGAGATGCTGGAGCGCATCCAGCGTCCGCTGCCGCCCGAGGCCACCGGGGCGGCGCTGGAGGACGGCGCCGTCGAAGGCGCCGCGCCCGAGGATCCCGTGGCCGGCGCGGCCCCGCCGCCCCAGGCGTCGGCGCCCGCTGCCCCCGCCCCCGCGACACCGTCCGGACCGCAACCCTATCTGCCGGGAACGCCGCAATGACCGCCTCGGCCCGGACCCGTCCCGGCGAGCGCGACCGTCTGACGGTCAAGCTGACTCAGATCGACTGGCGCTTCGTCGCCCTGCTGTGCGCCGTCGCCGGCATGGGCGCGGCCATGCTCTATTCGGTCGCGAAGGGCTCGTGGGAGCCGTGGGCCGCCAACCATGTCATCCGCTTCGGCGTGCTGCTGGTCGCCATGCTGGTCCTGTCGATGGTCAACCTGCGCTGGTGGTTCGCCCTGGCCTATCCGGTCTATGGCGTGGCGCTGCTGATGCTGGCGGCCATCGAGGTGCCGGGGCTCGGCTACACCGCCATGGGCGCGACCCGCTGGCTGGACGTCGGCATCACCCGCATCCAGCCGTCCGAGATCATGAAGATCGGCCTCGTGCTCGCCCTGGCCCGCTATTACCACGGCGCCACCGCGCAAGAGGCGAGGCTGCACTGGAAGCTGATCATTCCCGCAGCCATGATCGGGCTGCCGTTCCTGCTGGTGGCCCACCAGCCGGACCTGGGCTCGGCCATGCTGCTGGGTATGACCGGGGCGGCGATCATGGTGCTCGCGGGCCTGAGCTGGTGGGTGGTCGGGATAACAGTCGGGGCGGGCGTCGCGGGGGCTGTCCCCTACATCATGTTCGGCATGCACGATTATCAGCGCAACCGGGTGCTGACCTTCCTGAACCCCGAGGCCGATCCGTCGGGGGCCGGCTATCACATCATGCAGTCCAAGATCGCGCTGGGTTCCGGCGGGCTGCTGGGCAAGGGCTATGGTCTGGGCAGCCAGAGCCAGCTGGAGTTCCTGCCCGAGAAGCACACCGACTTCATCTTCGCGGCGGTGTCGGAAGAGTTCGGGTTCGTCGGATCCTTCGCCATCCTGGCCTGTTTCGCGGGCATCATCCTGATCGCCCTGCGCATCGCCTCCCTGTCACACAGCCACTTCGGCCGGCTGGCCTCGGCGGGGGTGACGGCGACCTTCGCCCTCTATGTGCTCATCAACGGGGCCATGGTCATGGGTCTGGCACCGGTGGTGGGGGTGCCAATGCCGCTCCTCAGCTATGGCGGCACGGTGATGCTGACCGTCATGATCGGCTTCGGGCTGGTCATGGCCACGCGTGTCCACAGATATGCCGAACTGCCCAAGGGCCACGGCCTGTTCTGATGCGTTAGGCGGTAGCCATGAGTGAAGACCCGCCGAAAATGGAAGCCTCGATGGTGTCGGACTGCGGCGACACGCCGTGTCCCCAGCCTGTGTTCAGCCCCGCAACGCCTGCTGACGCCGCGGCCATGACGGAGGGGGTGCGCATGCGTGACAACCCTGCCGAATGGGCCTTCGTGCGCTTGTCCAAGCTGATCGAGGACTTCGAAAAGAGCATCGACAAGGACGAGGAGGTCGGCGCCACTTTGGTCGGCATGCCCGGCGACGGCACGATGCAGATCGAGGACGTCGGCTTCTGGGGCCCGGACCTCATCATGTTCATGGGCAAGAACAGCGACGGCAAGCCGGTGCGCCTGATCCAGCACTACACCCAGACCAGCGTGGTGCTGAACGCGCTGAAGAAGCCCGAGGAGCGACCCGCCCGCCGCATCGGTTTCCAGCTCAGCGAACTGGTCGAAAAGACGAATCCCAAGCCCTGACCGCCACTGCGGCGCTTCGGTTCATTGTCCCTGAACGGTCCACGGCCTATCTTGCGGGCATGAGCCGCTGGACCCCCGAGAGCTGGAGAAGCAAACCCGTCGTGCAGATGCCGACGGATTATCCCGACATGGGCGCCCTGACGGCTGTCGAGGACGAACTGCGGGCCATGCCGCCGCTGGTGTTCGCGGGCGAGGCGCGCAAGCTGACGTCCAAGCTGGCCCAGGTCGAGGCGGGCGAGGCCTTCCTGCTGCAGGGCGGCGACTGCGCCGAGAGCTTCAAGGAATTCTCGACCGACAACATCCGCGACACCTTCCGCCTGATCCTGCAGATGGCGGTGGTTCTGACCTTCGCGGGGCGCAAGCCCGTGGTGAAGGTGGGCCGCATCGCCGGCCAGTTCGCCAAGCCGCGCTCCTCGTCCATTGAACAGATCGGCGATGTCGAGCTGCCCAGCTATCGCGGCGACATCATCAACGGCATGGGCTTCACCGCCGAAGAGCGTGTGCCCGATCCGCAGCGGCTGCTGAAGGCCTATAACCAGTCGGCGGCAACGCTGAACCTGATCCGCGCCTTCGCGGGCGGCGGCTATGCGGACCTCTACAACATCCATCGCTGGACGCTGGGCTTCGCGGCCGACAACGCCTACGGCGCCAAATACCGCGATCTGGCCGACAAGATCGGCGAGGCACTGGCCTTCATGGAGGCCGTCGGCGTCACGCCCGAGACCCATCCGGACCTGAGCCGGGTCGAGGTCTTCACCAGCCACGAGGCCCTGCTGCTGAACGTCGAAAGCGCCCTGACGCGGCTGGACGGCGGTTCGGGCGAATGGTTCGACACCTCGGCCCACATGCTATGGATCGGCGAGCGCACGCGCCAGCTGGACGGCGCCCACGTCGAGTTCATGCGCGGGATCAGGAACCCGATCGGCGTGAAGTGCGGGCCGACGATGGAGCCGGACGACCTGGTGGCCCTGATCGACGCCCTGAACCCGGACAATACGCCCGGCCGTTTGACCCTGATCGGCCGGTTCGGCGCCGACAAGGTGGGCGACCGCCTGCCGCGCCTGATGAAGGCGGCCAAGGATCACGGCAAGCGGGTGATCTGGTCGATCGACCCGATGCACGGCAACACCCTGAAGGCCGGCAACGGCTACAAGACCCGGCCGTTCGAGCGCATCCTGAGCGAGGTCCGCAGCTTCATCGATGTGGCCGAGTCCGAGGGCGTCCACCCGGGCGGCGTGCATCTGGAGATGACCGGTCAGAACGTGACCGAATGCCTCGGCGGGGCGCAGGCGGTGACCGAGGACGACCTGTCGAGCCGCTATCACACTCATTGCGACCCGCGGCTGAATGCGGATCAGGCGCTGGAGCTGGCCTTCCTGGTGGCCGAGCGGTTGAAGTCGGGACGCCTGTCCCGCTCGGCGGCGGCGTGAGCGCGGGGATCGGCAGACCCGCCGGCGACGACCGCGCGGGGCGCGTGGCCTATCAGGGCGCGCCCGGCGCCTTCAGCCACGAGGCCTGTTCGGCCCTGCGTCCGTGGGATCAGGCCATCGGATTCGATACCTTCACCGCCGCCATCGACGCGGTGTCGAACGGCGACTGCGACTGCGCCCTGATTCCGGTCGAGAACTCCATCATCGGCCCGGTGGAGCCTGCCGCCGGGCTGGTGGCGGCCTCGGGCCTGACGGTGGTCAGCGAGGTCTGGCGGCCGATCCGCCTGGCCCTGATGGCGGTCGAGGACGCGCGTCTCAGCGACATCCGCACGGTCGAGAGCCACCCCATCGCCCTGCGTCAATGCACTAAGAGCTTGAGCGAGCTTGGCCTGACCCCGGTTGAGGCCTTCGACACCGCCGGCGCCGCCCGCGCCGTGGCCGAGGCGGGCGACCGCAGCCGGGCCGCCGTGGCGCCGAAAGGCGCGGCCGAGATCTATGGATTGTCGATTCTGCGCAACGATCTGCAGGATTCGGCCGACAATCGCACCCGTTTTGTCCTGTTGAGCCGCACGCCGGCTTGACCGCGCAACGTCCTTGCCGCTGAGTGCGGCCATGGCCCTTTCGCACGCCACCGCTGCGATGACTGTTGACCGCGCTTTCGCGGCGTCGGCGGCCTATGCCTATTTTTACGGCTTTCGATACGCCGGCTGAGGCTTCGGGTTCCTGAACCTGACTGCTTCTCCGGCGACCGCTCCCGAAGGAGCGGCGGCCCGCCCAGAACCCTCCCGGCTCCGTATTCGAAAGTTGCTTTCCGTGTCCAAGACCAATCTACAACAAGTGTGGCCCGCGCCGGCCGACCTGACTCCCGAGCAGATGGCCCTGCAGGCCCTGCGCCATGAGATCGATGAGCTGGACGACCAGCTGCTGGACCTGTTCCAGCGCCGCCTCGCCATCGCCGACCGCGTCGGCAAGGCCAAGGACGCGCCCCAAGGCCCGCACGTCAAACTGCGCCCCGACCGCGAGCAGACCGTCATGCGGCGGATGCTGGAGCGGGCGAAACCCGAGAACGCCGAGGCGGTCGAGGCTCTGTGGCGCGACATCGTCGGCTGGGGGCTGGCGCGCCAGGGCCGGCTGGGCGTCCGCGTCTGGGCCCCGGTCGAGCCGACCCGCGCCTATGACGCCGCGCGCCTGCGTTTCGGCGCCGCCGCCGACCTGAAAGCCGAGCGTGATCCGCAGGCGGCCCTGGCCTTCGCCGCCGAGGGCAAGGGCGTGGCGGTGCTGGCCATCAACGCCGGTGATCCCTGGTGGGTCGGCCTGCGCCGTGAATGGGCGAGCCTGTCGGTGTTCGAAGGCTTCGGCGGGGCGACCCCGTCCTCGCTGGCGGTCGGCCTGATCGACCCCGCGGCCCTGCCGAGTGGTCGGCGCGTGGTGGTCAATGTCGGCGGCGACGCCGGCGACGGGGCTGGGGCCTCGCGCTGGGGCCTCGACACCCACCACGGCTGGACCCTGTCGCTGACCGACGCACGCCTGACGCCCGGCGGGCCTGAGGGGTGCGTGGGAGCGGTGGTCTAGACCGCCAGATTGTCGATCAGTCTCGTCCGCCCCAGCCAGGCCGCGGCCAGGATGCGGGCGGGCGCGTCGACCACGCCGTTGAAGGCGGCGAGGTCATCGGCGCGGCGCACGACGACATAGTCCACGCGCTCGAACCCCGCTTTCAGGATGGCGGCATAGGCATCGCGTTCGACGGCGGCGAGCGGGCGGCCGGAGGCGGCCTGGGCGGCGGCGTCCTTCAGCACGACGTTCAGGCTGCGGGCGATCTGCAGCTCCGCCTCGCTGAGGTAGGCGTTGCGCGAGGACAGGGCGAGGCCCTGCGCGTCGCGCTCGGTGGGCGAACCGACGATGCGGACGGGGATGTCAAGGTCGCGCACCAGACGCCGCACCACCATCAGCTGCTGCCAGTCCTTCTCGCCGAACACGGCCACGTCCGGCTGGACCTGATTCAGCAGCTTGGCGACCACGAGGGCGACACCGCCGAACATCTGGGGCCGGAAGTCGCCCTCCAGCCCCTCCGAAGGGCCGCCGACAGTTATCGTGGTGCGAGCGTCGGCGGGGTACATCTCGTCCACCGCCGGTGCGAACAGCAGGGCGCAGCCGGCGCCGGCCAGCAGTTCGGCGTCCCGCGCCTCCTGACGCGGATAGGTGCCCAGATCCTCATGCGCCGCGAACTGGGTCGGGTTGACGAAGACACTGGCGACCACGCGGTCGGCCTGCCGCCCCGCCTCGCGCACCAGCCCCAGATGGCCTTCGTGCAGCGCGCCCATGGTCGGGACGAAACCGACCGTCAGTCCCTGACGTTTCCAGTCACGCACCACCGCGCGCAGGTCGGCGACCGTGCGGACGATCGGAAGCGGGGCGGGGTCGGACATGGTTTCCACGTTAACTCTGACCCTTAAGTCTGTTCGTGCACGAGACCTGAACCGGTGGTCCGCTAGGGTCCGGGTTATGCAGTTCTCCTCCCTGTTCCGTCCAGTGCTGGTCTGTGTCCTGGCGTCGAGCGCCAGCGCCTGCGGCATGGTCGACAGCGATCCCAACCGTTTCGAGAACCTGGCCGGCTATGTCGCCGACATTCCGGTGACGATGGAGCGGCCCGGCGAAGCGAAGGCTCAGCCTGTGCGCACCGCCGGCGAGATCGGCCTGCGCTCGGCCCGCGCGCCGCTGAAGGTCGAGGTCATGGACCCGCACGACCTGTGGGACGCCCGCGACGGCGTAGTGCAGGACGCCGTGGCCCGCGCCGCCCCCGCCGTGATCGAGGCCGCCGCCCCAATGGTGGTCGAGGCCGCGACGCGCGAGGTTCAGGCCCGGATGGCCCCTCGCACCTCCGCCCGGCAAGGCATGCGCCCGGCCGTGTCGCGGCCGTCCGGCCGCCTGGTCCAGCTCGGCGCCTTCGCCAGCCGGGACGCCGCCCGCGCCGCCTGGGCCCGCATCAAGTCCGGACAGGCCGCCCGCTACCTGGCTGATGTCCAGCCCGTCTATGAGGCGGTGCAGGTGAACGGCCGCAATCTGGTCCGGCTGAAGGTCGCGGCCCCGGCCGCCGGCGCCGCCGCCGTCTGCGCCGCCGCGCGGATCAACGATCCGTGGTGCACGCGCGGCGCCTGATCCACAGGCCGCCCAATCCACAGCCCCGGCAGGCGAGCTTTCTTGACCTGACCGCGCCCGAACCCGACTGTGGACGAACGCCGACCGACCTTCATGAGTCGGCGACCACAGTTCGGGATGTTGAAGATTATGGCTCAGCCACAGGTCATCGTGGTCGGTAACGAAAAAGGCGGGGCGGGCAAATCCACCCTGGCCATCCACATCGCCACCGCCCTGCTGCACGCGGGCAAGCGGGTGGCGATCATCGATCTGGACCTGCGCCAGAAGTCGATGGCGCGCTTCTTCGCCAACCGCGCCGCCTGGACCGAGGCCAATGGCCAGACCCTGCCGCATCCGTCCGTACCGGACATGGGTGACGGCAAGGCGCTGGCGAAAGCCGATGTGGCCGAGCAGCAGGCGCGGTTCGACGCCGCCTTCGCTGAAGCCTCGGCCGGCGCTGACTATGTGGTCATCGACACCCCTGGCGGCGACACCGCCATTTCGACCGCTGCCCATGCGCGGGCCGATCTGATCGTCACGCCGCTGAACGACAGCTTCGTCGACTTCGACATGCTGGGGCAGGTGGACCCCGTCACCCTCGATCTCATCAAGCCGTCGCTCTACGCCGAGAGCGTGTGGGAGGCCCGCAAGGCCCGCGCGGTTCAGCGCGGCGGATCGATCGACTGGGTCGTCCTGACCAACCGTCTGGCCGTGGCCGAAGCCCGCAACCGCCGCCGTCTGGAAGAGCGGATGCTGAAGCTGGCCAAGCGGGTCGGCTTCCGCGTCGGGCCGGGCCTGCGCGACCGGGTCATCTACCGCGAACTTTTCCCCTTCGGCCTGTCGGTCGCGGACCTGTCGAACGATGTGCGCCCCGTGGCCGTGTCGCTGGCTCATGTCGCGGCGCGGCAGGAGTTGCGCAACCTGATGCAGTCGCTGGGGCTGGACGAGGCCGCCGCGCCGCTGGACAGCGCGGCCTGAGCCGGACCCTCCCATGGGCCTGATCTGGCTGGTCCTCGCCGCCATCGCCGTCTGGGCGCTCGTGCGGCTGGGGCGTCAGTCAGAGGGCGCGCGGCGCGGCCACTGGCGGATCAGCGCGACGGTGCTCAGCGGCGTGCTGATGGCCGGCGGCGTTCTGGCGCTGTCGAAGGGATCGTGGCTGCTGGGAACGGGGCTCGGCGGCACAGGCCTCTATCTGGCGCTGGCGTCGCGCATCCGCTCGATCCTGCCGAAATCGGCGAATGATCTGACCGAGGCCGAGGCACGCGCCATCCTCGGTGTCGGTCCGACTGCGTCGGACGAAGACATCCATGCCGCCTGGCGCCGCCAGATGGCCCGCGCCCATCCGGATCAGGGCGGGACCGAAGGTCTGGCGGCGCGGGTGAACGCCGCGCGGGACCGGCTGAAGAAATAGGCCTGCTTCTGGAGGGATAAGGGAAGCCGAGTTGACCTTGGCCTTTGCCCGTGGCCTTTGCCGCGTCCCATGTCCGCCCTTCTGACCCCCGCCGTCCGATCCACCCTGCGCGAGCTGCTGACGCTGGCGTGGCCGGTGGTGCTCGCGCGGTTGGGCATCATGACCATGGGCCTGACCGACGCCATCGTGGTCGGCAACTACGCTGGACGCGAGCTGGCCTTCCACTCCCTGGCCTGGGCGCCGAGCTCCATCATCGTTGTGACGGCGGTGGGCCTATTGTTCGGGGTTCAGGTGATGACCGCGCGCCTGCTGGGCGAGGGGCGTCGGGAGGAAGTCGGCGCCGTGCTGCGCCGGGGTGTGGTCTATGCGGTTCAGCTGGGCGTCGCCTCGGCCATCGCCCTAATCGTCACCGGGCCCTGGCTGCTGCGCCAGCTGAACATGGAGCCCGGACTGGCCGAGGGGGCGAGCCCGGCGCTGATCGTCTTCGCCTTGTCGATGCCGTTCTATCTGATCTCGGTCGCGGCTCAGTTCTTCCTCGAGGCGCTGGAAAAGCCCAAGCCCGGCATGTGGGCCATGTGGGTGGCTAACGGGGTCAATCTGGCGCTGAACCTGCTCTTGGTGCCGGACATCCTGAACCTCGGCGTCCATGGAGCCCAGGCCTCGGCCTGCGCGACCTTCGCGGCGCGAGCATCGTTGGCGATCTTCCTCGTCATCTACATCCTGCGCCTGCCCGAGGCGCGGGCGCTGGGTGTGTTCTCGAAGCCCAAGCCCGATCCGGTCACGGCGACAGAGCAGCGGCGCGTGGGATACGGCGGCGGCTCGTCCTATTTCATCGAGGTCGGGGCGTTCGCCGCCATGACCTTCTTCGCCGGGCGGCTGGGGGCCAATGAGACGGCGGCCTGGGCCATCGTGCTGAACGTCTCGGCCATCGTCTTCATGGTTCCCATGGGCCTGTCGTCGGCGACGGCGGTGCTGGTGGGGAACGCCTACGGAGCCCGCGACCGGTCCGGCGTCCTGCGAGCCGGGATGGTGGGCATTTCCGTGGTCATGGCCCTGACCCTGGCCGTGGCGCTGGCCATCTGGCCGACGGCGCACGGGGTGGTCCAGGCCTATGGGCGAGATCCAGCGCTTCTGGCCATCGCGGCTCCGGCGCTGGTGCTGGCGACGCTGTTCTTCGTCGCCGACGGCATTCAGGTGGTGGCGGCCCAGGCCAACCGTGCGGCGGGCGATGTCTGGTGGCCGACGATCATGCATTTCGTCGCCTACGGCGCGATCATGATGCCGCTGGGCTGGTGGCTGTCGCACTCGCTCGGCATCGACGGACTGGTCTGGGCGGTGATCATCGCCAGCCTGGCGTCATCGACCCTGCTGACCGGACGCTTCGTGCGGGTGGCGCGGCGGCTGGCATAGCCGTATATCCGTCCGCTCCCCTGACGACCGGATTCCCATGGCCCGCATCCTCATCACCTCGGCGCTGCCGTACATCAATGGCATCAAGCACTTGGGCAATCTTGCGGGCTCGATGCTGCCGGCGGACGTGTTCGCGCGGTTCAAGCGGGGCCAAGGGCATGAGGTGCTCTACATCTGCGCCACCGACGAACACGGCACCCCGGCCGAGCTGGCCGCCGCTGCCGCGGGTCAGGACGTGCGCACCTATTGCGACGAACAACACGACATCCAGAAGCGCGCCGGCGAGGCGTTCGGCCTGAGCTACGACTGGTTCGGCCGGTCATCGAACGCGCCGAACCGCCGCCTGACCCAGCATTTCGCGGCGCAGCTGGAGAAGAACGGCTTCATCGAGGAACGCGTCGACCGGATGATCTATTCGATCGACGACGCCCGCTTCCTGCCCGACCGCTATGTCGAGGGGACCTGCCCCCACTGCGGCCATGTCGGGGCTCGCGGCGACCAGTGCGACAATTGCGGGCGGCTGCTGGACCCGACCGACCTGATCGACCCGTATTCGTCGGTCTCGGGGTCGAAGAACCTCGAGGTGCGCGACACGCGCCACCTCTATCTGCTGCAGACCAAGCTGGAGCAGCCGATCCGCGACTGGATCGGGTCGAAGGGCGACTGGCAGACCCTGGCCCGGTCCATCGCCTTGAAGCACCTCGACGAGGGCCTGATCGACCGGGGCATCACCCGCGACCTGAAGTGGGGCGTGCCGGTGGTCGGCGCCGACGGCGGGCCGCGCCCGGGCATGGAGGGCAAGGTCTTCTATGTCTGGTTCGACGCCCCCATCGAATACATCGGCGCGACCGAGGAATGGGCCGAGGCCAACGGCCGGACCTGGCGCGACTGGTGGCGGCTGGACGAAGGCGCGGACGACGTCCGCTACGTCCAGTTCATGGGCAAGGACAACGTGGCCTTCCACACCGTCAGCTTCCCCGCGACCATCATCGGCAGCGGTGAGCCGTGGAAGACGGTGGATACGCTGAAGGCCTTCAACTGGCTGAACTGGTACGGCGGCAAGTTCTCGACCAGCCAGAAGCGCGGCGTTTTCATGGATCAGGCGCTGGAGCTGCTGCCCGCCGACTACTGGCGCTGGCACCTGACGGCCTATGGCCCCGAGGGGTCGGATGCGGCCTTCACCTGGGAGCAGTTCCAGTCGACGACGAACAAGGACCTGGCAGATGTGCTGGGCAATTTCGTCAACCGCATCGTCAAGTTCACCGAGAGTAAGTTCGACGGGGTGGTGCCGGACGGCGGCGAGCCTGGGCCGATCGAGGCCAAGCTGGAGGCCGATATCCGCGCCGGCATCGCCGAGGCCACCGACCAGTTCGAGGCCATGGAGTTCCGCAAGGCGGCGCAGGCCCTGCGCGCTGTCTGGGTGCTGGGCAACGAGTATCTGCAGGAAGCCGCGCCCTGGACCGCGTTCAAGACCGACGTGGAGCGTTCGGCTGTCGGCGTCCGCACCGGCCTGAACCTCGTCGCCCTGTTTGCACGACTGGCGGCGCCGGTGATGCCGTCGTCGGCGGAGAAGATAGCGGCGTCTGTCGGCGCCACCGACCTGTCGTGGCCCTCGGTCGACGAGCCCCTGCTCGACGTCCTGCCGCGCGGTCAGGCGGTCGCGGCGGCCGAGGTGCTGTTCAAGAAGATCGAGGACGACCAGGTCGCCGAATGGTCCGAACGCTTCGGCGGCGCGGAAGGCTAGCCCTCGATCACATGCGGCACGAAGCGGGCGGTGTTGCCCGTGACCAGCCCGGCCTCGCGGATGCCCATGCCGGCCGCCGCGCCGTCGACGACCCAGCTGCCGATCACCGGGCGCCGACCGTCGAAGTCGGGCAGGTCATAAAGCCCCTGCCAGATGCGAGCCTCGTCGCCGTATCCGCCGCCGGTGGCCTCGACCACGCGACCGTCACGGACTACGGCGATGTTGGCGCCTTCCCGAGCGAGGATAGGTTTGGACACATGATCGCCCCGCAGCGGCTCGAACGACGCCTCCAGCAGGTTGGGATGGCCGGGGAACAGCTCCCACAGGATCGGCAGCAGCGCCTTGTTCGACCAGATCATCTTCCAGATCGGCTCGATCCACTGGGTCGGCGCTCGGGCGATCATCGGGCCGAAGTCCTCGGCCGTCAGCCATTCCCACGGGTATAGGTGATACATCACCTCGATCGGCCGGCCAGCGTCGTCGATGAACCCCTTTCCGTCCCAGCCGATCTCTTCGATGGGCACAGCCAGACTGCCGACTCCGCCTTCGCGGGCCACGTCGCGCATATAGGCGGCCGTCACTGCATCTTCGGCCGCGCCTGCCGATGACCAGGTGAAATGCGCCAGCGGGGACTGCAGTCGGGGCGCGATCTCGCGCCAGCGGGCGATCAGGGCATCATGGATGCCGTTGAACTGGTCCCGCCCGGGAAACACCGCCTCCAGCCAGTCCCACTGAACCACCGCCGCCTCGAGCAACGAGGTCGGCGTGTCGCAGTTGAACTCGAACATCTTCGGCGGCGAGACACCGTCATAGCCGAGGTCGAAGCGGCCGTAGTTCAGAGCCGGCGCTTCATCCTCCCACGCCTGACGGATCAGCGGGACGGCAAAATCCGGAATGCCGAAGCGGTGAAAAAGGTTCTGGTCGATGATGTGCTGGCCGGCGATCAGGCACAGGCCGTACAGCTCCTCGGTCGCGCGCTCGATCTCGCGGATTTCGCGGCGTTCGAAGCGATAGCAGGCGCTCTCGTTCCAGTAGGGAACATCGCCGGCCGTGTGCCAGACCAACCCCAGGGCCTCGACCCGCTCGCGCCAGTCGGGCCGGGGCGCGAGGGTCAGCCGCTCCATGGATCAGCCGCCACTGGAACCGCGCGCCGAGGCGCCGAAGCCGCCGCGGGGTGCCTTGAACGAACCTCCGGAAACCCGCTGGCCTTCAGCGGTGCGGGCCGCCGCGCCACCGTAATACCAGGCTGCGCCTCCACCCCCACGACCGCCGCCCGTGCGGCACTGGGCGTCGGGCACCCGGACGCCGGCGCGGTCGGCGCAGACGCGGCTCTGGGGCTGGGGAGAACAGCCTGCGGTGATCGACAGGGCCGCGGCGACCGAGGTCGCGAAGGACAGCTGGCGGATGGCGGTGCTGAGCGGCATGGGTCTCGCCTACTCCGGCTTGGCCGGCGTCTCGCCCGGGCCGACCGCCTTCTCCGCCTCGGCGGGCAGGGCGGCCTGCTTCGCCGCCTCGGGAGCGGTTTTCTTCTCGTCCGGCGTGCCCTTCTGGAATTTCGCGACCTCCTTCTCGGAGATGTCGAGGAAGGCGGGGGCGCTGGCGTTGAACTGTTCCATGTTCCCGGTGCGGACGATCACCGAGCGGTAGCCGTCCCAGATCATGTGCAGGGCGACATAGAGCACGACGACCAGACCCAGGTAGCCGATCCAGCGGAAGCGGTGCAGCAGCTTGGCGATATAGGTCGCCGCCACGCCCATCAGGCCGATCGACAGCACCAGTCCGAACACCATGATCCACGGATGCTCGTGCGCGGCGCCGGCGACGGCCAG
Organism: Brevundimonas sp.; assembly: GCA_036405055.1. Lineage (GTDB taxonomy): Bacteria > Pseudomonadota > Alphaproteobacteria > Caulobacterales > Caulobacteraceae > Brevundimonas. The sequence goes on from DASWYI010000023.1 coordinate 15,177, forward strand.
GACGTTGTCCAGGCTCATGGTGATGTCGGCGATCATGATCTGCAGCAGGGCCGCGCCGAATGTCTTGCGCTTCAGGCCCAGCTCCTCGGGCGAGGGGCCCTTGCCGTGCTCGATGCTGAGCGCCAGTTCGAGTTCGGCCTCGGCCTCGGCCTGATTGTGGGTCTTCTGCTCCTGCAGCTCGCGCCACATCTTCCAGCAGACCCAGAGCAGCAGCAGCCCGCCCGCCAGCAGCAGGCCGACGATGGCCAGCAGCTGCACCGTGATCAGGGCGAAGCCGATGCGCAGGACGACCGCGGCGATCAGGCCGATCAGGATCGCCTTCTTGCGCTGCTCCTGCGGCAGAGCGGCGGCGGCCAGGCCCACGGCCACGGCGTTGTCGCCCGCCAGCACCAGGTCCATCATGATGACCTGACCGAGCGCGGTCAGCTGCGAGGCGAGTTCGGGAGAGCTGAGAAATTCCATGGGCGCTTCCTAGCGGCGGCGGAGTGATGCGCCAAGTCTCCCGCCCATCCGCTTCGCGAACGTGCGGGAGAGGGTCAGGCGCGGGTTTGCGCCCGCATGGCTTCATAGAGCGCCACGGCGGCGGCGTTGGAGACGTTCAGGCTCTCGAACCCGCCCGGCATGGGAATCTTCGCCAGCACATCGCAATGCTCGGCCACCAGCCGGCGGATGCCGTCGCCCTCGGACCCCATCACCAGCACGGTCGGCTGGTGGTCCAGCGCCTGCTCCAGCGTCTGCTCCGCCGAACCGTCCAGCCCCACGGCGCGCCAGCCGAGATCGGCCAGACGCTCCAGCGCGCGGCTCAGATTCGTCACCCGCACATGGGGCAGCCGTTCGGTCGCCCCGGCCGCGGCCTTGGCCAGAGCCCCTGCCAGCGCCGGCGAGTGCCGGTCCTGCACGACGATCCCCTTCGCCCCGAACGCCAGGGCCGAACGGAACAGGGCACCGACGTTCTGGGGATCGGTCACCTGATCCAGCATGACGATGACGCCGTTCGCGGGATCGGCGATGTCCTCCAGCGACACGCCCTCCAGCGGCTGGACCTTGAAGGCGAAGCCCTGATGCACGGCGCCGGCGGGCAGCATCTTCTCCAGCCCCTGCCGGTCGATGACCTCGATCTTGTGGCCGTGGGCCAGCCGCTCGCGCTCGATCTCGGCGGCGCGGTCTTCGGTGACCAGCAGACGGCCCGTGCCCTTGCGCGCCGGATTGGCCAGCGCGGCCAGCACCGGATGGCGCCCCCACAGGAAGTTGTCAGCGTCGGCCTTCGACCGGTCATTGCCGCGCGGCGGGCGCGGGGAATCACCGGCGCCCCGCACCGGCGGATTGGGCGTCCAGCCCCGCTCCCGTGACGCTTCCGGACGGCCCTTGAAAGGCGGTTTTTTCGCCCCTTTCCGGTCGTTGCGTTCTGGATTTCTCGCCACTATAAGACGCCCTCCGATTTGGAGCCCTGAGGGCTTTCGGGTCTGGCGCTCCCTCTATCGCAGGCGACGCGGGACACCGAGAGCTTTTGTTGCGCCGATGATCGAAAGATCAACGGCGCATCGGTCCGACGGTTCGAAAACAGCGCGTTTGGGGGAATGTCCCGAGCGGCAAAGGGGGGGGACTGTAAATCCCCTGCGTAAGCTTCGCAGGTTCGAGTCCTGCTTCCCCCACCACGCGCGCTTCGAACCTTCAGGATCAGGACCCCGGACCGGGCGGCGGTCGAGGCTTTCCAGCCGAGGCCGTCTCCGTGCGGGTATAGTACAATGGTAGTACAGCAGCCTTCCAAGCTGAATATGTCGGTTCGATTCCGTCTACCCGCTCCAAGGTTTTGACAGCAGACAGCGCCCCCCACCCGGGCCATCAGGAGTTTGGCCATGGCCAAGGAAAAGTTCGAACGCACGAAGCCGCACTGCAACATCGGCACGATCGGTCACGTTGACCACGGCAAGACGACGCTGACGGCGGCGATCACGATGACGCTGGCGAAGGCCGGTGGCGCGAAGGCGATGAACTAC
>DASWYI010000024.1:0-90795 GCA_036405055.1 Brevundimonas sp.
GCCCTCCCTCAGCGATGGAACAGGTCAAGCATAGGGGATGGCGGAACCCGGGCGCGGACAGACAGCCGGGAAAAGATGAAGGCGTCAGGAATCAACCAGTTAGCAAGCCCGACGCGCATAGTTGGGACGCCGGATGCAGCATTCACCTCCACGTCGGCGAAGGCCGATGGGGAGGACGGTCGAGCGGCGCGAGACCCGGAGGGGGCGGCGCAGGCGCCTGCCGTTGAATCGCCAATCCCTTCTGACGGAGCCGCCCCCGCCTGACCGCTTCGCGGTCTGCCCTCCCCATCGCCATGCGGCGACGTGGAGGTGAAAAGGCGTCTGTGCTCTCCGCGCGCCTATGGGCAAGGAGTGAGCGCAATCATTTGTGTAGAGGATCGGAAACGGGGACGCGCCACTTCTTGTCAAAAGAAGTGGCGCGAGTGACGGGGCTCGAACCCGCGACCTCCGGCGTGACAGGCCGGCACTCTAACCAACTGAGCTACACCCGCGTTTCCCGAAACGAAGCAGTGCTTCGCGGCGAGGGGCGTCGTTTAGGCGGGGCCGCCTTGGCGTGTCAAGCGCGGCCCCGCACGAAATCGTCGATCAGCGCAAAGGAGTCGCCGCAGGGGCCGTCGCAGCAGCTTCGGCCATGGGCGGCGGAACGTAATGGACGCCCACGCCCGGCCCCAGCGGCAGGTCCAGCGCCACCCATGCCGCGACCATGGTCAGACCCGCCACCAGGAAGCATCCGGCATAGGGCAGCATGGTCGACATCAGGGAGCCGAGGCCGAATTTCGGATCCCAGCGCTGGGCGAATGTCAGGATCAGCGGGAAGTAGCTCATCAGCGGGGTGGCGATGTTGGTGACCGAATCCCCCATGCGGTAGGCGGCGGTCGTCATCTCCGGGCTGATGCCCAGAAGCATGAACATGGGCACCACGACGGGCGCCAGGGCCGACCACTTGGCCGAGGCCGAGCCGATGAACAGGTCGAAGAAGCAGGACACCAGCACCACGCTGATCAGCAGCAGCGGGGTGGGCAGGGCGACTTCCTTCAGCCAGTCGGCGGCGTTGACGGCCAGGATCGGCCCCAGACCCGACCAGTTGAACATGGCCACGAAGTGGGCGGCGAAGAAGACGAGCACGAGGTAGGGCGCCAACTGGGCGATGCCCTCGCGCATCATGCGCACCAGATCGCGGTGGCTGGTGACCGTGCCGGAGCCGACGCCATAGGCGCCGCCGCTCATGAAGAAGGTCACGGCGAAGAAGGCGGCCAGCGACTTGTAGAGCGGGTTGAAGCGCTGGGCCGGCTCGGCCTCAGGGTCGATGAACGGCGATCCGGGAATCAGGGTGATGAGGACCCACAGGGCGATCATGCCCAGCACGGTCAGGCCAGCGAACATCAGGCCGCGCTTCTCGGAGGCGGTGAGGGGCGTCTTCTCGTCGCCGGCCGCTGCGGGCGAGTTGGCCGAGGGCGTCCACTTGCCGAGGCGGGGCTCGATCACCCGGTCGGTCAGGAACCAGACGATGGGGGTGAAGACGGCCACGACGCCGACGATGAAGAACCAGTTGCCGGCGATGTTCACCGAATAGGACGGGTCGATCAGGTGGGCCGCTGGCTCGGTGATGCCGAGGATCAGGGCGTCCGAGGCCCCCGGGAACAGGTTGCCGGCGTAGCCGCCCGACACCGCCGCGAAACCGGCGGCGAGGCCGGCCAGCGGGTGTCTGCCTGCTGCGGCGAAGATCACCGCCGCCAACGGGATGACCACGACGTATGAGGCGTCCGACGCATGGTGCGAGACCATGCCGGTGATGACCACGATCGGCGTCAGGATGGCGCGAGGCGCATTCAGCAGGGCTCCCCGGATGGCCGTCGTGAACAGGCCGCTGCGTTCGGCCACCGACGCGCCGTAGATGATGGTCACGACGATGCCCAGCGGCGGGAAGTCCGCCAGGGTCTTGGGCATGCCTATGATCAGCTTCTCGAGGTTCTCGGGCGCCAGCAGGCTCTTGGCCACCAGCGCCTCGCCGGTGACGGGATTGAGCGCGGCCCAGCCGAGGCCCGAGCCGACGAGGCTGAGCACGATCAGACCGCCGATCAGCCACAGGAACAGGAAGACCGGGTCGGGCAACCGGTTGCCGATGCGCTCGACGGTGTTCAGGACGCGGCTGCCGATGGCCATGCGAGCTCCGAAGGATGGTGTCAGGTCCCACGGATTGGGGCTGAGCGGGGCGTTCGTGACAAGACGCGCGGCCTGCGACATGGCGTCCGGATTGCTGCGAACGATTCTCAAGAAATTCCTTTCACCACACGGGTTTGAACCCCGCGCGGCTTAGGTCTAGAAAGCGCCGATTCCGCCCCTCCCTGCGGCGGCCGAGGCAGCCTCGAATGAACGCATTTCTTCTGGAATATCTGCCAGTCGTGATCTTCGCCGCGATCGCGGCGGTGCTGGGTCTCGGCTTCATGATCGCCGCCTGGGTGCTGGCGCCCAAGAACCCCGACTCGGAAAAGCTGTCGGCCTATGAGTGCGGGTTCAATGCCTTCGACGACGCGCGCATGAAGTTCGACGTGCGGTTCTATCTGGTGTCGATCCTGTTCATCATCTTCGACCTCGAAGTCGCGTTCCTGTTCCCGTGGGCGGTTTCGATCTTTGACCTGTCCAAGGGCGGGATGGTGTTCGCCTTCTGGTCGATGATGGTCTTCCTGGGGGTGCTGACGGTCGGCTTCATCTACGAATGGAAGAAGGGCGCGCTCGAGTGGGAGTAGTCACCAACACCACGCCCCTGATCGGCGTCGGCAACCAGGGCTCGAGCCCGGTGGCCTTTGGTCAGGCCGCGCGCTCGACGGTCGAGGGCTATGATCCCGCGATCCACGACAAGTTCTTCGAGGCCGTGAACGCCGAGCTGGGTGAGCAGGGCTTCCTGACCGCGTCGCTGGATGACGTCATCAACTGGGCCCGCACCGGCTCGCTGATGTGGATGACCTTCGGGCTGGCCTGCTGCGCCGTGGAGATGATGCAGGCCTCGATGCCGCGCTTCGACATGGAGCGGTTCGGCATGGCGCCGCGCGCCAGCCCGCGTCAGTCGGACCTGATGATCGTGGCCGGCACCCTGACCAACAAGATGGCTCCGGCCCTGCGCAAGGTCTACGACCAGATGCCGGACCCGCGGTATGTGCTGTCGATGGGGTCCTGCGCCAACGGCGGCGGATATTACCACTACAGCTACAGCGTCGTGCGCGGCTGCGACCGGATCGTGCCGGTGGACGTCTATGTGCCCGGGTGCCCGCCGACGGCGGAGGCGCTTCTGTACGGACTGCTGCAACTGCAGAAGAAGATCCGCCGCACGGGGACGATCGAGCGATGAGCGGGACGGTCGCAACCCTTCAGGCCAATGAGGCCATGCTGACGCCGCTGGGCGCCGAGATGGTCGGTGCGCTGGGCGTCGAGGCGCAGGTCGCGTTCGGGGAGCTGACCCTGATCGCGCCGCGCGAGCGCATCATTGAGGTGCTGACGGCTCTGCGGGACCGGTTCGGGTTCCAGCAGCTGATCGACCTGTGCGGGGTGGATTTCCCCGACCGGGCCGAGCGGTTCGAGGTGGTCTATCACCTGCTCAGCCTGACGCGGAACGCGCGGCTGCGGGTCAAGACGACGACGGACGAGGTCAATCCGGTGGCCAGCGCGGTGCCAGTCTATCCGTGCGCCGACTGGTTCGAGCGCGAGGCCTTCGACATGTACGGCGTGCTGTTCAGCGGCCATCCGGACATGCGCCGCATCCTGACCGACTATGGCTTCCAGGGGCATCCGCTGCGCAAGGACTTCCCGATGACCGGGTATGTCGAGGTTCGCTACGACGAGGCGCAGAAGCGGGTTGTCTATGAACCCGTGAAGCTGAACCAGGAATTCCGTCAGTTCGATTTCCTGTCGCCGTGGGAAGGCGCGGAGTATCCGACGACGGTTCTGCCCGGCGACGAAAAGGCGGGGAGCAAGGCATGATCCTGGCGACCGCCCTGGCCGCAGTTCTGTCGGTGCAGGCCGCACCGGCCATGACGCCCGAGCAGATGCTGGAGTCAGTGTCCCTGTGCGTGGCCGCGCTCGAGTATCCCGGCGCGCATGAGCAGGACACGGCTGAGGCCCTGACCGCCTGGAAGGGTGCGCTGGCGCTGGTGCCTGGGTCTAACGCAGAGTCCCAGACGGCCGCGGTCGCATCGCAGCGCCAGATGTTCGAGGACACGGGCGCCCGGGCGAACAGCAACGGCGCCGAAGTGGCGCGCGCCGTCGGAATTCTGGCTCCCAACTGTCTGTCGGCGGAAGCCGGCGCGCAGCTGGCGGCCCGGCTTGCAGCCCAGTCGGGGGGAGCATGACCATGAACCGCGCCGCGATCCGTTCGGCCTCCTCCTTCTTCCTGGTCACCTTCTCGACCGCCTTCCTGTTCACCCTGGGGGCGCGGCTGACGGGGTGGTTCACGCGGGCGCCGGAAATCGCGCCGGGCCAGCTGCAGGCGCTGGGCGTGGCGATCATGGTGGCCGTGGTGTGCCTGGCCGTCGGCGCCGGCATCCGCCGCCTGACCCCCGGCGAGCTGCAAAGCGCGCTGCTGGGCGCGTCGGCCGTGCTGCTGTCGACGCCGCTGGCGATCGCGGTGCTGACGGGAGACTGGCAGTTCTCGACCGCCGCCGTGTCGGGGATGGGGGTGCTGACGCTGGCGCTGGGCTGGCTGGTGGCGCTGACCCGCAAGGGCAAGCCGCAGGACGAGGATCTGCACGATGGCTGACGGCCACAAGACGCCGGCTGTCGCCGGAGCCACCGACATCTTCGACGACGCGGACGATCACCGCACGGCGCACGCGCGCGAGATGGACGACCGCAAGTTCACCATCAACTTCGGCCCGCAACACCCGGCGGCGCACGGGGTGCTGCGTCTGGTGCTGGAGCTGGACGGCGAGCTGGTGACGCGGGTCGATCCGCATATCGGCCTGCTGCACCGCGGCACCGAGAAGCTGATGGAGGCGCGGACCTACCTCCAGAACGTGCCGTATCTGGACCGCCTCGACTACGTCGCGCCGATGAACCAGGAGCACGCCTTCTGTCTGGCCATCGAGCGGCTGATGGGGATCGAGGTGCCGTACCGGGCCCAGCTGATCCGCGTGCTCTACAGCGAGATCGGCCGCATCCTTTCGCACCTGCTGAACGTGACGACCCAGGCCATGGACGTGGGGGCCCTGACGCCGCCGCTCTGGGGCTTCGAGGAGCGCGAGAAGCTGATGGTGTTCTATGAGCGCGCCTGCGGGGCGCGTCTGCACGCCAACTACTTCCGTCCCGGCGGCGTCCACCAGGACCTGCCCAGCGATCTGATCGACGACATCGACCGCTGGTGCAAAACCTTCCCGAAGGCGCTGGCCGACATTGAATCGCTGGTCACCGAGAACCGCATCTTCAAGCAGCGCAACGTCGATATCGGCGTGGTGTCCAAGGACGATGCGATGGCCTGGGGGTTCTCGGGCGTGATGGTGCGCGGCTCGGACATTCCGTGGGACCTGCGCAAGTCGCAGCCCTACGAATGCTACGCCGATCTCGACTTCGACATCGCCGTGGGCAAGAACGGCGACTGCTGGGACCGCTACCTCTGCCGCATCGAGGAGATGAAGCAGTCGATCCACATCATGGAGCAGTGCATCCATGAACTGCGGAACCGTCCCGGCGAGGCGGTGATGACTGAAGACAACAAGGTGGTCCCGCCGCGCCGTGGCGAGATGAAGCGCTCGATGGAGGCGCTGATCCACCACTTCAAGCTCTACACCGAAGGCTTCCGCACGCCGGAAGGCGAGGTCTACGCCGCCGTCGAGGCGCCCAAGGGCGAGTTCGGCGTCTATGTGGTCTCGGACGGGACCAACAAGCCGTACCGCGTCAAGATCAGCGCGCCGGGCTTCCGCCACCTGCAGGCCATGGACTGGCTGAACCGCGGCCACATGCTGGCCGACGTTTCGGCGATCCTGGGTTCGATCGACATCGTTTTCGGAGAAGTGGACCGATGAGCGTTCGTCGTCTCGCCAAGGACCAGCCCAAGTCGTTCGCCTTCTCCAAGGCGACGAAGGCCAAGGCCGACTGGTGGATCGAGAAGTATCCGGCCGAGCGCCGCCAGTCGGCGGTGATCCCGATCCTGTGGCTGGTGCAGAAGCAGGAGGGCTGGGTCAGCGAGCCCGCCATCCGCGCCATCGCCGAGATGCTGGGCATGGCCTACATCCGGGTGCTGGAGGTTGCGACATTCTACACGATGTTCCAGCTGGAACCCGTTGGATCGGTTGCCCTTATTCAGGTTTGCGGCACGACGCCCTGCATGCTGCGCGGCGCCGGCGACCTGATGGCCGTGTGCAAGAAGAAGATCGGGCCGAAGGACACCCTGTCGGCCGACGGCCGCTTCACCTGGCAGGAGGTCGAGTGCCTGGGCGCCTGCGTCAACGCGCCGATGGCCCAGATCAACGACTACTATTTCGAAGACCTGACGGCCGACACCATGGCCAAGGTCATTGACGACTTCGCCGCCGGCAAGAAGCCGAAGCCGGGTCCGTATGTGAAGCGCCAGCTGTCGGCGCCCGAGGGCGGTCCGCTGACCCTGACCGATCCCAAGCTCTATGACGGCTCGGCCGCCAAGCCGATCAAGAAGCTGCCCAACACCGATCCGGTGGGCGCATGAGCGAGCCGAAGAAACCCCCTGCTGGTCTGGCCGGCGGCCTGTTCATGCTCGCGGGCGTGGCGTTCTTCGTCGCCGGCGCCCTGAGCGAGACCGTCGCCTTCTATGGCGTCGGCGCGGCCATGTTCGGCGTGGGCGTCACCTTCCTGGCCGTGGCCGCCAAGGGGACGTCCAAGTGAGCCACCCCGATCTGGAAACCGAAGAGGGCCGCGCGGCTTATCGCAAGGAGCTACGCCGGGTGGCGTGGCCGGTGCGGTGGGGCGGGCTGGCGCTCATCGTCGTCGGCGCGCTGTTCACCCTGTCCGTGTCGCGCGGGATGTTCGGATTGCCAGAGAGCGCCATCGTCGTCGGCTATGGCATGGTCGCCGTCGGCTGGATGCTGGTGATCGCGGCCGTGTTCATGCGCACGCGTCACCACAAGCAGCGTCTGATGGAGGGACTGTGATGGCAGACACTCCGCAGAAGAGCCCGTGGAAGCTGATCGCCATGGTCGGCATCTCCGACATGGTGCTGGGCGTCGCCCTGGCCGTGGCGACCCTGACCGGCACGCTGGATCTCGGCACGACGGGCGCCGTCGTGGGCGGGCTGCTGGCCCTGGCCGGGGCGGTCGTCTTCGTCTGGGCGCGTGAGCGCGGCAGCCGGGAGGCCGGCCTGTGAGTGCTTCGGTCAGGCGAGTGACAAGCGCGACGGTTGAGTCCGCGCACGGCTGTCACGTCCACGCGGTATCAACGGCGGTTTGTGAGCGTTCGGGGCGGCGTCATGAGTTCGACGAAGGGCAGGGTGAGCAGGGGCGTGGGGCGCGCCGGTCTGTTCCTGGCCAATCTGGCCGGCGCCGCCGGGCTGTCCGTCAGTCCCGCGCCGTCGCAGGCCGCACCCAATACCCCCACACCTACGCCCGGAGCCGCCTCGGCGGCCTCGGCTCCCTCACAGCCTTCCGGTCCTGCTAATGCGCCCCAGCCGACCCAGCCCACGCCTCCTCCAGCCGGTCAGCGGCCTCCGCCGCCGCACGAGCGTGAAACGCGCGACCGGCGCAGCGAATGGTCACGCCCGCGCGGCCGTGGCGGCGATGGAGGCGGCCCGATGATCGGCCTGCTGGAAGACAAGGATCGCATCTTCACCAACCTGTACGGTCTGCATGACTGGGGTCTGGAAGGCGCGAAGAACCGCGGCTGCTGGAACGCGACCAAGGACATGCTGGACATGGGCCGCGACTGGCTCATCACCAATGTGAAGAACAGCGGCCTGCGCGGGCGCGGCGGCGCCGGCTTCTCGACGGGGCTGAAGTGGTCCTTCATGCCCAAGGAAGTGAAGGAAGGCCGTCCGCACTATCTGGTCGTCAACGCCGACGAGTCCGAGCCCGGCACCTGCAAGGACCGGGAGATCATGCGCCATGATCCCCACCTGCTGATCGAGGGCTGTCTGATCGCGTCCTTCGCGATGCAGGCGCACGCCTGCTACATCTATCTGCGCGGCGAATATGTGCTGGAACGCGAGCGCATGGAGGCGGCGGTCAAGCAGGCCTATGAGGCCCGTCTGATCGGCAAGAACAATGTCCATGGCTGGGACTTCGACGTCTATATCCACCATGGCGCGGGCGCTTACATCTGCGGCGAGGAGACGGCTCTGCTGGAGTCGCTCGAGGGCAAGAAGGGCCAGCCGCGGCTGAAGCCGCCGTTCCCGGCGGGCGCGGGTCTGTACGGCTGCCCGACCACGGTGAACAACGTCGAGTCGATCGCGGTCGTCGGCACGATCCTGCGGCGTGGGGCGGGCTGGTTCGCGGGCTTCGGCCGGGCCAACAACACCGGCACCAAGCTGATGAGCATCTCCGGCCACGTGAACCGGCCGTGCAACGTCGAGGAGGCCATGAGCATCCCGATGCGGCAGCTGCTGGAAGAACACTGCGGTGGCATTCGCGGCGGCTGGGGCAATCTGAAGGCCGTGATCCCGGGCGGGGTGTCGGTGCCGCTGATTACCCGTGACATGGCCGAAACGGCGCTGATGGACTTCGACAGCCTGCGCGACATGAAGTCGGGCTTGGGCACGGCGGCGGTCATCGTCATGGACGAGTCCACCGATCTGGTGAAGGCGATCGCCCGCATCAGCTACTTCTACAAGCACGAGAGCTGCGGCCAGTGCACCCCGTGCCGCGAGGGCACCGGCTGGATGTGGCGGGTGCTGGAGCGGATGGCGGTGGGCGAGGCCGATCCGTCGGAGATCGACCTGCTGCTGGACGTCGCCGGGCAGGTCGAGGGCCACACCATCTGCGCGCTCGGCGACGCCGCCGCCTGGCCGGTGCAGGGGCTGATCCGCCACTTCCGCCACGAGATCGAGGACCGCATCCAGCAATACCGCAACCGCCGCGCCAACTTCGCCGGCCACGCGATCGCGGCGGAGTAGGGATGGGGTATGCCGCTACTTTGCAGCTATCTCGTGGAGCCCGGCGCAATAGCGCTCCAAGGGCTATTCACGCTCATCCCATTGATTGCACTGACATGCTTGTCGGTTCGCATTGGGCGGAAAATGCCTTGGATAATAACTCCGTGGGCAATCCCCGTGCTGTTCGTGATGCTCCAGTTCTGGGTCGATGCGGATGCAGGCGATCTGAGGTTTCTATGGCCCTCGCTGACTCGAGCGTTCTGGAACGGCGCGGCGGTCGCAGTGCTGGTCTACTCAATCGTTCTCGCGATCATCGGTCCGAAAACTCAGACCAAGCGAGCGGCGTAAGAATGGGACGCAACGCCGCCATCGTTCTCGGCCTGCTGACGCTCACCGCTTGCGGCGAGCGCGGGCAGACGGCTGAGCCGACGCCGTCGGAGAAAGTCGCGGCCGCGCCCGTGGCGGCGTCCGACGCCGTGGCCGCCGCGCCGGTCGTGCTGGACGCGAGCGGGCTGAAGCGCGTGTGCAGGGCTGGGCTGGCGGCGATCCATGGCCAGCAGCCGGGCGACATCGCCATCGACGGGCTGGAAGGCATGGTCGCCAACGCCTCGTGGCGGGCGCCGGTGGACGGCGGACGGATGCGGGCCCAGTGCAAGGTCGAGGGCGATCTGATCGCCTGGAAGCCGATGGACCGTCCCGTCGCCGAGCAGAACCGCTGGATGACCCAGTCCGGCGATCCCGAAGTGCGTTTCGTCATGGACGGCGCGAAGATCACCATCACCCAGACGCTGCCGGATGGCGCGAAAGAACAGTCCGAACTGACTGTTCCGATTGAAGAAGAGGCCGCCTGATGCCCATCGCCAAGGTCAATGGCGTAGAGACGGAGTTCGAGCCCGGGATGACCGTGCTGCAGGTCGCCGAGCGCGCCGGGCACGAGGTTCCGCGCTTCTGTTACCACGAGCGGCTGTCGATCGCCGGCAACTGCCGCATGTGCCTGGTCGAGGTGAAGCCCGGACCGCCGAAGCCGCAGGCGTCGTGCGCCCTGCCCGCCGCCGAGGGGCAGGAGATCTTCACCGACACGCCGATGGTCAAGAAGGCCCGCGAAGGGGTGATGGAGTTCCTGCTCATCAACCACCCGCTGGACTGCCCGATCTGCGACCAGGGCGGCGAGTGCGACCTGCAGGACCAGGCCATGGGCTATGGCCGCGACGGCTCGCGCTACGCCGAGAACAAGCGCGCGGTCGAAGAAAAGAACATGGGTCCGACGGTCAAGACCTTCATGACCCGGTGCATTCAGTGCACCCGCTGCGTGCGCTTCATCACCGAGGTCGCCGGCGTGCCGGACATCGGCATGATCTCGCGCGGCGAGAGCGCCGAGATCACCACCTATCTGGAAAAGAACATTGACAGCGAGCTGTCGGGCAACGTCAACGACCTGTGCCCTGTCGGCGCCCTGACCCACCGGCCGTGGCAGTATCACTACCGGCCGTGGGAGCTGAAGAAGACCGAGACCATCGACGTCATGGACGCCCTGGGCTCGAACATCCGCGCCGATGCGCGCGGCGCCGAGGTGATGCGCGTGCTGCCGCGCGTGAACGAGGGCATCAACGAGGAATGGCTGTCCGACCAGAGCCGCTATGCGGTTGACGGTCTGCAGGCGCGCCGTCTGGACCGGCCGTATGTGCGCGGCGCGGACGGCAAGCTGAAGGCCGCGTCTTGGGACGAGGCGCTGGGCGCCGTGGCGGCGAAGCTGACGGCGGCCCCGGCCGACCGCATCGGCGTCATCGCCGGCGACCTGCAGGACGCGGAGTCGATGAAGGCGGCGCTGGACCTGTTCCGCGCGCTGGGATCGAAGAACACCGACTGCCGTCAGGACGGATCGGCGCTGGGCGACGGGCCGCGCGAAAGCTGGGTGATGAACTCGGGCATCGCGGGCATCGAGAACGCCGACGCCATCCTGCTGATCGGGACCAACCCGCGCACCGAGGCGCCGCTGCTGAACGCGCGCATCCGCAAGGCCTGGCTGAAGGGCGGAACGCAGGTCGGGATGATCGGCGAGCGCGCCGACCTGACCTACGACTATGACGTCGTCGGCCTGGGCACCAAGACCCTGGCCAAGCTGCCCAAGGCGGCGATGGACATGCTGTCGAACGCCGAACGTCCGGCGATCATCGTCGGCGCCGGCGCCCTGAAGGGCCCGAACGGCGGGGCCGTGCTGGCGGCTGTCGGCAAGCTGGCGGCCAAGGTCGGGGCGGTGAAGGACGGCTGGAACGGCTTCAACGTGCTGCATACGACGGCATCGCGGGTCGGAGGTCTGGACATGGGCTTTGTGCCCGCGTCGGGCGGCCTGAGCGCCGTGGACATGGTCAAGAAGGGCGCGCTGGACGTGCTGTTCCTGCTGGGCGCCGACGAGATCGACGCCTCGGCGACGGGCGCCTTCAAGGTCTATCTGGGCAGCCACGGCGACCGGGGCGCGCACGGCGCCGACGTGATCCTGCCGGGCGCGGCCTATACCGAGAAGCCGGGTCTGTATGTTAACACCGAGGGCCGGGTGCAGATGGCCGAACGCGCCGTCTTCCCCAAGGGCGAGGCCAAGGAAGACTGGGCCATCCTCCGCGCCCTGTCCGAACGGGTCGGCCAGACCCTGCCGTACGACACCCTGGACCAGCTGCGCGGCCGCCTGATGGCCGACTGCCCGACGTTCGGCCGCATCGACTATCTGGCGCCGGCCGGTTCGTTTGACGCCGCCTCGATCGGCGCGAAGGGCGACCTGGGCGACATGGCTTTCACCTCGCCGGTGCGCGACCCCTACATGACCAACCCGATCGCGCGGGCCAGCGCGACCATGGCCGAGCTGTCCGCCCAGCGGACCTCGCCGGCCGCGATCGCGGCGGAGTAAGGAAGAATGGATTTCTGGACTTCCCCTCTCGGCTGGACCCTCGCCACCATCGGCGCGATCCTGCTGGTCACCGTCGGCATCCTGATCTCGCTGGCCTTCCTGCTGCTGATGGACCGCAAGGTCTGGGCGGGCGTGCAGATGCGCAAGGGACCGAACGTCGTGGGCCCGTTCGGCCTGCTGCAGTCGTTCGCCGACTTCTTCAAATTCGTGCTGAAGGAAATCGTCGTGCCGGCGGGGGCGGACAAGGTCGTCTTCCTGCTGGCGCCGCTGCTGACCTTCATCCTGGCCTTCATGGCCTGGGTGGTGATCCCGTTCGCGCCGGGCTGGGTCATCTCCGACCTGAACGTCGGCATCCTTTACATCTTCGCGATCAGCTCGCTGGGCGTCTACGGCATCATCATGGGTGGCTGGGCTTCGAACTCGAAGTATCCGTTCCTCGGCTCGCTGCGGTCGGCGGCGCAGATGGTGTCCTATGAGGTCTCCATCGGCCTGGTGATCGTCAACGTCATCCTGCTGGCCGGGACCATGAACCTGACGTCCATCGTGACGCAGCAGTCGGGCTGGTTCTGGAACTGGTTCGCCTTCGGCGGCGGTCTCGACACCCTGCCCACCGTCGTGGCGATGTTCCCGATGGCGATGATCTTTTTCGTTTCGGCCCTGGCCGAGACCAACCGCCCGCCGTTCGACCTGCCCGAGGCCGAGTCCGAGCTCGTGGCCGGGTATCAGGTGGAATACAGCTCGACGCCGTACCTGCTGTTCATGATCGGCGAATACGCCAACATCGTCTTCATGTGCGTGATGATCAGCCTGCTGTTCTTTGGCGGCTGGAATCCGGGCTTCCCGATCGACTTCGCCGCCGAGTGGCCGCCGTTCCTGGTGAACCTGCTGCTGTTCCTGGTGCTGTTCGTGAAGATCGTCTTCTGGTTCTTCATGTTCGCCATGGTGAAGGCCTTCGTGCCCCGCTACCGCTATGACCAGCTGATGCGGTTGGGCTGGAAGATCTTCCTGCCGACGTCGCTGGTGTGCGTCGCCGGTGTGGCCGCGTGGCGCGTGTTCGTGGTGGGGGCATGATGCGCGCCGCGATCCTGATCCTCATGGCCGCCTCGATGGGCGCCTGCGCCCTGCCGACCTATGAAGAGCCCCTGCCGACCTCGCCCGAGGGCTGGCAGCGGCGGCAGGAAAGCATCGAACGGCGGCGCGACGCCGAACGCGAGCGGCTGTGCCGCATCACTGAAAAAGACGACCCCCGCCATGAGCAGCTGTGCCGCGGCGTCGAAGGAGCAGCGCAATGATCGCGCGGATCACCCAGACCCTGAAGGGCGCGTTCCTGATCGACGCGGTCGGGGCCTTTTTCCTGACCTTCGGCTATCTGCTGCGGCCGAAGATGACGGTGAACTATCCGTTCGAGCGCAACCCGCAGTCGCCGCGGTTCCGGGGCGAGCACGCCCTGCGCCGCTATCCGAACGGCGAGGAACGCTGCATCGCCTGCAAGCTGTGCGAGGCCATCTGTCCGGCCCAGGCCATCACCATCGAGGCCGAACCGCGCGCTGACGGCAGCCGCCGCACGACCCGATACGACATCGACATGGTCAAGTGCATCTACTGCGGCCTGTGCCAAGAGGCCTGCCCGGTGGACGCCATCGTCGAGGGACCGAACAGCGAGTTCGCCACCGAGACGCGCGAGGAACTGTATTTCGACAAGGACCGCCTGCTGGCCAACGGCGACCGCTGGGAACGGCAGATCGCAAAGAATCTGGAACTCGACGCGCCTTATCGCTAAGGCCGTCTCGCTTGAACGGATGCGCGATTCCGCAAGGGATGCGCTTCAGGACTGAAAGGGGCGAAGGCCCATCATGCTGCAAGGCATAGCGTTTTATCTGATGGCGGCCGTGGCCGTGGTTTCCGCCCTTCTGGTCGTGACCGCGCGCAACCCCGTACACTCGGTCCTGTGGCTGATCCTGGCCTTCTTCTCGTCGGCGGGGCTGTTCGTGCTGATGGGCGCCGAGTTCCTGGCGATGCTGCTGGTGGTCGTCTACGTCGGCGCGGTGGCGGTGCTGTTCCTGTTCGTCGTCATGATGCTGGACGTCGACTTCGTGAAGCTGCGTGAGGGCTATGCGCGCTATCTGCCGATGGCGATGATCGTGGCCGGCGTGCTGCTGGCCGAGATGGTCATGATCACCCTGACCGTGGTTCAGGGCGGGGCCGCCGCTGACGCCACGTCGCCGCTGCCGGCAACGCCGGACGCCTCGAACGTCGAAACCATCGGGCGGGTGCTCTATACGGATTACGTCTACTTCTTCCAGGCCGCCGGGATCGTGCTGCTGATCGCCATGATCGGGGCCATCACCCTGACGCTGCGCCACAAGCCGGGCATCAAGCGCCAGAGCGTCGACAAGCAGGTCGGCCGTCTGCGCAAGACCGCCGTCGAGGTGAAGGCCGCGCCCACCGGCCAGGGCGTGTCGGCGGAGGATCTGAAATGACCGTCACCCTGTCCCACTATCTGGCCGTGGCGGCGATGCTGTTCACCATCGGGGTGTTCGGCATCTTCGTGAACCGCAAGAACGTCATCATCATCCTGATGTCGGTCGAGCTGATCCTGCTGGCCGTGAACATCAATTTCGTCGCCTTCTCGACCCATCTGAACGATGTGGCGGGGCAGGTGATGGCCATGTTCGTCCTGACCGTCGCCGCCGCCGAGGCCGCCGTGGGTCTGGCGATCCTGGTGACCTTCTTCCGCAACCGCGGCGACATCGCGGTTGACGACGCATCGGTGATGAAGGGCTGATCGTGGACCTGAAGCTTATCGTCACGCTCGGCGTCTTCGCTCCGCTGGTGGGCGCCGCCATCGTCGGCCTCAGCGGCCGGCGGCTGGGCAACATCATCTCGCAGTCGATCACGACGGGTCTGCTGTTCGTCAGTTGCGCCTGCGCCTGGATCATCTTCTCGGCCCACACCTGGGGCGGGATGCACGCCTTCACGGTCGAGCTGCTGCCGTTCATCAATGTCGGCGATTTCCAGTCGGCCTGGTCGATCCGCGTGGACGCCCTGTCGGCCGTGATGCTGGTGGTGGTGACCTCGGTGTCGTCGCTGGTCCACCTCTACAGCTGGGGCTACATGGCCGAGGACCCGGATCGGCCGCGGTTCTTCGCCTATCTGAGCCTGTTCACCTTCGCCATGCTGGCGCTGGTGACCGCCGCCGACTTCATGCAGCTGTTCTTCGGCTGGGAAGGGGTGGGGCTGGCGTCCTATCTGCTGATCGGCTTCTGGTACAAGAAGCCGACGGCCAGCGCGGCGGCGATCAAGGCGTTCGTGGTCAACCGCGTCGGCGACTTCGGCTTCGCGCTCGGCATCATGACCGTGTTCTGGATGTTCGGCACGATCCAGTTCGCCGAGCTGTTCCCGATGATCGCGGACAAGGCCGGGACCGGCTGGGACTTCCTCGGCCATCGCTGGAGCGCGATCGACCTGGCCGCCGTGCTGCTGTTCATCGGCGCCATGGGCAAGTCGGCGCAGTTCTTCCTGCACACCTGGCTGCCCGACGCCATGGAGGGCCCGACGCCGGTGTCGGCCCTGATCCACGCGGCGACCATGGTGACCGCCGGCGTCTATATGGTCTGCCTGCTGAGCCCGATCTTTGAATACGCCCCGACCGCCAGCCTGATCGTCACGATCACCGGTGCGGTGACGGCCTTGTTCGCCGCGACGGTCGGCCTGGCCCAGAACGACATCAAGCGGGTCATCGCCTATTCGACCTGTTCGCAGCTGGGCTACATGTTCTTCGCGGCGGGCGTCGGGGCCTATCAGGCGGCGATGTTCCACCTGTTCACCCACGCCTTCTTCAAGGCGCTGCTGTTCCTCGGCGCCGGCTCGGTGATCCACGGAATGCACCACGAGCAGGACATGCGGAAAATGGGCGGGCTGTGGAAGCTGCTGCCGATCACCTATGCCGTCATGACCATCGGCACCATCGCCATCACCGGTCTGGGCATCCCGGGCGTGGGCGGTCTGGCCGGCTTCTACTCCAAGGACTCGATCATCGAGAGCGCCTTCGCGGCGGCATCGAGCGGCCATTCGGCGGCGGGCTATTTCGCCTTCTTCGTCGGCATCGCGGCGGCGGGCCTGACGGCCTATTACTCGTGGCGTCTGGTGTTCATGACCTTCCACAACAAGCCGGTGTGGAAAGACGCGCATCATGATGACCACGCGCATGACGACCACGCCAGCCACGCGCAGATCGAGACCCATTCCGAGCCGATCGCGGACGATGACCATGCCCACGACGATCACCACCATCACGGCCCGTTGCATCCGCACGAGAGCCCGTGGGTGATGCTGGTTCCGCTGCTGGCCCTGTCGGTCGGCGCGGTGGCGGCGGGCTTCGTCTTCGCGCCTTATTTCATCGGCCACCACGAGCATGCGTTCTGGCACGGCGCGATCTTCAGCGGGCCGGACAACCACGTCCTGCATGAAAGCCACGACGTTCCGACCTGGGTGAAGTGGTCGCCGCTGGTCCTGACGATCCTCGGCTCGCTGTTCGCCTTCTGGCTCTATGTCCTGAAGGAAGGCATGGCGCGGCGGATGGCCGACCGGGGCAGCCCGGTCCACGCCTTCCTCTACAACAAGTGGTATTTCGACGAGATCTACGACTTCATCTTCGTCAAGGGCGCCAAGGCGCTGGGCGATTTCTTCTGGAAGATCGGGGACGTGAAGATCATCGACGGGGGCGGGCCGAACGGCGTCGCCTGGCTGTCGCGGGTGTTCGCCGGCCGGATGGCCAAACTGCAGTCCGGATATGTCTATCACTATGCGTTCGTGATGCTGCTCGGCGTGGCCGGTCTGCTCGCCTTCGCCATCTACGCCTGGGGAGCGTGAGCCCATGCCCGTCATCCCCAACATCCTGAGCGTCGTCACCTTCCTGCCGCTGGTCGGGGCCGCCCTGATCCTGCTCGCACGCTTCGTCTCGAAGTCGGGCGCGGACACGGCTGCCAAGTGGATCGCCTTGGCGACCACGCTGGCGACCCTGGCCGTGTCGGTCGTGCTGGTCGCCGGCTTCGACGCCGCCAATCCGGCCTATCAGTTCGTGGAGAAGTTCAGCTGGTTCGCGGGCGCGAGCTATCACCTCGGCGTGGACGGGATCTCGATCCTGTTCGTCGTGCTGACCGCCTTCCTGATGCCGATCTGCATTCTGGCCAGCTGGAAGTCGATCGAGACCCGCATCGTCGAATACATGGTGCTGTTCCTGGTGCTGGAGACGCTGGTCATCGGCGTGTTCACGGCGCTGGACCTGTTCCTGTTCTACATCTTCTTCGAAGGCACCTTGGTGCCGATGTTCCTGATCATCGGGATCTGGGGCGGGGCGAACCGGATCTACGCCAGCTACAAATTCTTCCTCTACACCCTGCTGGGGTCGGTGCTGATGCTGCTGGCCATGCTGTGGATGGCCTACTACGCGGGCACGACCAGCATTCCGGAGCTGAAGGCCTTCGACTGGCCGGCGCAGTATCAGCCGCTGTTGTGGCTGGCCTTCTTCGCCTCGTTCGCGGTGAAGATGCCGATGTGGCCGGTGCACACCTGGCTGCCCGACGCCCACGTGCAGGCGCCGACGGCGGGGTCGGTGATCCTGGCAGGCATCCTGCTGAAGCTCGGCGGATACGGCTTCCTGCTGTTCAACCTGCCGATGTTCCCGATCGCGTCGCAGATGTTCGCGCCGCTGGTGTTCGCCCTGTCGGCCATCGCGGTCGTCTACACCTCGCTGGTCGCCTTCCGGCAGACGGACATCAAGAAGCTGATCGCCTATTCGTCGGTCGCGCACATGGGCTTCGTCACCATGGGCATCTTCGCCGGCAACGCCATCGGCGTGCAGGGCGCGGTGTTCCAGATGATCAGCCACGGCCTGATCTCGGGCGCGCTCTTCCTCTGCGTCGGCGTGGTCTATGACCGGATGCACACCCGCGAGATCGCCTTCTACGGCGGGCTGACCAGCCGCATGCCGTGGTACGCCGCGATCTTCCTGATGTTCACCATGGCCAATGTCGGCCTGCCGGGCACCTCGGGCTTCATCGGCGAGATCCTGACCATGACCGGCGTCTATCAGGTCTCGACCTGGACGGCCTTCGTCGCGGCCTCAGGCGTGATCTTCTCGGCGGTCTACGCCCTGACGCTGTATCGCAACGTCATGTTCGGCGAGATCACCAATCCGGCGCTCAAGACTATCAGCGACATCGACAAGCGCGAGCTGCTGATCTTCGTTCCGCTGATCGTCGGCACCCTGTGGCTGGGCGTCCAGCCGGGCTTGGTGCTGGACATCACCTCGGCCTCGGTCGAGCTCCTGACGACCTCCTATCGCGCCGCGATCGGCGGGTGAGACCATGATGGCTGATCTGATTTCCGCCCTGAACATCGCAGCCTCCGAGCTGACGCTCGCGGGCGGTGCGCTGCTGCTGCTGCTGGTCGGCGCGTTCGGCGGCGACAAGTCCTCGCGGATCGTGTCGATCCTGTCGTGCGGCCTGCTGGTCATTGCGGCCGGCATCGCCGCCACGGCTCCGCTGGGGCAGGCGTTCAACGGCGCCTACATCTCCGATCATCTGGCGGTCTACGGCAAGGTGGTCATCTATCTCGCCAGCGCCGTGGCCGTGATCCTGGGCGACGGCTGGATGAGCCGCACGCGCATCGCCAAGGCCGAATATCCGATCCTGATCGTGCTGGCCTCGGCCGGCATGGGCATGATGGCCTCGTCGGGCGACCTGATCTCGCTCTATGTCGGCATCGAGCTGCACTCGCTGGCGCTGTATGTGCTGGCCGCCTTCCACCGCGACAACCTCAAGGCCTCCGAGGCCGGGCTGAAGTATTTCGTGCTGGGCGCCCTGTCGTCGGGCCTGCTCCTGTACGGCGCCAGCCTGATCTACGGCTTCACCGGCTCGATGCACTATGACGCCATCGCGGCCTACGCCCAGACCAACCCGTCGACCGGGCTGGTGTTCGGGCTGGTGTTCCTGATCTGCGGTCTGGCGTTCAAGGTTTCGGCCGCGCCGTTCCACATGTGGACGCCGGACGTCTATGAAGGCGCGCCGACGCCGGTCGTGGCCCTGTTCGCCACGGCGCCGAAGATGGCGGCCATGGTGCTGATCGCGCGGGTCCTGACCGATGGTTTCGCCGGGTCGCATGACCAGTGGGCCCAGGTGCTGGTGCTGATCTCGCTGATCTCGTTCGCCGTGGGCGCCTTCGGCGGTCTGGCGCAGAAGGATCTGCAGCGTCTGCTGGCCTATTCGTCGATCGCCAACATCGGCTACGCCCTGCTGGGCATCACGGCCGGAACCCAGATGGGCCTGCAGGCCATGCTGATGTTCATGACCCTGTATGTCATCGACCAGCTGGGCTTTTTCGCCATCCTGCTGAGCCTGTCGCGGGGCGGCAAGCCGATCCGCACCATCGCCGACTTCGCCGGTCTGAAGCAGACGCGGCCGGTGACGGCCATCGCCCTGACGGTGCTGTCGCTGTCGGTGCTGGGGATGCCGCCGCTGTCGGGCTTCTGGGCGAAGTACTATGTGTTCGGCGCCTCGGTCAGCGCAGGCTACTGGATGGCGGCGTCGGCGGGCCTGGTCGCCTCGGTCGTGGCGGCCTTCTACTATCTGCGCATCCTCAAGCTGATGTGGTTCGATCCGCCGGTCGATGAGGCCGCGACGGACAAGGCGCCGGTCGAGGCCCTGACCATCGGCTGGGCGTCGGCGCTGTTCTGCTTCCCGCTGGTGATGGCCGCCCTGATCTGGCTGGAGCCGCTGACCCGGATTGCCGCCTCGGGCTTCGGAGCGCAGTAGGCGGTGGCGGGCGCTCCCGTCCTGCTGCTGGACCAAGTCGACTCCACCAACGCCGAAGCGCGCCGCCGGGCCGAAGCGGGCGAGATCGGGCCGCTGTGGATCGTCGCGCGCCGTCAGAGCGAGGGCAGGGGCCGCCGCGGCCGCCGCTGGGAAAGCGACACCGGCAATCTGTTCGCCACCCTGATCACCGTCACGCGCAAGGCGCCGGCGGAGGCCGCGCAGGTGACGTTTCTCGCGGCCCTCGCTGTCGCCGACCTGCTGGACGCCTTCGCTGCGCCGGACACGGTCACGATCAAATGGCCCAATGACGTGCTGATCGATGGGAAAAAGGCCTGCGGGATTCTGGTGGAATCCGGCGCCCACGCTAGCGGCGGCCTGTGGCTCGCGGTCGGGATCGGGGTCAATCTGGCCCATGCGCCGGATGAGGTGGAGCGGCCGGCGACGGCGCTGGCCGATCACTTGCGCGGCGATGTGGCCTATGCGCCGGGAATCGAGGCGGCGGCCGGGGTGCTGGCGGACGCCTTCGCGGTCTGGCAGGAGCGGTGGGAGATGCTGGGGTTCCAGCCCGTTCTGGACGCCTGGACGGCGCGGTGCCGGGGTCTGCATGGACCCGCGACGGCGCGGCTGGGGCATGAGACGATCAGCGGCGTGGCCGACGGGGTCGAGGCGGACGGCGCGCTGAGGCTGAAACTGCCGGACGGGACGCTGCGGCTGATCTCGGCGGGCGATGTGTTCTTCGGGGAGGCGGCCTGATGCTGCTGGCGATCGAGCAAGGCAACACCAACACCCTGTTCGCGGTGCACGACGGCGCGAACTGGATCGCCCAGTGGCGCACGGCGACCGAAAGCACCCGCACGGCCGATGAATACGCGGTCTGGCTGAGCCAGCTTCTGTCCATGCACGGGCTGGCGTTGAAGGCCATCGACGGGTGCATCATCTCCAGCGTGGTGCCGCAGTCGATCTTCAACCTGCGCAACCTGTCGCGGCGCTATCTGAATGCCGAGCCTCTGGTGATCGGCGATGCGGGCGTGAATCTGGGGATGACTGCGCGCATCCTGAAACCCAGCGAGGCGGGGGCCGACCGGCTGGTCAACGCCATCGGGGCGCATATGCAGTATCCCGGCGACCTGATCGTCATCGACAGCGGCACGGCCACGACCTTCGACGTCATCGCCGCCGACGGGGCGTTCGAGGGTGGGATCATCGCCCCGGGCGTGAACCTGAGCCTTCAGGCCCTGCACGAGGCGGCGGCCATGCTGCCGCGCATCGCCATCCAGAAGCCCGAGCGCGTGATCGGCAAGGACACCGTCTCGAACATGCAGTCCGGCGTCTTCTGGGGCTACATCGCCCTGATCGAGGGCCTCGTCGCGCGCATCAAGGCCGAGTGGGGCAAGCCCATGACGGTGATCGGCACCGGCGGCGTCGCCAGCCTGTTTGAAGGCGCAACAACATCCATCGACCGGTTTGATCCGGACCTGACCATTCGCGGCCTGCTCGAAATCTGGCGCCGCAATACCCACATGAGTGAATGACCAAAAACAAGAACACTGAAAACGAACTCGTCTTCCTGCCGCTCGGCGGCTCGAACGAGATCGGCATGAACCTGAACGCCTACGGCTTCGGCCCGCCGGATGACCGCAAATGGATCATCGTCGATGTCGGCGTGACCTTCGGCGATCCCTCGACGCCCGGCGTGGACGTGATCGTGCCGGACCCCGTCTTCCTCGAGGGCGAGGAGATCCTCGGCATCGTCCTGACCCATGCGCATGAAGACCATATCGGCGCGCTGGGCTGGCTGTGGCCACGCCTCAAGGCGCCGCTGTATGCGACGCCGTTCACCGCCTATCTGATCCGCGAGAAGCTGCGCGACGCCGGCATTCTGGATCAGGTGAAGCTTCACGAGGTGCCGCTGGGTGGGACCATCGACCTCGGCCCGTTCGAGGTAGAGATGGTGACCATCACCCACTCCATCGCCGAGCCGAACGGTCTGGCCATCAAGACGCCGCTGGGGACCATCCTGCATACCGGCGACTGGAAGCTGGACAACGATCCGGTCGTGGGCGAGCGCACCGACATCGACACCATCCGCCGTCTCGGCGACGAGGGCGTGCTGGCGATGGTGTGCGACAGCACCAACGTGTTCGTCGACGGCGTGGCGGGGTCCGAGGGCGACGTGAAGACGGCGCTGGCGGATCTGATCGCCGGGCTGAAGGGGCGGGTGGCCGTTGGCTGTTTCGCCTCAAACGTGGCGCGGATGGACAGCGTGATCCGGGCCGCCGAAGCGGCCGGGCGCCGCGTGGCGCTGGCAGGGCGGTCGATGTTCCGCATCACGGCGGCGGCCAAGTCGGTCGGGATGCTGAACGATGTGAAGCCCTTCCTCAGCGAGGAGGAGGCCCGCGTCTGGCCGGCAGACCAGATCCTGTATCTTTGCACCGGCAGCCAGGGTGAACAGCGCGCGGCCCTGTCGCGCGTGGCCCAGGGCGATCACCCCTTCATCAAGCTGGGGCGCGGAGATCACTGCATCTTCTCGTCGCGGGTCATCCCGGGCAACGAGCTGTCGATCGGGCGGCTGCAGGACGCCCTGTCGGACCGCGGCGTGCGGATCTACACCGAGAAGGATCACCCCGGCATCCACGTCTCGGGCCATCCGTGCCGCGACGAGCTGCGCCAGATGTATCAGTGGGCGCGGCCGAAGATCGCCGTGCCGACTCACGGCATGCGCCGGCATCTGGCCGAGCACGCCCTGCTGGCCAAGGACATGCAGGTGCCGGAGACGGTCACGCCGCGCAACGGCGACATGGTGCGGCTGGCCCCCGGGCCTGCGGCGATCATCGACGAGGTGCCCTCGGGCCGCCTGTTCGTTGACGGCGGCATGCTGGTGGAGGAGGCGGGCGAGGCCCTGCGCGAGCGGCGCCACGCGGCGTCGAACGGCGTGCTGATCGTCAGCTTCGCCATGGACCGGCGCGGCAAGATCGTCAGCGACATCGACGTGCGCGGCATCGGCCTGCCTGGCGACGAGGACAGCCCGCTGGGCGACGTGCTCGATGATCTGGCGGAACGTGTCGAACAGGTCGTGCGCGGCCTGAAGGGCGAGGCGCTGGAGGACGAAACCGTCATCGAACAGGCCATCGCCCGGACCCTGAAAAAGGCCAGCCAGGGCGTGTGGTCGCGGCGTCCGATCGTAGAGACGATCGTTCTGAGGCTTTAAGAACAGTCCTTCTCCCGCTTGCGGGAGAAGTTTCTCGGGAGGCGCAGCCGAACCGTGACGATGAGGGTAGTGCTCAACACGCACCCTCATCGACCCGCCTTGCTTCGCGCGTCGGGCCACTTCTCCCAGAGGCAGAAGGACTGATCTGCGTCTTTAGGCTTTGCACCAGACGGCGGCATCGCGTCATATCCCCCGGCTGTTCAGATTCAGGGGAGTTCCCATGCGCCGTCTCGCCGCCGTCCTGTCCACCGCCGCCACCCTCGCGCTCGCCCTTCCGGCGGCCGCTCAGGACCCTGATCTGGTCGCCGTCAACCGCATCATCGACCAGGGGCTGAACCACTCGGAGGTGATGCAGACGGCGGCGTATCTGACCGACCGGATCGGCGGGCGGATGACCAATTCGCCGCAGATGCGTCAGGCCGAGGCCTGGACCCAGCAGCAGTTCCGCGCCTGGGGCCTGTCGAACGTGCGGGCCGAAGGGTTCGAGTTCGGCCGGGGCTGGTCCATCATCGGGTCGAGCGCGCGCATGACCGCGCCGCGCCCCATCGACCTGCGCGTCATTCCCGTGGCCTGGACGCCCGGGACCAACGGCGTCATCAGCGGCGAGATCGTCATCGCGCCCATGACCAGCGCCGGCGACTTCGCCAGGTGGCGCGGCAAGCTGGCGGGCAAGATCGTCCTCGTCACCCGCGCCGATCCGCCGGCCGAGCCGAGCAGCGAGCCCTTCTTCCGCCGCTGGACGGACGAGGATCTGGCCGGGCGCACCTCGATGAACCTGCCCAACAACTCGCCGGCGTCGGTGGAGCGCGGGCTGGGCGCCCCCGACTTCGCCATGCAGCTGGACGCGTTCCTGAAGGAGGAGGGGGCTCTGGCCTGGGTGCGGATGTCCCAGCGAGACGGCGGCCTGCTGCACGGCACCGGCTATACCTACCGCGTGGGTCAGACCCCGGTCGTGCCCGGCCTGGAGCTGGCGCAGGAAGACTATCGCCGTCTGGTGCGCCTGTCGGTGGCGGGCGCCAATCCGACGCTGGAGCTGATGAGCGAGGTCCGGTTCCACGACGAGGACGTCAACGCCTACAACATCCTGGCCGACATCCCGGGCACCAGCCGCTCGGGCGAATACGTCATGGCCGGCGCGCACCTGGACAGCTGGGTCGCCTCGGACGGGGCGGTCGACAACGCCGCCGGCAGCGCCATCATCATGGAGGCCGCGCGCATCCTTCAGGCCATGGGCGTGCGGCCCAAGCGCACCATCCGCTTCGCCCTGTGGAACGGCGAGGAGCAGGGGCTGCTGGGTTCGCTGGCCTATGTGGACCGCTATCTGGCGACGCGCGCGCCTCTGGCCGATCCGGCGCAGGCCGCGCTTCCGAACAATCGCAGCTGGCGCGCCCGCTGGCCGATCCAGCCGCGCGAGGGCCACGGCGATCTGGTGGCCTATTTCAACATCGACAACGGCTCGGGCAAGATCCGCGGCATCAACGCCGAGGGTAATGTCGCCGCCGCCGCCGTGTTCGAGGAATGGCTGGCGCCCTACGCCAGCCTGGGCGCCGCCAGCGTTTCGCTGCGCAACTCGGGCGGCACGGACCACGTCTATATGCAGACCGTGGGCATCCCCGGGTACCAGTTCATCCAGGACCCGCTGGATTACTCCAGCCGCCTGCACCACACCTCGATCGACAGCTACGACCACCTGCGCCCCGACGACCTGCGTCAGGCGGCGATCGTGCTGGCGGGCATTCTGCTGACGGCGGCGAACGCGGATGAGCCGCTGCCGCGCATGCCGGTGCCGACGCGTCCGACCGCGAGCGATCCGTTCGAGTACTGATCCGCGATGGCCGCGCTGAGCCGCTCCAACCGCCTGCTGATGCTGTTTGGAGCGGCATCGATCGTAGCTGTCGCGATTGGCGCGGTCGTCTGCGCCGTCAGCGACGTGCCGGCGGGGTCATGGGCGCGCAACCTGGCCGCCTGGGCGGCTGGTGCGGCGCTGGCCTGCGCTATCGCGCGGTTCGCCAGGCCGGGTTTCTCGCCCATCGTCCTGTGGCTCTTGCCCGTCGGACTTGTGGCGACACTCATCAGTCCGGATCAGGAGGGGGTGCATCGCTGGATCGATCTCGGGCCGCTGCACATCAATATGGCGATGCTGCTGATGCCGGGCGCCGTCGTGGCCATGGCGGCGTCGGCGGAGAAGCGGCTGACGTGGGTCGCCTTCCTGATCTCGCTGGCCGTATTAGTGTTCCAGCCGGATGCGTCGCAGGCGACGACCCTGGCCGTCGTCGGGGCCATGGTCGCGGTGTTCGGGACGAAGCCGTCGCTGATCCGCTGGGGCGTGCCCGTCATCGCGGCGGGGGTTGCCGTCGCGGCGTGGCTGAGGCCCGATCCCTTGCAGCCGGTGCCCGAGGTGGAGGGGATTGTCGGGCTGGCCTTCTCGGTGTCGCCCCTGCTCGCCGGTCTGGCGGTGCTGTCGTTGGCCGCCGTGGCGGCGGCGCCCGCCCTGACACGGGGCCTGCCAGGCCTCGCATTGGGCCTCTGCTTCCTGCTGTGGGCTGTCATGCCGCTGTTCGGCGCCTTCCCTGTGCCGTTTGTCGGCATCGGCATGAGCCCCATCATCGGCGGATGGCTGGGCGTCGGGTTGCTGGCGGCGTGGATGCGGTGGAACGGCGAGGCCGGACAGGCTAAGCCCGTCGCATGATCGGAAGACTGAACCACGTCGGGGTCGCGACCCCGTCCATCGAGGCCAGCGTGGCCCTGTACCGCGACCTGCTGGGCGCAACGAAGGCCCATGCGCCGTTCGACCTGCCGGAGCAGGGGGTGCGGGTCTGCTTCGTCGACCTGCCCAACAGCCAGATCGAGTTGATCGAGCCGCTGGGCGAGGCGTCGCCGATCCATGGCTTTCTGGCCAAGAACCCCAAGGGCGGCCAGCACCACGTCTGTTTCGAGGTCGAGGACATCCTCACCGCCCGTGACGCGCTCAGAGCGAAAGGCGCGACGATCCTGGGCACGGGCGAACCGCGCATCGGCGCGCACGGCACGCCGATCATCTTCGTGCATCCCAAGGATATGGGCGGCGTGCTGGTCGAGCTGATGGAAACACCCAAGGACGGAGCCCACTGATGTCGATGCCCATCGGCCCTGTGACCATGCTGGCGATCTATCTGATCGTGTGGTGGACGGTTCTGTTCTGTGTCCTCCCAATCGGCATGAACCAGCAGGATCAGACCCCGCCGACCGACGGGGCCCAGTGGGGCGCGCCGGACAAGCCGAACCTGAAGAAGAAATTCATCACCACCACCTGGCTGGCGGCCATCGTCTGGGCCGTCGTCATGGTCGTGATCGCCACCGGCTGGCTGCCCCTGCCTGAGGTCGGATCGGGCTGATCCGGGCGAACATATCGCGGTCAGGTGCGTTCAGAGCATCCGCGGCCTAGCTTTCGCCCCTTCGCCCCGGCTAAACCTGACGTTCCCTGCCGACTCCCCCGGATAAGCCCATGCGCCTGTCGCGCTATTTCCTGCCCACGTTGAAAGAGGCGCCCTCGGACGCCCAGATCGTTTCGCACCAGCTGATGCTCCGCGCCGGCCTGATCAAGCAGGAGGCCGCCGGCATCTATGCCTGGCTGCCGCTGGGTCTGAGGGTGCTGAAGAAGATCGAGCAGATCGTGCGCGAGGAGCAGGAGCAGGCGGGCGCCGTCGAGCTGCTGATGCCGACGCTGCAACTGGCCGACCTGTGGCGCGAGAGCGGCCGCTATGACGCCTATGGCCCCGAGATGCTGCGCATCACCGACCGGCACGAGCGCGAGCTGCTCTACGGTCCCACCAACGAGGAGATGATCACCGACATCTTCCGCGGCTTCGTGAAGAGCTACAAATCCCTGCCGCTGAACCTGTTTCACATCCAGTGGAAGTTCCGCGACGAGCGCCGCCCCCGCTTCGGCGTGATGCGCGGGCGCGAGTTCCTGATGAAGGACGCCTATTCCTTCGATCTGGACGAGGCTTCGGCGCGCGTCGCCTATAACCGGATGTTCGTGGCCTATCTGAACACCTTTGCCCGCATGGGGCTGAAGGCCGTGCCGATGCGCGCCGACACCGGCCCGATCGGCGGCGACCTGAGCCACGAGTTCATCGTTCTGGCCGACACGGGCGAGAGCGAGGTTTTCTGTGATCGCAAGCTGGTCGAGATGCCCGCTCCGGGCCACGATTTCAGCGCCGAGGCGGTGCAGGCCGTCTTCAACGCGCGCACGGCCCTCTACGCCGCCACCGAGGAAATGCACGACGCCGGCCAGTTCGAAAGCCAGACGGCGGAGGGCGACCGCCTGACCGCGCGCGGCATCGAGGTCGGCCACATCTTCTATTTCGGCACCAAATACTCAGAGCCGATGAAGGCCAAGGTCGCCGGGCCGGACGGCGTCGACACCCATGTCCACATGGGCAGCTATGGCGTCGGCGTCTCGCGTCTGCTGGGGGCGATCATCGAGGCCAGCCATGACGAGGGCGGCATCATCTGGCCCGACGCGGTGGCCCCGTTCGACGTGGTGGTCATCAACCTGCGCGCCAACGACGAGGCGGTCTGCGCCGCGTGTGAGGATGCGGTGTCGCAGCTCGAGACCGCCGGTTTCGATGTCCTCTATGACGACACCGACGAGCGGCCGGGCGGCAAGTTCGCCACGGCGGACCTGATCGGCGTGCCGTGGCAGCTGACGATCGGTCCCAAGGGCCTGGCCGAGGGCGTGGTCGAGCTGAAGCGCCGCGCGACGGGCGAGAAGCTGTCCGTGCCGCTGGCCGAAGCTCTTCAAAGGTTGAGCGTATGATTGCCGAAATCACCGTCCTTCCCCCCTCGCGGGGGAAGGTGGGCGGCGGAGCCGCTCGGATGGGGGGGCTGGTTCAGCTCGCTCATCGCCTGAAAGTCGGCCTGTCGTCTGGCAGCGCCCCCATCCGTCTCGCTCCGCGAGCCACCTTCCCCCGTGAAGGGGGAAGGGCATGACGGAAGTCGCCCCCAAACCCGCGGGCCCCTTCTCCGGCTGGGAGATCGGGCTGGCGCTGCGTTATCTGCGCGCCAAGCGGAAGGAGGGCGGGATCGCCCTGATCGCCATCATCTCCTATGTCGCCATCACGCTCGCCGTCATGGCGTTGATCGTGGTGATGAGCATCATGGCCGGGTTCCGCGCCGAGCTGCTGAGCCGCATGCTGTCGTTCAACGGGCACATGTATGTGCAGGGTTCGGTGCTGGTTTCAGAGGACCGCGACGCGGCCCTGACGCGGCTGAAGGCCGTGGACGGCGTGGCCAGCGTGACGCCGCTGGTCGAGTCATCGGCCATGTTCCAGGCGGGCGGTCAGGTGACCGGCGGACTGGTGCGCGGCATCCGTCCTCAGGACCTGAAATCCATGTCGTTCGTCTATCAAAGCCTGACCGACGAGGCGAAGGCGAGCTTCGGCAAGGGCGACTACGGCGGCGACAAGGTGCTGATCGGCGAGGCGCTGGCGCAGCAGCTGGGCGTCGGCCCGGGCGCGCCGATCACCCTGTATTCCCCCACCGGCGCCGACAGCGCGTTCGGCAATCTGGGCGGCCTGTCCAAGACCTATGTGGTCGGCGGGATCTTCCGCTCGGGCGCCGCCGATTACGACCGCGCCTTCATCTTCATGCCGCTGGAGCAGGCGCAGCTGTTCTTCGGCAAGGAGGGCCTGTGGGACGTGATCGAGATGAAGGTCGACGAGCCCGATCAGGTCGAGGCCATGGCCAAACCCGTGCGCGAGGCGGCGGGCCGGGGCGCGCTGGTCAGTGACTGGCGCATGCGGCTGGCGGCCTTCTGGGGCGCGCTGAAGGTCGAGCGGGTGGCGATGAGCATCATCCTCGGCCTCGTCGTCGCCATCGCGGCCCTGAACATCATCTCCGGCATCGTCATGCTGGTGAAGAACAAGACCCGCGACATCGCCATCCTGCGCACCGTGGGGGCCAGCCAGGCCTCGATGCTGCGGGTGTTCTTCGTCGCCGGCGCCGCCATCGGGGTGGCCGGCACGATCACCGGTCTGGTGCTGGGGCTGCTGTTCTGCCTGAACATCGCGCCGATTCAGCATTCGCTCGAATACATTCTGCAGACCCGGCTGTTCCCCGCCGACGTCTACATGCTCGATTCCGTGCCGGCGCTGGTCGATCCGGTGGATGTGTTCTGGGTCGCGGCATGGTCGTTGTTCATGTCGTGCGTGGCGTCGCTGCTGCCGTCGTGGCGGGCGGCTAAAATGGATCCGGTCGAGGCGCTGCGTTATGAGTAGGAAGCCCTCTGTGACGAAGACTGGGGCCGCAAAAGGCGCCGCAACGCCGGTGCTGTCGGCGCGCGGCGTAACCCGCACCTATGAGACCGCGACCGGCGGCCTGACGGTGCTGAAGGGCGTCGATCTGGACGTGCGGCCGGG
The DNA here is from genome assembly GCA_036405055.1 of Brevundimonas sp. Taxonomy (GTDB): domain Bacteria; phylum Pseudomonadota; class Alphaproteobacteria; order Caulobacterales; family Caulobacteraceae; genus Brevundimonas. The sequence continues at coordinate 29,366 of DASWYI010000024.1, forward strand.
CGAGGTCGTGGGCCTGATCGGGCCGTCGGGATCGGGCAAGTCGAGCCTGCTTCACGCCGCTGGCCTGCTCGAACGGCCGACCTCGGGTACGATCCTGATCGACGGTCAGGACGTGGGCGGTCTGGACGAGCGGGCGCGGACGCACATCCGCCTGCGCTCCATCGGCTTCGTCTATCAGTTCCACCACCTGCTGCCCGAGTTCGACGCGCGCGACAACGTGGCCCTGCCGCTGCGGATCGCCGGCGTCGGCCTGGCCGAGGCGCGGGTGCGGGCGGAGGAGGTTCTGACGGCGCTGGGCCTCGGTGAACGCCTGACGCATCAGCCGGCCCAGATGTCAGGCGGGGAGCAGCAGCGCGTCGCCGTGGCCCGGGCGCTTGCCAACCGTCCGCGCCTGCTGCTGGCCGACGAACCCACCGGCAACCTCGACCCCGCCACCAGCCAGACAGTGTTCGAGGCCCTGCACGCCCTGGTCAAACAGACCGGCGTCGGCGCCCTGATCGCCACCCACAACATGGAGCTGGCCGGGCACATGGACCGGGTGTTCGCGCTGAAGGACGGCCATCTGGAAGAACGCCCCGCCGAGGCGCACGCCTACTAGAGCCGTGCTAGGGTCAGCGATGACCGATGTGATCGAGACCCACCTGACCACAGCCCGCGCCGCCCGGGCTGAGGGCCGCCGCATGCACTCTCGCAACGCCTATGCCCAGGCCGCCGCGCTCAGCCGGGAAGGGGGCCATGCGATGCTTCAGGCCCGCGCCCTGCGCCACCTGTCAGACATCGACCGCGAGATGGGCCAGGCCGACGGTGCTCTGGCGCACGCGGAGCAGGCGCTGGCGCTGTATCGCGCCCACGGCGGTGGCGAGGGGACGGACGTGCCGAACAGCCTGCGCCTGAAAGCCCTCGCCCTCGACGCCCTGCGCCGACGCGATGCCGCTGTCATCGCCTGGACGGAAGCGCGCGATCTCTATGAGGCGGCCGGCATCGCAACCGGCGTCGCCGAGTGCGAGGCGCGGCTGGAGGCGGAGTAGTCTTCCTTCCCCCATTTCGGGGGAATGTGGCAGGCGCAGCCTGACGGATGGGGGTCTATCCGCATCCGCCTTGCCCGGAGACAGCCAGCCGCCGACACCCCCATCCGAGCCGCTACGCGGCCCACCTTCCCCCGAAATGGGGGAAGGGCTTTTACTTCTTGCCCGGCGGAACCGTAAACGGCGACGTCCCCACGCTGATCGCCGGCTTGGGCTTCTCCGCCTTCGGTTTACGGACTTCCTTGTTCTTGCGCACCTGACCCTTGGCCATGATCGCTCTCCTGACGCCTGCCGCCGGGAGAGGCGGATGGTGGGTGGCGTCCTGCAGCTAACCTACGCTGGCGCAGGACCGGCGTCCCCCAAAAGCGACACGGCTTGACGAGAACAAAGCTGCAACATAGAACGTTTCCAGAACAACCAATCTGGGGACAAGGTCATGGCGCGTTGGGTGAGGGATATGCTGTCGCTTGCGTCGTGCGGCGGGTTTGTTTGGATGGCGTGGCAGGCCGCCTTTCTGATTTCGTGAGTCGCGGATGGGCCTGCTCAAAGAGGATCGGGCCATTTCCACCGCAGCGGACGCGCAATTCATCCACCTGAGGGTCCGCTCGGCCTATTCGCTGCTGGAAGGCGCGATCAAGGCGGGCAAGGTCGGGCGGCTGGCCGCCGACCATCAGATGCCGGCGGTGGCCGTGGCGGACCGCGTCAATCTGTTCGGCGCGCTGGAGTTCAGCCAGGCGGCGCGCGATGCGGGGGTTCAGCCCATCATCGCCTGCGCCCTGCCGGTCACCGGCATCGGCGGCAAGATCAACGAACGCTGGGCCCGCACTCCGACCGTGGTGCTGATCGCCCAGAACGAGATCGGCTGGCTGAACCTGTCGGCCCTGTCGTCGTCGGCCTATCTCGACAGCGGCGAGATGGACGAGCCGGGGGTCCCCTGGGGACAGATTGTGGATAAGTCCGCCGGACTCATCTTGCTGTCCGGCGGCCCGGACGGCCCGGTCGATCCCCTGTTCGTGCAGGGCAAGGCGGGGGAGGCCAACGCCGCGCTGGACGCCATGAAGGCCGCATTCGGCGACCGCTTCTATGTGGAGCTGCAACGCCACGGCCGGCCCGAGGAGCGCACGGCCGAGGACGGGCTGGTCGCCTGGGCCTATGCCGCCGAGGTGCCGCTGGTCGCCACCAACGACGTCCACTACGCCAAGGCGGAGCAGGCCAAGTCGCACGACGCCCTGCTGTGCATCGCCGACGGCGCCTTCACGGGGCAGGAGGATCGCCGCCGCATCACCGACCAGCACTGGTTCAAGCCGGCGGCGGTGATGCGCGCGCTGTTCGCCGACCTGCCCGAGGCGTGCGACAACACCGTCGAGATCGCCCGCCGCTGCGCCTTCATGGTCCAGACCCACGCGCCGATCCTGCCGCGTTTCGACACCGGCGAGGGGCGCAGCGAGCCCGACGAACTGGCGCATCAGGCGCGCGAGGGGCTGAAGGAGCGACTGAAGCAGGTCACGCCCGTCGCCACCGAGGAGGAATACTTCGCCCGCCTCGAGTGGGAGGTGTCCATCATCCAGCAGATGGGCTTCCCCGGCTATTTCCTGATCGTGTCGGACTTCATCAAATGGGCCAAGTCGCACGGGATTCCCGTGGGACCGGGCCGGGGGTCGGGCGCAGGCTCCCTGGTCGCCTGGGCCCTGACCATCACCGATCTGGACCCCCTGCGGTTCGGCCTGCTGTTCGAGCGGTTCCTGAACCCCGAGCGAGTGTCGATGCCCGACTTCGACATCGACTTCTGTCAGGAGCGGCGCGAGGAGGTGATCTCCTACGTCCAGGAGCGCTACGGCCGCGACCGGGTGGCCCAGATCATCACCTTCGGCACCTTGCAGGCGCGGGCCGTACTGCGCGACGTGGGCCGGGTGCTGCAGATGCCGCTGGGCCAGGTGGACCGGCTGGCCAAGATGGTGCCGGCCAACCCGGCCAATCCCGTGACCCTGGCCCAGGCCATCGATCTGGAGCCGCGCCTGCGCGAGGCGCGCGACAGCGAACAGTCGGTGCGGACCCTGCTGGAGACGGCGCTGGAGCTGGAGGGGCTGTACCGCAACGCCTCGACCCACGCGGCGGGCATCGTCATCGGCGACCGGCCTCTGGTCGAGCTGACGCCCCTGTATCAGGACCCGCGGTCCGACATTCCGGCGACGCAGTTCAACATGAAATGGGTCGAGCCGGCGGGTCTGGTGAAGTTCGACTTCCTCGGCCTGAAGACCCTGACGGTGCTGGACCGGGCGCGGGGGTATCTGGAACGGCGCGGCGCGGCGGTCGACTGGAACGGCCTGCCGCTTGACGACGCCCGCACATACGAGCTGATGGCGTCCGGCCAGACGGTCGGGGTGTTCCAGCTGGAATCGCAGGGCATGCGCGACACCCTGCGCAAGATGCGCTGCGGCTCCATCGACGAGATCACCGCGCTGATTTCGCTCTATCGGCCCGGGCCGATGGAGATGATCGACACCTATATCGACCGGAAGTTCGGGCGACAGGAGATCGACACCCTGCACCCGTCGCTGGCCGGCGTGCTGAAGGAGACCTACGGCGTCATCATCTACCAGGAGCAGGTGATGCAGATCGCCCAGATCCTGGCCGGATACAGCCTGGGCGAGGCCGACCTGCTGCGCCGCGCCATGGGCAAGAAGAAGAAGGAGGAGATGGACTTCCAGAAGGCCCGCTTCCTCAAGGGGGCGGCCGAGAAGGGCGTCGATCAGGCCCAGGCCGACAGCATCTTTGAACTGGTGGCCAAGTTCGCGGGCTATGGCTTCAACAAGTCGCACGCGGCGGCCTATGCCCTCATCAGCTTCCAGACGGGCTGGCTGAAGGCCAACCATCCGGTCGAGTTCATGGCGGCGTCCATGTCGCTCGATCTCAGCAACACCGACAAACTGGCTGTTTTCTATCAGGATTGCCGCCGGTTCGGCGTGCCGGTGCGCGCGCCCGACGTGAACCTGTCGTCCGCCGATTTCGACGTGAGCTGGGAGGGCGGCGAGGGGGCCGTCCTCTATGCGCTCGGCGCCATCCGCAACGTCGGGCTGGAGGCCATGAAGCATGTGGTCGAGGTGCGCGAGAGCGGCGGCCGCTTCACCGACATCTTCGACTTCCTCGAGCGGGTCGATCCGCGCGCGGTCAACAAGAGGGCGCTGGAAGGGCTGACGCGGGCGGGCGCCTTTGACGGCCTCCATCCGAACCGGCGCCAGCTGTTCGAACAGGCCGACGTCCTGATGGCCTATTGCCAGAGCGTGGCGGCGGAGCGGGCCTCGTCGCAGGTGTCCCTGTTCGGCGGCGATCAGGCGGCGGCGGCGCGGCCCCGGCTGAAGCCGGTGGAGCCCTGGGGCGGGCCGGACCGGCTGGATCAGGAGCTGGCGGCCGTCGGCTTCTACCTGTCCGGCCACCCGCTGGAGGATCTGGCCCCGGCGCTGAAGCGCAAGCGCGTCACCTTCGTCGCCGAGGCGATGCAGCTGGCCGAGGCGGGGCATGAGGCCTTCCAGATGGCGGGCGTCGTGCGCCGCAAGCAGGAGCGCCAGAGCGCCAAGTCCGGCGAGAAATTCGCCTTCGTCACCTTCTCGGACCCGACCGGCGAGTTCGAATGCCTGTTCCCGCCGGAGCAGCTGCGCAAATGTCGCGAGATACTGGAGCCCGGCGCGACGGTGATGGTGCGGGTGCGGGCCAAGTCGGCGGACGGCGAGGTGCGTTTCTTCGGCGATGACGCCTATCGCATGGAGGCCATGCTGGACGACGCGGCGCTGGGCCTGCGGGTCCATGTGTCGGCGCGGTCGGCGGATGCGGAAGCGATCCGCGCGCGGCTGGACCGGGTCCGGTCCGAGGGTGGCAAGGGCGGTGAGGTGTCGCTGGTCGCCGCTCTGGACGGCCGCCGCGAGGTCGAGATCAGGCTCCCGGGCCGCTACCGCCTCGACGCCGCCGTGCGCGGGGCCCTGAAATCCGCGCCCGGCGTGGTGCTTCTGGAGGACGCGTGATGACGGATGTGAAGACGCACAAGGGATCGTGCCACTGCGGCGGCGTGACCTTCGAGGCCGAGACGGACCTTCAGCCCGTGATCGAATGCAACTGCACCCACTGCTACCGCAAGGGGCTGCTGCTGGCCTTCGTGTCGCCCAACGCCTTCCGCCTGAAGCGCGGCGAGGACCGGCTGAGCGAGTATCTGTTCAACAAGCACGTCATCCGCCACCGCTTCTGCAAGACCTGCGGCGTCGAGGTGTTCGGCATGGGCAAGGGTCCGGGCGGTCAGGACATGGTCGCCGTCAACGTCCGCACGCTGGAGGATGTCGAGCCCTGGTCGATCGAGACGGTGAAGTTCGACGGGCTGAATAAGTTGTAGCCGTGATCGTCCCTTCTCCCCCTTGAGGGAGAAGGTGATCACGCGAGCGATCGGATGAGGGGGCTGTGTCCGCCCGCTCATCGTCTGAAGGTCAGCCTTTAGTCTGGCAGCCCCCTCATCCGGCCCTCACGGGCCACCTCCTCCCTCAAGGGGAGAAGGGAGATGTCTCAGCTCTTCTCCGACCATTTGAACAGCGGATAGAGCGGCACGCCCCACGCGACGCCGACCACGGCGAAGTAGAGCAGCTGGATCAGCGGGTGCTTCGGGATCCGGTCGCCGATGGCGATGGCGGCCCAGACGTAGAAGGCGAGGAAGGCCAGCACGCCGACGGCGGCGATGAACCGGCGCAGGCGCGGGTGCATCAACGCTTGCTCCGGAACACGAAGAAGGCGGCCAGGCAGATGACGGACGCCAGCATCGACCACATCAGCCATTTCCAGTCGCCGGTCACCGCCACGGCAAACACGCGCACGGCCAGGAACCAGCCGCACACGGCGCCGGTGCCGGACACCAGCAGGGTGGCGAACAGGCCGCGACGGCCCGTCATCAGGTCGGCGATCCAGGCCAGGGCGACCGCGCCGATCACGCCGGCCAGGACATCGAGATACTGCACGCTTCAGCCTTTCCATCCGGTGCGACGGTCTGCCCGCCGGTTGCGACTCGATCTTGCCGCGAGAGGCGGGCATACCGCCTGTGTCGGGGCGCGGTCGATGCGCGCCGGCACTGTATCGTGACCTTTAGCGGGCGTCGAATGAACCGTTTCGGCAGCAGGGATCGCAGCACGGCGGTCGCCATCTGGCTCTTCGTCTGCGCGGCGATGGTTTTCGGGATGGTGGTGGTGGGCGGCGCGACGCGCCTGACCGGCTCGGGCCTGTCGATCACCGAGTGGAAGCCGATCATGGGCGCCCTGCCGCCGATGAATCCCGCCGACTGGAACGACGCCTTCGAGAAGTACAAGGCCATCCCGCAATACGCCCAGATCAACGCCGGCATGAGCATGGCGGAGTTTCAGGGCATCTTCTGGTGGGAATGGGCGCACCGGCTGTTCGGGCGGATGGTCGGCGTGGTGTTCGGCCTGCCGTTCCTGTTCTTCCTGCTGGCCGGGACGCCGTGGATGAAGGGGCTGGTCGGAGGCCTGCCGACGATCCCGCAGCGACTGGTGTGGCGGTGCGGCGTACTGCTGCTGCTGGGCGGGCTGCAGGGGCTGATCGGCTGGTGGATGGTGACCAGCGGCCTGTCGGAGCGGGTCGATGTGGCGCCGGAGCGGCTGACCGTTCACCTGGGTCTGGCGCTGGTGATCTTCATGGGTCTGGTCTGGACGGGGCTGGAGGCCCTGAACGGCGAGGCGCATTCGCGGTCGCCGGTCGGATGGAGCCGCGGCGCGGCGGTGCTGCTGGCGGCGGTGTTCATGCAGTGCCTGCTGGGCGGGCTGGTCGCCGGCGCCAAGGCGGGCTTCATCCACACCGATTGGCCGCTGATGAGCGGGGCGATCGGGCCGGTTGTGGACTGGTCAAAGGGGGCGCTGGCCTTCCTGCACGATCAGGCGCTGGTGCAGTTCAACCATCGGATCTGGGCCTATGCGCTGCTGATCGGCGGCACGGTCTATGCGGTTCAGGCCTGGCGCTGGCGGCTGGCCGAGGGGCTGGGCGCCTCGGCCTTCGTGATCGCCGGTCTGCTGTGGGCGCAGGCGGCGCTGGGCGTCGTCACCCTGATCCACGCCGTGCCGATCTGGCTGGGCGCCCTGCATCAGGCGGGGGCGGTGCTGGTTCTGACGGCGGCGACGGTGAACCTGTGGCTGGTCCGCCGGTCGCAGGCGCGGCTGTTTACATCCGGGCCGCGCGGCTAGGCGCCGCGGACGTTTTCCCACGGCCCCCGGATCGCCAGGGTGATGCCAGGGAACTGGATGTTGACGAACAGCACCGACGCGTCGGGCGAGAAGCAGCAGCCGGCCAGTTCCGAGTTGCCCTGAAACACGTTGCGGCCGATCGTGTAGAGCTTGCCCAGAGGCGTCACGCCTTTCAGGTGATTGCGCTTTTCCTTGGAATAGTTGTCCTCGCAGACGATCAGATGGCCCCAGGGCGCGACCGTCAGGTTGTCGCCCATGTTCATCGCCCGCTCGTCGAGCGACTCGACGAACAGTTGGACCCGGCCGGGGCGGCGGCGCTCGCCGCGCTTGCCTTCGTCGAGAGACGGGTAGTAGCGCATGATCTGGCCACGCTTGATCGGGCCGCCGTCCTTGAGCGTGAAATACATCTCGCCGTCGGCGAAATGGATGCCCTCGCCGCCGTTGAAGATGGCGGCGCCGGCGGCCCGGCCGCGCATGCGCAGATCGGCGTTCGGGCTTTCGACGTCGTCGAGGTCGAACCAGACCACGTCGCGCCAGTCGCCGACCGACCAGACCCGTTCGGTATTGTTGGACGTGTCGATGCCGGGCGCGTCCCGGAAGCCCATGGCCTGGAGCTTGCCGCCCTCGGCCAGCTTGCCCGGAACATTCGGGATGAAACGATAGAAGAGGCCGTCCGGCTTGTCTTCGGTCAGATAGGCGATGCCCGTGCGAGGATCGATGCAGACGGCCTCATGCTCGAACCGGCCCATGGCCTTCAGCGGCACGGGATCGATCAGGCCGTGGGCGTTGGCCGGCACCTCGAAGACGTAGCCGTGGTCCTTCATCACGTCGTCCGCAGCCGGGGCGACCTCGGTCTCCTCGCAGGTCAGCCAGCTGCCCCAGGGCGTCTGGCCGCCGCAGCAGTTGGTGGAGGTGCCGATCAGGCTGAGAAACTGGCGGACGGTGCGGCGCGTCTCCAGGTCATAGATCACCGTCGTCGTGCCGCCGGGCAGGGGGCGGCCGTCCTTGTGCGTGTCATAGGCCTTCGATGCATCGACCAGGTGCAGCCTCTCCTCGTGAAAGCCGCCGGGGCCCCAGTTGCCGTGGGTGCGCGACGTGGCCTTCAGCTCGTGATTGCGCACCAGGGCGACGCGCGAGCCCTCCAGCGGGAAGCAGCCCATGCCGTCGAACTGGCCGGGGACCAGCAGGCCGTCGTCCATGGTCTCGCCGCCCTGCGAGATGACCTGATATTCGAACCCCTCCGGCAGATCGAACAGACCGTTCGGGTCCGGGATCAGCGGGCCGTAGCCGGGCACCTCGTTGACGTAGGTTTCCTCGGCCGGTGCGGTCTGGGCGTGGACATTGCGGGCCAGACCCGAGAAGGCGAGGGCGGCGGCGCCGGTGGAAAGGACGTCGCGGCGAAGGACACGCATGGGGGACTCCGAAGGGCTGGCGGCTATATGCCGGGGCCGGATCACGGGGTCATCATGGTTCTGTGACGCTTCAAAGGGGCGAAATTGGTGCGGTATTTTAATACCGTTGTGGAAATATTGTTTAATTCCAATAATATGAGACAATTCCGGCGCGCAATCACGCATTGACGCACGTCCCCGCGTCCTCTATCAGCGCGCCTTCCGCTCGGACCAGCCGGTTCGGGACCCGTTTTCTTCCCTCAGGAACTCACCGACATGCTGAAGAGCACAACGGTCGCGCTGAAGCCGGCCGAGGTCGAGAAGAAGTGGATCCACATCGATGCCGAAGGCGTCGTGGTGGGCCGCCTCGCGACCTTCATCGCCAACCGTCTGCGCGGCAAGCACCTGCCGACCTACACCCCGCACGTTGACTGCGGCGACTACGTCATCGTGACCAACGTCGACAAGGTGGTGTTCACCGGCAAGAAGAACACCGACAAGGTCTACTACCGTCACACCGGCCACCCGGGCGGCGTCAAGGAAACGACCCCGGCCAAGGTGCTGGGCGGCCGCTTCCCCGAGCGCGTGCTGGAAAAGGCCGTCGAGCGCATGCTGCCGAAGGAAAGCCCGCTGGCCCGCAAGCAGATGACGCACCTGCGCCTGTTCGCCGGCGCGACGCACACTCACGAAGCCCAGCAGCCTGAAACCATCGACTTCGCCGGCAAGTCGGCCAAGAACGTCCGGAGCGTCTGATCATGACCGACGTCACGCAAGAAACCGCCACCGGCTTTGACGCCCTGAAGGGCATGGGCACGGAGGCCGAGGCCCCCGTTCACGTCCAGAAGCTGGACGCCCAGGGCCGCGCCTATTCGACCGGCAAGCGCAAGAACGCGATCGCCCGCGTCTGGCTGCAACGCGGCACCGGCAAGATCACCATCAACGGCAAGGACCAGATGCAGTATTTCGCCCGCGAAATCCTGCGCATGATGATCGCCCAGCCGCTGACCGTCGCCGATCGCGCGACCCAGTATGACGTGATCTGCACCGTCGAGGGCTCGGGCCTGTCGGGCCAGGCCGGCGCCATCCGCCACGGCCTGTCGCACGCCCTGACGCACTTCGAGCCGGAACTGCGCAAGGTCCTGAAGCCGCACGGCTTCCTGACCCGCGACAGCCGCGTCGTCGAGCGCAAGAAGTACGGCCGCGCCAAGGCCCGCCGTTCGTTCCAGTTCTCGAAGCGCTAATCGCGTTCACGCGGTTTGGATTTGGGGCGCTTCGGGGAGAACCCGGAGCGCCCTTTTTCTTTGCGGTCTTTTCTGTTCTCACCAAGAGGCTCAGTTGACCAAACTTTCCCGATTGCAATCTGGAACGCTGGGCGAGCTTCTGGCGGTAGCCAAGCTGAACACGCTCGGATACGCGGCATACATCAGTCCTGAAGGGGCACCCGGTCATGACGTTATCGTTGTGATCGACGGGCACGCGAAGTCGATTGAGGTGAAGACGCGTCAATTCCTGAACCGTCCGACTGAGATTACCCGTTGGCCCGTGGATATGGATGCGAAGGGCGATGCAGATTTTTTCATCTTCATCGAGCTTGATCTCAGGACGCTATCGCCGAATTTTTACGTGCTGACGAACGCTCAAGCCCGTGAAGTTCACAGGGACTACCAGGGCGGCGGGAACTGTTATCCCCCTCATGTCCGGAAGCTGGTGTCGCCGAACGACTTCTCGGCACTGACTATCCAGCCACACCATCGTAGTTAGCTCTCATATGACCCACACCATCTTCATCGACGGCGAGGCCGGGACCACGGGGCTGGAGATCCGCGAGCGGCTGGAGGCGCGCTACGACCTTCAGCTGATCCTGCTCGGCGACCGGCGGCGTGATCCGGAGGCGCGGCGTGAGGCGCTGAACGGGGCGGATGCGGTGATCCTGTGCCTGCCCGATGATGCGGCGCGCGAAGCCGTGGCCATGATCGAGAACCCGGACGTGCGGGTCATCGACGCCTCGACCGCCTATCGCGTCGCGCCCGGCTGGACCTATGGCTTCCCCGAATTGGCGCCGGGTCAGCGCGAGGCGGTGGCGGGGTCGAAGCGGGTCAGCAATCCGGGCTGCTATCCCACCGGTTTCCTCGGCCTGGTCGCGCCGCTGGTGCGGGCGGGGATCATGCCCAAGGACCAGCCCATGACCGTCAACGCCGTGAGCGGCTATTCCGGCGGCGGCAAGAGCATGATCGCGGAGTTCGAGGATGCAGCGGGCGCCCCGCCGTTCCGCGCCTATGGCCTGTCGCTGAAGCACAAGCATGTGCCGGAGATGACGAAACACGCGGGCCTGTCGCGCCCCGTGCTGTTCGCGCCCGCCGTCGGCGCCTACCGCCAGGGGATGCTGGTCGAGGTTCCGCTGCACCTGTCGGCCCTGCCGTCCTCGCCGTCGATCGAGGTCATTCACGGGGCGCTGGTCGAGGCCTATGAGGGCCAGACCTTCGTTGAGGTCGTCGATCTGGACGACACCGACGCCATGACCGGCCTGTCGCCCGAAGGCCTGAACGGAACCAACCGCCTGCGTCTGCATGTCTTCGGCGATCGCGACGGGGAACAGGCCCGGCTGGTGGCCCTGCTCGACAACCTCGGCAAGGGGGCGTCGGGGGCGGCGGTTCAGAACCTGAACCTGATGCTCGGGCTGGATGAGAGTGCCGGCTTGAACTGATCCTTCTCCCCTTGAGGGAGAAGGTGGCCCGTGAGGGCCGGATGAGGGGGCTCGTTCCACCCGCTCATCGTCAAAAGGTCAGCCTGTAGTCTGGCAGCCCCCTCATCCGCTCGCTCACGCGAGCACCTTCTCCCTCAAGGGGAGAAGGGACGTTGAAACCTGAACCTTCTTGCGGCCGTATATCCCGCATGACCCAGATCGATCGACGCTTCCTCCTGCTCGGCGCCACGGCGCTGGCGGCCTGTTCGCCCGGCGCGGCCTCGGCGCAGGAAAGCCGCTTCGCCGGCTCGCCGATCCGCCGCCTCACCGATGCCCAGTGGCGCGAGCGCCTGCCGGGCCTGAGCTATGACGTGCTGCGGCACGAGGCGACCGAGCGGCCCTTCACCCACCCGCTGAACGACGAGCACCGCGACGGCACTTTCGTCTGCCGCGGCTGCGACCTGCCGCTGTTCCTGTCGGCGTGGAAGTTCGACAGCGGCACCGGCTGGCCCAGCTTCTGGCAGGTGAATCCCGCGCACATCGGGACCAAGACCGACTTCGCCATCGGCGTGCCGCGCACGGAATACCACTGCGCCCGCTGCCTGGGGCATCAGGGGCATGTGTTTGACGACGGGCCGCGCCCGACGGGCAAGCGCTATTGCAACAACGGTGCGGCGCTGCGGTTTATTCCGGGCTAGCCTGCTTGCGGGCCTCCAGCGCCGACTCCGCCGTCAGGCCGGTGAACACGGCGGCGATGATAATCATGAAGCCGTAGTCGGCTCGGGGCGCCAGCAGCGGCAGGACGGCCGAGGTCAACACCACGATCGGGAAGATGGCCGCCAGGAACATCACGGCCGGATTCTCGGGCGTGATGAGAACGCGGGGCTTGCGCTTCCGCGCCGCCATGAAGGCCTTGTTCAGCAACACGAAGCCGACCGAGCAGGCGATCGCCAGCCCCACATATTTCAGCGCCGTCATGGGCGCGGCGGACAGGCACGCCGTCACCAGCATCAACAACAGGGCGAAGGCCGTGCTGACGGCCAGCAGCAGATTGGGTTCGATACGCTTCAAGACTTGACCTTCACATAGCTGCCGGGCGCCGGTTCGAGCGGCTTCAGCGGACCCTTTAGCGGATCGCGGGCGGCGATCCAGTCGCCGGACTTGTCATGCAGCCAGGCGGCCCAGTGCTCCCACCAGCTGCCGGGATGCTCCGTCGCGCCCGCCTGCCACTCGGCGAGGGTCTCGGGCAGGGCGTCGTTGGTCCAGTGCTGGTATTTCTTCGCCGACGGCGGATTGACCACCCCGGCGATATGGCCGGACCCGGCGAGGGTGTAGGTCACCGGCCCGCCATACAGCCGCGCCGAGCGATAGACCGAGTTCATCGGCGCGATGTGGTCCTCTCTGGAGGCCTGGAAATACAGCGGTGTCTTCACCTTCGACAGGTCGATTCTGACCCCGCCGATCTCGAACTCCCCTTTGGCCAGCAAGTTCTGGCCGTACATGCTGCGCAGATAGTTCATGTGCAGGGTCTTGGGCATCCGCGTCTGGTCGGCGTTCCAGAACAGCAGGTCGAAGGCCGGCGGATCCTTGCCCATCAGATAGTTGCTGACGAAGAACGACCAGATCAGGTCGTTGGCGCGGAGGGCGTTGAAGGTGTCGGCCATGGCCGAGCCGGGCAGCACGCCGCCCGCCGCGTCCATCTGCTGCTCGACCTCGTTGAGCCAATGCTCGTCGGTGAAGAGCAGCAGATCGCCCGCCTGTTCGAAATCATGCTGGGCCGCGAAGAAGGTGGTGGACGACACCCGGTCGTCGCCCTTGGCCGCCATATGCCCCAGCGCCGCGCCCATCAGGGTGCCGCCGATGCAGTAGCCGACGGTGTTGACCCGCTTCGATCCCGACTGCTCCAGCGCCTTCTCGACCGCGCGGTAGATGCCTTTTTCCAGATAGTCGTCAAAGCCGTAGCCGGCCTTGTCCTTGTCCGGGTTGACCCAGGAGCAGACGAAGACGGTGAAGCCCTGTCCCGACAGCCAGCGGATCATCGAGTTCGCGGGCTGCAGGTCCAGGATGTAGAACTTGTTGATCCACGGCGGGAAGATCAGCAGCGGGATGGCGCGCTGCTTCTCCGTCGCCGCGTCGAACTGGATCAGTTCGAACAGGTCGTCGCGCCACACCACCTGACCCGGGGCGGTGGCGACGTTCACCCCGACTTCGAAGCGTTCGTAGTCGGCCTGGCTGATTTTCAGCTTGCCATGACCGCGCTCCAGATCGGCGGCGAAATTCTGCATGCCCTTGACCAGGCTCTCGCCGCTGGTCTCCGCCAGCGCCTTCAGGGCGACGGGGTTGGAGGCGAGGAAATTCGAAGGCGAGAACGCGTCGGTCAGCAGCTTGGTGAAGAACTCGGCCCGCCGCTTGGTTCGCGGATCGACGTCCTCGACCGAGGACACCAGCCCGTTCATCCAGTCGGACGTGACCAGATAGGACTGGCGCATGACGTCGAACATGGGGTTTTCGGACCAGGCCGGATCCTTGAACCGCTTGTCGGACGACGGCGGGGCGGGCGGCTCCTCGCCCGAGGCGCGGCGCGTGGTGGTGGCCCACAGGTCCATGTAGCGGCTGAACAGGTCGGCCTGGGCCTGGAACAGTTTTTCGGGCCGGGCGGCGAGGCTGGTCATCACCGAGGTCATGGCCGGGGTGATGTTGAACGGGTCGGGCGACAGGGCGGCGGGACGGTCGGCCTGGCTCAAAGCAGCCTCGGCGATCGCGGCCTGTGCCGTCATGGCCGCCTTGGCCAGATTCATCGACAGGGTCTCGATCATCTGCCGCTGATCGGCGCCGGGGAAGGGAAAGGCATCCTGCGGATGAGTGGCGGCCGCTTCGGGCGCCGGTTCCGGTTTTGGCTCGGCCTTGGGTTTCGCAGCCTTCTGCGGGCGCGGTTTGGCCGAGGTGGGCCGGCCCGACTTGCGCGGCGCGCGGGGCTCGGCGGCTGATTTCGACGGGGCCTTGGCCATGGACGGGGCTTCCAGTTGGTCAGGATCGGTCGCAAGGGCGACGCGCCGCCCTTCCGCCGTCGGCGATCATGGCATAAGACCGGGCCTGAAATGAACGCGCCCTTCGCCAAAAAGATGATCGTGCTCGCGGCCGTCATGTCGGGACTGGTTCTGACGGCCTGCGCCGGGACCTCGAACGACGGGGCGGGCGCGCTGCTGGAGCCCCGTATCGCCGCCCTGGTGGCCGAGAATCGGGACTATCCGCGCTGGGCCGACTTCCCCGCCTCCACCCCGGCGCCCGAGCCGGTCGAGGTGGCCGCCCGCGTGAACACCTTGCATGTCTCGGGCGCCGCGCTGGAGGGCGAGGCCTCGCGCATCGCCTGGACCCTGTCGGATTCGGAAACGTTCGCTCGCGAGGTCGCTGCCCGCGTCGTCGCCACGCCCATCGCGCCGGAAACCCAGGCGACCCAGGCCGACATCGACGCCTTCGCCCAGCGGCTGCGCGACCGGGGCCGTGCGCCGCCGCCGGTGCCCCGCCGCTGACCCTCATACGATTGTCGCCCGGACATGAGAATCCGGGAATCATTGCCTTCAGGAGAATGACCCATGGCCGCATCGGCCCCTTACTCGTCCAGCCTCGCCACCGACGCCGCGCGCGTGACCGAGCTGGCCGCTATCGCCTCCTACGCCGGGGTCGGCCGGGGCGATGAGAAGGCCGCCGACCAGCTGGCCGTCGATGCCATGCGCACGGCCCTGAACGCACTCGACATCGACGGCAAGATCGTCATCGGCGAGGGCGAGCGCGACGAGGCCCCGATGCTGTTCATCGGCGAGAAGGTCGGCACCGGCAGAGGCCCCGCCATCGACATCGCGCTGGACCCGCTGGAGGGCACGACCCTGACGGCCAAGGCGATGGCCAATGCGCTTTGCGTGCTGGCCATGTCGCCCGGCGGCGGCATGCTGCATGCGCCCGACACCTATATGGACAAGATCGCCATCGGCCCGGGCTATCCCGCCGGCACCGTCGATCTGGACAACAGCCCGCAGGACAACGTCCGCAGCCTCGCCAAGGCCAAGGGCGTCGAGCCGCGCGACATCACCGTCTGTGTCATGGACCGTCCGCGTCACGCCGACCTGATCGCGGCCCTGCGCGACGTGGGGGCCAAGGTCATGCTGATTACCGACGGCGACGTGGCCGGGGTGATCCACACGGCCGAGCCCGAAACCGGCATCGACCTGTATCTCGGCTCCGGCGGCGCGCCCGAGGGCGTTCTGGCGGCGGCGGCGCTGAAATGTGTAGGCGGCTTCTTCCAGGGCCGCCTGATCTTCCGCAACGACGAGGAACGCGCCCGCGCCAGCCGCACGGGCGTCACCGACTTCGACCGCAAATATGACCTGCACGAGCTGGTGTCCAAGGACGCCATCTTCGCCGCCACCGGCGTCACCAAGGGCGCCATGCTGGACGGGGTGAAGGTCGAGAACGGCTTCGTCACCACCCACACCCTGGTGATGGATTCCAGCACCCGCACGGTGCGGCGCATCCACACCAGCCGCCCGGTCTGATGGCCGACGGCGGGGCATCGCCGGCGTTTCTCGGCGTCTCCCGCTCCCTGTCCGGCCGCGCCTGGCGTCAGCGCCCGGCTGACGCCGCCGTCATCCGCGCTCATATGCAGGGGCAGGGGCTCAGCGAGCTTCTGGCCCGTGCGCTTGCCGCGCGCGGCGTGCGGGCGGATCAGGGGGCGGATTTCCTGACCCCCACGCTGAAGGCCCTGTTCCCCGACCCGTCCAGCTTCATGGACATGGATACGGCGGCAGGCGCGATCCTCGACGCCCTGCAGGCGGGTCAGAGCATCCACGTCTTCGCCGACTATGACGTGGACGGGGCTTCCAGCGCGGCCCTGCTGGTGCGCTGGTTCCGGGCTCTGGGGGCGGATCTGCCCATCTATGTCCCCGACCGGATGACCGAGGGGTATGGCCCCAGCGCCAAGGCCTTCGACACCCTGAAGGCGCGCGGCGCCGATCTGGTCATCACCGTGGATTGCGGCGCGGCGGCGAACGAGGCCGTGGCCCATGCCGCCGCCATCGGGCTGAAGGTCGTGGTCATCGACCACCACATGATGCGCGAAGAGCCGCCGCAGTGCCTCGCCGTGGTCAATCCGAACCGGCCGGGCTGCAACTCGGGCCAGGGCAATCTGGCGGCGGCGGGCGTGGTGTTCGTGCTGCTGGCCGCCCTGAACCGCGAGGGGCGGGCGAGGGGGCTGTTCGCCGACCGCCCAGAGCCCGATATCCGCCAGTGGCTGGATCTGGCGGCGCTGGGCGCGGTCTGCGACGTCACCGGTCTGACCGGCTTCAACCGGGCGCTGACGGCTCTGGGGCTGAAGGTCATGTCGGACTGGAGGAACCCCGGCCTGCGCGCCCTGCTGGCCGTGGCGGGCAGCGAGCCGGGGCCGGCCAAGGTCAATCACGCAGGCTTCATCCTTGGACCCCGCATCAACGCCGGCGGCCGCATCGGCAAGTCCGACCTGGGCGCGCGCCTGCTGTCCACCGAGGACGAGCATGAGGCCCGCGTGCTGGCCGAGGAGCTGAACGCCCTCAACATCGCCCGGCGCGAGATCGAGCGGGACGCCACTGACGCCGCCGTGCGTCAGGTCGAGGCTGCGGGCCACCACGAGGACGGCTCGGCGGTCGTGGTCGTGGCCGGCGAGGACTGGCACCCCGGCGTGGTCGGCATCGTCGCGGGACGCCTGCGCGAACGCTGGAGAAAGCCTGTCGTGGTCATCGGCGTTGATGCCGTCAACGGCATAGGCAAGGGCTCGGGCCGGTCCCAGCCCGGCATGAACCTGGGCAAGGCGGTGCAGGCGGCGTGGGAGAGCGGCGTCCTGATGGCCGGGGGCGGCCACGCCATGGCGGCGGGGCTGACGGTCGCGGCCGACCGCATCGACGCCCTGCGCGATTTCCTGAACGACCGCATGATCGGGGAACAGGCGGATGCGGCCGCCCTCGATTGGGTCGAGATCGACGCCCTGATCGATCCGTCGGGCGCCACGCGCGGCCTGTTCGAGGATTTCGAGCGGCTGGCCCCCTTCGGCCCCGCAAACCCGGAGCCGCTGTTCGCCCTGGCGGGGGTTCAGGCGCGCGACGCGGTGGCCATGAACGGCGGCCATGTGCGTTGCCGGCTGGTGGGGGCGGACGGGGCCTCGGTGAAGGCCATCGCCTGGCGCTGCGCCGACCTGCCGCTGGGCGAGGCGTTGTTGTCGGGGCAGGGCGGCCTGAGTGTCGCCGGCCGGCTGAAGGCGGACGACTGGAACGGTCGACGGGGCGTTCAATTCGAAATCGAGGACGCCGACGATCCGCGCCGCGTTTAGGCCCTTGCAAGGCCCGGAATCGGCGGCTATATCGCCCGCTCTCGCGCAGCGGTCCCTTCGTCTATCGGTTAGGACGTCAGGTTTTCAACCTGAAAAGAGGGGTTCGACTCCCCTAGGGACTGCCACGCGGGATGACCCTCCCCGACAATAAAATTCTGCCCTGCGATTGCGGCGCCACAGCCGGATTTTGCCGTGGGGCGGGCATTTGCCGCCGATAGAGGGATTATTTCGTCGGGCATTCGCGTATCAGGCGAGTGAAAATCCGCATTTTTCGCTTTTCCAGCGTTCACAGAACCGTGTTAAACGGGATTGCCTGCGCGCCTTGCAGGCAGGGGGTGTGCGTTGTCTGACTTTGAGGGGCTCGATGCGCCGGCGACGGTGCGGGTCGTGGGGAAGGTGAAGTGGTTCGATCCCGGCAAGGGATACGGCTTCATCGTGCCTGACGATCCGGGTCTGACGGAGCTCAAGGACATTCTGCTCCATGTCAGCAGCCTGCGTGACGCGGGCCGCGAGACGGCGGACGAGGGCGCGCCCATCACCTGTGATTGCGTGCAGCGGCCCAAGGGCTGGCAGGTGGCCCAGGTGTTCGACATCGGCGAGGGCGACCCGGACGCCGCGCCGGTGCGCCGCACGGGCTATGAGGGCCTGCGCGCCGCCTCGACGGGCGGTCACCGCCGCGACGTCCCCGAGGCCAGCGGCCCGCTGGAGACCGCCACGGTGAAATGGTTCAATCGCACCAAGGGCTACGGATTCGTGGTGCGCGCGAACGAACCGGGCGATATCTTCGTCCATGTGGAGACGCTGCGTCGATGCGGGCTTGACGACCTGCTGCCCGGCGAGGCCGTATCCGTCCGGTTCGCCGAGGGTCCGAAGGGCCTTGTGGTGGCCGAAATCAAGCCGGGCGGATGATCCCGCCCCATAAGGCGGTAGAGCATGATGACCAACCGACGCACGATCCTCGCGGGCCTCGCCGCCCTGATGCTGACCGCCTGCGCCCAGAGCGGCCCGGTCGATTCGACCGGCCGTCCGCTGGAAGAGCTGGTCATCGTCACCGCGTCCGGCGAGCACAAATTCATGGTCGAGATCGCCGACGACGAGGCCGAGCGTCAGCGCGGTCTGATGTTCCGTCCGCCGCTGGAGGATGACCGGGGCATGCTGTTCGAGTTCCCGGACGTGGCGGAGCGCAGCTTCTGGATGCACAACACGCCCAGCGCGCTGGACATCATCTATGTCGGCCAGGACGGGAAGATCGTCTCCATCGCCGCCAACGCCCAGCCCTATTCGGATCAGAGCCTGCCCTCGCACGGCCCGGCCACGGGCGTGGTCGAAATCCGCGGCGGCCGCGCGGCCGAGATCGGCGCCAAGGCCGGCGACACCGTGCGGCACCCGTTCTTCCGTCCCGCAAGCTAATCCTGCATCGCACCCATTCTTGCGTTGCAGGTTGGCGCGGTTGCTGGCAGACCCCTCCGCCGGAGTGTAGCGCAGCCTGGTAGCGCATCTGGTTTGGGACCAGAGGGTCGGAGGTTCGAATCCTCTCACTCCGACCATCATATTGGGGGGCTATCGCTCCCCGCGCGGCGGCTCGCTGCTTGAGCCCCGATTTTTAGGCTCGCGAGAGACACCATGGCCCTGGCCCGCATCTACAGACCCGCAAAAACCGCGATGCAGTCGGGCAAGGCCAAGAGCCGCGACTGGCGCCTGGAGTTCGAGCCGGCCTCGGCGCGGTTCTCTGATCCCCTGATGGGCTGGACCGGCTCGACCGACATGAACGGCCAGGTCCGCCTGACCTTCGACAGCAAGGAAGAGGCGATCGAATACGCCGAACGCCACGGCATCGCCTTCCGCCTGCATGAGCCGCAGGAACAACCTGTGATTCTGAAGGCCTACGCTGACAACTTCGCGCCGGGCCGCAAGGTTTCCTGGACGCATTAAGGGGGCGGCTGACGCTCGCGACGCGGTCGCTCACTGCTTGAGCCGCGAAGATGTTTGGCCTAGCCATCCTGCCGGGCGCCCATAGCTCAACCGGATAGAGCACCCGCCTTCTAAGCGGACGGTTGCAGGTTCGAGTCCTGCTGGGCGCGCCAGGTCGACAAGCCCTGTTCAAGATCGGCGATCAGGTCGGCGGGGTCTTCCAGCCCGATGTGCAGGCGCAGCAGGGGGCCTTCGAGCGCCGGCGGATGCTTACGCCCCTGCATCTGATGCGTCTCCAGGGTGACCAGGCTCTCGAAGCCGCCCCAGGAGTAGCCGAGCCCGAACAGGGTCAAGGCGTCCAGCAGCGCCACGGCCGCCGCCTCTGACCCGCCCGCCAGCTCCACGCCGAAGAGGGACGCCGCGCCGGTGAAGTCGCGCCGCCACAGATCATGGCCGACCGAGCCGGGCAGGGCGGGATAGAGGACCTGCGCGACCTCGGGCCGGGCCTGCAGCCATTCGGCGACTTTCAGCGCCGACCGCGCCTGCTCTTCATAGCGAAGGGGCAAGGTGCGCAGGCCGCGCAGCGCCAGCCAGGCGTCGTCGGGCGACACTCGAACGCCCAGATCCTCGATCGCGTCGGACACGGCCTTGCCGACGGCGGCGTCCGTGGTCGAGACCGCGCCCATCAGCAGGTCGGAGTGGCCGCCCACATATTTCGTCACCGCCTGAACGCTGACACCGATCCCGTGCGCCAGAGGCCGGAACGCCAGTCCGGCGGACCAGGTGTTGTCCATCACCGTCAGCACGCCGCGCGCGCGACAGGCGGCGGCCAGAGCCGGAATGTCCGGCAGGTCGAAGGTCAGGGACCCCGGGGCCTCGATCAGCAGCAGACGGGTGCGCTCGGTCATCATCGCCGCGATCTGGTCCGCCGTGGCGTCGGCGGGATGGAAGACTGTTGTCACGCCTTGCGCCTTCATGCGCCGGTTCAGGAACCGGCGCGTGGGGCCATAGACGGCGTCCGTTGTCAGCACCTCGTCGCCCGGCTTCGCCAGCGCCAGGATCGGCAGGGTCACCGCCGCCAGCCCCGACGGGACCAGCAGGGTCTGGGCCGCCCCTTCCAGTTCAGCCAGCGCCTGTCGCAGCGCCAGCGCCGCACCAAGGTCGTCGATGCCATAGACCGCGCCCGGTGTCGGATCGCGCATGGCCTCTGTGCTGTCGTTCAGCATGGTCGAGGCGCGCTCGACCGGCGGGCTGACCGGGCGGCGGCCGCGTCCCCGCGCCGTGGCGGATGCGATCAGGCGGGTTCGGTCCGAATGCGTCGGCATGCAGCGCCTCACGGGTTGCGGATTGAATGCTAGTGGCCTCTAAAGCAGCGGGGGCGCAAGTCGCGCGAGGGTGCTTATGGTCAAGCTGGGAGCAGCGGGGGTGATGGCGGCGGCGCTGCTGGCCCTGTCCGCCTGCGGCCCGCGTGATCGCGCCGCGCCTGATTCCCCTGCAGCCGCAGGCCAGTCCGAGACCACCGCCGTCGCCGTCCGCAAGATCGACAGCCCCACGTTGCAGGCGGTCAAGCGGCGCGGGCGGCTGAACTGCGGCGTCCACGAAGGGCTGGTGGGCTTCGCCTTCACCGACAACCGGGGGCAGTGGCGCGGGTTCGACGTGGACTTCTGCCGCGCCCTGGCCGCCGCCATCTTCGACGATCCGGACAGGGTCCGCTTCGTGCCCCTGAACAACGCCCGTCGGCTCGAAGCTCTGCAAAGCGGCGCGGTCGATGTGCTGTGGCGCAACACGTCCTGGACCATGACGCGCGACGCGGGTCAGGGCTTCGCTTTCGCCGGGGTGAACTACTATGACGGCCAGGGCTTCCTGGTGCGGCGGTCGCTGAACCTGAACAGCGCGGCCGAGCTGAACGGCGCCCGCATCTGCGTGCAGGGATCCTCGACCAGCGAGCTCAATCTCGCCGATTATTTCCGCGCCCGGGGAATCGAATACCGCCCCGTGGTGATGGGCAGCGAGGAGGCCGCGCGCCAGGCCTATGAGCGCGAGGATTGCGACGCCTTCAGCGCCGATGTGTCCGCTCTGGCCGCGGCCCGCACCACGCTGTCGAACCCGGAACAGCACGCCATCCTGTCCGACATCATCTCCAAGGAGCCGCTGGGCCCCGTCACGCGGCGCGGGGATGAGCAGTGGACGGCCATCGTCCGCTGGACCCTGAACGCCGTGATCCTGGCCGAGGAGCTGGGCGTGACCCGCCAGAACGTGAAGGCCATGGCGCGCGACGCGCGCAGCCCGCAGGTGCGCCGCCTGCTCGGCGCCGAGGGCGGCTTTGGCGAGACCCTGGGTCTGTCGAACGGCTGGGCCAAACAGGCCATCGCCGCCGAAGGCAACTACGGCGAAATCTTCAACCGCAACATCGGCGCCGATTCGGCTCTCGACCTAGCGCGCGGTTTGAACGCACAATGGAATGCTCGGCCGGGCGGCCTGATCTACGCCCTGCCCATCAGATAAGAAGGCTCTGGGGGAACGATGGAAACGAAGCGCGGCGGGATTCCGCTATATGTCTTCATGCTGCTCGGCTTCGTGGTCGGCCTCGGGGGCGGTCTCTACGTCAACCAGAACGACATCGTGGTCCTGCCCTGGGCCATGGATCTGATCCAGTCCGTCGGCCAGATCTTCCTGCGGCTGCTGTTCATGCTGGTGCTGCCGCTGCTGTTCTCGGCCCTGGCTATCGGCGTGGCCGAGATGGGCGACCTGAAATCGCTGGGCCGCGTCGGCTTCAAGACCCTGCTGTTCACCATCGTGGTCTCGGGCATCGCGGTCGCCATCGGCCTGGGCATGGTCAACTACTTCCGCCCCGGCGACGGGGTGGACCCTGTCCTGGCGCAGAAGCTGCTGGCGGACGGGGCCGAGGGCGCCGCCGCCATCGTCGAGAAGGCGCCGACCAGCATCGAGGCCGGGAAGTTTTTCCTCGACATGATCCCGTCCAACGTCGTCACCGCGGCGGCCGAGAACCAGATCCTGCCGGTGATGATCTTCGCCCTGTTCTTCGGCATAGGCATGGTCATGGCCAAGTCGCCCGCGACCGACCGGCTGCAGGAGGTGCTGCAGGGCCTGTTCGAAGTGACCATGAAGCTCATCAACATGGTCATCAAACTGGCGCCCATCGCCATCGCCTGCCTGATGTTCAATCTCGCCGCCGTGTTCGGCTGGGACCTGTTGCAGCGTCTCGCCGCCTACGCCGCCGTGGCCATCGGGGCCATGGCGATCCACATGTTCATCGTCTATCCGCTGGTCGTGCTGATCGGCGCCGGCAAGAACCCGTTCAAGTTCTTCTACGGCGTACGCGAGCCGATGGTGGTGGCCTTCTCCACCGCCTCCTCGAACGCCAGCCTGCCGGTGTCGCTGCGCGTCGCCGAGACCGAGCTGAAGCTGCCGCGCCGCATCTCGCGCTTCGTCCTGACCGTCGGCGCCACGGCCAACCAGAACGGCACCGCCCTGTTCGAGGGCGTGACGGTCCTGTTCCTGGCCCAGTTCTTCAACATCGACCTGACGTTCCAGCAGCAGTTGATGGTGATGTTCGTCTGCATCCTCGGCGGCGTCGGCACGGCGGGTATTCCGGCCGGCTCGCTGCCGGTCATCGCCCTGATCCTGGCCATGGTCGGGGTGCCGGCGGAGGGCATCGGCCTGATCCTCGGAGTCGACCGCTTCCTCGACATGTGCCGCACGACCCTGAACGTCACCGGCGATCTGGTCTGCGCCACCGTCGTCTCGCGCGGCGAGAAGGATGTGCCGGCCAGCGTGGCGGGGCCCGAACCGGTGGCGCCGCCGGCTTCCTAAGCGGTCTCGATGGGGGTGTCCTCGCGGCTCCCCCATTCGGCCCAGCTGCCATCGTAGACGGCGGATGACCGACCCAGCTCGGCCAGCCCGAGGCTGAGGATGGCGGCTGTCACACCTGATCCGCAGGTGGTTGTGACAGGCTTGTCGAGGTCCAAACCGGCCTCCCGGAATGCGGCCTTCAGCGTCGGGCCGCACTTCATGGTCCCGTCGGGGGTGAGCACCTGCGGGAACGGCAGGTTCAGCGCACCGGGCATGTGGCCAGAGCGCAGGCCGGCGCGGGGCTCGGCCGCCCGGCCCGCGAAGCGGTCTGCCGCGCGGGCGTCCAGAACCTGAGCCGCGCCCGCCAGCGCAATGCGCACATCGTTGATGTCCGCGACGAGCCCCGGATCAAACCGCGGCTTGAACACAGCGGGCGCGGGGTCGGCCCGTAGACCGCTTTCGACCGGAAGACCTTCCGCCCGCCACTTCGGCAGCCCGCCGTCCAGCACACGGACACGCCGCGCGCCCATCAGGCGGAACATCCACCAGGCCCGGGCCGACGACCGGATGCCGACGGTGTCATAGACGACGATGTCGTCGTCATCGGCGATGCCCAGCCCGCCCATGCGCGCGGCGAAGGCCTCTGGCGACGGCGCCATGTGGGGCAGGGGGCTGTCCTGATCGGAACTGGCCTCCAGATCAAAGAACACCGCCCCCGGCAGCCGCCCGGCCTCGAAATCCGGCCGCCCGTCCCGCCCATCCAGATGCCAGCTGGCGTCCACCAGGCGAAGGTCAGGCCGCTCGAGCAGCGCCGCCAGTTCCATCGTGGAGATCAGCGGGCTCATGCGCGCCCCAGGGTCAGCTGGATCACATCCGTGCGCTTCGACCGGAACCCGGCCTCGCAATAGGCCAGGTAGAAGCGCCACAGCCGCCGGAACCGCTCGTCAAAGCCACCCATCCGCCGGATGTCGGCCCAGGCCGCCTGGAACCGCTGGTCCCACGCCTTCAGCGTCTCGGCGTAGTCCAGCCCGAACCGCTCGACCGACTGCCAGTTCAGGCCCGCCGCCTCGATGACGGGCTGCAACCGTCCCTCGGACGGCAGCATGCCGCCGGGGAAGACGTATTTCTGGATGAAGTCGGTGCGGGCGTTGTATTCCTCGAACAGGGCGTCCTCGATGGTGATGATCTGTAGGCCGGCCTGGCCGCCGGGCTTCAGCACCTCATGGATCTTGCCGAAATAGGCGGGCCAGTACTGTTTGCCGACCGCCTCGAACATCTCGATCGAGGCGACGCGGTCGAACGTCCCCTCCACGTCGCGATAGTCGACAAGCCGGATGTCCGCGCGCTCGTTCAGCCCCGCCGCCGCGATGCGGGCGCGGGCGAAATCGTACTGTTCCTGCGAGATGGTGATGCCGGTGACGTGGGCCCCGACCTCGCGCGCCGCGAACTCTGCGAACCCGCCCCAGCCGCAGCCGATCTCGAGCACCGTATGGCCTGCCTGCAGGTTCATGTTGCGGGCGAGCGTCGCATATTTGCGCGCCTGCGCCGCCTCCAGCGGCTCCTCCACGCCCGCGAACCGCGCCGAGGAATAGGTCATGCTGCCGTCCAGCCATGCCTGATAGAAGGCGTTGCCCAGATCGTAGTGGGCATGGATGTTCTTCCTGGACCCCTTTCGGCTGTTGCGTCGCATCCGGTGCGACAGCCAGTTGACCGCCTGCATCACCGGATTGCCGTCGAACAGGCGGCGGATGTGATCGTAGTTGCGGACCAGGGTCTCCAGCAGGGTCGCCAGCTGCGGCGTGTCCCATTCGCCGGCCATATAGCCTTCGGCGAAACCGATATCGCCGCTGGCCAGCACCCGCCGGGCGAAGCGGTAATCCTTCACGTCCAGCACCGCGTGCAGCCCGGGCTCCTTGCCCTCCAGCCGGTGCGTCTCGCCGTTGGGCAGCAGCACCGTCAGGCTGCCTGAGCTCCAGTTCTCGCCCAGCAGGCGCAGCAGCATGCCGAACCCGCGCGGGGTGCGGGCAGGGGGCATCGCGGTCTGAACCGGCACGGCGCTCATGCAGCGGCTCCTTCAGCCATCGGACAGACCCTTGAGCGCATCCAGAGCCCGGTCGCGCGCCATGGCGTGGTCAACGATCGGCCGGGGGTAGTCGTGGCCCAGCCTGATCCCCGCGCCCCGCAGGTTTTCCTCCGGCGCAGTCCAGGGGGCGTGCAGCCACTTGTCCGACAGGCGCGCCAGTTCGGGGACCCATCTGCGAACGTATCGACCCTCGGCATCAAACTTCTGCCCTTGCGTGACCGGATTGAAGATACGGAAATACGGGGCCGCGTCGGCTCCGGATCCAGCAACCCACTGCCAATTCTGCACATTGGAGGCGAGGTCGGCGTCCACAAGGGTGTCCCAGAACCACGCCTCGCCGCGCCGCCAGTCGATCATCAGGTGCTTGATGAGGAAGGATGCGACAATCATCCGCACCCGGTTGTGCATGAAACCCGTGGTCCACAGCTCACGCATCCCCGCATCCACGATGGGATAGCCGGTACGCCCCCGGGTCCAGGCCTCGAACCCCGCCGCGTCGTCGCGCCAGGGCATAGCGTCGTATTTTGGCTGGAACGCCTGATCGACGATCTGAGGGAAGGCCGCCAGCAGATGCGCAGAGAAATCGCGCCAGCAGATTTCGGCCACGAACTTCTCGATCTCGCTCGAAGGCGCGTTTGACGCTCGCGCCACGGCCACCGCGCGCCAGGGCGCGATCTCGCCGAAATGCAGGTGCGGGGACAGGCGGCTGGTCACGGGCAGCGCGGGGTGGTCGCGGCCCTTGCTATAGGATTTCAGACCCTTGGCGATGAATTCGGACAACGCATCCGAGGCGCCGGCCTCGCCCGGCGTGCCGGTAAAGCCCTTCGACCAGTCGGGCCGGGTGGGATGCAGCCCCCAACCGTCGATGTCGTCGGACGCTACCCGGATTGAACCTTCGATCCGGCCCGGCGCCGGGCCGGGCGGGGGCATCTCAAGCTCAGCCAGAAGGGCCTTGGAGAACGGCGTGAACACGCGATAGGGCTGCCCCGACCCGTTCAGCACCGACCCGGGCGGCCGCAGAAGCGATCCGTTGAAGCCCCGGCACTCGATCCCGTCCGCGCTCAGACTGTGGGCGATGTCGGCGTCCCGGGCGAAGGCATCGGGCTCGAACAGCCGGTTCATGAACACGGTGTCGGCGCCGGTCTCCTCGATCAGACGGCGCAGCTCGGCCTCGCTGTCGCCCCGGCGAAGCACCAGCGGCGCCCCGCGCTTCGCCAGATCCGCGCCCAGCGCCCGCAGCGACTTGTCCAGCCACCAGTCCGAGGCCGCGCCGGTCCGGCGAATCGCCGAGCCCTCGTCATGGATGTAGACGGGCACGACCGGCCGGCCCGTCCCGACCGCCTTTGCCAGGGCCGGATTGTCGGCCAGGCGCAGGTCGCGACGGAACCACAGGATCACGGGTTGCTGTCCCTCAGTGGTCACGCGAGCGGTCTCCGTGATAGGTTGCGGAACACAACGTTCGACGCCACCTGATCGCCGCATACCTGCGGCAAACGCCGCGCGTCGCCAAGCCCAAGCGGAAGTCCAAAGTGTCCCAGCCCAACGCCGTCATCGACATCAAGCATGTGAAGCGTCCCGTCTCCATCGGCGGCGGCCAGCGCATCGTGGTCATCGCCGGTCCGTGCCAGCTGGAAAGCCGCCAGCATGCGCTGGAGATGGCGCATGCGCTGAAGGAGATCGGCGAGCGGCTGAACCTCGGCATCATCTACAAGACCAGCTTCGACAAGGCGAACCGCACCAGCGCCACCGCCGCCCGCGGTTTCGGTCTGGAAGGCTCGCTGCCGATCTTCGCCGAAATCCGCGAGGTCACGGGCCTGCCCGTTTTGACCGACGTCCATACGGAAGAGCATTGCCGCATCGCCGCCGAGGCGGTGGACGTGCTGCAGATCCCGGCCTTCCTGTGCCGCCAGACCGACCTGCTTCTGGCCGCCGCCGCGACGGGCAAGGTCATCAACATCAAGAAGGGCCAGTTCCTCGCCCCCTGGGACATGAAGAACGTCATCGCCAAGGTGTCGGGCGCGGGCAATCCCAACGTCATGGCCTGCGAGCGGGGCGTCAGCTTCGGCTACAACACCCTGGTTTCGGACATGCGGTCCCTGCCGATCATGCGAGAGATCGGCTGCCCCATCGTCTTCGACGCCACCCATTCGGTGCAGCAGCCGGGCGGGCAGGGCACGTCGTCGGGCGGCCAGCGCGAGTTCGTGCCGGTCCTTGCCCGCGCCGCCGTGGCCGTGGGCGTCGACGCCGTCTTCATGGAGACGCACCAGGACCCGGACCACGCCCCGTCGGACGGCCCGAACATGGTGCCGCTGAAGGAGTTCGAGGCCCTGTGCGCCGAACTGCTGGCCTATGACGACCTGACCAAGGCCCGGATGGCGAAGCCGGCGTGAATCCGCTAGTCCGGGATCATGGCTGAACGCAACCTCGATCCCCGAGCCTTGGATTTGGGCGGACTTCAGGCCCTTCTGGAGCGCGTGCGCGGCCTGAAGGTGGCTTGTGTCGGCGACCTGATGCTGGACCGCTATGTCTACGGCGAGGTCAGCCGCATCTCGCCCGAGGCGCCGATCCCGGTTCTGAAGACGAAACGCACCGTGTCGATGACCGGCGCCGTTGGCAACGTCGCCCGCAACGTGGGTTCGCTCGGCGGCCGGGCCCGTCTCGGCGCTTCGGTGGGCGATGACGCCGCCGGGGCCGAACTGCTGTCCCTGATCGAGGGCGAGGACGGGGTCGAGAATTTCGTCGAGGCCCGGTCCGGCGCCGCCACCATCGTCAAGACCCGCTATGTCGCCGCCGGCCAGCAGCTGCTGCGGCTGGACGAGGAGGAGGCCGGCGACCGCAGCCTTGCGGCCAGCGCGGTCTTCGACGATGCGGCCTCCATCCTGATCTCCGACTACGCCAAGGGCGGCGTCGACGCGGCCCTGATCGAGAACGCCCTGAAGGCCGCGCGAGCCTCCGGCGCGCCGGTGATCGTGGATCCGAAAGGTCTGGACTTCGCCCGCTACGGCGCCGTCGATCTGATCAAGCCGAACGCCAGCGAACTGGCCGGCGCCACGGGCCTGCCGGTCGAAACGGACGCCGATATCGAGGCGGCGTTGAACGCCCTGCTGGCGGCCACGACGGCCAAGGCTCTGGTCGTCACCCGCGCCGGCAAGGGCATGAGCCTGATCCGTCGCGGCGAAGCGGCGAAGCATTTCCCCGGCCGGGCGCGAGAGGTGTTCGACGTGTCGGGCGCCGGCGACACCGGTCTGGCGGCGCTCGGCCTCGCCCTCGGCGCGGGGGCCACGCTGGAGACGGCGGTCGAGTTCGCCATTCTCGCCTCGGGCGTGGTGGTGGGAAAGGCCGGCACAGCCGTCGTCACCCCCGCCGAACTGATCGACGCCGAAATGAGCCAGCACGCCGCCGGCGCCCACGCCAAGGTCATGCCGCTCGATGAACTGGCCCATGTCGTCGAGGGCTGGAAGCGTCAGGGGCTGAAGGTCGGCTTCACCAACGGCTGCTTCGACATCCTTCACCGCGGCCACGTGGCCTATCTGGCCCAGGCACGCGGCTGGTGCGACCGCTTGGTGGTGGCGCTGAACACCGACGCCTCGGTCAAGCGGCTGAAGGGCGAGGGACGGCCGATCAATGATCTGGACAGCCGCGCCGTGGTCATCGGCGGCCTCGCCAGTGTGGACCGGGTGACGTCCTTCGACGATCCGACGCCGCTGGCCCTGATCGAGCGGCTCCGCCCGGACGTCCTTATCAAAGGCGCGGACTACACCCGCGAAGGCGTTGTCGGCGGCGATCAGGTCGAAAGCTGGGGCGGGGTGGTCCGTCTGGCGACGTTCGAGGACGGCTATTCGACCACCAGCACCATCGCCAAGATGAAGGATGAAGCATGAGCCGCCGCATGATCGTGGTCACCGGCGGCGCCGGCTTCATCGGCTCCAACATCGTCGCGCGGCTGGCGGGCGAGGATCGCCGCGACATCGTCGTCTGCGACCGGCTGGAAGAAGCCGACCTGCAGAAATGGAAAAACATCGCCAAACACCCGATCGCCGACTTCTGGCACCCGGAAGAGCTGTTCGACCAGCTGGAGCTGCATGAGGAGCGCATCGCCGCCGTGGTGCACATGGGGGCCATCTCCTCGACGACGGAGCCGGACGCCGACCTGATCCTGAACACCAACTACACCCTGTCGCGGGACCTGTGGGACTGGTGCGCCGTCAACGGCGTGCGCTTCATCTATGCGTCATCCGCGGCCACCTACGGCGATGGGCTGGAAGGGTTTGATGACGACAATACGTTTGAGGCGCTGTCTTCGCTTCGCCCGCTAAACGCCTACGGTTACTCGAAATATCTGTTCGACCAGTATGCCGTGCGGCAGGCGGCCCGCGAGCATGCGCCGCCGCAGTGGGCGGGGCTGAAGTTCTTCAACGTCTATGGCCCGAACGAGTACCACAAGGGCGGGATGAAGTCGGTCGTGGCCCAGATCTGGCCCAAGGTCGCGGCCGGCGAGACCGTCAGCCTGTTCCGTTCGCACAATCCGAACTACGCCGACGGCGGCCAGCTGCGTGACTTCGTCTTCGTGGACGACGTGGTCGACATCATCGAATGGCTGCTGGAGACGCCGGACGTCTCGGGCGTGTTCAACGCCGGGTCGGGTCAGGCCCGGTCCTTCGCCGACCTGGCGCGCGCCACCTTCGCCGCCGCGGGCAAACAACCATCAATCGATTATATCGACATGCCCGAGGTCATCCGCGACCGGTACCAGTATTTCACCGAGGCGAAGATGGACCGCATCCGCGCCGCCGGCTTCCCGGGCCAGTCGACCCCGTTGGAGGAGGGCGTGCGCCGCTACGTCCAGTCCTTCCTCGCCACGCCGGATCCTTATCGGTGAAGGCGCTGCGGCTGCCCCGTCTGAAGGCGAGGCAATGGGCCGGCTATGTCGGCATCGGATTCGTATTGCTGTTCACGGCGGCGGTCGCCGTCTGGCGCGGAGACATCCTGCGCGCCGCGCTGGATCCACAGGTGCCGTTCCAGACCTATCAGCCCCCGTCCGCGCCAGACTACGGCGCGCCTGAGGCCTGGGCGCTGCGTGAGGCGAAGGCGCCGAACGCCGGGCCGGCGGCGATCTTCTTCCTGCACTCCACAACCTTTGACGGCGGGCGCGAATGGAACGGGCCCATCGGCGACGCGCGCGCCGACGCCTATCTGCGCCGGGTCGTGATCCCGAACTATGCAGGCCCCTTCGCCCGGGCCGGCGCCATCAGCGCGCCCCGCTATCGTCAGGCCAGCCTCTATGCCCGCCTGACCCTGCGCGACGACGCGCGGGAGGCGCGGGCCTTCGCCTATGGTGACGCGCTGGCCGCCTTCGACGCCTGGCTGGCGCGCCATCCGGACGGGCCGCTGATCCTCGCGGGGGTGGAGCAGGGCGGGCAGTTGCTGGAGCGCATCGTGCGTGAGCGTGTGGCCCCGAACCCGGCGCTGCGGGTCCGACTGGTCGGGGTCTGGCTGATCGACGTGGTCGCGGCAGTCGATGGATTCTCGCCGCTGGTTCCGCCCTGCGCGACGCCGGGCCAGACGGGCTGCGTCGTCGCCTGGTCGCCGGTCGGCGAGGACAACGAGGGAGCGGCCCAGCGGCGTCTGCGGCGGGCGCTTGTCTGGGACCAGCGCGGCCGTTTCGTCGAGCTCGCAGGCCGGCCGGCCCTTTGCGTGAACCCGGTCAACGGCTCAAGCGCGCCGGTGAAGGTCGAGGCCCGCGAGAGCCGGGGCGCGACCAATGCGACCGGTCTGGAATGGGGCGCGCGCCCGGCCCTGATGGCGCGTGAGGTGGCCACAGAATGCCGCGGCGGCCTGCTGCGCCACACAGAGCCGAAGATGGAGTCGTTCCGCGAGCAAGGCAGCTGGTCAGATCGTAGAAAAGCGCGTCCCTACAACCTGTTTTACGGTGATATTGAGAACGACGTTCAGGATCGCCTGGCCAATTGGGCGGTGACCAGCGCCCGCTAGTCCAGCCCCGCCCGATCATTGCGCCAGTCGAACAGAGCCTCCAGCACCTGAACCGCCTGACCCCGCTCGCTCGCCAGATCGGGATCCCGCCCCAGCATCAGCCGTGCATCGTCCGACGCCGCCAGCATCAGCGCCCGGTGCCGGATCGGATCGGCGAAGCGATAGGCCGGGAAGCCGCTCTGCTTCAGCCCCAGCGGATCGCCGCCGCCGCGCAGGCGGAAATCCTCCTCGGCGATCTCGAACCCGTCCTCGGTGCGGCGCAGGGTGTCGAGCCGCTGCCGCGCCGTGTCCCCCAGCCCGCCGTCCTCGCCGCCGTATAGCAGGATGCAGGCGCTGGCCTTCGCCCCGCGCCCAACCCGCCCGCGCAGCTGGTGCAGCTGGGCAAGGCCGAACCGGTCGGCGTGCTCGATCACCATGATCGAGGCGTTGGGCACATCGACCCCAACCTCCACCACCGTCGTGGCCACCAGCAGGGGTATGCGCCCGTCGGCGAAGTCGGCCATCACGGCCTCACGCTCCGGGCCCGGCATCTGGCCATGGGCCAGTCCGACCTCGATCTTCAGGATACGCCGCAGGTCCGCCGCACGGGCTTCGGCCGCCGCCAGATCGACCGCCTCGGACTCGGCCACCAGCGGGCAGATCCAGTAGGCCTGCGCCCCGCCGTCGATGGCCGCCTTCAGCCGTTTCGCCACCTCGCCGATGCGCACCAGCGGCAGGACCGCCGTGGCCACCGGCGTCCGCCCCGGCGGCTTCTCCAGCAGGCGCGAAACCTCCAGCTCGCCATACTGGGTCAGCTCCAGCGTCCGCGGGATCGGCGTCGCCGACATGGTCAGCAGATGCACCCCGCCGGTCCTGGGATCGCCCTTGGCCTGCAGCCTCTGGCGCTCATTGACCCCGAACCGGTGCTGCTCGTCGATCACGGCCAGCGCCAGCCGGTCGAACCGCACCGCATCCTGGAACAGGGCGTGGGTGCCGATGGCGACCTGGGCCTCTCCTGACGCCAGCACATTCAGCCGCTCGCGCCGCTCCGCCGGGGTGTCCCGCCCGGTCAGCAGCACGGTCCGCACCCCGGCCTGCTCCAGCATCGGCGCCAGCCGCTGGAAATGCTGCCGCGCCAGGATTTCGGTCGGCGCCATCAACGCCGCCTGGAAGCCGCTGGAGGCCACATCCGCCATCGCCAGCGCCGCCACCGCCGTCTTGCCCGAGCCGACGTCCCCTTGCAGCAACCGGCCCATCTGCTCGCCGGACGCCAGATCGGCGCGGATTTCAGCCACGGCCTGTTCCTGCGCGCCCGTCAGGGTGAAGGGCAGGGCGGTCAGCAGGGCCGCCGACGCCTCGCCCGGCGTGATCCTCGGTGCAGGCGTGATCTGGCGCGCCCGCCGCCGCCGGGCCAGCGCCAGCTGGTGCGCGAACAACTCGTCATAGGCCAGCCGCTGGCGCACCGGCGCATCCGGCGCCAGATCGACCTCGCCCGCCGGGTGGTGCAGAGCCTCCAGGGCCGCGCGCCAGCCGGGCCAGCGCTGCTTCGCCAGCCATGCCGGGTCCTGCCATTCCGGCAGCTCCGGCGCCAAGGCGAGTGCGCCCTGAACCAACTTGCGGATCACGCGGGACGTCAGCCCCTGCGTCGCCGGATAGACCGGCTCGACCGCCGCGATCTCACCCGCCTCGTCCGCCTTGAAGATGTCCGGGTGAACGATCTGGACCTCGTTGTTGAACCGCTCGACCTTGCCGGCGACCAGCCGCCGTTCGCCCCGGGGCAGCAACCGGTCGATGTGCTGGGCCGAGCCGCCGAACCAGACCAGATGCACGAATCCGGTTTCGTCCGTCGCCCGCGCCTTGATCGGCGCGCCGGGCTTTCCGGGCACGATGACGCGGTCGATCACGACCTCGAAGATGCCGACCTCGCCCTCGACCGCATCCACGGCCGTCATCGGCCGCCGCACGATCACCCCCGACGGCGACAGAAAGGCCAGGTCGCGGACCAGCGGCCCGGCCACCTTCTGCACCAGCGGCGCGACCTTGGCCCCCACGCCCTTCAGGCTGGTGACCTCGGCGAACAGGGGAAAGAGAATCTGCGGCCTCATGGCGCTCAAGCATAGCTGGCGAAACGGGTTCTGGAACGCTATCTGGACCCGGCATCTTTAGAAGGGCGCTACCGCTCGCCGCGCGGCGGCTCGCTGCTTGAGCGCGCTTCAAACTGACTCCGACCGGGCAAGGAACCTTGTGGCCGATACCGACGCGCGTCTGAAAGAACGATTGGGCCGGATTTCCTTCCGGGCGTGGCGTCGCGGTTTCCGCGAGGCCGACCTCGTGCTGGGGCCTTTCATGGATCAGGTCGGGCCGAGCCTGAGTGACGCCGAACTGACCGAGTTCGAGGCCCTGCTGGCCCAGGACGACGACCACGAGCTCTACGCCTGGATCATCGAGACGAAGCCGACACCCGCCGAATACGAGACGCCGCTGATGGCCAGGATCCGCGCCTTCATGCGCGCCCATGTCGCCGCGGCTGTCGCTGACGGAGCCGGCTGATGGGCGGCGCATCCGTTTCCCGCACCGATGCTGAGCTGGGCGGCGCGCCCGAGGGGCTGGACGCCCTGCTGGTCGCCGAGCGGGTCAAGGCCGCCGGCGGAGTCGGCCTGTTCGTCGCCCGCGACTTCGCCCGGGCGGGCGTCTTCGTTCAGGCTCTACGGTTCTTCGACAAGGATATTGAAATCCTTGAATACCCGGCCTGGGATTGCCTGCCATACGACCGGCTCAGCCCGTCGTCTGCGGTGTCGGCCCAGCGGATGGCGACCCTGACGCGTCTGGCGGGGCGTCCCGACAGTGACCGCACGCCCGTGCTGGTCGTGGCCACGGCCGCCGCCGCCATGCAGCGCACGCCGCCGCGCGAGACGACCCAGAGCGCCGGTTTCGACACCCGCGTCGGCCGCGATCTCGATATCGCGGCGCTGGAGCTGTATTTTTCGGTCAACGGCTATGTCCGTGCCTCCACGGTGTCAGAGCGGGGCGAATACGCCGTGCGCGGTGGCGTCATCGACGTCTTCCCGCCCGGCTTCGAAGAGCCCGTGCGGCTGGACATGTTCGGCAGCGAGCTGGAATCGATCCGCGCCTTCGATCCGGCGACCCAGCGCTCGACCCGGCAGCTGAAGCAGGTGGAGCTGGCGCCTGTGTCCGAGGCGCTGCTGGATCCCGACAGCATCTCGCGCTTCCGCACCGGCTACCTGAATCTGTTCGGAGCGGCGGGGGACGATCCGCTCTATGCCGCCATCAGCGAGGGGGCGCGGCGGCAGGGCATGGAGCACTGGCTGCCGCTGCTCTATCCGCGGCTGGAGACCCTGTTCGACTATCTGCCCGACGCGGCGCCGGTGTTTCTGGACAATCAGGTCGAGGCGGCGCGGGCCGACCGCTGGGCCCTGACCCGCGACGCCTATGACGCGCGGCTGGAGGCGTCGAAGACCCGGGGCGGGGCGGCTTATCGCGCCCTGCCGCCGACGCAGCTGTATCTCGACGACGAGGCTTGGAATTCCGCGCTGGCCGGGCGGACCGTGCGCCGCCTGTCGCCCCTGATCGGTGGCGGCGAGGACGCGGGCGGGCGTCTGGGCCACAGCTTTGTGGCCGAGCGGTCGCAGGACAGCGTCAATCTGTTCGAGGCCGTGGCGCGCCATGCCGAGGCCATGCAGAAGGCCGGCCGCAAGGTGCTGTTCGCCAGCTGGACCGAGGGTTCGTCCGAGCGCTTGGCCGCCATGCTGGCCGACCACGGGCTGGAACAGGTCATCGCCGTGCGCGACTGGGCCGATGTGCAGAAGGCGCCGCAGGGGATGTTCCTGCGCGGCATCCTGCCGGTGGAGCACGGCTTCGTCACCGACACGCTGGCGGTCATCTCCGAGACTGACATCCTGGGCGACCGGCTGGCGCGGCCGAAGCGCAAGCGCCGCGCCTCGAACTTCCTGGCCGAGGCTTCAGCCCTGACCGCCGGCGACCTGGTCGTCCACCTCGATCACGGAATCGGCCGCTACGAGGGGCTGAAGACGCTGGAGATTCAGGAGGCGCCGCACGATTGCCTGGAACTGCTCTACTTCGGTGACAGCAAACTCTATCTGCCCGTTGAAAACATTGACCTGCTGACGCGCTATGGGGCCGAGACCGACGGGGTCCAGCTGGATCGGCTCGGCGGCGCGGCCTGGCAGGGACGCAAGGCCAAGGCCAAGGCCCGCCTACGCGAAATGGCCGAGGGTCTGATCGCGCTGGCTGCAAAGCGCGCGCTGCGCACAAGCGACCCGGTCACCCCGCCGCACGGCCTGTTCGACGAGTTCTGCGCCCGCTTCCCCTATGACGAGACCGACGACCAGCTGAACGCCATCGGCGACGTGCTGGAGGACCTCGGCAAGGGCGCGCCGATGGACCGCCTGATCTGCGGCGACGTCGGCTTCGGCAAAACCGAGGTGGCCATCCGCGCCGCCTTCGTCGTGGCCATGAGCGGCCAGCAGGTGGCCATCGTCTGTCCGACGACCCTGCTGGCGCGCCAGCACTTCAAGACCTTCAGCGAGCGTTTCGCCGGCTGGCCGATCAAGGTGCGCCATCTGTCGCGCATGGTCACGGCCAAGGATGCGGCGGAGACGCGGGCAGGGTTGAAGGACGGATCGTTCGAGATCGTCGTCGGCACCCATGCGGTGCTGTCGGATCAGGTCGGGTTCAAGGACCTGGGCCTGGTGATCGTCGACGAGGAGCAGCACTTCGGCGTCAAGCACAAGGAGAAGCTGAAGAGCCTCCGCGCCGACGTGCACCTGCTGACGCTGTCGGCCACGCCGATCCCGCGCACCCTGCAGATGGCGCTGTCGGGCATCCGCGACATGTCGATCATCGCCACGCCGCCGGTCGATCGTCTGGCGGTGCGGACCTATGTCACGCCCTGGGATCCGGTGCTGATCCGCGAGGCCCTGCTGCGCGAGAAGTATCGCGGCGGTCAGGCCTATTACGTCGCGCCGCGCCTCGCCGACTTGCCCGACATCGAGAAATTCATCCGCGAGCAGGTGCCCGAGGTGAAGTTCGTCGTCGGCCACGGCCAGATGTCGCCGACCCAGCTGGAGGACGTGATGAGCGCCTTCTACGACGGCTCCTATGACGTGCTGCTGTCGACCACCATCGTCGAGAGCGGACTGGACATCCCGACGGCCAACACCCTGATCGTCCACCGCGCCGACATGTTCGGCCTGGCCCAGCTGCACCAGATCCGGGGACGCATCGGCCGGTCCAAGGCGCGGGCCTTCGCCTATCTGACCACCGATCCGGTCAAGCCGCTGAGCCTGTCGGCCGAGCGGCGGCTGCAGGTTCTGCAGTCGCTCGACAATCTCGGCGCCGGATTCCAGCTGGCCAGCCACGACCTGGACCAGCGCGGCGGCGGCAATCTGCTGGGCGACGAACAGTCGGGCCACATCCGTGAGGTCGGGGTCGAGCTGTATCAGCAGATGCTGGAGGACGCGGTCGCCGGCTTGCGCGAGAAGGGCGAGGGACCTGTCGTGGATCGCGGCTGGTCCCCGGCCATCAATGTGGGCGCGGCCGTATTGATTCCAGAGGAATACGTCCCGGACCTCAATGTTCGCCTGAGCCTCTACCGCCGTCTGTCGGACGCCGAGCGCAACGAGGACCGCGAGGCCATGGCCGCCGAGCTGATCGACCGGTTCGGCCCGCTGCCGGACGAGGCAAAACAACTGCTGCGCATCGTCGGCATCAAGGCCAACTGCCGCACGGCCTGTATCGAGCGCATCGACATCGGGCCCAAGGGCGCGGTCCTGACCCTGCGCGACAACGCCTTCCCCAACCCGATGGGGCTGGTCGGCCTGATCCAGAAGAACCAGGCCAGCTGGAAGATACGCCCGGATCAGAAGATCGTGGTGAAGGGCGAATGGCCGACGCCGGACGACCGTCTGAAGGTCGCCGAACGGATCACGGCCGATCTGGCCAGAGTCGCAACCAGCGTGGCGGGGGCCTAGGGTTTCAGGCTGGAGGAGGCGCGATCCAGCAGGTCGGCGGGGCTTTCGCCGTTGCGCAGTTCCGCCACGCCGATGTCGAAGCCGACCACGAAAGGCGAGCGGCCCGATCCGGCGTCGAAGGCGGTGCAGCCGATGACGGCGGCGATGCGGTCGGCGGCGATGCGCGCGGCACCCTCGGTCGTCGCGGGCAGGGCCAGGGCGAAAACATCGGCCGACAGCCGCGCCGCCGTGTCCTCGACCCGGATCAGGCGCGACACCATGGCGCCGAGCTGGGGCAGGGCGCGCTGAAGCCAGCCGCCTGTGCGGATCTCGGCCAGTTCCGGCGTCTCGGTGATCCGCAGGACGCAGACCGACAGGGGCCGCCGCCGCGCGCGTGACGAGTCGGTCACACGGGCGAGGTGCGAGGCGAACAGCTGGGGCGTGAACAGGCCGGTCGCGGGGTCGGTCAGGCCGGAATGGCGCGCGGCCTCCAGCGTGCGGCGGATGGCCAGATGCCTGCGGTGCGTGCGGGCCAGGGCGACGATCCGGTCGGCGGTCTCTTGCTCGGCCGTGTCGGCGGTGGCCACGTCGGCGAAGCCCCGGCCATAGAGCTCGGCCAGATTGATCTCGCCGGGCCCGCTCACATAAAGCACCGCCGGGATGTGATAGAGGCGGGTGTTCCGCTTCATGCCCGCCGCGATGGACTGGGCCGGGGCGTGATCCTCGCCCCCCCACAGCACCACGGCGTCGAACGCCCGTTCATGCAGATAGTCAAAGGCCGTGTAGGGCGTCGGCGCCGCCACGACCTCGCAGCCGGCGGCGGTCAGGGCGTTGGACAGGGCCAGGAAGCGATGGTCGGGTTTGCCGGCGGCCAGGACGCGCAGCGGCGTGTCCTCGGGATCCTGAAGCGTCAGGGGCGCGCCCCGGGCGGCGAAGGTCGCCTCGCGCTGGGACACCTCCTCCTCGGCGATGGCGGCGCGGACAAGCTGTTCCAGCCGCAAGGCCGCCTGGGCCGGATGCGGCGGCAGGGTCATGGCCAGATCGACGGCCTCGGGATGCGCGAAGGGCAGGCCATCGGTGAAGACGATGACGGGCAGGCGGCGCGGCTGGGCCGTGCGCTTCAGCGCCTCGGCCATGTCGCCCGCGTCGGCGGTGCGGCCATCCAGAATTACGCCCTCGACAGGCAGATCGACGACGGCGGAAATAGCAGCGCCCAGCGTGCGGGCGGTGACGGTGCGCCAGCCGAGCGCATCGAGGCCCTGGCACAGGACGCCGATCCGTTCATCGTCAGGCGCGATGACCAGCACACGCGGATCGGAACCCAAGGCTGCCTGCTCCATGCCCCGCGCGGCCCCGGCCACGCCTTCACAAGGCGGCGGACCATAGCGACGGCCGCCCCGCCGAAGCAACGCCTGTCGGGCGAATTCGGGGATGCTTTCCTGTGTGGCGAATTGGAGTAGGTTCCGAGACTGGGCTGATACGGAACATGGGCTTGAGCAGAAGTGCGCTTTTCAGCGGGGCGGCGTTCGTGGGGCGCCTTTCCGTCCGGGCCTTCACCCGCAGTTGGGGCCGCGATGTGATGCTCTACACGGGCGGGGTGTCGTTCTTCGCCCTGCTGGCCGTGTTTCCCGCCATCGCCATCCTGATCGGCTTCTACAAGGCTGGCCTGTCGATCAGCCAGGTCAGTGAGCAGGCGGCGGCCCTGGCCGACGTGCTGCCCACGGCGGCCAAATCGATCTTCGAGGCCGAGATCGCCAGGCTGGCGGGGGCTTCGGCCCGCACCGTCTCGGCCCAGAGCGCCTTCGCCCTGATCGTCGGCTCCTACGCAGCGCATAGAGGTTTCAAGGCCTTGCTGGCCGGACTTAACCTCATTCATGATGAAACCGAGCCGCACGGCTTCTTCAGGTTCAACCTGCTGGCCTTCTTCGTGGCCCTGTTCGCGTTCGCCCTGTTCACCGTGGTGTCGGGCGCCGTGGTGACCTTCCGCCTGATCGAGCATGCGGGCGCGGCGGCGACGACCGTGGCCCCGAGCGGCGGCCTGCCGTTCGACGGGGTGGTGCCGGCGCTCGGCCTCGCACTGGGGCTGACGGCGCTCTACCGCTACGCCATGTCCCACCGGGCGCCGGTGGCCTGGTGGCCGTCGATCTGCGGCGGGGTGGTGGCCACGGTGATGTCGATGATCTCGTCGTGGCTGTGCGCCATCTATGTCGAGCAGATCGCCCCGCTGGGCGCGACCTACGGCTCAGTCGGCGCCGTGGTGGTGTTGCTGATCTGGCTGTCGTGGAACGTCAACGCCATCTTCTACGGCGGCGCTTTCGCCACCGAGATGGAGATCGCCGACCGGGCGAAAGGCGCGCCGGAACTGGACCCGGCGCCTGAGGACACCGCTCAGGTCGTTAGCCTGTCGGCCAGGCGGGCATCTCGACGGTGATCCTGAGGACGCCGGCGACCGTCACGACGGACGCGACCGTGCCGCCCAGCTCTTCGACCAGATAGGGCACGTCGATCCGCGCCATGGGGTCCGTGGCCAGCAGCAGGAAGGTCGAGCCCTCCGGCGCCGTCTGAATCGCCTTCTTCAGACGCAGGCTCGGCACAGGACATTTGTGACCCCGCGCATCGACCATGATCGGCGCGCTCATGCCCCCAGCCTTTCCAGCAGCATCTCCAGCGCGACCCTGACGCTGGCGGCGCGGACCGCGTCGCGGCCGATGTCGCCGAACTGGCGCGCTTGATGGATCGTTCCGTGCGGCCCGGCGGCGGCGAAATGCACCAGACCGACGGGCTTGTCCGCCGAGCCGCCGCCCGGGCCGGCGATGCCCGTGACGGCGACGGAGACCTCGGCGCCGGACATGGCGACCGCGCCCTGCGCCATCGCCCGGGCCACGGGCTCCGACACCGCGCCATGGGCTTCGATCAGGTCGGGCGCGACGCCCAGCATCGAGGCCTTGGCGGTGTTGCTGTAGGTTACGAAGCCCCGATCCAGCGCCTCGGACGATCCGGGAACGGCGGTGACGGCGCCGGCCACGAGCCCGCCCGTGCAGCTCTCGGCCGTGGCGATCATCAGGCCGGAGCGGCGCGACGCCGCCACGACCGCTTCGGCCAGGGTGATGATGTCGGCGGGAAACATGGCAGGGCTATCCGGGGCGACGAGTCGCGCTAACGTGCCGTGCGGGCGGCGGTCTGTCGATCATGCCCGAGCATCGTGAGGGGGCCCAATGACCGACGCCGCGCTTGATCCGCCCGCCGACCGCGTGACCCCCGTCCTGTTCGCCCTGGCCATCTTCACCTCGGCGGCGCTGGTGTTCGTGGTCCAGCCGATGGTGACCAAGCTGGTCCTGCCGATGCTGGGCGGATCGCCGTCGGTGTGGAACACGGCGATGGTGTTTTTCCAGGCCGCGCTTCTGGCCGGCTACGGTTACGCCCACGCCTTGCAGAGGATCCCGTCGATCCGGACGCAGGTGGCGGTGCATCTGGGCCTGCTGACGCTCGCCGCGCTGTTCCTGCCCCTGCACATCAACAGTCTGCTGGGAGAGCCGAACCCGGCGGCGCCGATCGGCTGGCTGTTGCCGACGCTGGCGCTCTCGGTCGGGGCGCCGTTCGCGGTGCTGTCGGCGACCGCGCCCCTGCTTCAGGCCTGGTATGCGCGGGTCAGGGCCGGGCATGCGGACGGCCAGAACCCCTATGTCCTCTACGCAGCCTCGAATCTGGGCAGCTTCCTGGCGCTGCTGGCCTATCCGGTGCTGATCGAGCCGCTGACGACGCTCAGCGGCCAGCGCATGGGCTGGAGCGGCGGCTATGCCGTCTTCATGATGATGGTCGCGACCCTCGCGGTCGTCGTCTGGCGGCGTCAGGCGGACCGATCCGTGGAGCCCGCGCCGCTGGCCGTCAGTCCGCCGATAAGCTGGCGCGACAAGGCCGTTCTGGTTCTGCTGGCCGCCGCGCCGTCCAGCCTGATGCTGGGGGTCACCGCCCACCTGTCGACCGACGTGGCCTCGGCGCCCTTCCTGTGGGTCGTGCCGCTGGCGCTGTATCTGCTGACCTTCGTCATCGCCTTCCAGACCAGACCCTGGATCCCGCCGTGGCTGACCCTTCTGGTCGCCAGCGCTCTGGGCGCGGTCTGTGTCAGCATGACGCCGTTCCGCAACGGTAACCTGCTGATCCTGTTCGCCATCCATCTGGGGACCTTCTTCTTCACCGCACTGCTATGCCACCAGACGCTGGCGGCGCGGCGGCCGGCGCCGGACCGGCTGACCGAGTTCTATCTGCTGATGTCGCTGGGCGGCGTGGTCGGCGGCGCCTTCACGGCCCTGCTGGCGCCGGTGATCTTCCCCACGGTGTGGGAATATCCGCTGGTGCTGGTGCTGGTCGGACTGGCGCGGCCCTGGGGGCGGGGGCGGATCACCCTGACGGAGCTCTATTTCGTGCTGGGGACGGCCTTCATGTGCCTGATCCCGCCGATCGGCAGCGAGGTGATCCGGACCACCAAGGCCCTGTGGCCCTATTTCCAGACGACGACGCCGTTGCAGTGGTGGCAGATCATCCTCGGCCTGGCCGCCGTCGGCGCCTTCATGGTGCGCGAGCGGGCGCTCCTGTTCACGGCCTGTCTGGCCATGATCGCCCTGTCGGCCCAGCACGCGGCGCGCGGCTATGACTGGAGCCTGACGGAGCGCAGCTTTTTCGGCGTCATGCGGGTGGCGAAGATCAACGATGCGGGGCTGGGCGGGACGGTCCATGTGCTGATGCACGGCACGACCCTGCATGGCTCCCAGCCGCGCTCGGACGCCTTCGACTGCATCCCGACCCTGTATTACGCCCCCGCGACGCCCATCGGCCAGGCGACCGAAGCCATCCAGACCCGGGGCGATCACGCCAAGATCGGTGTGGTGGGGCAGGGGTCCGGCGCCATGGCCGCCTACAAGCGCCCCGGCGACGAAATGACCTTCTTCGAGATCGACCCGATGGTCGACCGCATGTCGCGGAACCCCGAGTGGTTCACCTTCATCTCCCACTGCGCCTCGGGCCCGATCCGGACGGTGCTGGGGGATGCGCGCCTGACGCTGCAGAAGGAACAGCCGGGCAGCTATGACCTGTTGCTGATCGACGCCTTCTCGTCGGACGCGGTGCCGACCCATTTGCTGACCCAGGAGGCCATCGCCGGCTATCTGAAGCTGCTGAAGCCGGACGGGGTGGTGATCCTGCACCTGTCCAACCGGAACCTGGAGATCACGGAGCCGGCCCTGGCGGCGGCGCGGCGGCTGGGGGCGGCGGACCTGCACCAGATCTACTACGAGCGCGACGACCTCCCCGACATGGCCGAGGCCTCGACCGAGGCTCTGGTGCTGTCGCCGACGGCGGCGGGGCTGGCGGAACTGCGGGCCGACGCCGGCGGGATCGAGGGCAAGTCGCGTTGGGAGCGGCTGGAGGACACGACCGTCCGGCCGTGGACCGACGACTATGTGAACCTGTTCGGCGCCATGTGGCGGAACCTGCGCTAGGCGGGCAGTTCGACGGTGCAGACGGCCTGGGCGGCGAGGCCTTCGCCGCGGCCGGTGAAGCCCATGGCCTCGGTCGTGGTGGCCTTCACGCTGACGGCGTCGAGGGGCAGGCCAGTCAGGGCCGCGAGGCGTTCGCGCATGGCCTGACGGTGCGGTTTCACCTTGGGCTGTTCGCAGATCAGGGTGACGTCGACATTGATCAGCCGCCCACCACGCGCGGTGACGCGATCGACGGCGTGGGTCAGGAAGCGGTCGGAGGACGCGCCCTTCCACTGCGGGTCGCTGGGCGGGAAATGATCGCCGATGTCGCCGTCGCCCAGTGCGCCGAGAATGGCGTCCGTCAGGGCATGCAGCCCGGCGTCGGCGTCCGAATGGCCAATCAGGGTCTGGCTGTGCGGGATCTCGACGCCGCAAAGCCAGACGGACGTACCCGGGCCCCAGCGGTGGGCGTCGAACCCCTGACCGATGCGGACCTGTTTGGGGATCAGGGGCTCGGCCATGGCGAAATCCTCGGGGAAGGTGAGCTTCATCAGGCGCGGGTCGCCGGGGACAATACGGACCTTGCCGCCCGCGCGGCGCACGGCGTCGGCTTCATCGGTCGGGCTGTCGCCTGGGGGCAGGGCGGCGTAGGCGCCGCGCAGGGTGGAGAGGGCGAAAGCCTGGGGCGTCTGGGCGCGCCACAGGTTGTCTCGATCCACGCTCTCGGCCAGCAGGCCGTCGGCGCCCCGACGCAGGCTGTCGGCCACGGGCAGGGCGAGTATGGCGCCGTCGACGCCGGGCAGGGCGTCGAGCAGCTGACGGATATGGGCCGGTGTCAGCAGGGGGCGGGCGGCGTCGTGGACCAGCACGGGGGTGCTCGGAGCGGCGGTCAGGGCGCTGAGACCGGCTCGGACGGATGCCGCACGATCCACTCCCCCGGTGACGGCGCACCAGCCGGTCAGCCCGGCGAAGGCGGTTTCGGCCTGGGCCTCATCGCCCGCCGCGATGACCACCACGACCTCTGTGGCCCCGGCAGCCAGGAACGCTTCCAGCGACCAGCAGGCGACCGGCTTGCCGGACAAGGCGCGCCATTGCTTGGCGCCGCCCGCGCGGGAGCCGGAACCGGCGGCGACAATGACGGCGGAGAAGGTCATTTGGCGCTTCTATCGGGCGCGCTCGTCGCTGACGAGGGCGCCAATCCATTCTGTTTGACCACGCACGCCCGGGCAGCCAGCATCACGGCAAAGGGAGGGTTTGATGCCGTATTCAATTCTGGGGCCCGTCGTGGCGCTGGTGCTGTGGTCGATGGTGATGTGGTTGTGGCTCTACACCACGCGCATTCCGGCGATGCTGAGCGCAAAAACCAGGCTGGACCCGCGCCTGCCCAAGGAACAGATGCTAGGCGGATTGCCGCCGCGGGTCCGGTGGAAAGCCGACAACTACAATCACCTGATGGAGCAGCCGACGCTGTTCTACGCCACGGCGCTGGTGCTGGCCGTGGCCGGCGCGGGTGACGGGCTGAACGCCTGGATCGCCTGGGCCTATGTGGCCCTGCGGGTTCTGCACAGCCTGGTTCAGGTGACGATCAATGTGATCCTGCTGAGATTCACGGTCTTCATGCTGGCCAGTCTGGTGCTCGTCGTCCTGGCCGGCCGGGCGGCGATGGTGGTGTTCGGGATAAACCTGACGACCTGAGCGTGACCTGTCGCCATGAAAGCCCTATCTCCCGCCCATGACGACGCCTCTGATGATCGGGGACGTGAGCATCCCAGG
Organism: Brevundimonas sp.; assembly: GCA_036405055.1. Taxonomy (GTDB): domain Bacteria; phylum Pseudomonadota; class Alphaproteobacteria; order Caulobacterales; family Caulobacteraceae; genus Brevundimonas. The sequence continues at coordinate 74,055 of DASWYI010000024.1, forward strand.
GAGGGTGCTGACGGCGCCCATGACCGGGATCACGGACCTGCCGTTCCGCCTGCTGGCCGCGCGGCTGGGCGCGTCCTATGTGGCGACCGAGATGGTGGCGTCGGCGGAGCTGGCGCGGGGGCGCCCGGACGTTGTGCGCCGTGCGGCGGTGGGCGACGGCCTCCCGCTGACCGTGATCCAGTTGGTGGGCGGCGACCCCGCGACCATGGCCGAGGGCGCGCGGATGGCGGCGCGGGCCGGGGCGGACATCATCGACCTGAACTTCGGCTGCCCGGCCAAGGAGGTCACGGGCGCGGCCTGCGGATCGGCCCTGATGCGGACGCCGGACCTGGCCTGTCGCCTGATCGAGGCGGCGGTCGAGGCGGTGGACGTGCCGGTGACGGTCAAGATGCGGCTGGGCTGGGACGACGCCACGCGCAATGCGCCGGCTCTGGCGAAGCGGGCGGAAGAGATCGGCGTGAAGGCCGTGACCGTGCACGGCCGCACGCGGCAGCAGTTCTACACCGGCGTGGCCGACTGGCGCGCGGTGGGCGAGGTCAAGGCGGCGGTCGGGATACCGGTCATCGTCAACGGAGACATCCTGACGGTTCAAGACGCGCGGGAGGCTCTGGAACAGTCGGGGGCGGACGCCCTGATGCTGGGGCGCGGGGTCTATGGGCGGCCGTGGCTGCCCGGGCGGCTGGAGCAGGCGCTGGCCGGCGCGGACGTGGCGGCCGAGCCGGACCGCGAGGAGCGGCTGGGGATCGTGCTGGGACATATGGCGGCGTCAGCGGCCTTCTATGGTCTGCCGCTGGGCCTGAAGATGTTCCGCAAACACCTGGGCTGGTACATTGAGCAGGCGCCTTGGCCGGAGGATCCGGCGGTGCGGCGAGAAGCCAAGCGCGAGAGCTGCCGACTGGAGACGCCTGAGGCGGTCGAGGCGGCGCTCACGCGATTGTGGGACGCCAATGTGACGCTTCCGAGCAACTCCGTTGTTGATTTTCTGCCACAGCCGGTCAAATCTGATGCGGCATGAGCACAGCCCCCGCAGAGCTGACGACTGAGCCCGCCGGAGACACCGTGGCGGAAAACTCGTCGTTCTGGGGTCGGATGACGTCCGAGCGGGTTCAGCCGCTGTTCGGCGCCGCCTATGTCATCGCCTTCCTCATCACCGGCGCGGCCATCTGGCTGGTGGCCGTGGCGCCCGATGCATCGAGCGCCGGCGGCGCGGCCCAGGCGGCGGCCAGCCGGGCGGTGCTGCTGATCCTGACCGTCAATCTGCTGCTGATCGCCGGGCTGGCCGCGTTCGTCGGACAGCAGGTGCTGGCCCTTGTGCGGGCGCGGCGGGCGGCCGGATCGCGGCTGCACCTGCGGTTCGTGACCTATTTCTCGCTGGTGGCCGTGGTCCCCGCCATTCTGATCGCCCTCGTGTTCGGGGTGCTGGTCAACCGGGGGGTGGACCAGTGGTTCAGCGACAATGTCCAGTCGGCGGTGCGCAACGGCGCCAGCATCGGCCAGGCCTATGTCGCGGATGTCGGCGCGGAGATGACCCGCGATCTGGACTCCATCGCCAACGAGCTGGGCGGCGTGCGTCCGGCGTTCGAAAACCGGGTGCAGTTCACCGGCGCCCTGACCCAGATGGCCGAGTTCTTCGGCTATCCGGCCATCTACATCCTGAACGGCGACGGCCAGGTGCTGGCGAGCGCGGAACTGGCCGGCGCGCCGCCCTATGTCGCCCCGCCCCGGTCGGCGCTGGAAATCGCTTCGGAAGGGGCGGAGGCTCCGGTTCAGGTGACCGAGAACCCGGACACGGTGCGGGCGCTCTATCCCCTGCCGGACTACGGCGACGCCTATCTGTATGTCGTGCGGCCGCTGGCGCCCGGACTGGTGGCGCAGATGCGCACGGCGGTGCAGTCGATCCAGAGCTATCGTGAGGCGAGCGAGAGCCGGGCGCGCATCCAGACCGCTTTCGCCCTGAGCTATCTGGAGACCGCGCTTCTGGTTCTGGTGGGCGCGGTGTGGCTGGGCATGTCGGCGGCCAACGCGATTTCGCGGCCCATCGGGCGGCTGGTGCAGGCGGCGGACCAGGCGGCGGGCGGCGACCTGTCGGCGCGGGTCGACAGCGATGATGACGGCGGCGAGATCGGGGTGCTGTCGCGGGCCTTCAACCGCATGACCGGCGATCTGGAGACACAGCAGGCGGCGCTGAAGACCGCCAGCGACGAGGCCCAGGCGCGCAGCCGGTTCATCGAGACCGTGCTGTCGGGCGTCAGCGCCGGGGTGATCGGTCTGGACCGGCGCGGGCGCATCTCGGCCATCAATGACAGCGCGGGTCAGCTGCTGGGCCTCACCGACGACGACGCCATGATCGGCCGCGCGCTGAAGGATCTGTCGCCGGAGCTGAGCGCCCTGCTGCAACGGGCCGAGGCCCATGTGGAAGAGGACATCGACGTCACCCGCGCGGGCGAGACGCGGCGCCTGCGCGTGCGGATCGAAGGCGGGGTCGGCGGCGAGATGGTGCTGACCTTCGACGACATCACGCGACTGGTGACCGCCCAGCGGAACGCGGCCTGGCGCGACGTGGCGCGGCGCATCGCGCACGAAATCAAGAACCCCCTGACGCCGATCCAGCTGTCGGCCGAGCGGCTGCGCCGCCGCTATCGCGCGCAGGTGATGGAAGACGTCGAGGTGTTCGACCGCTGCACCGAAACCATCATCCGTCAGGTCGGCGACATCGGCCGGATGGTGGACGAGTTCTCGTCCTTCGCCCGGATGCCCGCGCCGCGCTTCACCGCCGAAAATCCGGCCGAGCTGCTGCGCGAGGCGGTGTTCGCCCAGAGGGTGGCGGCGCCCGACATCGAGGTCGAGCTGGCCGAGGCCCTGCCCAAGGCGGTCTTGCACGCCGATGGGCGGATGGTGGGGCAGGCCCTGACCAACATCCTGAAGAACGCGGGCGAAAGCGTCGCCGCGCGCCGGGCCATGGCGCCGGGCCTCAACGACGACGGGCCGGGCATCATCGCCCGCCTGACGGTCGAGGACGGGATGGCGACGTTCGTGGTTGAGGACGACGGCGTCGGCCTGCCGGCCAAGGACCGCGACCGCCTGACCGAACCCTATGTGACCACGCGCGAGAAGGGGACGGGCCTCGGCCTGGCCATCGTCAAGCGCATCTGTGAAGACCACGGCGGCGAGCTGAAGCTGGCCGACGCCGAGCGACTGACGGGCGCGCGCGTCTGTCTGATTTTCCCCCTGAAACCGATCGCCCCCGCGGCCCGCGCATCCGATGCGAAGGCCCGGACGGCGCCGGCTGAATAAGCGAGGCCCCATGCGACCCACTGGTGCTGACATTCTTGTCGTCGATGACGAGGCGGACATCCGGGACCTGGTCTCCGGCCTGCTGGAGGACGAGGGGCACGCGGTGCGCGTGGCCTCGAACTCGGACGAGGCCCTGGCGGCGATCCGGGCGCGGAAGCCCTCGCTGGCGCTGCTGGACATCTGGATGCAGGGCGGCGGCCTGGACGGGCTGGAGCTGCTGGACGTCATCAAGGAGCTGGACGCCGACCTGCCCGTGGTCATGATCTCCGGCCACGGCAACATCGAAACCGCGGTCAGCGCCCTGAAGCGCGGGGCCTATGACTTCATCGAGAAGCCGTTCAAGTCGGACCGGCTGGTGGTGGTGATCCAGCGGGCGCTGGAGGCGGCGGCGCTGCGGCGCGAGAACCGGCGCCTGCGGGCCCATGCGGTCCATGCGTCCGGCCTGATCGGCAAGTCGGCTGCGGCTCAGACCCTGCGTTCGACCATCGCCAAGGTGGCCAGCGCCAACAGCCGCGTTCTGGTCTCGGGCCCGCCCGGATCGGGCAAGGAGCTGGTGGCGCGCCAGATCCATGAGGCCAGCCCGCGGGCGAGGGGCGAGTTCGTCGCCATCTCCGCCGCCGGCATGACGCCCGAACGCCTCGACAGCGAGCTGTTCGGCGAGGAGGGCCACGACGGCCGCCCGCGCAAGATCGGGGTGTTCGAGCGGGCGCATAACGGGACCCTGTATCTCGACGATGTCGGCGACATGCCGCGCGAGAGCCAGAGCCGCATCCTGCGCGTGCTGGTCGAGCAGCGCTTCCGCCGCGTGGGCGGCGAGCAGGATGTGCAGGTCGATGTGCGGGTCGTGTCGTCCACGTCGCGCGACCTGAAGGTCGAGATCGCCGAGGGCCGGTTCCGCGAGGACCTGTTCCACCGGCTGAACGTGGTGCCGATCAGGGTGCCGCCGCTGTCGGAACGGCGCGAGGACATCGCCGAGCTGGTGGAGTATTTCGTCGACACCCTGTGCGCGTCGCAGGGGCTGCCGAGACGGCGGGTCGGCGATGACGCCATCGCGGTGATGCAGGTTCACCCCTGGCCCGGCAACGTGCGCCAGCTGCGTAACAACATCGAGCGGCTGCTGATCCTGGCCACCGGCGATCCCGGCGAGCCGATCACCGCCGACATGCTGCCGCAGGAGGCGACCAACGCCAGCTCCAGCGGCGGACTGGGTTCAGAGCGGATCATCGCCCTGCCGCTGCGCGAGGCCCGGGAGGTGTTCGAGCGCGAATATCTGAACGCCCAGATCATGCGCTTCGGCGGCAACATCAGCCGCACCGCCGCCTTCATCGGCATGGAGCGGTCGGCGCTGCACAGAAAGCTCAAGTCGCTGGGCGTCGCGCCCAGCCGCGGCGGCGAGGATGAGGACGAGGGGGCCGAGGCCTGATGTCGCGCGTCGCCTACGTCAACGGCGTCTATCGCCCGCACGGTCACGCGACGGTGCATGTGGAGGACCGCGGCTTCCAGTTCGCCGACGGCGTCTATGAGGTCTGGGCCGTGCTGGACGGTCGGCTGGCCGACTATGCCGGCCACATGACGCGGCTGGTGCGCAGTCTGACGGAACTGCAGATCGCCATCCCCATGACGCGGCAGGCCCTGACCAATGTGCTGATGGAGACGGTGCGCCGGAACCGGGTGCGCGACGGCATGGTCTATCTGCAGGTCACGCGCGGCACGGCGCGGCGCGATCACCCGTTCCCGGCCGAAGGCACGCCGCCCAGCGTCATCGTGACGGCTAAGAATTTCGACATGCGCAAGATGGAGGCGACGGCGGCCAAGGGCGTCGCCGTGATCACCCAGCCGGACATCCGCTGGGGCCGCTGCGACATCAAGACGGTCGGGCTGCTGCCCAACGTCCTGGCCAAGCAGGCGGCGAAGGAGCGGGGCGCCTACGAGGCCTGGATGGTCGATGAGATGGGGCTGGTGACCGAAGGGTCGTCGACCAACGCCTGGATCGTGGACGAGAACGGCAAACTGCGCACGCGTGACGCCCAGGCGAACATCCTGAAGGGGATCACGCGCGGCACGCTGATGGAAATCCTTGGCGACGAAGGGCTGGAACTCGACGAACGGCCCTTCAGCGTGGACGAGGCCAAGCGGGCCAAGGAAGCCTTCTTCACCGCCGCCAGCGCCTTCGTCGTGCCGGCGGTGTCGATCGACGGCGTGAAGATCGGCAACGGCAAGCCGGGGCCGATCACGGTGCGGCTGCGGAAAGAATATCTGGAACGCGCCAGGCGAGACGCGGTGTGATTTTCCTTCTCCCCTCGAGGGAGAAGGTGGCCCGTGAGGGCCGGATGAGGGGGCTCTGTAAGTCCGCTCATTGTCAAAAGGTCAGCCTTCGTCCGGCAGCCCCCTCATCCGATCGCTCGCGCGATCACCTTCTCCCTCGAGGGGAGAAGGGCTTTGTGGTTGCCGCCGTGACCCGTGGCCGTCTAAGCTGACATTACGGACAACCGATCCGGCCCGCGGCCTTCTCGTCGCGCGAAACAACAAAAGAACAGGCTGAACCTGCCATGTCGCAAGACAAGTCCAAGAACCTTCAGGACACCTTCCTCAACACCGTCCGCAAGACCAAGACGCCGCTGACGATCTTCCTCGTCAACGGGGTGAAGCTGCAGGGCATCGTGACCTGGTTCGACAACTTCTGTGTGCTGCTGCGCCGCGATGGCCAGTCCCAGCTGGTGTACAAGCACGCCATCTCCACCATCATGCCCTCCGCGCCCGTGCAGATGTACGAGCCGGAAGCGGATGAGGACTGAAGTGGTGACTGGTGGCTGGTGACGGGTGGCTGGTTTCCCCCATGCGGTGACGGCTGTTCGTAACTACATGGGCACTCCGGGCGTTTCGCCCGCTGGCCACTACCAGCCACCAGCCACTAATCACCAGCCACCCCGAGCGTCTCCCTGACCACCAAACTCATCGACCACGCCGTCCCGCTGATCCGGGCGGTCGTCATCCATCCCGAGGGCCGCAGCGAGAGTTCGCGGCGCCCGGAAGAGCGTCTGGAGGAGGCCGTGGGCCTCGCCCGGGCGCTGGACCTCGACGTGCGCGCCGAGGAGATCGTGCGTCTGCGCAAGACCACGCCCGCGACCCTGTTCGGAGCCGGCAAGGTGGACGAGCTGGCCGCCCTGATCCGTGCGGCCGAGGCCGAGGCGGCGGTCATCGACGACGACCTGTCGCCTGTGCAGCAGCGCAATCTGGAGAAGGCCTGGGACTGCAAGGTCATCGACCGCACCGGGCTGATCCTCGAAATCTTCGGCCGCCGGGCGCGGACCAAGGAGGGCCGGCTGCAGGTCGAGCTGGCGCGGCTGGACTACGAGCGGTCGCGGCTGGTCCGCACCTGGACCCACCTGGAGCGGCAACGGGGCGGCACCGGCTCCACCGGCGGCCCCGGCGAAACCCAGATCGAGCTTGACCGCCGTCTGATCGCCGACCGGATCGTCAAGCTGAAGGGCGAGCTGGAGGAGGTGCGGCGCACGCGTGGCCTGCACCGCAAACAGCGCCAGAAGGTCCCATTCCCGACGGTGGCGCTGGTCGGCTACACCAACGCGGGCAAGTCGACGCTGTTCAACCGGCTGACGGGGTCAGAGGTGCTGGCCAAGGACCTGCTGTTCGCCACGCTGGACACGACGCAACGGACCATCCGCCTGCCGCAGGGGCGGCCCGCGATCGTGGCCGACACCGTGGGCTTCATCTCGGACCTGCCGCACGAACTGGTCGAAAGCTTCCGCGCGACGCTGGAGGAGGTGGGCGAGGCCGACCTGATCCTGCACGTCCGCGACATCGCCACGCCGGACTCCGATGCCCAGGCCAGGGACGTCGAGGCGGTGCTGAAACAGATCCCGACCGCCGAGGGCAAGACCCGGCGGGTGCTGGAGGTCTGGAACAAGATCGACCTGCTGGACGAAGAGGCGCGCGAGACCGTGCTGGGTCAGGCCGAGCGCCTTCAACGCGACGGCAAGGCCGTGGCCGTCTCCGCCTGGACCGGCGAGGGCATCGAAACGGTGCGCGAAGTCATCGCCGCCGGCATCGACGACGACCCCGAAATCCGCCTGACGCTGGAGCCGTCACAGGGTGATGCGCTGGCGTGGCTTTATGAAAACGGCCGGGTCATGTTCCGCGACACCGACGCCGAGGGGCGGACCCATGTGGTGGTCAGACTGCACGCGGCGGCGATGGGGCGGTTTGAGCGGATGTTTGGGGACTGAAGACGTGAGAAGGAGCCAATCGTGACAGGCATATCTCCAGAAGTTACAGCAGCATACATCGGGGGGTTCTTCACAGTCATAGCGTTGATCGTCGGTGCTGTTTTCAGCTCCATTACCGGTATCCTGGCAATTGCTCGCTCGATCAAAGAAAGGCACGGGCGTCTTTCTATGGAGATCAGCATGGCGATCGCGAACGAGCCGGGTATTGCTCGCCGTTTTGCGATTGGCGTGATCAAAGTCGAGATGTTTGGTGAAAATGAAGAAGCTCGTGGCGAGATTCGTTTTGTGCCTTTGAACGCTCGCATAACCGTCGGCCGAGATGCCTCGAACGAGTTCATCCTCCAAGACATCAAGCGGGTAGTTTCACGGATGCACTGCGGCTTCGTTTCAGACGGCAAGCGCGTTTATGTGGAGGACTATGGCTCGGTAAATGGCACCAGCGTCAACGGCGTCGCGGTTGAACCGGGCTCCCCTCGCGAACTAAAGAATGGTGACACCATTACGCTGCCAGCGTTGGTAGAAAAACCGACGTTCGTTGCGACGTTCTATGAAATCCATAGATCATCATTCTGGTAAGAGTTGCGGAGCACGTGATTACGTTCGTCGCCGAACATTTGCGCCAGATTGGCCATGACGAGTATGCGGCGGCTTGAGTAAAGTCCGACAGACACTCAAACCTGCGGCCTCCATCGCACCAGCGGCGTGTCCGCCCGCAGATAGAGCGGGTGCTTCGGGCTGCCGTCGCCGTTGACGCCGAAGCACCACAGGTCGACGCCGTCCTCGGTCAGGGCCTCGACCAGCGCCTTGCCGGCGGGGGCCAGGGCCTTGTTGAGCTTGCCGTGGCACAGGACGACCTGTGCGGCGCCGGCCGCCGCCGCGCGGATGGCGGGCAGGTTGGCGGGGGATGAGGCCACCACGCCGGCCGCCAGCAGCATCTTCGGATCGGTGGCGCGATAGTCGCCGACGTTGGCCTTGACCATGGCGTCGAAACCCTCGCGCTGGGTGAAGGTCCATTCGCGGCCGCAGGTGGGGTCATTGACGGCGGCGTCGGCGGTGGACGGGTTCATGCCGATGAACAGCAGATACCGGTCCGGGAAGGCGTCCCCGAGCCAGCGGCGCATCAGCGGACGATAGCGGCCGTCGTCGCTGAATTGGGCGTCGCCTTTGACGCCGTCCATGAGGGCCAGCCGCACCTTGCCGCCGGGGTCGTGACGGCCTGCGGTCATGCCCGCTCCGCCGCCTTGGCCGCGTCCCACAGGCTGTCCATCTCGGCGAGGTCGGACTGTTCCGGCGTGCGGCCGTCCTTCGCCAGTTCGGCCTCGATGAAGGCGAAGCGGCGGACGAATTTGGCGTTGGCGCCGCGCAGGGCATCCTCGGGCTCGACGCCGAGCTTGCGCGCCAGGTTGGCCATGACGAACAGCAGGTCGCCCAGCTCCTCGCGGGCCTTGTCGAGATCGCCGGCGGTGATCTCGACCTTCAGCTCGGCCACCTCCTCATCCAGCTTGTCCAGCACCTCGGTGGTGGAGGGCCAGTCGAAACCGACGCGGGCGGCGCGCTTGGTCAGCTTGGCGGCGCGGGCCAGGGCCGGCAGGCCGACGGGGACGTCGTCCAGCACGCCGGACTGCGCCTTGGCCTTTCGCTCCTCGGCCTTGATGTCCTCCCACTGGGCCTTCTGGGACCAGGCGTCGGGTTTGGCGGCTTCGTCCGCGAAGACGTGCGGGTGGCGGCGGACCAGCTTGTCGGACATGGCGGTGGCCACATCGTCGAAGTCGAACAGGCCCTGCTCCTCGGCCATGCGGGCGTGGAAGACGGTCTGGAACAGCAGGTCGCCGAGCTCGGACTTCAGCTCAGCCATGTCGCCGCGCTCGATGGCGTCGGCGACCTCATAGGCCTCCTCGATCGTATAGGCGGCGATGGTGGCGAAGGTCTGCTCCAGATCCCAGGGGCAGCCGCCGTCGGGCGCGCGCAGCCGCGCCATGATGCCGTTCAGGCGGTTGATCGGGGTCATGCCGGGGCGCCGTCCCGGGCCTCGAGCCCCTTGCGGATTTCCTCATGCCGGGCGGGGGTGAGGGGATAGCCCTTCAGCACCCAGGCGGCCGTGGCGATCAGGATCGCGGGCACGGCGACGAAGAAGATCTGCAGCATCAGCAGCGACAGGTCGCTGTTGCCCCCGGGCGGCGGCACGGCCTGGAAGCCGAAAGCCCAGCCGAGGACGATATAGGGCACGACGGCGACGACGTGGCCGATCTTGGTCGTGGCCGACAGGATGGAGAACATCAGGGCGGTGCGGTCGACGCCCGTCTCCAGCCGCACCTCATCGCCCGCATCGGCCATCATGGCGCGCAGCAGCAGCAGACCCGCCGCATAGGGCAGGCCGGCGATGAACATGGCCCCGGCCGTCAGGGCGAAGTTGCCGCCAGGCAGGAGGGTGGCGACGAAATAGAGGCTGGCGAAGATCAGGCTGGCGATGGCGAGCGCTTTATGTTTGCCGACCTTGCCCGCCAGCCAGGTCCAGATCGGCGCGCCGACCAGACCGGCTACGAAATACAGCAGCATGAAGATCGAGGCCTCGGCCCGGCCATAGCCCTTGATCTGGTCGAAGAAGAAGAACAGCAGGGCGCCGGTGATGCCGGGCGCGATGCCGAGCAGCAGATCGGCGGTCAGCAGGCGGCGCACGGTCCCGCGCCTGAACAGGTCGAGATAGGCCGACAGCCCGCCATGTGGCGCGGCCCCGGCGTTGACCGGCTCCGGCACCGCGCTGACCGCCAGACCGATGGCGAGGGGCAGGGCGATGATGATGGCCCAGCCCATGATGTGGACGCCCGCCACATAGTCCCCGAGCTTCAGCTCGATGATCGCCGCCGGCAGGACCAGGATCAGGATCACGCCGATGATGTTGAACGCCTGCCACCAGCCATAGACGCGGCTGCGCTGGTCGTATTGCGGGGCCAGAACCGAGGCCCAGCCGAGCTGGCCCAGCGTCGCCACCGAGAAGCCGAGGTAGAGAACCAGCAGCCAGGCGAAGAGATAGACCGGCCCGGCGCCTGGCTTGACCATCACGAACACCATCAGCGCCGCCAGCATCAGCACCGGCGTCGAGGCGGCCATCCACGGGCGGTAGCGGCCGAAACGGGTGCGGGTGCGGTCCATGGCCCCGCCGATCAGAGGATCGAAGAAGATGTCGATCAGCCGCACAGCCATGAACACCACGCCGACCAGCCCGATCTCGATGCCGACATGGGTGGCGTAATATTCGGGCAGGGTGACGGGCAGGGCGACCCCGAACGCCGCCAGCGGCAGGCACGGCCCGGAGAAGGCGGCCAGCACGGCGTTGGAGCGGCGCGCAGGCGCGGCGGCGGGAGCGGCGACGGTGTCGGTCATGAACAGGCCCGATGCGCGGTCCCTGAGTCGGCCCGCAGCCTCACCATGCCGGGTTTTTACGCCGGACGGGAGCGGGCGCTTGCGGTGAAGCGCGAGGGCGGGCCTACTGCATGCATGTTCGGACGGATGATCCTGCTGATTGTGGCGGCCATGGCCGTGGCGTTCGCGTCACCGGCGGCGGCGCAGTCGCGGCGGTGCGGCGCCACGGACGGGGGCGACTGGCGCGGCGCGGCCTTCGCCAACACGGTGTCGATCTATTCGATGGAATGGTCGCCGTTCGGGTCAGAGGAATGGGGCTGGGAGGCCTATCTGCCGCTGATCCAGGAGGAGCTGAACACGCGCTGCGCCCCGGGGACCGAGCGGTTCGCGCAGGCTCTGGCCGGGTTTCAGGCGGCGCATAATCTGCCGGCCGGCGGCGGGTTCGATGCGGCGACGTTCCAGGCGTTCCGCGGCGTGTGGCAGGAGCGGCGGCCGTTCGTCATGGCGCGGGTGCGGGGGGAATGCCCAGATCCGCCGCGCATCCGCGACCTGGGCTATCTGGTCGAGGAGGAGGAGCACGCGGACCGCCTGACCCGGCTGCTGCGCCGTGATGTGCTGGAGGCCTATCGCCGGATGGTGGCGCAGGCGCGCCGGGACGAGCCGGCCATCGCGGCCAATCCGGAGCTGCTGCAGATCTTCTCCGGCTTCCGCGATCCGGAGGCCGACGCGGCGCGCTGCGCGGCCCAGAACAACTGCGACGGCGTGCGCCGGGCCGTCTGTTCGCCGCACCGGACAGGGACGGCGGTGGACCTGTATGTCGGCCAGGTCGCGGGACTGGGCGTCGACAACACCTCGGCGCCGAGCCGGCTGTTCATGACCCGCGGCGTGGCCTATCGCTGGCTGGTGCGGAATGCGCATCGGTATGGCTTCGTGCCCTATGTGTTCGAGCCCTGGCACTGGGAATACGTCGGGGCTGAGAACGCCCAGGCCCAATGATCCGCAGCCTCACAGAAGGCGAGGCGGCGCTGGCGGCCGAGATGTTCGGCGATGCGCTCAGGCTGGACACCATCCGCATGGTCGCCGCGCCCTGGCCGGTGTTCCGGGCCTTTGTCGCCGGGCGCTGGTTCGGACGGGACTGGATCGTCTGGCCCCGGGCCGACGCCGCACCGGACTTCCCTCTGGAGACGGTCCGCAGACAGGCCGTCTTCATCCATGAGCTGGTTCACGTCTGGCAGGCGCAGTCCGGCGTCGGCCTGGCCGGCGCGAAGCTGAAGGCTGGTTTCAGCGACGCGGCCTACCTATATCCCGAGAGCCCTTGCGGCTGGGACGCGCTGAACATCGAGCAGCAGGCCATGGTGGTTCAGCACCGCTTTTTGCGAATGCGCGGAATCACCGTGCCGCCTGCGCATGAGCATTTCGACCGGCTCTGCCCGCTGGCGAAACGCATGGAAATCTGAACGGGAAAAAGGCCGGGCGCGGTCTTGCGCGTTGACAGGGTGAGCTCATATCAGTCACCGTAGATGTTGCAATAACATCGCCGCTAAATCAGGAGACCGTCATGACCCGCGTCCTCGTCCTCTATCACTCCACCTATGGCCACATCGAAACGATGGCGCAGGCCGTCGCCGAGGGCGCGCGGTCGGTGGAGGGCGTGCAGGTGGACATCAAGCGTGTGCCGGAGCTGGTGCCCGAGGAGCTGGCGATAAAGAGCGGCTACAAGATGGATCAGGCGGCGCCGGTAGCCACCGTGGCCGACCTGGAAAACTATGACGCCGTCATCGTCGGCGCCGGTACCCGCTATGGCACGGCCGCGTCGCAGATGCGGAACTTCCTCGACCAGACGGGCGGGGTGTGGATGAAGGGCGCGCTGGTCGGCAAGGTCGGCGGCGCTTTCACCGCCACGGCGACCCAGCACGGCGGGCAGGAGACGACCCTGATCGGCCTGATCCAGACGCTGCTGCATCACGGCATGCTGATCGCGGGCCTGCCCTATGCCTTTGCAGGCCAATCGCGCATCGACGAGATCACGGGGGGCAGCCCTTACGGCGCCACCACCGTCACCGGCGGCGACGGCTCGCGTCAGCCGAGCGACAACGAGCTTGAGGGCGCGCGCTGGCAGGGCTGCTACATCGCCGAGACGGCGAAGAAGCTGGCCGCGTGATGCGCCAGCCGGCGATCTTCTTCGGCCACGGCTCGCCCATGAATGCTCTGGGCGGGCCGTTCGCCGACGCCTGGCGCGCAGTCGGCGAGGCGGTGGGCAAGCCCAAGGGCGTGGTCATGATCTCGGCCCACTGGGAGACCGAGGGGCTGGGCGTGACGGCGCAGGCGCGGCCACAAACCATCCACGACTTCGGCGGCTTCCCGGACGAACTGCACGCCATGCAGTATCCGGCGCCGGGCTCGCCAGAACTGGCGGCGCGCGTGGCCGAACTGACCGGCGCGATCCAGACGCAGGACTGGGGTCTGGATCACGGGACATGGTCGGTGCTGGCCCATGTGTGGCCCGAGGCAGACGTGCCGGTCGTACAGTTGTCGCTGAACCGGCGGCTGGACGCGCAGGGGCATTTCGATCTGGCGAAACGGCTGGCGCCGTTGCGGGACGAGGGCGTGGTGATCGCCGGGTCCGGCGACTTTGTGCACAACCTGCGCACCTGGAAACGGGCGGGCGGCGAGGCCTATCCGTGGGCTGTGCCGTTCAATGAGGCGGTGAAGGCGGCCTTGGTGCGCGGCGATGGCGCGGCCCTGATCGACTGGATCAGTCTGGCCGAGGACGCGCAGCTGAGCGTGCCGACCGACGAACACTATCTGCCGCTGCTCTACGTCGCCGCCCGGCGCGAGCCGGGCGACGACGTGAGCTTCTTCAACGACGTCATCGAGGGCGGTTCGATCTCGATGACGGGAGTGCGGATCGGCTAGCCGCGTTTCATCGCCGCATCGACGGACCACGGGCCGGGGCCGGCGGTGGCGATGTAGAGCCAGACGAAGCAGTAGAGGGCGATGGTCTCGCCGCCGTTCAGGATCGGGAAGACGCCCTGGGCGCCGTGGATCATCCAGTAGCCGACGGCGCAGAAGCCGGCGGCGAGGAAGGCGGCGGGGCGAGTGAACAGGCCCAGCACCAGCAGGGCGCCGAGGATCAACTCCAGCGGACCCGACAGGCCGGCGAGGCTGAGACCCGGTCCGGGCATGCCGTCGACGGCGGGGAAGCCGAGCACCTTGGCCGTGCCGTGTTCCATGAACATCAGGCCGGCGACGATGCGAAGCAGCGACAGGGCCTGCGGCTGATAACGCGAGAACGAAGCGAACATGCGAATCCTCCTCCCACGGATTGTGAGAAGGGCAGTCTGGAACGGCTACGGTTTCAGATCAACGGCGGTTACGCCGCCTCTTCCAACTCGACCATCTGCTGGATCAGGACGTAGTCGGTCTTGCCGGTTCCGAGGACCGGGATCTCCGCCACCTTCATGATCTTCTTGGGCACGGCCAGTTCGGGTGCGCCGTGCTCCTTCGCCCATTGCGCCAGACGGCTCGAGTCGGCGTCGCGGCGGTCGGTGACCAGCACCAGCTTCTCGCCCTTGCGCGGGTCGGGAATGGAGATGACGGCGTGGCGGCCTTCGGGCCAGACGGCGCTGGCCAGACCCTCGACGGCGGTCAGGCTGACCATCTCGCCGCCGATCTTGGCGAAGCGCTTGGCGCGGCCGAGGATCGAGACGTAGCCGTCCTTGTCGATGTCGACGATGTCGCCGGTGTCGTGCCAGCCGCCGGGCAGGGGTTCGACCACCTCGGGATCATCCGCCGCCAGATAGCCCTGCATGACGTTCGGCCCGCGCAGGAACAGGCGGCCGCCCTCAGTGATGCCGTCCACCGGATCGATGCGCCACTCCATACCGGGCAGCATCTGGCCAACGGTGCCGGGGCGATTGCGGTCGGGATGGTTCACGGCGACCACGGGGGCGGCCTCGGTCGCGCCGTAGCCTTCCAGCAGCTTCAGGCCGTGGAACTTGGTGTTGTAGAGGTGATAGGTTTCGTCCCGCACCTTCTCGGCGCCCGCGACAACGAACTCCAGCGTCGAGAAATCGTCCGGCGAGGCGACCCGCGCCCACTGGTTCAGGAAGGTGTCGGTGGCGAACAGGATCGACGCCTTGATGTCCGGCAGCAGTTCGACGATCTGCTTGGCGTGCAGCGGCGACGGATACTGGAACGCCTTCAGCCCACGCAACAGCGGCAGCAGCACGCCGCCGGTCAGACCGAAGCAGTGGAAGGTCGGCAGCGGGTTGAACAACACCCATTCCGGCTTCAGGTCGATGTGTTGGGCCACCTGACGGCAGTTGGCGACCAGGTTCGCCTGGCTGAGCACCACGCCCTTGGGCGCGCCGAAGCTGCCCGAGGTGAACAGGATCACGCCGGGCGAGGACGGCTGGGTCTTCACGCGGAAATTCTTCGGGAATAAGCCGGCCATCAGGCCGAACAGCTTGTCCGGCAGGCCGATCGACTTGCGCACGTCGTCCAGCCAGACGATCTCGGCCACCGTGCCCAGCGCGTTCATCAGGTCGTCAAGCTTGGCCTGGGTGATGAAGCGCTTGGCCGACAGCACCTTGGTCACACCCGCCGCCTTGATCGCGGCCTTCAGGTTCCGCTCGCCCGAGGTGAAGTTCAGCATCACCGGTACGCGGCCGAAGGCGTGCAGGCCGTAGTAGGTGATGACCACGCCGTTCGACGAGGGCAGCAGCACGCCCACGCGTTCGCCCGCTGCGGTCATGTCGGCGATCTTCTTGCCCAGCACGAAGGCGGCGCGGATCACGCCGGTGTAGGTAAGCGGCTTGCGGTCGATGTCCTCCAGAATCTCCTTGTCGCCATAGGTGTCGCGCGCGGCGATCAGGGCGTCGAAGATCGTGTCGTCACCGGTCGACGGGGCCAGGGCTTCGCGCAAACGCATCCTCCTTCGGAGGGTCTCGGCGCCCTCTCGAGTTCAAGCCTTCAAGCCTAATGGCGGGGCGAGGGATTGAAAAGATGCGTTACGTTGCGTGAACCATGACGTAGCCGCGCCAAACCTTGCCTTCCGCATCCGGAAAGACGACATAGCGGCTTCAATCCCCGGAGCCCGGCCGCCCTCGATGGTCAACCTCATCGACACCCTGAAGACCTCGCCGGCCGCCCTGCGTCATCCGGAGAAGCAGAACCGCCCGGAAAGCATCGTGCTGAAGAAGCCCGACTGGCTGCGGGTCAAGGCGCCGGGGTCCGGCCAGTACAACGCCACCCGCGCCATCGTGAAGGAGAAGGGTCTCCACACCGTCTGCGAAGAGGCGGCCTGCCCGAACATCGGCGAGTGCTGGAGCCAGAAGCACGCGACCCTGATGATCATGGGCGACACCTGCACGCGGGCCTGCGCCTTCTGCAACGTGAAGACCGGCCTGCCGCAGCCGCTGGATCCGGAAGAGCCGGCCAAGGTCGGGCTGGCCGTCCGCGAGATGGGCCTGAACCACGTGGTCATCACCAGCGTGGACCGCGATGACGTGTCCGACGGCGGCGCGGCCCACTTCGCCGAGGTAGTGCGCCAGATCCGCATCCAGGCGCCGAGCACCACGATCGAGATTCTGACGCCCGACTTTCTGCGCAAGGACGGGGCGGCCGAGGTGATGATCGACGCGCAGCCGGACGTGTTCAATCACAACCTGGAGACCGTGCCGCGGCTGTATCTGAAGATTCGGCCGGGCGCCCGCTACTTCCACAGCCTGCGCCTGCTGCAGATGGTCAAGGAGCGCGACCCCAACCAGTTCACCAAGTCCGGCATCATGGTCGGCCTGGGCGAGACCAAGGAAGAGGTCATGCAGGTGATGGACGACATG
>DASWYI010000025.1:0-23499 GCA_036405055.1 Brevundimonas sp.
GCCCTCCCTCAGCGATGGAACAGGTCAAGCATAGGGGATGGCGGAACCCGGGCGCGGACAGACAGCCGGGAAAAGATGAAGGCGTCAGGAATCAACCAGTTAGCAAGCCCGACGCGCATAGTTGGGACGCCGGATGCAGCAGGGCCGCACCCTCCCCACCGGCCTGGCCGATGGGGAGGCGGGAAGGGATCACGCGTGGTCGCGCTGGTGACGGAACTTCCGGTCCATGACCCGTTCGAGGCGGGTTTTCACCCCGTCGACGAGGCTGAACACCACCGGCACGAACAGCAGCGACAGGCCGGTCGAGGTTATCAGGCCGCCGATGACCGCGATGGCCATGGGCGAGCGGAAGGCCGTGCCCTCGCCGATGGCCGCGGCGATGGGCAGCATGCCCAGCCCCATGGCCATGGTGGTCATGATGATCGGCCGCGCCCGCTTGTGGGCCGCGTCCATCAGGGCCTCACGTTTCGGCATGCCCTTCTTCATGGCGATGATGATGTAATCGACCAGCAGGATCGAGTTCTTGGCCGCGATCCCGGTCAGCATGATCATGCCGATCAGCGCCGGCATGGACAGGGCCTTGCCGGTCACCATCAGGGCGAAGAAGGCGCCCCCGAAGGATACGGGAAGGGCCGCGAGGATGACGATCGGGTGGAAGAAGCTGCCGAACAGCAGCACCAGCACGACGTACATCAGCAGGATGCCGGTCAGCAGGGCGAAGGCGAAGCCGGCGGCCAGCTCCTGGTTGCTTTCGGCGTCCCCGGTCAGTTGCTGCTCGACGCCGGCCGGCAGCTGTTTCATCGCCGGCAGATCGTTGACGGCGGCGGTCGCGACGCTGAGGGGCGCTCCCGCCAGCTCCGCCGTGATGGTGGCGACACGGCGACGGTCCAGGCGCTCGATCAGGTTGGGGCCGGCGCCGAAGCTGATGTCCGCAACGGCGGACAGGGGCACGGAGCCGCCGGACGCCGTGGGCACCTTCAGGTTCTCGATCACGCCCAGGTCGCTGCGGGCCTCCTCGGCCAGCATGACGCGGATGGGGATCTGGCGGTCGCCCAGGTTGAACTTGGGCAGCAGCTGATCGGCGTCGCCCAAGGTGGCGACGCGCGCCGCCTGACTGATGGAACCGGCCGAGACGCCCTGAAGCGCAGCCACGTCAGGCTTGGGCGTGATGAGGATTTCGGGCCGGACGAGGGCCGAGGACGAGGCGACGTTGGCCAGTGAAGGCAGGGCCCGCATCTCGCGCTCCAGCTTGGCCGCGGCCTGCTCGAGCGACCGCGGATCGTCTCCGACGAGGGCGATGCTCATCAGGCCCGAGCCGCCGCCGGCGGCGCCGAACTGGATGCGGGCGCCGGGCACGGCCTTCAGCGCCTGGCCGATCTCGCGCTCGAACTGCTGCTGCGTCAGCTTGCGGTCCCAACGGCCGACCAGATTGATGGTCAGATTGGCCTTGCGCACCTCGCCCGCGCCCCCGCCGCCGCCGGGACCGAAGCTGACCGTGGCCGAGCCGATGGACGAGAAGACGGATTCCACCTCGGGCCGGTCCAGCAGAATCCGGGTGACCTGGCTGACGGCCTCGTCGGTCTGGTCCAAAGTTGTGCCGGGGGGCAGTTCGACCGTGGCGGTCGAGCGGGAGATGTCCTCCACCGGGATGAACTCGCCCGGCAGCTGGGAGGCCAGGGCCAGCGAACCAATGAAGAACAGGGTGCCCATGCCCATGACCCAGACCCTGTGGTCGAAGAGCCGGAACCAGACATGGCGGCGGATCCACGACCCGCGCTTCGTCTTGCGGTCCTCGATCAGCTGCGGCGAGGCGGAGTTGCCCAGGCACCAGGCCAGCCAGCCGAGGAACGGCTTCATCCAGAACGGATCGCCGTGCTCCTTGCCCTGGTCGCGCTTGAGCATGAAGGCGCCCATCAGCGGCGTGATCGTCCGGGCGACCAGCAGCGAGAAGCTGACGCTGACGCAGGTGGCGATGGCGAAGCATTTGAAGAACTGGCCGACCACGCCCGGCATGAAGCCGGTCGGGGCGAACACGGCGACCAGGGTGGCGGTGGTGGCGATGACGGCCAGGCCGATCTCGTCGGCCGCCTCCATGGCCGCCGGATAGGGGGCCTTGCCCTCGCGGATGTGGCGGACGATGTTCTCGATCTCCACGATCGCGTCATCGACCAGGATGCCGATGGTCAGCGACAGGGCCAGCAGCGTCACCACGTTCAGCGACTGGTTGGTCAGGTCCATGATCCAGAAGGTCGGGATCAGCGACAGCGGCATGGCCACCGCCGTGATGATCGTGGCCCGCCAGTCGCGCAGGAAGATGAACACCACCGCCACCGCCAGAAGCGCGCCCAGCAGCAGAGCCTCGACCGAGGCGTGGAAGTTGTTGATGACGTCGGAGGTGGTATCGGACACCCTTTCGAAGGTCACGTCAGCGCGCTCGGCGTCGAGGGCCTCGATGGCCTTGATGGACTGTTCGTAGACGTCGACCTCGGACGAGCCGATCGAACGGACGACGCCGAAACCGACGACTTCCTCGCCGTTGAAACGGGCGCGGCCGCGCTGTTCCGACCATTCGTCCACGACCTCGCCGAGGTCGCCGAGACGCACGGTGCGGCCGTTCACGGGGATCAGGGTTTCGCGCAGGGCGTCGACCGAGGTCGCCGAGCCGACGGTGCGGATGGCCTGTTCCTCGCCGCCGACCTCGCCCCGGCCGCCGGGCAGGTTGATGTTGGAGCTGCGCAGCTGCTGCGACACGGCGGCGGCGGTGACCCCCTGGGCCTCCAGCTTGCCGGGGTCCAGCTTGATGCGGATCTCGCGGCTGACGCCGCCGTCGCGGTTGATCTGGCTGACGCCGTTCACCAGCAGCAGGCGTTTGGACACGGTGTTGTCGACGAACCAGCTGAGCTCTTCGGGGCTCATGCCGGGGGCGCGCACGACGTAGTTCAGCAGCGGGATGCCGGTGAACTCGATGCGCTGGACGATCGGCTCCTGCACGTCGGCGGGCAGGTTCTGGCGCACGGCGGTGACGGCGTTGCGCACGTCGTTGGTGGCCTTTTCCAGGTCCACGCCCAGTTCGAATTCCACCAGGGTGGTCGAGGCGCTGTCGGTGACGGTGGAGTTGATGTGACGCACGCGGCCGAGGCCGGCCAAGGAGTCCTCGACCAGGCGCGTGACCTGGGTTTCGAGCTCGGTCGGGGCGGCGCCGGGCTGGACCACCGTGACCGCGACGATGGGCAGGTCCACGTCGGGGAAGTTGTTGGTGCGCAGATTGAAGTAGCTGGCGATCCCGGCGAGCGTCAGGACGATGAACAGCAGGACGATCGGAATCGGATTCTTGATCGACCAGGATGAGATGTTGCTGAAGTTCATCGGGCGGCGGTCCCGGCGGGAGCGGCGGCGCGGGCCGGCGCGACGGTGACGACGTCGCCTTCACCGAGGAAGCCGGACCCCTGGACGACCACGCGCTGGCCCGGCTGAAGGCCCGTGACGATCTGGATCATGGCGCCGTTGCGGGCGCCGGTGGTGACCGGGGTGAAGTGGACCGCGTTGCGGGCGCCGATGACATAGAGACCCGGCTTGCCCTCGCGGAAGACGATGGCGTCCGACGGCACCACGACCGCCGGCTGGGCGCCGACGTCGATGGCCGCGCGGGCGAACATGCCGGGGCGCAGGCCGCTGCCGGGGTTCAGGGCGATGCGGGCGACGCCCAGGCGGGTCTGGGCGTCGACTCCGGGCGTCACGATGCGCACGCGGCCGGTGGCGCCGGTCGCCTGATCCGAGGTGATGGTCGCGCCCATGCCGGGGCTGATGCTGCGCAGCTCGGCCTCGGGCACCTGGGCGTCGAGTTCAAGCCGGCCATCGCGGACCATGCGGAACAGCTCGACCCCCGGCTGGACGATCTGGCCGCGGGTGACGCTGCGGCTCGAGATCAGGCCGGCGACGGGCGCGCGGATGTTGGTCTGGTCCAGACGGGTGCGGATCTCGCTGAGGGCCGCCTGGGCCGAGGACAGCTGGGCCTGGGCCGAGCGCTGGTTGGCGGTGGCGGTGTCGAGCGAGGCCTGGCTGAGGAAGCCGCGGCCGCGCAGCTCCTGCGCCCGGGCGAGGGCGGCGTCTTCACGGGCGGCGTTGGCCTCGGCGGCGGCGACGGCGGCCTGGGACTGGCGCAGCTGGGCCTGCAGCACGCTGTCGTTCAGCTTGACCAGCAGCTGGCCCTGACGGACGTAGGTCCCCTCGTCGACATAGACGCCGACGGCGGTCAGGCCGCCGGTCTCGGCGCCGACCGGCACCTCTTCCCAGGCCGAGACGGTGCCCGAGGCGTTGATGATGCGCGGCTGGTCGATGACCGTGGCGGTGGCCGCCGTGACCGTCTGGCCGGCGGTGCGGGCCGCCTCGGCCTTGCCCTCGGCCTTCTTGTCCTTGTCGCCGCCGCCGCAGGCGGACAGCGCCAGCAAGGCGGTGAGCAGAATGCCGGCCCGGGCGGCGCGAGTGGAAATGGCCACGGTCTCTATCCCCTGTCTGGTCAGGCGGAGGAGGCCCGACCGATCGTGTGCGCCCGTCGTCGGACGCCGGTTTTCAGGGGCCGCTCATAGCCTGTTCCCCGCCCGTTCTCAAACGGAACGGCTCCCCTTACGGCGAAGTAATGCGGCGACGCTGAACCTCAAGGGGTGCGGCCAAAGGGGCGCGTGGATTGGTGTTTTCGCCTCGCCGTGCTACCCGCGCCGCCATGAAGACCCCTCCCATCGAACGCATCCGGAATTTCTCCGTCGTCGCCCACATCGACCACGGCAAATCGACCCTCTCCGACCGCCTGATTCAGGTGACCGGCGGCCTGTCCGCGCGGGAAATGTCGGCACAAGTCCTTGATAATATGGACATCGAGAAGGAGCGGGGGATCACCATCAAGGCCCAGACCGTGCGCCTGCACTACAAGGCGCAGGACGGGCTGGACTATGTCCTGAACCTGATGGACACGCCGGGGCACGTGGACTTCGCCTATGAGGTGTCGCGGTCGCTGGCGGCGTGCGAGGGCTCGCTGCTGGTCGTGGATGCGTCGCAGGGGGTCGAGGCCCAGACCCTGGCCAACGTCTATCAGGCCATCGACAACAACCACGAGATCGTGCCCGTCCTGAACAAGATCGACCTGCCGGCGGCCGAGCCGGACCGGGTGCGCGAGCAGATCGAGGACGTCATCGGCATCGACGCCAGTGACGCCGTCATGTGCAGCGCCAAGTCCGGCCTCGGCATCGAGGATGTGCTGGAGGCCATCGTCACCCGCCTGCCGCCGCCCAAGGGCGACATCGACGCGCCGCTGAAGGCCATGCTGGTCGACGCCTGGTACGACCCGTATCTCGGCGTCGTGCTGCTGGTCCGCGTGTTCGACGGGGTGCTGAAGGCCGGCCAGCGGGTCAAGTTCATGCAGAACGGCTCGACCCATCTGGTCGACCGCGTTGGCGTCTTCCTGCCCAAGAACACCCCGGTCGAGCAGCTGGGACCCGGCGAGGTCGGCTTCATCACCGCCCAGATCAAGGAAGTGGCCCACGCCGCCGTCGGCGACACCATCACCGAAGAGAAGCGCCCGACCGCCACGCCGCTGAAAGGCTTCAAGGAGGTCCAGTCGGTGGTCTTCTGCGGTCTGTTCCCCGTGGACGCCGCCGATTTCGAGGATCTGCGCGCCGCCATCGCCCGGCTGCGCCTGAACGATGCGTCCTTCACCTATGAGATGGAATCCAGCGCCGCGCTCGGCTTCGGCTTCCGCTGCGGCTTCCTCGGCCTGCTGCATCTGGAGATCATCCAGGAGCGCCTCAGCCGCGAGTTCAACCTCGACCTGATCGCGACGGCGCCGTCGGTGGTCTACAAGATCAAGCTGCGCGACGGGTCGGAAATGGACCTGCACAACCCGGCCGACCTGCCCGATGTGATGCAGATCATCGACATCGCCGAACCGTGGATCAAGGCCACCATCCTGACCCCAGACGAATACCTGGGCGGCGTCATCAAGCTGTGTCAGGACCGCCGCGGCGAGCAGAAGGAGCTGTCCTACGTCGGCTCCCGCGCCCTGGTGGTCTATGAGCTGCCGCTGAACGAGGTGGTGTTCGACTTCTACGACCGGCTGAAGTCGATCTCGAAGGGCTACGCCAGCTTCGATTACGAACTGACGGAATACCGGAACGGCGATCTGGTGAAGATGTCGATCCTGGTCAACGCCGAGCCCGTGGACGCCCTGTCGATGCTGGTCCACCGCAACCGCGCCGAAACGCGCGGCCGCGGCATGGTCGAGAAGATGAAGGAGCTGATCCCGCCCCACATGTTCCAGATCCCGATCCAGGCCGCCATCGGCGGCAAGATCATCGCGCGGGAAACGGTGCGGGCGCTGCGCAAGGACGTGACGTCGAAGTGCTACGGCGGCGACGCGACGCGGAAGAAGAAGCTGCTGGAGAAGCAGAAGGCCGGCAAGAAGCGGATGCGCCAGTTCGGGAGGGTGGAGATTCCGCAGGAAGCGTTCATCGCTGCGCTGAAGATGGATGAGGATTGAGGGTTCCTACCTCCAGTTGGTAGCGGCCTTTCAGGGAGTGACGTAGATTCCCAGAATGGAATCTGATGCCCTAATGCCGCCCAAGCTGAAAGCATGGGCGGCACAGGTCGACCGTCTAATGCAGCGGGACTGGTGCCTCAGCATCGCTGACGCGGGGCTAAGCAACGACGATCTCTTTCGCTATTGGCGAGGTGGGGATGAAGCAGCTCAGTTCGTCGCGTGGTTCGCCGAGAAGTATGACCTCATCAGGTTTGATCGGAATCCATTCCGCCCGGCGAGCGAGCCCCTTCAGAACCCTGCCCGCCACGTCTCCGTTTCCAACCGCACGGCCTGATCCAATGGCGGCTGTAGCGCGAACAGCCTTGGTTCGGCGGCGAACTCGTAGAGTCGATAGAGACGATAGCGTTCTGGCTCTTCGTCGCTGAAGGCGCGCTCGTTGCGGCTGAGGAAGAAGTCGGTTCTGGCCCCGCCCCGAGTCGTCTTGACCTCTATGAAGCGTTCTGCGCCTGAAGGGTCATAGGAGCGGATATCATAGCCCGCGCCGTCGCCCAGCTCCTGTGAGGTCCACTGGACTTTGGACGCAAGGTCGGGACGTTCGGCCGCAATCAGGCGGTCGCGTTCGGAAAAATAGATGTGCTCTTCACCGGCCTTGCCCAAAGCCCGGTTGGAAGCATCCTGAGCAGCGGGGTCAAATTTGCGGATAAGACGGCGCAGGCCTTCGGGTCGGGCGCGGGCTGCGCCCGGCTCCGGCGGCGGCTCGAAGATCAGAAGCCGGAGCGCGGGGCGTGCGGCCTGAGAAAGAGTAGGGACGGCATCCGTTGGTGTAGGGCCGGCGCTGGCCGTGAAGGGAGATGCAAAGGCCCGTGAGGTATCAGACACGCCACCTCCAGCCATCGAAGGAGAGGGCGCGAGAAGCTGGGCGTCACCGATCCGCCAAGCCTCGGGGTGGGCACTGAGGTAGCGGTCGATGGCAGGAAAGATGGCCGCCTGATAATTCGACATCGGCCGATAGCCGCGCACAAACGGCAGACCAAGTTCGGCGGCTACGGCCGAGATGTTCATGTGCTTGAACTCGATCGACTTGTGGCCACGACCGATACCAGCATCCAAAGCCTGGGCACGGTGAGCCTTCACGAAGGGCTGGTTTGCGGCGTCCATCGCGAGCATGGCAAAGTAATCGGCCACGATGGCGTCGAGCTCATCGGCGTTCCAGTCTGTGCCTCGCTTCGATTGGTCCGCCACGACGCCTCCTAACTGGAGGTTAGGCCGCGTTTGCTGCGTCTGACCAGGCGCTCAAGCCATTTCAGTTGGTTCTGACGACGCAAATAACAGGCAGACTTGCGCAATTGCGCCGAGGAAGAGGGCTGAGCCGACGGCTACATTCCGCCTTGCCCCGGGCGGAGGGCGGCGCCTAAGTTGGGCGGCGCCGGGGCCGGCGGGGAGTTCGAAGCGTTTGTACGCCTATGCCGCAATCCTGATCGCCGGACTGATCGCCACGCCCGCCATGGCGCAGCAGACGCCGCCGATATTCCAGCCGGGGGCGCCGGGGGCGGCGCCGCGGGTGATTACGGCGGCGGAGGCGGTGGATCTGAGCCGCACGACCTTCACGCCCGGCGACGTCGCCTTCATGCAGCATATGATCGTGCATCACGCCCAGGCGGTGGAGATGGTGGCGCTGTTGCGGGCGCAGGGGGCGGACCCGACGGTCAGGCTGATGGGCGAGCGGATCGCCATGAGCCAGGAGGCCGAGATGGCCCTGATGCGCGACTGGCTGATGCAGCGGGGACAGCCGCTGGAGATGCCGGGGATGGGCCATGGGGGCATGGACCATTCGGCGCCCATGAATCACGCGGGCATGGATCACGGCGGCATGAATCACGGTGGGGCGATGGAGCCGTCCGACACGCCGGTGATGCCGGGGATGCTGTCGCCGCGGCAGATGCAGACCCTGGCGGCGGCGCGCGGGGCCGAGTTCGACCGGCTGTTCCTGGAAGGCATGATCCAGCACCACAAGGGCGCGCTGGACATGGTCGAGGCGTTGCTGGCCCAGCCGGACGCCGCCGAGGACCCGATGCTGTCCGATTTCACCACCTCCGTCGTCGGCGACCAGTCGGCGGAGATCCTGCGCATGCAATCCATACTGTCTGACCTCTGACCCTTTCCAAGGAGCGGCCATGAACGTTCGCAGCCTGATTTCCGCCGTCGTCGCCACAGGGTTCCTGTTCGGCGCGGCGGCCGCCTCGGCCCAGACGGCCGATCCACGGGACCACCTGTCGCCCGGCCTGCATGATGCGGGTCAGGCGGCGTCGGGGCTGGTGCTGGAGCACGCTGTCGCGCCGCCGCCGGGGTTCTTTGATCCCGAGGCGCTGATCGCCCTGCCGACGCCGGAGGAGGAAGAGGCCTTCTTCGCCCGGATGCGGGCCAATCCGCCGCGCTATGGCCTGCTGGCCCTGGCCAACAGCGACATGGCGATGGCGGACGGCAAGCTGTTCGTCGGCAACTTCAACGGCTTCAACGCCTATGACGTGTCCAGCGGAACGCCGGAGCTGGTGCTGTCGGTGGTGTGCCCGGGCGGGCAGGGCGACCTGTCGATCCACGGCGACCTGCTGTTCATGTCGGTGGAGCAGAACCGCGGGCGGCTGGACTGCGGCGCGTCGGGCGTGAACGGAGACGTCAGCGCCGAGCGGTTCCGCGGCATCCGCATCTTCGACATCAGCGACCTGAAGGCCCCGCGCCAGATCGCGGCGGTCCAGACCTGCCGCGGGTCGCACACCCATACGCTGGTTCCGCATCCGACCGATCCCAACGTGCTCTATATCTACAACTCGGGCACCTCGGGCGTGCGCAAGACCGACGAGCTGTCGATCTGCAGCGACGGCGAGCCGGGCGTGAACCCGGAGACGGCGCTGTATTCCATCGACGTCATCAAGGTGGAGCTGGACCATCCGCAGGACGCCGCAATCGTCGGCCGCCCGCGCATCTTCGCCGACCGCGAGACCGGCGCGATCGCCGGCCTGTGGAACGGCGGCCGCGCCGGGGTGGCCAGCCAGGACACCGCCCAGACCAACCAGTGCCACGACATCACCGCCTATCCCGAGATCGGCCTGGCCGCCGGGGCGTGCAGCGGCAACGGCATCCTGCTGGACATCTCGGACCCCGAGCACCCGGCGCGGGTGTCGGAGATGTTCGATCCGGACATGGCCTACTGGCACTCGGCCATCTTCAGCAACGCCGGCGACAAGGTGGTCTTCACCGACGAGTGGGGCGGCGGCATCGGCGCGCGCTGCCGGGCCGAGGATCCCGCCAACTGGGGCGCCAATCTGGTGGCGACGATCGAGAACGGTCAGATGAAGGGCCAGACCTTCTTCAAGCTGCCCAGCCATCAGACCGCGACCGAGAACTGCGTCGCCCACAACGGGTCGCTGATCCCGGTGCCGGGGCGCGAGCTGCTGGTGCAGGCCTGGTATCAGGGCGGGGTGTCGGTGATGGACTTCACCGATCCGGCCCATCCGTTCGAGGTCGCCTATTTCGACCGGGGTCCGATCAATCCGGACCGCGTGGTGGTGGGTGGCCAGTGGTCCTCCTACTGGTTCAACGGCCGCATCTACGGCAGCGAGATCGCGCGCGGCGTGGACGTCCTGCGTCTGGTCCCCAGCCAGTATCTGTCGGCGGCGGAGATCGCGGCGGCCGAGGCGGTGCGCTCCGACGTCATCAACCCGCAGACCCAGACCCGCATCGTCTGGGGCGACACGCCCGACGTGGCCCAGGCCTATCTGGACCAGCTGACGCGCGCCAACGGTGTCGAGGCGGGGCTGGCCGGACGGGCCGGAGCGGCCATCAGCCAGTGGCGGGCCGGCGGTCGCAGGGACGCGCGCGGCTCGGCGGCTCTGGCGACCGAGCTGACCGCCGCCGCCGCCGCGGCCAAGGGGCTGGACGCGCCGCGCCTGACGGCGCTGGCCGGCATCTTCGCGCGCCGGGGGCGGTAAGGCCGCAAGGGGCGGCGCCGGTCGCCGCCCCGCCGGCTTTCGGAACACTGTCGGTCACCGGACGTTTGATGTCCGGTGCATGAGAGGTTCCGATGCGAAGAATTCTGTACACGACCGCCGCCGCCCTGGCTTTCGCCCTGGCCGCCTCCACGGCCGCGACGGCGCAGGGGCGCGGCAATGACGGCGACCGCGGCGACCATGGCCGAGGCCATCAGGAGCGCGGCGGCGAAGGCCGGGGCCAGGGCCACGGGCGCGGGCATGACGGCGAGCGGGGACGCGCTAGCGACGAGGTCCGGACCGTGCGCGTGGCGCCGGTCGTTTTGGCGCAAGGCCGCGACGATCGTCAGGACCGCCGCGAAGACAGGCGCGAAGACCGCCGGGAGCGGCGCGAGGACCGGCCGGTCATCACGGTCGCCGACAACGGACAGGTGGTGCTGCTGCGCCGGGCCCCGGACCGGGGTCTGATCGCCGGTTGCCCGCCGGGACTGGCGCGCAAGGACAACGGCTGCCTGCCCCCCGGTCAGGCACGCCGCATCGAGCGGATGGAGCGCGCGCGGTTCGACAGTCTGTGGGATCGCCGCGATGACGATTTCGACTACGTCTACCGCGACGGCTACGTCTACCGGCTGACGCCGCAGGGCTCGCTGCTGGGCTATGTGCCCGTGCTGGGCGGGGCGCTGGGGCTGGGCAATCCGTGGCCGCAGCAATACGCCTATCAGCCCGTGCCGACCTATTATTCGAGCTATTACGGGCTGAACCGGCCCTACGACTATCGCTATGCCGACGGGGCCATCTACGGGCTGGATCCCAAGACGCAGGCCATCGCCCAGGTGGCGGCGCTGCTGACCGGTCAGGACATCAACGTCGGCCAGCGGATGCCCGCCGGCTATGACGTCTACAATGTACCCTATGCCTACCGGGCGCAGTATGTGGACACGCCGCAGGCCCTGTACCGATACAACGACGGCTACGTCTATCAGGTCGATCCGACCACCCGACTGGTCCAGGCGGCCATCCAGCTTCTCACCTGATCGACAAGGCAGGACATGCGAAACACCCTGAAATGGGCGGCGCTGCCGCTCGCGGTTCTGACACTGGCGGCCTGCGGCGAGCGCAAGGGCGAGGTCGAGGCGGACGGCACGGTGCAGCCGTCCAGCCAGACCCTGGCCGAGGCGGTCAAGGGCGACGGCGCCTTCGACACGCTGGAGAAGGTCGTGGGCAATGCGGGCCTGGGCGCCGTGCTGGAAAGCCGGGGTCCCTATACGGTCTTCGCCCCGGCGGACGGCGCGTTCGAAAGCGCGGGCGACGACTTCGCCTCCGACACCATGAGGGCCCAGGCCGTGGCCCTGTTGCGGTCGCACATTGTGCCCGGCGCCCTGACCCGGCGCGACATCGAGGCGGCGATCGCGGCGGACAGCGACGGCAAGGTCGAGATGCGCACCATGGGCGACGGCATGCTGACCTTCTCGCGCGACGGCGAGGTGCTGAAGATCACGGCGCCGGACGGGACGACGGCCCAGCTGACCGGGGTGGAGACCATCGCCTCGAACGGGGTGGTGCAGCCCATCGACGGCCTGCTGGTGAAACCGGCGGCCTAGCGGCCCTTCAGCAGGTCGCCCCAGCGCCATTGCCCGCCGCCCAGGGCGATGCGGGCGCCGTCGGCGAAGGTGAGCAGAACCAGGCCGCGCATGGCGCGCTCGCGGCAGACCTCGGGCGCGAAGGCGACCTCGACGGCGATGGCCTGACGCACGCCGGCGAGGCCGTTGCCGGACTGGCCGGGGCTGCGGACCCACGATCCGTTCCACAGCAGCAGGGCGCGGCCCGAACCGACCTGTCCCTGCGCGGCGCTGACGGCGGCGCGGATGTCGGGGTCGGCGCGCAGCGCATCCTGAAGCCGGCGGACCATGTCGCAGCTGCCGCCGCCGTCGCCCGAGCCCGAACCACTGCCTGAGCCCGAGCCCGCGCGCGTGGCGCCGGCCAGCTGACCCTCGCCCACGGTGACGAAGGCCTCGCCGGTCGAGGGCGCGGGGCTGGCGGGGACAGACGGGACATTGGCGGGCGGGGTGACGCGGGCCGGGCGCGGACGCGGGGGTTGAGGGTCCGGCCGGGGCGGCGCGGGCGACGAGGGGCTGGGCGAAGTCGAGGCCTTGGCCGGGACCGGGTCGTCGACCGGCGCGGGCTCAGGCGCGGGCGGCGGCGGCTTCGGCGGCTGGATCAGGCTCACGATTATGGGAGCAGGATCGTCGGCGGGCGGATCAGGCAACGGGGTCGTGGCCAGCAGAATGGCCGGCAACAGGACCAGATGCGCGGCGACGCTGAGCGCCACGGCGCCCGCGCGACCGCCCAGACGACGGACTGATCTTCTTGAAGTATCCGTGGCTTGTTCGTCCATCGGTCACCGAACGCCGACACTGGAGACGGCGATCCATAAAGATCATCCGGGCGCGTCAGCATCGTGGCGCCGAAAAGAACCTGTCCGAGATTACGGCAACCCTGCTGCGAAGCTGTCCAGAAATCGACGCAACCAGGTCACGGCTTGGCCGTTACCGTCCGGGCTGATGGGGTTTCGCGCGAATACCGGACGTGGCGCGGCCGGACACAAGGAGTTCTCATCTTGACCAGATCGACAATCAGGACCGCGCTCGTCGCGGGCTCTCTGCTGGCCATCGGCGTCGCGGCTTCGGGCTGCGCCAGCCACCGGTTCGTGCGCGAACAGGCGGCGGCGGTGGACCAGCGCGTCAGCACCGTCGACGCCCATCTGACCCAGGTGGAAGGCACCGCCGGCGAGGCCCTGGCCCGCGCCAACGCGGCCCACAAGCTGGCCGAGGGCAAGTTCCTCTATGAGGTCGTGCTGTCGGACGACTCGGTGAAGTTCCCGGTCGACGCCGACCAGCTGTCGCCCGAGGCCGAGCAGCGTCTGGCCGAGCTGGTGCAGCGTCTGCGGGCCGAGAACCGCAACGTCTATCTGGAAATCCAGGGCCACACCGACGCGACCGGCGACGCCGACTACAACGAGCGGCTGGGCCTGGCCCGGGCCGAGGCGGTGCGGCGCAACCTGAGCCGGGGCGGCATCGCCCTGAACCGGATGGCGACGATCTCCTATGGCGAGGATGAGCCCATCGCCGACAACGCCACCCCCGAAGGCCGCGCCCAGAACCGCCGCGTGGCGATCGTGGTGCTGACCTGACCGACTGAACCGGCGGCGGGGCGTGACACCGCCCCGCCCATGGTGTTTATCCGACGGCTCAGTCTGGAATGAGCCGTCATGACCACGCCCGCCCCCTTTGTCCCTGTGAACGCGCTTGAGCGGCTGCTGATCGCGGCGGCGAGCGGTGGTGCGGAAGAGCGCAAGGCGTTCGAGACGGCGCTGCTGACCGAGCCCCTGTACGTGGCGACCCCGGACACGGATGACGCGGGCGACGTGGTGACCCTGCTGTCGGTCGAGCATCGCGGGGCCCTGCGGGCTACGGCGCTGTTCACCGCTGCCGAGCGGGCGGCGAGCGTGTTCGGACCCAAGGTGCGCACGGTCAGCTGGCCGGGGCGGATCCTGCTGGAGATGGTGGCCGAGAACCCGGCGGTGCTGAACCCCGGGCAGCCCTATGGCGTGGCCTGGGGTCCGGAGGCGATCAACGGCCTGATCGGCGCGCCTAGCGTGCCGCAGGCGGCGCGGATGCCGACCTCGCTGGCCGTGCCGGCCAATCCGCCGAAGGGCATGGTCGAGGGCCTGCAGACTGTTCTGCGCGCCGAACCGGGCATCCAGGCGGCCTGGCTGGCCCTGGCCAAATGGATGGACGACGACCAGCCGGGCTTCCATCTGGACGTGCGGGTGCGCGACGGCGGGCCCTATGTGCCGGCCCTGGTGAACAAGGCGCTGGAAGGCGTGGACATCGCCGATATCCGCTTCGACGTCGTCGCCCTGTCGCCCAGCGACCGGCCCGGGATCGGGCTGGAGATCGTGCCGCGGCGGTAGGCTCCGTCTACTATTCCGCTCATCCCCGCGAAGGCGGGGACCCAGTCCTGTTATTGAGACGCCGGTGTTTCAGGACGGACGATGGCGGATCACAGGCGCCGCTACATCACCCAAAGAACTGGGTCCCCGCCTTCGCGGGGATGAGCGGATATCAATGTCAGAGTTCTAACGCCAAGGCTCAGCGCTTCCTGAAGCGGCTGGCCTCGGCTTTCAGGTTGGAGCCCCAGTCGGTGTCGGGCTGGTCGGGCTCGGCCATGAAGGGCAGGGTTCCGGCGATGCCGCGCATGGCCAGGGCCAGCGGCAGGGCGAGGATGGGCAGCATGCGCAGGGGCTTGCGTCGTTTGTCGGTGACGTCCCAACCCTCGGCCTCGAAGGCCTCGGCCATGTCCTGCGGGTCGAGGCGGTGGATGCCGTCCCAGCCGGCGGGAATGGCGGCCTCCGCCTCGTCGGGCGTAAGGCCGAAGGCGGCGCGGACGGCGTCGGCGACCTCGGGGTGCTCGTCGATCATGTCGGGGTCGGCGAGGCGCGGCTTCATCAGCGCCTTCAGCTCGAGATCATCGATCCCGGGCAGGTCGATCAGTTTCCTCATTTCGAGGAAACGAACGGCGAGAAGGTGATGACGGTGAAGGTGTCGCGGATGTGCGGCCGGGTCTGGACCTTCTTCGTCACGAAGGTGCCGATGTCGGCGTCCTTCGACAGGTTGAACTTGGCCAGCAGGTCGTACTGGCCCGAGGTCGAGTAGCACTCGGAGACGTTCTCGACATTGTCCACGATGTCGGCGGCCACGTCGTTGGCGTGGCCCAGCTCGCATTTGATGAAGACGAAGATGGCGGTCATCATGGGGCGTGCTCCGCACGAGGGCTTAGGGATTAGGGATTAGGGATTAGGGGGAGTTCGGCGCTCTGACCAGCACCGTCATTCCATTTGCCTGGGAATCCCGGACCGATAAGCTGTGAAATCCCTAAGCCCTAATCCTTAAGCCCTACTCCCTTGGATCTCGAAGCCGAATACAACAATCGCGCCCGCGTGCCGGACCATCCGGCGGTGATGGCGATGTGGCGCGAGACGGCCGAGGCCGCGCGGGCGGGGCATGCGTTTGAGACGGTCGCCTATGGCCCCGGCGAGCGGGAGGCGAT
The DNA here is from genome assembly GCA_036405055.1 of Brevundimonas sp. Classification (GTDB taxonomy): domain Bacteria; phylum Pseudomonadota; class Alphaproteobacteria; order Caulobacterales; family Caulobacteraceae; genus Brevundimonas. The sequence continues at coordinate 15,622 of DASWYI010000025.1, forward strand.
GGATCTGTTCGAGGCCGGACCGGATGCGCCCGTGGCGATGTTCATCCACGGCGGATACTGGCAGGCGCTGGACCGGTCGTGGTTTTCCGGCGTGGCGCCGGCGCTGTTGAGCCACGGGGTCAGCGTGGCGATCCCGAGTTACGACCTGTGCCCGACGGTGAGCCTGAGCGTCATCGTGGGTCAGATGCGGGCGGCTGCGGACCTGTTGCGCGCACGGACGGGCAGGCGGCCGATGGTGTTCGGCCATTCGGCGGGCGGGCATATGGCGGCGTGTTTGCTGAGCGAGGGGCGGGCGAACGGTGCGGTGGCCATATCCGGCGTGTTCGATCTGGCGCCGCTGATCCCGACGTCGCTGAACGTCGCCCTGGGGCTGGAGCCTCTGGGCGCGGCGGCCCTGTCGCCGATCCACTGGCCCGCGCCGAACGGCGGGGCGCCGGGGGGGACGGTGCTGGACTGCATCGTCGGCGGAGATGAGAGCCCGGAGTTCATCCGCCAGAGCCGCGACATGGCGGCGGTCTGGGCCGCCAAGGGGGCGGAGGCGCGGTTCGAGGCGCTGGAGGGGCTGAACCACTTCACCGTGCTGGACCCGCTGTTCGACGCGGGGAGCGGGTTGGTGGGAAGGGTGGCGGAGTTGGCGAAGGGCTAGGTCGGGGCGCGCTCCGCACTCCATTTTCTCATAAGATGGGCCAGCATGAAGACAAGCCCGCCAGCGCAAGCCGTGAGCCACGCTGGCTCGCGCACAGCCGGGATCAGGAGCGGCGCCGAGGCGCACAGCGCCATTCCCAAGCCCATTCTTGCATATGACGTGCGCGCGTAGGCCAGGCGCCGTGCCTTACTCGGAGCATATGGGGGTCCAGACGGGGGCCGCCCCTTCAGAGCCCGGGCAGGTGCGTCCCAAATCCAATTGGAAACCAGCAGCACCAACCCAACGAAGACAGCGCAAATGACGAGAAGCCCCCAATCCTGAAGGTTCTCTGGAACCAAGAGAGTGAGGGCGAACACGGCGGGGACGATCAGCATTGCCCCGGCAATGGCGCCGCCCCACATCAGGATCGGTTGAGCGCGGTCAAACCTATCCATGAAAAGATCAAGCTCGCCGCGTGTGATCCTGACAGGCGCGTCCTTATGCCGGCGGCGATAGAGGTAGTCGCCGTCGATGGGTTCGAACTGATCCGAAAAGATGTCGCGGGCCGTTGCAGGCATACTGCGAGCCTAACAGCAGCCCGTAACCGGTCAAACTGACACCCTGTGTGACTTGACGCACCGCCCCGCACGGTCGAGCAAGGGACGACAGGAGACCTCCATGCGCCACGACCGCCTCAGCGTGCTGACCGCCCTTGAAGCCCAAGGGGTGTGTCCGGTGTTCTATCACCCGGACGCCGAGGTGTGCCTGAACGTCATCCGCGCCTGCGCAGCGGGAGGGGCGCCGGTGGTGGAGTTCACCAACCGGGGCGACTTCGCCTGCGACCTGTTCGGCGAGGTGGCGCGCGCGCTGCAGACGTCAAATCCCGAGGTGGTGCTGGGCATCGGTTCGGTGGTGGATGCAGGGACGGCGGCGCTGTTCCTGAACCGCGGCGCGCGCTTTGTGGTCAGCCCGGGGATGGTCGAGGAGGTGGCCCGCACCTGCAACCGGCGCATGACGGCCTATTTCCCCGGCTGCGGCTCGGTGACCGAAATCCTGAAGGCCCAGGAGCTGGGCTGCGAGATCGTGAAGCTGTTCCCCGGCGCGTCGGTCGGTGGGGCGGATTTCGTCAAGGCGGTCATGGGGCCGATGCCCTGGACCAAGATCATGCCGACCGGCGGGGTCGATCCGGACGCGGCGTCGATCGCCAGATGGTTCGGCGCCGGCATCGTGGCGGCGGGCATGGGCTCGAAGCTGATAACCGACGCGGCTGTGAAGGCCGGCGACTGGGCCGGGATCGAGGCTTCGGTCCGGGCCGCGGTGGATGCGGTGAAGGCGTTTAGGAGGAAGTAGAAACCTTTCCTTCTCCCCTCGAGGGAGAAGGTGGCCCGTGAGGGCCGGATGAGGGGGCTGTGTCAGCCACCCTCATCGTCTGGAAGTCAGCCTTCGTCTGGCAGCCCCCTCATCCGATCGCTCACGCGATCACCTTCTCCCTCGAGGGGAGAAGGATCAGATCAGTGAACGCCCAGATCGCCGCGCGACAGGTCGAGGTCGGCGGCGGGGATGACCTGCACATCGGGGTGGGCGGCGCGGACGGCGTCGATGAACATCTTCGCATCGCCGACGATGACCACATAGGCGCGGTCCGAGCCGAGGCTGGCGTTGGCTGCGGCCATGATGGCGGCGGGCGTGGTGGCGCGGACGCGCTCCGGATAGTTCTGGAGCTCGCTGAGCGGCAGGCCGTACTGGACCGTCTGGGCGATGAAGTTCCCCAGGCCGCCGGTGGTCTCCAGATTGCTGGAGAATCCGCCGGTGATGTAGGTCTCGCGGTCCGTCGTGGCGGTCTCGGTGACGGCCTCGGTCTTCAGGCGGTCGAACTCGAACAGGACCAGGCCCAGCACCTCGGCGGCGCTTTCGTTCTTGGTCTGGGTCGAGGCGACCAGCATGGAGGCCTCGGAGCGGGCCTGAACGCCGGAGTTGGCGCCGTAACTGAGGCCGCGCTTGGCGCGCACTTCCTGGAACAGGTGGCCGTTCTGACCGCCGCCGATGATCGCGTTGGTCACCAGCATCGGATAGTAGGCCTCGTCGGTGCGCAGCGGCGCGCGGACGGCGGCGGTGACGGCGGCCTGACCCGCGCCTGGCAGGTCGACGACGACGATGCGCGGCGCGGTGGCGGCGCCGACGCGGGCGGGCATCGCGGGACGCGCCGTGGCGGGCCGGTCCCAGCCGCCCATGGTGCGCTCGGCGAAGGCGAAGGCCTCGTCCGGGGTCATGCCGCCGGTGATGACGAGCGCCGCGTTGTCGGGCCGCCACCAGACGTCGTGATAGGCGGCGATGTCGTCGCGGGTGATGGCCGCCAGGCTGTCCGCCGTGCCGCTGGCCGGGGCGCCGTAGGCCGCGTCGCCGAAGACCACGCGGTTCAGCACCAGCCCGCCGATGGTGGCGGGGTCGCGCAGGGCGACGCGGAGATTGTTCTGGGCCCGGGTGCGGGCGCGCTCGACCTCGGCCGGGGCGAAGGCGGGCTCGGTGACCACATCGGCGAAGATGGCGCCGGCGGCGTCGGCCGAAGCCACGGGCGCGGACAGGGACACGGTGACGCTGTCCGAACCGGCGCCGGCGAACAGGTTGGCGCCGAGCGACTCGAGCGCCGCAGCGATCTGGGGCGAGGTGCGGCCGCCGGCGCCTTCGCGGGCGAGACCGGCGGTCAGCTGGGCCACGCCGTTACGGCCCGCCGGATCCGCCGAGGAGCCGCCGCCGATGATAAGCTGGGCGTTCATGATCGGCAGGTCGGTGGATTTCGCGACGATAACGCGCAGGCCGTTCGGCAGGGTGCGCTCGACGATCTGGGGTGCGGCCATGGCGCGGGCGGCGCCCGGCGCCGGCGGGGCCATGCGCTGGCCCTCGGGCAGCAGCTCGTTCGGCGGCAGGATGGCGGGCGGCACGGTCAGGAAGGTCGGGACCGGGGCCGGGTTGCGCCAGCTGTCCTCGGACACGCCTTCCGGCCGCTGGCTTTCGTCCATGTAGCGGACGTTCACGCGCGATGAGCCGACCAGATAGTGCTGGGCCACGCGCTGGACGTCGGCGACGGTCACGGACTGGAGCGCGGCGATGCGCCGGTCGGGCGCGGTCGGGTCGTTCTCGGACACGATGGCCTGGCCCAGCATGAAGGCGCGGCCGTTGGCGGTTTCGCGCTGACGCAGGTCGGCGGCGATCAGCTCGGTCTTGGCCTCCTGCAGCTCGACCTCGGTGATCGGCTCGTTGCGGATGCGGTCGAAGACGCCGTCCATGGCGCGCTCGACGTCGCTGATGTCCTTGCCCTGGGCGACGATGGCGTTGGCGGTGATGGAGCCGTCCTCCTCCATCGAATCGACGCCGAAGGAGGCCGAGGAGGCGAGCTGGGTCTCATAGACCATGGCCTGATACAGGCGCGAGTTCTGGCCGCGCGACAGGACGGCCTGAAGGATCTCCAGCGCGGCGTTGTCGGGGTGGGACGCATCCACCCCCGGCCAGATCACCGCCACGGCCGGCAGGGGCACGTTGGGGGCGTAGGCGACGACGTTGCGCGGTTCGGTGCGCGGGGGGGACACGGGGCGTTCGAACACCGGCACCGGGCGGGCGGGGTTCTGGATGCCGGCGAAATACTGGTCCACCCAGCGGTCCAGCTGGGCCGGGTCGAAATTGCCGGACACGATCAGGGTCGCCTGCGACGGGCGGTAGTAGGCCTCGTGGAAGGCGCGGGCGTCCTCGATGACGGTGGAGTCCAGCTGCTCGATCGAGCCGATCACCGGGCGGCGGTAGATGGAGTTGTCATACTCGTTGTCGCCGATGACGAAGACGCCGAAGCGGCCGTAGGGCGGGGCGTAGACGCGCTGGCGCAGCTCTTCCTTCACGATGGAGCGTTCGGCGTCGAACACGGCCTGGTCGACCACGGGGCGGGCCATGCGCTCGGCGTGGGTCCAGAGCATGGTCTCCAGATACTGGGGCGGGACGGTCTCGTAGTAGTTGGTGAAGTCCTGGCCGGTGGAGGCGTTGCGGTTGCCGCCGGCGTTCTCGACCATGGTCGAGATCATGCCGTAGGGCAGGTTGACGGTCTTGCGGCTGAGGATGTGTTCGAACAGGTGGGCGAAGCCGCTGCGGCCCTCGGGGTCGTCCTTGCCGCCGACGTTGTACCAGACGGTGATGGTGACCGTGCCGGCGCTCGGATCCGGCATCGCGTAGACGTCCAGGCCGTTCGCCAGCTCGCGGTGGGTGTAGACCAGCGGCGGCACGGCGGGTGCGGCGGTCTGGGCGGCGGCGGGCGCGGCCATGGCGAGAACGGCGAGCGAGGCGCCCAGCAGGGCGGCGCGGGCGAGGGTCGAACGGATCATCAGGGCGGCTCCGGAACAGCGAGGCGCGAACCCTATCAGCCAACGGCGCGGACGATAGTTACGAGGGCGTAATGTGCGGCGAGGGGTGACGCTGCGTAACGCGCAGTCCCTTGCTATGGAGGGTTCAGAAGAAACGCGGGGACACGCCATGGCTGATCTCGAAACCTTCCGCGCGGAGACGCGGGCGTGGCTGGAGGCGAACTGCCCGGCGGAATGCCGAGGGCCGCTGGACAGTGACGAGGACCGCGTCTGGGGCGGGCGCAACGCCGTCTTCAAGACGCCGGCGCACAAGCTGTGGCTCGACCGGATGGCGGCGCGCGGCTGGACCGCGCCGGAATGGCCGACGGAATACGGCGGCGGCGGCCTGAGCCGTGAGGAGGCCAAGGTGCTGGGCGCCGAGATGCGGCGCATCAAGGCGCAGGCGCCGCTGGCCAGTTTCGGCGTGTGGATGCTGGGGCCGGCGCTGCTGGCCTTCGGCACCGAGGAACAGAAGCAGCGTTTCCTGCCCGAGATCGTGCGCGGTGAAATCCGCTGGTGCCAGGGCTATTCCGAGCCGGGGGCGGGGTCGGACCTGGCGGCGGTGCAGACGCGGGCGGAAGACAGGGGCGACCACTGGATAGTCAACGGCCAGAAGATCTGGACCAGCTATGCCGACAAGGCCGACTGGATCTTCTGTCTGGTGCGGACGGATGCGGAGGCGCCGAAGCATCTGGGGATCAGCTTCGTCCTGTTCGACATGGCGACGCCCGGGGTGACGACGCGGCCGATCACCCTGATCAGCGGCAAGAGCCCGTTCTGCGAAACCTTCTTCGACGACGTGCGGGTGGAGAAGGAAAATCTGGTCGGGACGCTGAACCGCGGATGGGACGTGGCCAAGCACCTGCTGGCGCACGAGCGGACCATGATCGGCGCCATGGGTGAGGCCGGGGCCGGGCGGCCGGTGGGTCAGGTGGCGCTGGACGCCATCGGGGCCGACGACGCCGGGCGGCTGGACGAGCCGATGCTGCGCGCGCGGATCGCCGAGCTGGAGATCGACGCCGCCGCCTTCCGTCTGGCCATGGAGCGGGTGGGCGATCAGGTGAAGGCCAAACAGGCGCATCCAGCCATCGCCTCGATGCTGAAATACTATGGCTCCGAGCTGAACAAGCGGCGGCACGAGGTGCTGATGGCGGCGGGCGGCGCCGATGCGCTGGAGTGGGAAAGCGAGCGCTCGCGGCATGGGACGGCGGCCCGCGACTGGCTGCGCACCAAGGCCAACTCCATCGAGGGCGGGACCAGCGAGATCCAGCTGAACATCATCGCCAAGCACCTGCTGCAGCTGCCGGGAGCCTGACGCATGCCCCTGATCCTGACCGAAGAACAGACGATGCTGCAGGAGGCCGCCGACGGCTTCCTGAGCGAGCATGCGCCGATCGCGCATCTGCGGAAGCTGCGCGACGACCGCGACCCGGACGGGGTGTCCCGCGACCTGTGGCGGGCGTTCGGCGAGATGGGGTTCGCGGGCGTCATCATCCCCGAGACGCACGGCGGATCGGGTCTTGGCGCCGTCGAGGCGGGCGTGATCGCGGAGAGCCTGGGTCGGACCCTGACGCCCTCGCCCTTCTTCGGATCGGGCGTGCTGTCGGCCAAGGCGCTGATGGGCGGATCGGAAGCGCAGCAGGCCGAGTGGCTGCCCCGCATCGCGGCGGGCGAGGCCATCGTGGCACTGGCCATCGACGAGGGCGCCAAGCACGCGCCGGCGAAGATCGCGACCACGGCCGAGCGGTCGGGCAACGGCTTCCGGCTGAACGGCGCCAAGGGCTTCGTGCTGGACGGCCATGTGGCGGACGCCCTGATCGTGGCGGCGCGGACAGATGCCGGGCTGACCCTGTTCCTCGTCGATCCGAAGACGGCGGGGGTCGAGGTCGAGCGCACGGTGATGGTCGATGCGCACAATGCGGCGCGAGTGACCCTGACCGACGTGGCGGTCGATGCCGATGCCGTGGTTGGCGAGGTGAACGGAGGCGAGGCGCTGCTGGACGGCGTCCTGACGCTCGGCCGGGCCTGCGCGGCGTCGAGCCTGACGGGCGCGGGGGATCAGGCGTTCAAGGTGACGATGGAATACCTGCGGACGCGCAAGCAGTTCGGCAAGCTGATCGGCGAGTTCCAGTCCCTGCAGCATCGGGCGGCGCATCTGTTCAGCGAGCTGGAGCTGGCGAAGGCGGCGACCCTGGCGGCGCTTCAGGCGGTGGACGCCGATCGCGACGATGCGGGTCTGATCGCCGGGATCGCCAAGGCCAAGGCCGGGCGGGTGGCCGAGCTGGCGGTGCAGGAGGCGGTGCAGATGCACGGCGGCGTCGGCATGACCGACGAGTTCGACGTCGGCCTGTTCATGAAGCGGGTGCGGGTGTTGAACGAACTGCTCGGCGACGCGGGCTTCCACGCGGAGCGGCTGGCGGCGGCGCAGGGGTTCTGAGGCCCCGCGCCACCGCCGTTCGAGTCTAGTCTTCCCCGCGGGTGCGAGCTTCCATGCGGGCGGCGTTGCGTTCCATTTCGTCGGCCTGGCCGGGCATGCGGCGGGCGGCGGCGAGCAGTTCCTGGTCGGTCACGGTCTGACCGCGAGCGCGGTTCTCGGCGATGACCTGGGCGCGGTAGGCCGGATCCTGAAGCCGTTCAGCCTCGCGGCGCATCTGGGCGGCGCCGTCCCGCATCTGCACGGCACCCTCGCGCATGTGGACGCGACCCTGGGCCATGGCGCGGGCGCCTTCCGCGCGGGCGCGTTCGCCCTGACGGCGGGCTTCCTCGGCGCCGAGGCGAGCGGCCTCGATCTGACCGCGAGAGTCCTCACGGGCGCGGCGGGCGGCTTCACGGCCCCGTTCGGCGGCGCGGCGGCCTTCGGCGCTGGCGGCG